>JAZSND010000049.1:0-50547 GCA_045536235.1 Acutalibacteraceae bacterium | reverse complement strand
TGAAAAAATTTACAGAAATCCCAAAACTATTCTGAGAATTATGCAGAAATACAACTTGTTATCAGTAGTCAGAAGAAAGAAATACCGGAAATATACTGATGTTATCCACAAATATCCTAATCTTCTGAATAGAAACTTTAAAGCTGATAGACCAAACCAAAAGTGGGTTACCGATATTTCATATATACATACTGCTCAAGGTGTTCTGTACCTTTCTGTTATTAGAGATCTGTATGATAACAGCATAGTTGCATACAAGACAAGCACAACACAAAATGTTGCTCTTGTTTTAAATACGATAAAGGCCGCCAAGAAAAAAGAGAAGGTCACCGCAGAGTTGCAGCTCCACAGTGACCAAGGCTTTCAATACACTTCCAACGGGTATTTTAAGCTAACTCAATCTTACGGCATAACGCCATCAATGTCAAGACGTGGAAACCCATATGACAATGCAATGGCTGAAAACTTTTTCTCAATTCTCAAGACTGAATGTATTTACAGAACAAAGTTGAAAACCTATGAGGATGCTCGCATACTCATAGGTGAATACATACACTTTTACAACAACGAAAGAATCCAGTTAAAAACAAAACTGACTCCGCTTGAAAAACGGAATCAGTTCATTGCTTAATTAAATATTTCTGCCATAGGGGCTTTTTTGTGCTGTCCGCACAATTTGGGGCAGTTCAAAAAGTGAAACAGCTCTTTTTATGTTACCGAGAAAAATTATTTTGCAGCTGCTGCTTTTTCTTTTGCCTTGTACTCTTCAAGAGCCTTGGCTACTGCTTCTTCAATCTCTTTTTCCTTGTTCTTGTTTTCTGTTCTGTTGTCAACCCATACGACAGCAACAAATGTGCCTATGGCTGTAAGCAGATGCCAGAGTGAGTGACCCTGGAAGTTACCAAGAGCAATGGAGTTGATTTCGTTGTCGCCCCAGAGAGAGGTGATAACGAAAGCTGTTGCGAATGAAGCAAGAAGGAGGATAACAAGACCGATTTCCTTCTTGGGAATCTTTCTGAATCTTGTAGCAACAACAAAAAGAAGGGGAACGCAGGTAACGAAGCAACCGAACTCTGCAAGTGAAAGTCCGCCGTGGTCGCCGCCCATATCGTAGGGAACGCCGAATTCATCTCTGCCACCGAACCAGAGGGGACGGTTGTGCTGGACGAATACTTCAAATGTGAGAATGAGAAGAACGATTGCTGCCCAGATTGATACACCGATGCAAATCTTGTTGCGAAGGCTCGGCTTATCATCATAAAGCTCGAATGTGAAGCAAAGAACACCGGACCAAGCCATAAGCTCTGTGAAGGACATGTCAACATAGCTTGCAAGGAGCTTTGTTGTGATGATGCCGGGTGCAAACTCGCCGTAGTCAGCTGTGTGCATACCAACAGAGGTAACGCTCATAACAGCAACAATTGCGAAGAATGCGTACCAGTACCACTTCTTGTTGCGCTTAACAAGCAGAATAACGATACTGCAGATAGCGGCAAGAGTGTAGGCCCAGTTTGTCATAACTGCGGAATACTGTGCGCAGTACTGACCGAATGTTGTCATTGAGAATGTGGTTTCGCCTGCAGCAAGTGCTGCGATTTCATCCCAGCTCATCTGATAAAGATCAAACCAGCGGATGAAATTGAGATTAGCTAAAGCAGCACTTATCTGGCTCATTGTGTCGGCCATGCTGAAGTTCTGTATAGCTTCAATTGCCATTGAGATAGGGTTCATTTGATAACCTCCTTTAAATTTCTCCCAATTTTCAGCGTTTTTGATTATATCATTAAATGATAAAATTTGTCAACAAAATCCATACTATTTTGTTGCTTTTTTAACCTGTTTTTTACCTTGATAATTTAATTATCGGATTTTAAAAATGTCCGCCTCTGATGGAAACAACAACTGCATCTATCTTGAGGTAGAGCCAGCCGAGAACTTCCATGATTTTATAAAGAAGTGAACGGATACCGACACGCAGCTTTCCGTCGTTGAAATCCTCTGTTTTTTCGATTGTGAGGCTGTCAAGCAGCTCACTGTTGTCGCTTCTGAAGGTTTTGAGCGACATTGTATCATCGGTAAATTCAACTGTTGAATATGTAGTGACATCTGCACCGACAAATGCATATGCGGTAAACGGCCAGAGATAGCTGAGGCTTTCATCAAGTGAGCCCTGGTCGCAGCAGGCATTTACGTTTACATATACGATGCCGTTGGGATCTTTGTAGGTCTTGCCGCTTTCAGCCATACCGACTACCATACCGTCGCTGATGAAGTTTGAACGGCCCTGCATGTGTGTGTGACCGGTGAAAACGATATCAAGGTCATACATTTCAAATATCGGCTGGAAAACAGCGTTGAGCATGATAGCTGTTTCGGGCTCGAGCATTGCAACACCGGGAGCATAAAGGCCCTGGTGCATTACGCCTACACGCCACTTTGCATCGGGGTTTGCAGCAATTGCTTCATCAGCCATAGCTTTGTGGTCTGCTGCGGAGCCTGAACATGCATCAAACATGAGATAGAGAACATCACCGTATCGGAACCAGAAATCTCTGTCCAGACCTTCAAAATATTTGCCGAAGAATTCGTTGGGCATGTGAGTATAATACTCATAGGTCATACCCTTCTTGTCATGGTTACCGATTGCAAGTGCCAGGGGAAGGCTTCTTGTGTATTCGGGCATGAGAAGGGTCTGCCACTCGTCAGCTGCTTCACCGGTTGAGGTGTTATCGCCGGGAGAAAGCAGGAAGCTGATATCGGGGTTCTTTGTAAGAGCCTCGTCAAGCACACCCTGCCATACGTAACCGATTCTGGACTGCTCCTCGGGATTGTCGTAAGACTGACCGCCGATCTGGATATCGCCGACAACCATCATTTTGTAGCTGTCAAAGCCTTTGGATTCATACTTGTATGCTTCGCTCCAGCCATTGTCTGTATACCACTGATAGTAGTAGGTGCTGTTTGCTTTGATACCTGTCATTGTAACACGGCATACAAGCTGTTCATCATTTTCTGCAGGTGTTGTTTCGCCCTCAAAAACGGTTGCGTTCTGCATAGCTTTGTTGTCAGCCATACGCACCTTGGGTGTTGCTGTGTTCTTGTCAGCGTGCCAGCAGATGTTGAGCTGAGTTTCGTCTGCACCGACACAGAGTGTGGGTAAGGTGTTTTCGTCACGCAGACTTGCATAAACCTCATCCCATTCTTCCTTAGTCAGCGATTTGTCATCAAACGCTGCGGATGCAGCGAACATGCTCTGCATGAGCATCAGCGCAGCAAGCATTGCTGCAAGAAACTTGAATGTGCGCTTCATTGTTTTGCCTCCCAGAAATTATTTATTTTTTACGGCAGCTTTCTGCCGCATTGGTTACAGAATTCATAATCGTTTTCAACCTTAGTTCCGCAGTAGGGGCAGTATTTACTGTTGCCCGAATCTGCAGATGTCCAACGCTCAAAGGTATCCTCTTTATTGCCGAAACGCTCATTAAAAGGGTCGGGTTCCTCGCCGTAGTCGGTTATATCATATTGGGAATAACGGTTTTTGCCTGTAGCGTTTTTGAAATTGTAAACCGCCTGTACAACGGCAATCGCAATAAAAATCAATCCGAAAATGCCCATAAATCCGGCACCGCCTGAAACAGCGAGAATTGTCCAGACAACACCGAAAAGAGCAACAAACAAACTCATAATACCGCCCATCATGGATGGACCTCTGCCGGGTTTTATGCTTCTCACAGTAATCCCCTCCTTAAAATTTATTTTAATATTAAATAAATCTTATGTCAATCAAATCAAAAAATATTTACATTTTATCTTTTTATGATACAATATATAAGCAGTAATATTTTACAGAAAATCAGAGGGGATGCCAATGTCATACAAAAACATGATTGATTTACATATGCATACCGACAACTCATTTGACGGAAACTATTCCGCAACGAGTATGTGCGAAAGTGCAGTTGAAAACGGACTTGAAACTATCGCTTTTACAGACCATTTTGACGTCGATTTTTTTGAGGCTCACAACCTTGCTTCACGCCAGGAAAAAAGCCACGCCGACACCCGCAACGCTAAGGAAGCCTTTAAGGATAAAATAAACCTGCTTGTAGGTATTGAGCTCGGCCAGCCGACATACGACCTTGAACTGACAGAAAAATCGCTCAAAAAATACGACTATGATTTCGTTATCGGCTCAATCCACAACCCCCGCAATCAGCCCGACTACGGCGACTTCAACTATTCCGAAATGGACATTGACGAAGTTTACCGCATGCTTGACAATTATTTCGAAGAGCTGCTTCTGCTTGCAAAATGGAACGGCTTTGATACCTTTGCTCATCTGACATACCCTCTGAGATATATAATGGGCAACCACGGCGTAAAGGTTGAGCTTGACCGCTACGATGAAATTATTGATGAAATTCTCCGAACACTGGTTAAAAACGGCAAGGCTCTCGAAATCAACACAAGCGGTTTAAGACAGAAAATCGGCCTGACCATGCCCACTGTTGACTATGTCCGCCGCTTTAAAGAGCTCGGCGGAGAATACCTCACCCTCGGCTCGGATGCACATTTCACCGAGCATGTCGGTGCAGGCATTGAGCAAGGCTACGAGATAGCACAGAGCGCAGGATTTGAATACGTGACTTATTTCGAAAAGCGTAAGCCTGTAATGGTTAAAATAGAAAAGTAAACTGTAGCTTAGCAGCGTGACGCTGCACCCAATGTCGGTGCGAAGCGCACACCGGATGCCGCCTATTGAAAAATATCATTAATAATAAAAATACATCAACGGCGGAGAATAAATAGCGTAAAAGAAATATCACTGTAAAAAAATAAAGATGCTGTGAATTTGAACGGAACAGGCTGACGAGCTCAAACTTAACTCATTTATCCGAGCGAGGGAACCATAGGCGGTAGAACAAACCTAAAAGTCAGATTTGCTTTAATAGCCGTTATGGCAGCAGAACAAAACAATTTTTTGTTCTGTCTGCCGAGCGGATTTGCTATCGTCAGCCGTTGTGGAGTGCATATAACCCCAGAAGTTCTTTTGGTTACTTTTGTAACGCTTGACAAAAGTAACAATATCTTTACTTTAATTTTTCGCACACAATCCCTCTGTCAAAATCGCTTGCGATTTTGACAGCTCCATTTACCATTGGCAAACAAATTAAAAGAGCGATAAATTACAGTTCAGTGATATATTTGCCTGACGGCAAATGCGATATAATTTCAAAACAGGAGGAAAAACATGAACAAAAGTATAAAACTAAACGCTCCTGCAAAAATAAATCTTCTGCTTGATATTATCTGCCGTCTGCCAAACGGCTACCACAGCCTGTTTATGATTATGCAGGCTGTTGACCTGTGCGACGAGGTTGAAGTCACACTTCGTGATGACGGCGAAATCACGCTTGAATGCAGCGAAAAGGCTCTGCCGACGGACAGCAAGAATATTGCATACCGTGCAGCTCAGAAATTTTTTGAGGCAACAAATCTTTCTTATGGCGCAGATATAAATTTAACAAAGCGCATTCCCTTTGCCGCAGGCTTGGCAGGCGGCAGTACAGATGCAGCAGCCGTTCTGAAGGCGCTGAATATTCTGTGCGAAACAAACCTTTCCGATGATGAACTGTGCGCAATCGGCGTTAAACTCGGCGCAGATGTACCGTTCTGCATCAAGGGCGGCACTATGCTCGCACAGGATATAGGCCAGGTTCTTTCTCCCCTGCCGAAATTAAAGGACTGTTATATCGTGCTTGTAAAGCCCGATATTGACGTATCAACCAAAGAGGCATACGAGGCGTTCGACACAAGCGATTACATCCGTCACCCCGATTGCAATGCAATGCTGCACGCTGCGGCAAACGGCGACTTTGATGGTATAATCAAAAATACAGCCAACGTGTTTGAACAGTTTATCGACGTGCCTCAAAGAGCGGATATAAAAGCCGTTATGCGTGATTGCGGCTGCCTCACCTGCTGTATGAGCGGCAGCGGGCCGACAGTTTTCGGAATTTTTGACGATGAAGAAAAAGCCAAAAGCTGCGCAGAAAAAATGAAAACGAAATTTGATAAGGTTTATCTTACCAGACCGATATAAATTATAATCCGGCGATGTGTTTGCCCTGCGGCAAATGCGTACATATGTAGCCTTACCGGCTACCAAACTCTAAATTTAAATTAATATTTACTTTTATAAGAATTAGTGATAATATTTAAGGTGTAAATTGCTGATACAGCATTTTAGTATACATTTTACGAAAAGAGGTAACGTTATGAAAAAAACAATTAAAGTGTTTATTTCCCTGATTCTGTGCTGTTGCCTGATAATGCCTACGGCTGCATTTGCCGCAAGCGAAGAAACAGCATACAATTCTGTAGAAGAATACATTGCAGAATCACAAGCAAACGAAAAGGATACTGAACTGCAGATAAAAATTGCATTATCCAAAGTTCTCAATTTTATAAGCAATCTTTTTATTAACGATATTCTCGGCAAGGCACTTAACCTTATAATCCCCGACTCTGCCGCAGTTGCAGATTTTGAAAAGTTTGATATTGACAAATACGATAACTTCTATGCAGGTATGGATGAATTTATTGACGAGCCTCAGGGTGATGCGGTCTGGAGTCTCGGTTACGGCAAGGCTTCCGTGCTTCCTGCTGATTTTGGTGAGAAGAAATATGCCAAGGGCGCTTACCTTCCCTATGTTTTCGGCAACGAAATGTATGACGATGATGACGGTAATACAGAGGATCTTATGGCAAGAGCAGTTATTATGGACGACGGCTCAGGCAGAGGCAAGGTTGTTTTCATCGCACTTGATGCCATGGGCTTTGCAAATGCAGACGTAAGAAAGGTGCGTGAAGCTCTTAAGGATATTGCAGAAAAACACAATATCGTCAGCATCAACGTTTCCTGCACACATATTCACACAGGTATTGACTCACAGGGTGTATGGACAGACCCCATCGGCTGTATTATTAATAATATTATCAGCCCCAAAGTCAGATACGGTGTTGAGCGTTCATTTATTGAATCTGTTGTTGCAGGCTCCAAGAAGGCTGTTGAAGATGCTCTCAAGGATATGACAACCGGTAAGCTCTACTATTCACAGACAGATGTTGAAGACTATGTATGGGACAGAACAGCCCCCATTGCATTTGACCCCAACCTCTATAAGCTGGAGTTTGTGCCTGCGGATGCAAACAAAACCCCCACTATTATTGCTACATACGGATGCCATCCCGAGTCTGCAAGCTTCGACTGGGCAAGTGCAGACCCCGACAAGGCTCTTTCTTTTGACAAAAAGTTTACGGCTGACTTCATCTGGTACACGGAAAAACTTTTGAACAGCGCAGGTTTCAACTTCATTTTTATTCAGGGTAATGTTTCGACAGTTACCTCCGCAAGAGAATTAACGGGCGACGGCGTTGACGATTTCCCCGGTAATGCTCATTATACAGCCATTCGCTATGGCTATGAAATTGGTTATCTTCTCCTCGGTATGAATATGACTGAGGCCGAAAGAATTGCGCTCAATGAGGCAACCGGTGACAAGCTTGACATTGCGCTTTACAACGGTCAGCCCAGATACAGCATATGGTACGAAGGTCTTGAAACAGTTGAAGCCAAGGAAGTAAAGCCCGTTCTTAATATCAAGCTCAGACAGTTTACTGTCAGAATTGACAACAACATCATCGCTCTTCTCGGCAAGACCTCTGTTGCCGACAACTTCGTGCTCAAAGATAACCTCGGCAGATACTACACTGTTTCTGAGGTAGGATACCTTGAAATCGGTGACAACATGAAGGTATACATGAGCCCCGGCGAAACTTTCGGCGAGCTTTTCCTTGGCGGCAACGGCGCAAAGGGCTTTGAGCTGACACCCATCAGAGAATATACCGGCGAAGATATCATTGTTATGGACCTTATGAACGATGCTGCCGGCTACGTTGCAAACCCCGCAAACTTTGTTTTGGCAGGTCTTCAGTACAATGAAAACTCCGGTGAATTCGACAGCGACACATGGTGCCTTATTTCCTATGGTAAAGGTGCGGCAACTACCTTTATCTCAAACTTCTATAAAATTTTTGACAGCGTAAAAATGACCGTTTTATAAAAACAAAACTCATTCTTTCGCATCAACCACTACATTTACGGCTGACGGGCAGATTTACTCTCGTCAGCCTGTTCCGTTAAAATTCAAAGCATTTTTGCAGGCGGCTTTGTCTTGCGGCGATTCGCCGCAAAATTATAAATTATTACCGGGGTGAAAATCATGGCAAAAAACAGTGATTCCCAATCAAACGCAAAAACGTTTGAGCAGCTCCGTCAGATGCAGCAACAGCAAGAAGAAAAAGACTCTGCGCAGCAGGTGCCTAACCGCCGCTACGTCGGCACAAAGGAAACCCTCGGATTTGTAATCTGGGATGCAGCACAGAGCTTTAACATCAACATTTTTTCAACACGTTTCATCACCAGCATTGTCGGCGTTGACTTAGGTTTACAGACCATTGTCAACAGCATAAACAGCGTATGGGATATTATAAACGATATTTTCTTCGGTGCGGTTGTTGATAAAACCCGTACCCGCTGGGGTAAGTTCAGACCTTACCTTTTGTTCCTTGCTGTTCCTGGTTGTATACTCACATCGCTTTATTGGCTGATGCCTCACCTGTTTGTGGATGCTTCACAAACAGACATTATAAAATTTGTTTTTTATCTTGTGCTGACTATCGCACGTGAAGGTGTCGGAACATTCCAGACCATATCAAGAACGGGTCTTATGTCTACCATCACTCCGCACCCGGTTGACCGTACAAGGCTGATTACCCTTGCCAACTTTGCGTCGGGCTTTTTTGGCGAAAAGCTCCCCGAGCAGGCTGTAACAATTCTTATTGACGTTCTTCGCAACATGTATATCCACGATTCCACCAAACTTTCCAACGCATATACCCACCTGTTTGTCGGTATGGGTGTATTCACTACTGTTGCATCGAGCGCCTCATCTTTCTGGTTCTTCTATAATTCCAAGGAAAGAGTTATGCAGTCCATCAAATCCCCCAGTATTCTGCAATCCGTGAAATCGGTTATCAGCAACAAGCCGCTGCTTCTGATAACGCTTTCCGATTTCCTCAGCGGCTTTGCTATAAAGGGCAGCGAGGACGATTACTATACAGACGTTCTCCATTTCTCATCAATGACACTTGTGGCAGGTATTCCGGCAGCACCCATCAGCCCGATGAGCTATGCATGGGTCCCCTGGATGAGAGCACGTTTCTCAAGCCGCTTGCTTTACATACTTGCCAAAGAAATAGGCAATATTCTGTACATTCCCGTATTCCTGTTCGGCTGTATCGGCATGAAGAAGGATTATTCGGGCGGCATGTATCAGAAGGTTGTTCCCATGGGCTTTGCAATGGCACTCTGGGAAATTATATGGACACTGTTCTTCGGTCTTAAATCCGTTATCGGTACAGAAATGTACAACGAAGCAATGGACTACTGCGAATGGAAGAACGGCTACCGCACCGAAGCAATGGCATCCGTTGCAAAAGGCATTGCAGCCAAGGTTTCCTCAAACACAAGTGCAGTTGTAACAACAGCACTCAAGAAAATGATCGGCTACGAAGCCACCGCTTTCAGAACAGGCGCAGAACAGACCGACAAAGTAAAGTTCTTCCTGTTTGCAATGTTCACAATCATTCCCGCAGTTACAGGCTCGCTTGGTATTATCCCCATGCTGTTCTACGATCTGAACAACGATAAGAAGGAACTCATGTATGCAGAACTGCTTGCACGCCGAAATTTCATATCAACCGCAGTCGCAAGCGGCAACGAAGAAGCACTCCGGCTTGCAGCTGAGGCACAGATCAGCGTCGGAGATTCCAAAGCAGAGAAATAAGTCATAAAATCCGGGAGACAACTATGGAAGTAAGATATATTACTCAGGATGAAGCGGTTGATTTTCTTAAAATCTCCGCAGCATCATTTATCTGGAAATTCAATGCAGAGGAAGATACAAACGTAAATATGCCTGTTTTAGGAGCGTTTCACGACGGCAAGCTTATTGCAGGCACTGAAATGTTTGATTTCAAGAGTAATTACTGCGGAAATTTTCTCAATGCACTTGTTGTCAGCGGTGTATGCAGTTTGCCCGAGAGCCGAAGAATGGGCGGTATCAGAGCGATTTTTGATGAAATCGGCAAAACCGCAGCAGAAAACGACCTGACGCTGGGTTTTCTTCGTCCCTTCTCAATTTCTTATTATGAAAAGTTCGGATACGCAAACCTCAACCGCATGTTTGCAATAAAAGTACCATTTGAAAACATGAAACATATCGCGCGCAATACAGATGTTATTCTTTACACGGGAGAACAGTTTGAGGAGCTTAGTGCCCTTCATAACAAATGTGCCCTCAAAGAAAATCTGATAGCACTCAGGGAGGATAAAAAGCACTTCTGTGATACACCTCTTGAAAGTGCGGACTATACATATTTCCGCCGCAACGCATCGGGCGAGGCTGACGGATATGTTCGCTTCAAGGTCAACAGAGATGATAATCTTACCGTTCGGGAAATGTTCTTTCTGACCCCTGAAGCGCTTTACGGCCTGCTTGGCTTTTTGCGCAACTATGACGGTATAGTTAAATATCTGATTGTCACTAATCAGTATCAGGGTTCGCCCTTTACATGCATAGCTGACCGGATAAATAATGTCACTTATGAATACAACGGCGGCATTGCAGGCAGAATTTACAATATGAAAAAGCTGCTTGAAAGCAATGCTTACCCGCAGGAACACGGCATATTCCGCCTCCTCTGCCACGATGAATTTGAACAAAATAAAGGCATTTTTGAGGTTGAATATCAAAACGGTAAAGCAAGCGTCACGCACAGAGCCGACGGTGATTACGATATTTCACTTACTGCTCATGCAGCAGCAAGACTTATGCTTGCAGGAGAGGGACACACCGCGCAAACCGCAGTTTACATAGACGGTGTAGAAATCAAAGGCAATGCAGACGATTTCTTCAGAGCCTTCCCCCACCGCCTCACACGTTTCGCCGACAGCTTCTGGTCAACGTAATATAAACCTGTTTTTCTCCACTGTACCCCGTAGCAGAAAACAGATTTTTAAACTATATTAAGTCAGGAGATAAAACTATGAAAACGTTTAAAAGAATTATAAATATAGTTTCGGTCTTGATTTTGTTTTCTTTATTGTTTGCAGTTTCGGCTGTTGCCGCAGAGGAAGAGTTTGACATTAGGCAAGCAGTTATTGTGATTTCAGAAAATGCAAGCATAACCGATAACTACGCAGCAAACCGCCTTAAATATTATCTTGATAAAATCACGGGCAGCAGCATAGAAATAGTTAACGATAAATCAGTTTCGGAATACGAGATTTCTGTCGGCGCAACAAACAGGACGGAATCTGATTTTTCATCTTCTGCCGATGGCAGTTATATTATAGTCTCGACCGATAAAAAGGTTATAATAAACGGCGCAGGTAACAAGGGCGCTATCAACGGCGTTTACGCATTTCTTGAAAACTTCTGCGATTGCCATTGGTATGAATCCGAAGTTATAATCATTCCGGAAAACAAAACCCTTACGATTCCTGCGGGAATAGATGTTGAATACACGCCGTTTTTTGAGTATACGGAAACAGACACAACGAGCGCAAGAGACCCCGAATTCTCTGTTGCAAACGGACTTACAGGCGGTATATATAAGAACCTTACCGATGAGCAGGGCTGTGCCGTTGAATATATAGGCAGCTCAAGCCATACGCTTGTAAACCACTACTGTAAGCCCTCGGTCTATTATGAACAGCACCCAGAGTACTATGCTTTGCGTGACGGAGTACGAGTAGGAAATCAGCTTTGCCTTACTAACGAAGAAGTTAAGGATATCGTTACCAAAGAGGCTCTTGATTTGCTCAGTGAAGAGCATAACCCCAACGCATCTGTTCAGATTCTTTCGTTAACTCAAGCCGACAATGGTGATTACTGCCAATGTGAGTCTTGCAAAGCTGTTGATGAAGCGAATGGCTCTCAGGCAGGCACAATGCTGACCTTTGTAAACGAAATAGCCGGCAGAATTAAGGCAACCGAAAAATATGATAACGTTGTAATCGACACCTTTGCGTATCAGTATACACGCAAGGCACCGACCAATGTCGTTCCTCGTGAGGATGTCATAGTACGCCTTTGTTCGATAGAATGTTGCTTCGGTCATACGCTTGATGACCCGAAATGCAAGGACAACAAGACGTTTATGAAGGATTTGTCGGACTGGAGTAAAATCTGCAACAGACTTTATATCTGGCACTACAACCTCAACTGTGACGAAAGTGTCAACATCTACGCAAACTTCGGTACACTGCAAAGAGATACACAGATTTTCTACGAAAACAACGTAAAGGGCATTTACCAACAGGGTGTGTTCTATATAGCCGAGTGCGACGGTGAATTCGGCGAAATGAAAAACTACCTTTTAGCAAAACTTATGCAGGACCCCTACCTTGATTTTAATGCTGAAATGCTCGGATATATGCTCGGTGTTTACGGTCCCGGTGGAAAGTACCTGAAAGAGTTTATTGATATCGTAACCGAGCACGCCGTTACGGATTTCAAGCATCTGTACCTTGAAGAGGATTCACGCTTCTCCCTGCCCGGTATGATGCCGTGGGAGGTCAGCCGCTGCGATGAGCTTTGGGAGCTTGCAAAGGCTGAGGCAGAAAACGAAGAACAGCTTGCTCAAATCCTTCGCTCAGAGCTGTGCTGGAGGTACTGGAAATGCTCAAATATGCGCTCCGAATTTTCAAGATTGCAACACCCCTACCTTTGGATGAGGGCAAACAAGGACTTGTACAACGACTTTGTTAAATTCGGCATCACCCGTATGGGCGAAAGACCCAACCATGAGCTTTCAAGCAACGATTTAAGGCATCTGACAAGGCGTATTTATACATGGATTACGCTGTATGACGAACCTATCTGGGACGCTATAAACCCCATTGCCGTTGCGGCGTACAATTGGCTTGAAAAAGTATATAACTTTTTTCACCCAGCATTATATTAAAATAGACTAAAAAAGAGGTACTGTTCAAAATTGAACAGTACCTCTTTTCTCAGTTATTTAAAATATAGCACCCAGCACACCAAATACAAGATTAAAGACCACGCCAATCAAATTATTGACTGTGATTAGGGGCATTTCGGAATATCCGTTTGCACCGAAGTTGCCGTAGAGCCAAAGGCTGAGATCCGTGAAGAATGTTGAAGGCTCTTCAGGCTCACCTACTGTCCAGGCACCTACCTTGACCATAATGTTTATGAGTCTGTCCTCAACTTCCTTCTGCTGTCCGTCGTAGCACGCTGTGCTGTTTACAAATGCCTCAGCTTCTGCAATTGCATCTGCAAGCTCCTGAGCATCCTCAGGGCTGAGGGTTGAAGCATCAATGGCTTTTGCAGTAGGAATATAGGTATTGTTAAGTGCTCTTGGATCTCTTCTGCCGTTGAACTGAGGATAATCGGGAGTTGAGTAAACATCCTTTATATCGTCGGTTGCAAGAAGTCTTGTTGCAAGTGAAATTATGATATCGTTTCTTGCTGTCTGTTCATGACCCTGTCCGTCAAAATAGAAGGTTGTATCGGGAAGAAGTCCTGTTGAAGCATCAACTACATTGTCGGGAGAAATGTGATTATGTGTAGTGTCGGAGCAGTTTACGCTTGTGTTAGCCTGTGTATAATTTGAACCGAGAGTTTTGCCGACAATTGCGCTGTGAACACCCATGGCGGTTGAAGAAAGGTGGATAACACCGTCTGCATTGTCGTTATTCCATGAGTTACCTATAAGATAAAGGGGTACATCATAGTCAACGATGTTGAAAACCTCTACGCCCTTATCAACAAGAGCCTGAATGTTATCGTGAGAATTGAGCTGTGCCTTATAGAACTTATCTGTCTGCTTCTTGATTTCGGGCTTTGAACCGAGAAGTGCTGCTGAAGCGGCGGGATAAAACTCCTTCGGGCAAAGTCCCCAGAGGCTGGTAATATTTGCTGCAACATCTTCTACAAGGCAGTCTGCAACGTTTTTAAGAACGCTGCTCAGAACCTCATCAGGAAGAATTCTTGCGATAACCTCAATCATTCTTGCTTCTTCCTCATCCATGAGAGCTTCAAGGAAACCGTTGTAGAGGAATTCTGTATCAAAGAAAGCAAAATTCTTTGTGTAAAGGTCACCGACAATTGTTGAGCCGTTGAGAGCGGGAACGATATAAACAACCTTTGCAAGGTCATCCATAACATCGGGATAATATTCGAAAAGTCCGTTTGCAACAGAGCCGCCCATACTGATGGGAACAATGTTTACTTTATCGTGACCTGTTTCTTCCTTAACCATCTGAATAAAATCGTAAAGCTCATTTACGGTGTTCTCAAGGTTGCTGAATGAATTGTAAGCAAAGTAGTAAAGGTGGTCCTCACCGGCCATTTCTGCAAATGCCTGAAGGGGAATGTTGTTGTATATCTGCTGCTTTTCGTAATCGCTGCACTCAGCGACGGAATAGAGGTACTTTTCAACCTCGATGTTGCCCGTGTTCTTGCCGTTTTCATCGCAAAGATTAACCTCAAACGCATCAAGAACTACATCGCAAAGTGCATTTGAAAGGCCGATATCGTGCTGAGTTATAAGGGTAAGAAGGGCAGGGACAATAACCTTGATAACAATTGAGGCAACATCCAGAACAGCCGGGAAACAGCTGATCCTGTTGCCGTCGGCATCGAGAAGATAATCGCCGTTTTCGTCCAGTGCCCATACATTGGACTGACCGATGCCGGGAACAACAATTGCCGGGCAGGTGTCGCAATCGCCGCCGCATTCGGTTTTAACCGTTGCAGATGCGTTGAGTGAAACAAGGGAGAACGCCAGGGCAAAAACAAGTACGAGAGAAATAATTTTTTTCATAATGTAACCTCTTTCTCTTAGATTTTATCAGTCAGAAAGTCCGCCGAAAATTCGGTCGAACAAATTTCTTGCAGGTGAAAGGACTCTGTCAACAGGGCTTCCGCCGCCGAAAAGGAAGAGTGCACCTTTACTCATTGCATAGGTTATGCTTTCAAAAACGGGGTCGAGTGCCGATTCTTCTTCGGTCTCGATATTTTCATAGCCCGGTGCACCGACCCTGTGAAGTGCGGCAATGATTCTTTTCTCAGCCGCCTCAACTCTTGCCTGGTCAGCAATTGTCATCCTGAGCACTTCTTCGCACTCTGCAATAGCGGCATTGAGCTCTGCCTTATCCTCCTCGCTGAGAGCGGACTGGTCAACCTTCTTTGCATCCGGAAGCTTCCAGCGGCGGATGCTCTGTGTGTAGCAGGGACCGTTGTACTGCGGATACTTTTCAGGGTTGTCATTAACATCGGTTACTTCGCCGAGAATAATAGCCTTTGCGAGGTTGAGAACAACATCGTTATAGCCTACCTCGTGGTGCTGATTGAGGAAAACCCAAGTGTTTTCGGGAAGAATTGCCGTTGAGGTATCAACCATATTGTCGGCTGAAACGTGGTTATGCTCCGGGTTGGTACAGTAGGTATTGCTTTCGTAATCAATATCGCTGAGTGTTTTTTTGCCGGGAGCACCCGTTGCACCGAGCGTTGTAGATGTAAGATTGACGATACCGTCTGAGTTAACCTTTTCTGCAGAAGCAACAATGTTGAAATATGTGTACATCTCTTCGCCCAGATCAAGGTTTGCGCCTGCGATTGAGTTGACACGCACCCCGTCGGCAACAGCATCGAGAATGTTCTGCCTGAGGTTGAGCCTTGCCTGCTGGAAGCTGTCTGTTCTCGCTTTAAGAACAGGCTTGTCGCTGAGGTACTTCTGAGCAAGTGCATCGTATCTGTATGAGGGAAGCATTGCCCAGAACTGAGGACAGTTAACCATCAGAGTATCTATAATTGCGCTCATTGCGCCGGTAAGCAGTGCGTTAATACCGGAGCGGGGAATAATGTGCAGAAGTGAATTTATCAGGTAGCCGAGTGTGGGCTTGCCCTCTGACTCAATAAAGATTTTTGCTATGTATTCGTGATAGAGATATTCATCGTCAAGGCGCCATTCCCTTGCCATCATATCGGCAACGATGTCCGTACCGTCAAGGCATGCAACAGCATTGACAATCTGGTCAAGCTCACCGTGACCGTATTTTTCAAGATAAGCTGTAAGGATTGTACCACCGAGGCTGACCGGAAGAAGCGAAACCTTATCGTGACCCGTCTGCTCCTTAACCATTTCTATGTATTCGGCAAGGTCATCTGCGGAATCCATAGGGTCGCCTACAAGGTTAAATGTAAAGAAATAAACGTGATCCTCACCGATTTCGTCAACAAGCGGTTTCATCGGAACCATTCTGTAGGTCCAGTCAAGATCTTCCTCACTCATATGCTCAAGAGAATAATTCCAGCGCCGGGTTTTAAGGTTTTCAACGTGGTCACCGTTTTCGTCACATCTCTGATATCTGAAAATATCTGAAACAAGGCTGTAAGCAACCTTGTCAACACCGATGTTGGACTGTAAAACAATCGTTGCCAGTACGCTTACAACAGCCTTTACGATAGCCTGAGTTGAAAGTGCCTCCTCGTTGATAATAAGAAGCGTGCTGCCTATATGATTGCCGTTATACATAACGGGCTGATCCTTTTCATCGTAAAGATATGTAGGCGAATGGTTGATACCGGGGAGAACAATTACGGGTGAATACTCGCAGTTGCCGCCGCAGTCTGTTTCGGTTGCGGCTGATGCGCCTGCTGTGCATGCACAAACAAGCAGCGCTGCGCAAAGCACAAAGGCAATCGCTCTTTTAATTGCTTTTTTCATCGGGATGCACCCTCCTTATTATATTAACAAAGCTAATTTATTCTAACATAACCTATATATGATTTCAACAGTTTAAAGCAGAAAAAATATAAAAAAAGAATAACGTCGCAGACCGTAAAAAGTCTGCGACCTTACAAAAAGCCTTACTGAACAGTCAGCGGTTGCGACTGCATACCGTAGCAATTCTCGGCAATGATTTCAAGCGTATACTCACTCTCCGGTAAATTTTCAAGTTCTATTTTCACCTTATCGGGCACACTGTATCTGTAGTATTCAGGCGTTGTCTTACCTACAGGTGTTCTGTTACCATCAGCATCAACTGCATATGCTCTGTAAATAAATACCGGCATACCGTCTGCCGACCCGGCAGCGTCAAAAACGACCTTATTATTTCTTTTTTTATGCGGGGTATTACCCGCAAATACGGGCGGCTTTGAACGTGCAATCTGCTGCTCCGGTGTATATTTTCGCTCAAAAGGACTGTTGAGCATATATTCGCAAAGATACTGCTGAGCACCAAGGTCAACAGCTCTCAGACGGATACGGTTATCGGCATCAATCTCCACCACCCAGAAGGTTGAAACGAATCTGTAGGCTTTGGGATGTACGGTTTTAACATCATCAACAGTAATTTCGGCATAGTAAAGTCCGCCTGTACCCAGCGCAGTGTATTCACCCTGCCAGATTGAGCGTGCATCGTTAATCGGGTAATGTGAATGACCGGAAAAATCAACAACCTGCGGATAAAGCTTGAGAATATCAGCAAAATCAGGCATGCCCCATCCCTCAAAATCAGAGCTGCCGTAAACGGTGTTTGAAATATGCTCATGCTGAATAACAAATACCGGCTTTGACGGGTCATCAGCAACAGCAGTATCAAGCTGCTCAGCAAGCCATTTCTTCTGATATCCGCTGTAGTCCTCACCGGGTATTTTTGAAGCGGAAACACCGATAAAATGAAAACCGTTTATAACATGGTGGAAATCGGTTTCCTGTCCCATAATATCCGTATACAGGTCAAGCGAAGCCTTGCCGAGGTTGCGGTCATCATGGGAAGTTGAAACAGTTGCAAGGAACTGTGTGTCACCTTTTAGCACGGGTTTTGTTGCTGCCTTGATGCTGCCAAAAGCAATCTTTGTTCCCATATCGGTAACATCGCCTGCTATAAGTACCGCATCAAGCCGATTATATTCAGCATCATTTTCAGCAATTCTGTAACCGAGCTTAATCATTTTTTCAAGGCGTGTTGTCTGAACATCGCCAATTGTTGTAATATGCGAATCGCTGGTTACTATAAATCGCATAACGGGTGTAAAATCGCCTTTTTCCGGCGGTGCTTTTGGGTTAACCAGTAACGATATAAACTTTCCGTATGAATTAAGAACTGAAAGAAAGAACCCTGAAATATTCTTCATAAGAATTTTCCTTCGCAATTTGATTTGGACAATTATACCATATGCCGGCAATATAAATCAACAAATATTCTGTCAAAACAATACCGGTAAAGACGATGCAAAATAAAATGTTTTTATATTGACAAACAAACACAGTTTTGTTAAAATAACTCGGTAATATAAATATGTGGAGAGTTGTCCGAGTGGTCGAAGGTGCAGCACTCGAAATGCTGTGTGGGTCAAACCACCTAGGGTTCGAATCCCTAACTCTCCGCCAGAAGAAAACAAGAGATGCCGCAAGGTGTCTCTTGTTTTTTTGTAAAATGAGTTAGGGATTCGAAAGGGCGAAAAAAGGGTCGGCTTATTGCCAACCCCAACGTATTTAATGTAACACAAATCAATACGTAATGTCAACAGTTTTTTAAGATTTGTAAAGGCAATGCGCTGAATTTCTGCGTTTTATATAACAACAAACTGTGAACTTTGTACAAAATTACATCTTGCAAAAGATAAAAATCCGTGCTATTATATAGCCAAGGAAAGGGTGATACCAATGTACAGGTAAACAACCAGTGGCTCAAATAAATCGCAAAAGATGAGCCCCCGAAATATAGCCTTCGATAATATAAATGAAATTTTAACAAAACGCTAAGCAAACTGTTGAGGGTATGTGTGCAAGAGTGAACGTTGACAGATTATAATTTCAAGATCGAAACGAAGGCGAAAAATCCAGGAAAGAGAGGTTACCCAAAGATGTTAGATATTAAGAACTCAAAAAAATAACCCTTGGCTGTATGTGTGAAGAAACATCAGTCAAGGGTTATTTTTATTTGTATTTTAAATATTGATTTATCGGTAAGGCTGTTGCAAAAAGCCTTGCTTTTTATTTTTATACAAAAAGGGCAGAGCTTTCAGTCGCTCTGCCCTTGTGCTTTAATCTTCACTTTGTCGGGTCAAGTCCGTTAGCTTCCATTATCGCTACATCGTTTTCATCAATTCTGCCGTTGCCGTCAGCATCCGCCGCAAGCCTCTGAGCCGGGCTCAGATCGCTTTCTTCAAGCGCACCGCTTACAACAAGGTTAGCTATCATTGCATCCTCGCCGTTGCAGCCATAATCGCCGTTTATATCTTCGTTGACGCTTACAGTCATTTCATTGAGGACTGCTGTACCGTTCATCAGCCTGACTCTGCAACCCGTGGTCATATTGTTGATTACGGAAAGCGGTACACCGTCGCTGTCAAAGCATTTTACGGTAACGCCGCTGAAATCGTCACTGATATAGGGCTGAAAAAGATTCTTGCAGGTTGAGCCGCTGAGCACAAAAGTATTGTCAATAAGGGTAATTTTAAGTTCTTCACCGGCAGAAGCATTATTTGCATCAGGAACAATAATCTGCTTTGCTACGTGGACTTTGCCGCTGTTTGCGGTACTGCTTACAGCGTTAAGACCGTAGCCGACTGAAACGTCACCGACAAGTGAATTGACGCTGAGTTCCAGATCGCTGCTTGAAAGCAAAATGCCTTCATTTGCGGTAAATGTAAGCGTTGCAACCGTACCCGCATCATCCATCAGCTCTGTGCTGATGACTGCAAAGAAAACCTTGCCGCTACCGTATTCTGTGTTGGACACAAAATACTCACTGGCTGCTGCACCTTTGGTAATGCTTACAGGGGTAAGCACAGCCGCATCGTATTCAATCAGGAATTCACCTGCACAGTAACCGCGGTTTTCATTGACGTCAACCGTAAATTCAACCGTTTCGCCGGGACGTACGCAGCTTGCGCTGCTGAGTGTAAACACGGGCAGCGGTGCAGCCTGTGCAGTTATTGCAGCACAAAGCGAAACCGCAATCAGTACTGTACTTATAATGAAAGAACAAATTTTAAAGGCTCTTTTTTTCATGTGTTAAAGCACCTTATTTACTGAGATTGAAAAGTGAGAAAAAGCCACCGATAATTCTGTTAAACAGAACGCCGAAGAAAGCCTTGAATGAGCTGAAATCAATATCGGCACCGTCGAGAACTTCCTCGGAGAGTGTGATGACCTCTGAACCGTACTCTGTTTCACCCTCATAGAGCGTGATGAGGCGGGCGCCTCTGAGCAGGTCGTTACCGTAGGCTTGAAGTGTAGCACCGGGAGTGTTGACAATATCAACACCCTGATGATTGATTGTGAAAGAATTGATATGGTCGTGACCTGCAAAAGTGGCAACAACGCCCTGTCTTACCATTGCATCAAATTCGCCGAAATCCTCAACACCGGGGCTGGGAACCTCAAAGTACATATCGCCCTTTTCCATTGCGGAAAGCTTTGCAATTGCAACGTCGTATTCCTTGCCGTTTGAGAACTCACTGAATACACTGAGCGGGAAATCTTCCTTTTCCATGTAAAGTGCATCCATAACGGCACCGACGATTATGTGCTGGAATACCATTGAGGGGATAACCTTACCGCCGTTAGCTTCTGTGTAAGCATTGTTTGTGTCCTCAAACCACTTGATCTGATCCGGATAAACACCTTCATAGCCGGAATGACCCTCTGCATCAACATAGCCGCTTGTACCGGTATCGAGCATATAGAGGTTGTATGCGACCTTGCCGTCTTTACCGATAATGGGAAGGTTGTGGTCTGCACAGCCGCTGAGCTCGGGAACGGTATCGTAAGCAAGGCAGTAGCCCTTGCCGTATTTCTGATACATTTCAAGCAGCTGATCGTTTGTGTAGCCCTGCTCGCCGTCATGGTTACCGAAAACAAGTGTGAAATATGTTTTGTGGTCAACAAAAGGCTTTACAAGCTCTTCGATAGCCTGTTCCTTGGTTTCGGCAGGACCGATTGTGTTGTCGCCGCCGAGCACTACAAGGTCCGGTTCATATTCATCAAGAAGATAGTTTATGAACTGCATCATTGCTTCAACTGCCGGATATGTGTCCTGACAGTCGCAAAGGTGAAGGATTCTGAATTCGCCGTTGCTGTCAAACTTAAGCTGAGGTTCATCTGCCGCCATTGAAACAAGGCAGCAGGAAAAGCACATAACAATCGCAAGAACAAGCGACAGTGCTTTTTTCATTTCGCATTCATCCTTTCAGTTGATTAAAAGAGATCGAAGAAAGAGTAGAGAATTCTGTTGATAAGGAAACCGAAGAAAGCTACAAACTTGCTGCGGCTGATGTTTGCACCGTTGAGCACTTCTTCGCTGAGGTTGATGAGTTCTGAATCATATTCGGTCTTACCCTCATGGAGTGTGATAAGTCTTGCTCCTCTGAGGATATCGTTGCCGTAGGAGTTGAAGGTTGCACCGGGAGTGTTGACGATATCAACATTCTTGTAGTTGACTGTGAAGGAGTTGACGTGGTCGTGACCGGAGAACACTGCTACGGTACCCTGTCTTGCAAGAGCATCAAACTGACCGTAGTTTTCAACACCGGGGCAGGGAGCTTCAGTCAGTGCACCGCTTTCGATTGCGGAAAGGTCAGCCATTGTGAGGTCGTATTCCTTGCCGTTGCAGAACTTTGAATCGAAGCTGATGAGAACTTCTGACTTTTCCTTATAGAAAACGTCCATAATTTCGCCGACGATAATGTGCTGGAATGCCATTGAGGGGATAACCTTACCGCCGTTAGCTTCTGTGTATTCGTTGTTTGTATCTTCAAACCACTTGATCTGATCTGTATAAACACATTCGTAACCGTCGTTACCGTTTGCATCCTTGTGGCCGCTTGTGCCGGAATCGAACATATAGAGGTTGTATGCAACCTTGCCGTCCTTGCCCATAATGGGAAGGTTGTGGTTACCTACACCGCTGATCTCAGCAACAGCATCATAAGCAAGGCAGTATTCACCGCCTGCTTCCTGATACATTTCAAGAAGCTCGGGGTTATCAACATTCTGCTCACGGTCGTGGTTGCCGAAAACAAGTGTGAAATATGTTTTGTGGTCAACAAAGGGCTTTACAAGCTCAGCAATAGCCTGTGCCTTGGTATCTGCGGGACCAACTGTATTGTCGCCGCCGAGTACTACAAGGTCCGGATCATACTTTTCAAGAACGTGGTTAATGAATTCCATCATTGTTGTGTTTGCAGGGAAGCCATCCTGACAGTCGCAAAGGTGGAGAATTTTAAACTCACCGTTGTTGTCAAAACTGAGTGTGGGGGATTCAGCTGCCATTGAAACAATGCAGCAGGAGAAGCACATAACAAGTGCTAAAAGGAGTGCAAGTGCTTTTTTCATGGTTGTTTTTTCCTTTCTGTTGTTAGGTTTGCCGTATAGACGGTCATACATTTTATATTTTAACATATATATATTTCCATTTCAAGGCAAACAGCAAGCATGAAACGTAAAAATTAAGTCCGTTTTTTTGTCTATTTTGTTTCCGGAATCAAAAGCACGCTGAATCAAAAAAGCTTGCAGATTTACCCTGCAAGCCCTGTAAGTCTGTTTTTTTATTTTACATTCCGCCGATTGCTTCAACTATTCTGTCAACGCATTGCTCGGGGCTGAGTCCACTGCATTCAACGGTTATATCGGCATATTTTTCATAAAGCGGCACACGCTCAACAAAAAGGTCAGCAAGGGTTGTGCCGTTTTTCATCGCAACTCCGCGGGTTTTAATATCGGCTATACGGCGCTCCAGCTCGCTCAGCGGCAACTTAAGATAGACAAAAGCGCTGTTCTTTTTTAGTTTTTCCATAGCGTCACTGCCGTAAACCGCACTGCCGCCTGTTGCAACAACGCTGTTTTCAAATTCACAGGCGTATATCGTATCGTTTTCAAGCTGCAAGAATCCGTCTGTACCGATTTCTTCTATTATATCGCAAAGGCTTTTTTTATAGCGGTTCTGAATTATAAGGTCAGTATCTGCAAACGAAAACAGAAGACTTTTTGCAAGCAGCACGCCGATTGTGCTTTTACCCGCACCGGGCATACCGATTAAAACTATGTTTTTCATGTTTTTGGTTCCTTTTGAATTAATGCTGATATATTATCATCAATTACCTTCAAGGTCAAGATTTTGCCTTCATATTGACAATAAAGAATAATTGATATAATAACCAATTTTTTGCCGTAATATTGCATTATATTTTGCTTACTGTCTTATTGACGAAGTAATGGCTTTATGTTAAAATCAAGTTGTAAAAAACTTAATAGTAAAACCTCTGACGAAAACAGCTGTTGTGCGTGGAAATAACCACGGTGAGGTTTGCTTTTATGTTAGCCGATCGTCTGGGCAGCACTTCGTTTGAAGTGTTGCCTGTTATTTTTTATATTACGAAGGAAAGGTGATTACAATGTTTGAGCAGTGGCTCGGCTTTAATGCCGGCGTTTGGCAGGAAGAAATTAATGTACGTGATTTTATTCAGCTCAACTATACCCCTTACGAGGGTGATGAGAGCTTTCTGAAGGGTCCTACCCAGAGAACCAAGACAGTATACGAAAAATTTGATGCACTGCTTAAAGAAGAGCAGGAGCGTGGCGGTGTGCTTGATATTGACACCATAACAGTATCTTCACTTACTGCGTATATTCCCGGCTATCTTGATGAAGAAAACGAAATTATTGTAGGCTTGCAGACGGATAAACCTCTGCGCAGAGGTGTCAACCCCTTCGGCGGTATCAATATGACAAGAAAAGCCTGCAAGGCATACGGCTATGAGCTTTCACAGGTAGTCGAGGAGGAATTCCGCTACAGAACAACTCATAACGACGGCGTTTTCCGTGTTTATAACGATGAAATCCGTGCCGCACGTCACACAGGTATTATCACAGGTCTGCCCGATGCATACGGCAGAGGCAGAATTATCGGCGACTACAGACGTGTTGCGCTTTACGGTGTAGACAAGCTCATCGAAGAAAAGATCAAGGACAAGGCAGCCCTTGCTGCAAACGATGTTCTTGCAGAAGAAATCCGCAGACTTGAAGAGCTTTATCAGCAGATAAATTTCCTCGGCAAGCTCAAGGAAATGGCTGCGATGTACGGCTGCGATATTTCAAAGCCCGCAAAGGATTCAAAGGAGGCTGTTCAGTGGCTGTATTTCGGCTACCTCGGCGCAATAAAGGAGCAGAACGGCGCTGCAATGAGCCTTGGCAGAACCTCAACATTCCTTGATATTTATTTTGAGCGTGACCTCAAAAACGGTACATATACCGAAGAACAGATCCAGGAAATCGTTGACGATTTTGTTATGAAGCTGCGCATGGCACGTCACCTGCGCACAACCGAGTATAATGAGCTTTTTGCAGGCGACCCGATGTGGATTACAGAGGCTATCGGCGGCATGGGCGAGGACGGCAGAACACTCGTCACAAAATCGTCCTTCCGTATTCTCAATACGCTCTACAATCTCAATCCCTCCGCAGAGCCGAACATGACCGTTCTCTGGTCAACTCAGCTGCCCCATGCATTCAAGCGTTTCTGTGCAAAGGTCAGCTGCGATACAGATTCCATCCAGTATGAAAATGACGATGTAATGCGCCCCGTATACGGCGATGATTATGCTATTGCCTGCTGCGTTTCTGCTATGCGTGTGGGTAAGGATATGCAGTTCTTCGGTGCAAGAGCCAACCTTGTAAAGCTGCTTCTCATGAGCCTCAACGGCGGCAGAGATGAAAAGAGCGGTATGCAGGTTGCCCCTGCAGGCAGAAAATTCGAGGGCGAATACCTCGATTACGAAACAGTTCTTGACCTTATGAACGAATACCGTCCCTGGCTTGCAAAAACCTACGTCAAGGCTATGAACATGATTCACTATATGCACGATAAGTATGCATACGAAAAAGTACAGATGGCGCTGCACGATACGGATGTGCACCGCTACATGGCTTTCGGTGCAGCAGGTTTAAGCGTGCTTTGCGATTCACTTTCAGCTATCAGATACGCTAAAGTCAAGGTTATCCGTGATGAAACAGGCCTTATCACAGATTTTGAAACCGTAGGTGATTTCCCGAAATACGGCAACGATGACGACAGAGCAGACATGATTGCAAAAGAGCAGGTTGAACTGTTCTTCAACGAGCTTAAAAAGGTTCCGACCTACAGAAATGCTGAGCATACACTTTCCATCCTCACCATCACATCAAACGTTGTTTACGGCAAAAAAACCGGCAACACACCCGACGGCAGACGTGCAGGCGACCCCTTTGCACCCGGTGCAAACCCGATGCACGGCAGAGATGCAAACGGCGCTTTAGCTTCACTCAACTCTGTTGCGAAGCTCACTTACGATGTATGTAAAGACGGTATTTCAAACACATTCTGCGTTGTGCCCAAAGCACTCGGTGCAGACGAGGAAACACGCTACGAAAACCTGAGCGCTATCATCGACGGCTATTTCAGCCAGAATGCTCAGCACATCAACATTAACGTTTTCGACCGTGAAATGCTGATTGATGCTTCCGAACATCCCGAAAAGTACCCGAACCTGACAATCCGTGTTTCGGGCTATGCAGTAAACTTTCACAAGCTCTCAAAGGAACAGCAGAAGGAAGTTATCGCAAGAACATTCCATTGCTGTATGTAAACTACAGTTTATCGCTCTGTTAATTTGTTTTCCAATGGTAAATGGAGCTGTCAAAATCGCAAGCGATTTTGACTGAGGGATTGTGCGGGAAATTTTAAAGTAAAGATATTGTTACTTTTGTCATGCGTTACAAAAGTAACCAAAAGAACTTTTTGGGTTTTGCGCACTCCACTACGGCTGACGATAGCAAATCCGCTCGGCAGACAGAACAAAAAGTTGTTTTGTTCTGCTGCCATAACGGCTATAAAAGTAAATCTGACTTTTAAGTTTGCTATACCGCCTATGGTTCCCTCGCTCGGATAAATGAGTTAAGTTTTATGCTCGTCAGCCTGTTTCGTTCAAAGTCACAACATCTTTCATTTTTTATATTGATATTTCTTTTACGCTATTTATTCTCCGCCGTTGATGCATTTTATTTCTTAATAAAACTTTTCAATAGGCGGCATCCGGTGTGCGTTTCGCACCGGCATTGTTTGCGGCGACTCGCCGCTAAACTGTAATTTACAGGAGTACATATGGGAAGTACTGTTAAAGGCAAAGTTCATTCCTTTCAGAGCCTCGGTGCGGTTGACGGACCGGGCGTAAGGTTTGTTGTCTTTTTGCAGGGCTGCCCTTACACCTGCCCGTATTGCCACAATCCCGATACAAAAAGCTACAACGGCGGCGAAGAATACACCGTTGAAGATATTGTAAAAAAAGCAATCCGCTTCAAGCCCTATTTCGGCGAAAAGGGAGGCGTCACACTTTCGGGTGGCGAGCCGCTTGTTCAGGCAGAATTTGCAGCAGCGCTTTTTGAAGCTTTGCACAAAAACGGAATAAATACAGCGCTTGATACCGCAGGAGCAAAACCGACCGAGCAAATTAAAAAAGTTTTGCAGCACACGGATACTGTGCTGTGTGATATCAAATTCCCGACCGATGAGCAGTACAAAAAATATATCGGCACATCGCTTGAAACAACGCTTGAATTTATTGATGCGTGCAACGAAACGGATGCGGATGTTATAATCCGCCATGTGGTTGTGCCTGACCTGACCGACAGCGCAGATTCGGTCAAAGCAATATCCGCACTTGCAAAGCGGGCAAAAAGACTGGTAAAAACCGAGCTGCTGCCGTTTCACAAAATGTGTGAGGAAAAATACGAAAAGCTCGGCATAGAATTTCCGCTCAGAAGCACTCCGGAATGCAGTACAGACACCATAGAAAAATTAAAGCAGTATCTTTAATACGCTTGACACAATGTACTTTTTTGAATATAATTGAACAAGTCCGTTTTTTTACCGGAGCGCAACAGAATATATTCCGGGGTGTAGCGCAGTTGGTAGCGCGCCTGCTTTGGGAGCAGGATGTCGGGGGTTCGAATCCCTCCACTCCGACCAAAACAAGAACTGTACTTCTGTGCGGTTCTTGTTTTTTATAAAAAGAGGGATTCGAAAGGGCGTTAAGAAAATGCTCCGGTGGAGCATTTTTAGCCCGTGGGATTACACTGACATAAACTAAACAGACAAGCCGCCGTATGCGGGGCAGAACATAAACTATACCAGCCAACTACCCTCCACTCCGACCAAAACAAGAACTGTACTTCTGTACGGTTCTTGTTTTTTATAAAAAGAGGGATTCTTTTTTATCTGTGAGCAATTGAAATAAAAAGTGTTATGTGATACTATTTTCACGATAAAACTTAATCAAACAACGGTGATAAAAATGAAAGAATTACATATGATTTGCAACGCACATCTTGATCCCGTGTGGCTGTGGCAGCGTCCCGAAGGAATTGCCGAGGCTATATCAACCTTCCGTGTTGCGGCAGATTTCTGCGAGGAGTTTGACGGATTTATTTTCAACCACAATGAAGCTGTGCTTTATGAATGGGTTGAGGAAAACGAGCCTGAGCTTTTTGCACGGATTCAGCGCCTTGTTAAACAAGGCAAATGGCGCATTATGGGCGGCTGGTATCTGCAGCCGGACTGCGTTATGCCGTGCGGCGAATCGTTCATCCGTCAGATCGAGGTCGGCAATAAATATTTCCTTGAAAAATTCGGTGTGAAGCCCAAAACCGCAATCAACTTTGACCCCTTCGGTCACACAAGGGGACTTGTGCAGATACTTAAAAAATCTGGCTATGAATCCTATGTTTTCATGCGCCCGGCATGGGTTGAAACCGAGCGTGATTTTATCTGGAAAGGCTTTGACGGCAGCGAAATTATTACCCACAAAATGAACGGCGGCTATAATTCCGGCAAGGGCAAGGTCGAGGACAAAATCAACCGTGCGCTCGAAAGAGAATACGGTAACGGAATAAACATGATATTCTGGGGTATAGGCAATCACGGCGGCGGTCCGTCACGTGAAGACCTGAATACCATTGCCGAATTTATGAAAAACAACCCCGACAAGGGGCTGATACATTCCTGCTGCGAAAACTATTTTGACCGAATTGACAAATCAGAATTAAAGGTATTTGATGAATCGCTCAACTACACCATGGTTGGCTGCTACACCTCAATGACACGCATAAAGCAGGCACACCGCCGCCTTGAAAACGATTTGGCGATGTGCGAAAAAATGCTTGCGCTCAGCGGTGTTACTTACGATAAAAAGGAGCTTGAAAAAGCTGAAAAAGCGCTGCTGTTCTGCCAATTCCACGATATTCTGCCCGGCTCAAGCATCAAGCCGGTAGAGGAGGATAGCCTGCGCCTGTTCAGCTACGGAAACGAGATTGCAGAACAGTACAAAACCAAGGCATTCTTCAAGCTCTGTGAGGGTCAGCAAAAGGCTAAGGACGGCGAAATTCCCGTGCTTGTTTTCAACCCGCACCCGTATAAAATCACGCAGGATATTGAGGTTGAATTCCAGCTTCAGGATCAGAACTGGAACGACAACGAGGTTACCCTTGTCACCGTGCGTGACAGCAAGGGAAATTATCTCCCCTCGCAAAACGAAAAAGAGGAATGCACATTCAGCCTTGACTGGCGCAAGCGTGTATGCTTCAGGGCAGAGCTTGAACCGATGAGCATTAACAGATTTGACTGCGAGCTGCACGTTGAAAACTATCCCAAGCGTAAGATTGAACCCTGCGAAAAAACAGATGAGCATTTTGTATTTGACAACGGCAGTATGCAGGTGCTTATAAACAGAAAAACCGGCCTTATTGACAAGTACTGCGTAAACGATACCGATATGCTCAAACCCGCAACAGCTAAAATAACCGCCTGTCTGGATAACGAAGACCCGTGGGGAATGACCGTTGAAGGCT
Source organism: Acutalibacteraceae bacterium (assembly GCA_045536235.1). GTDB lineage: Bacteria > Bacillota > Clostridia > Oscillospirales > Acutalibacteraceae > UBA8612. The sequence goes on along the minus strand of JAZSND010000049.1, from coordinate 21,495 downwards.
TTAACGAGCGTATCGGAGAATTCACGCTGCTCAGCGATAAGCAGGCAAACGGATTCAACGGCTATCCCGATGAAACACTTGAAAACGTCAGGGTGATTGAAAATGGTCCCGTACGCCTTAAAATCCAGGCGATATTCGGCTGCGGCAGCTCCTTTGCTGTTGTCACCTACACCCTGCCCAAAAACGGAAATTACATTGATATCAAAATCAGAATGCTTTCAAACGACAGCAGCAGATTCTATAAACTCAGCTTTGACACCGCTTTCAATGCTCCCGAATTCCGGGGACAAACAGCATTCGGCACGGAAAAATTAAGAACAGAAGGAGAAGAAGCGGTCTACCAGAAATGGTGCGGAGTTTTTGAAAACGGCAACGGTCTTGCCGTGCTGAACAAAGGCACCTACGGCGGCAGCGTGGAGAACAACAGGCTCAGCATTTCGCTGCTTCGTACTCCCGTTTATTCCGCTCATCCTATAGGAGAGCGTCCCATTGCAGACAGCGACCGCTCACACGAGCGGATTGACATAGGCGAGCGAATTTTTGAATACAGGCTTACAGCTGACACCGCTCACCTTGATATGCAGGCTGAATGCTACAACCAGCCCTGCGCTGCGCTTTCGTTCTTCCCGTCGGGTCTTGGCAGCAAAAAGGAAACCGCTGTTGAGCTTGACAACAAAGATATTGTTTTAACACGTTTGCGCAACACCGAAAACGGCACTCAGCTTCGCCTTTACAATTCATCGGACAAACCTGCAACGGCAACACTTATAATTGAAAATGTAAATCATGAAATCAACTTCACACCGTTTGAAGTCAGAACCTTTGTTTACGCCGATAAAAAACTAACCGAAACAGATATGATATAAGCAAAAAGAGGTGCCATCACGGCATCTCTTTTTTATGCTTACTTTTAGAGATTTTGTACATAATGCCTTCAAGCTTTTTGCCTGCAGCCTTTACTTCGCTGCGTATTTTAATACTCTGCGGACAATGTGTTTCGCACTTTCCGCAGCCGATGCAGGCAGTTGCAGGTGCAGACGTTTTTTTGATAACTGTTGCCTTGATATATTCCGTTTTTGCTTTCAGCCTTTTGCCTGAATAATAGGTGTTGTATGTGTTGAAAAGTGAACGGATATCAATATTTTTGGGGCATGGCATACAGTAGCCGCAGCCGGTACAGCCAACCTTTATATTGGCGTTTATCGCCTTAGCGACCTGACGCAGCATTTCTTCATCCTCTGCGGTCAGATCACCGATTTTTGCAGAGCAGGCAGTAGCAATATTGTCAAGCACCATTTCCTCAGAGTTCATGCCTGAAAGAACTGTTGTTATTTCGCCCTGATTCCACAGCCAGCGGAATGCCCACTGTGCAGGTGTGTATTGCGTTTTATAGTCAGCAAAAATTTTCTTTGCCTCGTCGGGCAGGTCCTGGACTAATTTGCCGCCACGCAGCGGCTCCATAATCATTACAGCAATGCCCTTGCTTTTTGCGTACTGAAGTCCGTATCTGCCTGCCTGAGTGTGTTCATCCATGTAGTTATACTGTATCATACTGAAATCCCAGTTATAAGCATCAATCATTTTGCAGTAGCCGTCGGTATCGCCGTGGTATGAAAAGCCGATCTGCCCGATTTGTCCGCTTGCTTTTTTCTCCTCGATCCACTTTTCGATTCCCATGTTTTTAAGCCTGTTCCAGGCATCCATACTCGCAAGCATGTGCATAAAATAGTAATCTATACGGTCCGTGCGCAGACGCTTGAGCTGTTCATTGAAAAGGCGGTCGAGCGCAGCAATATTCAGCATCATCTGCGAGGGCAGCTTTGTGGCAATATATACTTTGTCACGCAGGTTGTTTTTTTCGAGTATTTCACCAAGTGCAGCTTCGCTACCCGGATAAATAAAGGCAGTATCAAAATAATTTACGCCGTTTTCTATGGCTGTAAGTATCTGCTTTTCGGTTTTTTCCATTTCAATTCTGCCGAGCTTTTTTTCAAACCTCATGCAGCCAAAACCGAGTGCGGATAATTCATTTCCGTATTTATCCTTGCGGTAATTCATATTAAAATCTCATCTCCCGTTTTGATATAGTGAAGCCTTGACATATATTTTTTCATAAATTCATACTGCGTTACACCGGTGCAGTGGCAGGTATAATACTCTGTTTTAAAGCGGTCTAAAAACTCTGCATATTTTTTCAGCGTTTCATCAGGCTCAATTTTCGAGTAGTGAAAGCCGCCTACAAGCACATCCGGCTCAAACCACTGCGTTATATCCATTATTCCCTTGTGTGAGCAACCGCTTATCAGCACACGCTTTCTGTTTTCTTCAATCAGCAGATACTGCTCGTGCGTAAAATCATCAGGCATGAATTTTTCACCCACCAGCATATTCAGCCCGAAACTGCCGAGATCATATTTTTTCTCGTTTTTGTTGCAGGAATAAAGCGTGCACCCTTCGGCAATTCTCCGCTCATCGCCAACAAACACAAGCCGTTCATTATCCTGCAGATTCACATCAAGCCCGATATATTTTTCCGTGCCGTTATAGTGTGGCTCAAAGGCAAAGCAACTCAGATAAACGGGAGCTGTTTTGTTGATTTCAAGGAATTTTTCAAGCCCTCCGCCGTGGTCATAGTGACCGTGTGAAAGCACCGCAAAGTCAACCGCCGCCAAATCGACACCGAGTTTTTCTGCGTTTTCTGCAAAAAGTGCGGTCTGACCCATATCAAAAAGTATTTTTGCCTTTTCGGTTTCGATATAAAGTGAAAGTCCGTGTTCAACAGCAAGGCTGCTGTTTGCAGATGTATTCTCTGCAAGTGAAACAATTTTCATTTTCTGCACCTCTTTTTAAAGCATTGTCATTATAGCATAAAAGAAATAAGATTAATATATAAAAATAAATATTTGACAAAAATAAAAAAGAAATATATTATAGATTATATATGTAAAAGTATATGCTTTTGTATTTTCAAATTCAATTTCCGCAAAGGTGGTTATACGATATGACACAACGTTATGAATCCGCAAAAGAGCTTTATGCAGGCCTGGGCATTGACACAGAGGAAGTACTCAGAAAGCTTGACAGCGTCAAGGTTTCGCTGCATTGCTGGCAGGGCGACGATGTTTCCGGCTTTGAAAGCAGCGGCGAGCTTTCCGGCGGTATACAGGCTACAGGCAACTACCCCGGCAAGGCACGCAACGCCGAAGAGCTGATGGCAGACCTTGATAAGGCTCTTGCCCTTATTCCCGGCGCACATAAAATAAATCTCCATGCAACATATGCTATTTTAGGTGATGAAAAGGTCAGCCGTGACAAGCTCCGCCCTGAGCATTTTGCTCCGTGGGTAGAGTACGCAAAAGCAAGAGGCTTAGGCCTTGACATCAACCCCACTCTTTTCTCCCATCCGCTTGCAGCAGACGGTCTGACTCTTTCTCATCCCGATGAAAAAATCCGCCGCTTCTGGATTGACCACTGCAAGGCAATGCGCAAGGTCGGCGAATACTTCGGCAGAGAGCTTGGCATAACCTGCGTAAACAATATCTGGATTCCTGACGGCTATAAGGATGTACCTGCTGACCGTATCGGTCCCCGTAAGCGCCTTATGGATGCGCTTGATGAAATCCTTAGTGAGCAGATTGACCCGAAATATCTTGTTGACACTGTTGAATCCAAGGTTTTCGGCATCGGCGTAGAATCCTACACCGTAGGCTCACACGAATTCTATATGAACTACGCCGCAACAAGGGGCTGCATCTGCCTGCTTGACAACGGTCACTACCACCCTACAGAGGTTGTTTCCGATAAAATCCCCTCGATGCTCCTTTTCAGCGACAAGGTTGCACTGCACGTAACAAGAGGTGTCCGTTGGGACAGCGACCACGTAGTAACCTTTGACGATGAGCTTAAAGAAATCGCAAAGGAAATTGTCCGTTGCGATGCACTTGACAGAGTGCTTATCGGCCTTGACTACTTTGATGCAAGCATCAACCGTGTTGCAGCATGGGTTATCGGCGCACGCAATATGCGCAAGGCTCTGCTTTTTGCAATGCTTATTCCGCACGCACAGCTTAAAGAGATGCAGGACAAGGCAGATTTCACAGGGGTACTTGCAATGACAGAGGAAATGAAATTCTACCCCTACGGCGACATATGGGAAGAATACTGTGCACGCAAGGGTGTCCCCGCAAGAGAGGGCTGGCTCAGCGATATCAGAAAGTATGAAGAAGATGTTCTTCTCAAGAGAGTGTAAGCTATGCCCACAGTAAAAGAAATTTTTGAATACATAAACTCCTTTGCCGAGTTTTCAACTCAGGAAAAATGGGATAACAGCGGCCTGCTGCTGGGTGACCCCGAAAGGGAAATCGAAACAGTTGTGCTGTCACTTGATGCAACACCGCAGCTGATCAATGCTGCAAAAGTGCTTGAGGCTCAGCTTATCATAACGCACCACCCCGTAATCTTTTCACCGCTGAAAAAAATTACCGCAGGCAGCGTGGTTTACGAGCTGCTGACAAGTGGCATAAGCGCAATCAGCGCACACACCTGCTGGGATTCGGCAACAGGCGGTGTAAACGATTATCTGGCGCAGCTGCTCGGCTTTCGGAATCCGCAACCGCTCGAGCTTGAGGAAACGGCAACGCCCATGGTAAGGCTTGTTGAAACTGAACCCATGAGCGGCGAAGAGCTGGCTTTGCTGATAAAAGAAAAGCTCGGCTGTCATCTGAGGCTTGCAGACGCAGGCAACGAAATAAAATCCGTTGCACTTTGCGGCGGCAGCGGTGGCTCGCTGCTTTACGAAATCATCGGCAAGGCTGATGCGTTTGTGACAGGCGAACTCTCACACCACCATTTCCTTGACGCAAAGCAAAACGGCTTAACGGCTATTGCCGCAGGGCACTTTGAAACCGAAATGCCCTCAATGAAACCGCTTGCAGATAAACTAAAAGAAAAATACAGGGATATTGAAGTCATTGTGTTTGAGCAGGACAATCCCGTAAAATACTACTAAAAACGGGTCGGATTCATTCCGCTACCCCAATCGAAAGGATGCATAAAAAATGCTTGATATTAAAGTAATCCGTGAAAATCCGCAGCTTGTTAAAGATGCAATGAAATCCCGCAACAAGGATATGGACGCCCTTGTTGACGAAGTGCTTGATATTGACGTCAAGCGCCGTGAGCTTACCGCTAAGAACGACCAGCTCAAGCAGGAACAGAACGCTGCCAGCCGTGAGATTCCCAGAATCAAGAAAGAGGGCGGCGACATTTCCGAAATCATGGCACGCATGAACGCCATTAAGGAAGAAGTTAAGCAAGGCGATGCACTTATTGCCGAGCTTGAGGAAAAGCAGCAGAAAATAATGTACGAATTCCCCAACATCCCCAGCGATAAAACACCCATCGGTAAGGATGACAGCGACAATGTAGAAATCCGCCGTTGGGGCGAACCCAGAGCCTTCGATTTTGAGCCCAAGGCTCACTGGGACCTCGGTGCAGACCTTAATATCCTCGATCCCGAAACAGCTGCCAAAGTTACAGGTGCACGTTTCCACTTCTACAAGGCTGCAGGCGCAAGACTTGAGCGCTCTATCATCAACTTTTTCCTCAACACTCACACAGAGCACGGCTATACAGAAGTATTTCCGCCCTTTATGGTAAACCGTGCATCAATGACAGGTACAGGTCAGCTCCCGAAATTTGAAGAGGACGCTTTCAGACTTGAGCGTGAGGATTATTTCCTTATCCCCACAGCTGAAGTTCCCGTTACAAATATGCACCGCAATGAAATAATTGACGGCGAGCAGCTTCCGATTAAATACTGCGCATATTCTGCATGCTTCCGTGCAGAAGCAGGCAGTGCAGGCAGAGATACCAGAGGTCTTATCCGTCAGCACCAGTTCAACAAGGTTGAGCTTGTCAAGTTTGTTGACCCCGAAACCTCATATGACGAGCTTGAATCACTCACCAACGACGCTGAGCGTGTTCTCCAGCTCCTCGGTCTGCCTCACAGAGTTGTAGCTCTCAGCTCAGGTGATATCGGCTTCTCCTCTGCAAAGACATATGACGTTGAGGTATGGATGCCCTCCTACAACCGCTATGTTGAAATTTCATCCTGCTCCAACTTTGAGGATTTCCAGGCACGCAGAGCAGCAATCCGCTTCAAGAAAACACCCAAGGACAAGGCTCAGCTTGTTCATACCCTCAACGGTTCGGGCGTAGCTATCGGCAGAACTGTTGCCGCTATACTTGAAAACTACCAGAACGCAGACGGCTCAATCACCATTCCCGAAGTTCTTCGTCCTTATATGGGTTGCGACATAATCAAATAAACGAGGTAACGCAAGATGCTTAAAAAAGATTCCGTTTTACTTTTTCAAGGCGACAGCATTACCGACACCTGCCGAACTGATTCTGGCAACCCTGCAGAATCACTCGGCAACGGCTATCCTGCAATGATAGCCGCAAAACTCGACAGCGATTATGCAGCCCTCAGTGTTAAAGTTATAAACAGAGGTATCAGCGGCAACCGCACATGGGACCTTATTGACCGCTGGGACACCGACTGCGTTGATTTAAAGCCCGATTACGTTTCTCTGCTTATAGGTGTTAACGATACCTGGCGCAGCTTTGACCAGGGTCAAATCACTACTGCACAGCAGTACGAAGACAACATGAGAAAGCTGCTTGACAGAATAAAAAACGAAACCTCGGCTCAGATTATTCTGCTCAACCCCTTTATAATTGATGTCATGCCCGATAAGATCGAAATGCATCCTGACCTCAAAGAAAAGCAGGAGGCAGTATACAGACTCATCAAAGAGTTTGATGTTACTTTTATTGACCTGCAGAAAATTTTTGACGAAATGGTAGCAAGCGGCACGCCTATGGAAAAGCTTTCTGAGGACGGCGTGCATCCGACCGCATACGGCCACAGCGTAATTGCAGAGCATTGGCTCAAGGCAATGGAAATGTAATTAATATTCATCACAAGCAAAGCAAGGTTTTTACGCCTTGCTTTTTGTGAACAGAGGAGATGCTATTATGGCTGATTTACTCAATGAACTTTACTGTCCGCTGAAATTAACAGGCGTTGCCGCAGCAATAACAAACGCTTTAAGTGTTGATGCACCGGACCGGGCTGAGCCTGCACTTGAAATAATGAAAAATTTCACTGCAGACAAAAAAATTGACCGTGTGCTGATGTACAATCCCGATGCCGTAGCGCTGTGGCTTTTCGGAAAATATACAAATCTGTTTGAGCCGGTTATGCTCAACACTCAGCTGACACTGCCCTTGCAGTGCGTTATGCCAAGCGTCACCCCCGTCTGCTTTGCCACTATGTACACCGGCGCTGTGCCGGATATTCACGGCATAAAGGCATACCGCAAGCCCGTAGTTAAGACCGACAGCGTTTTTGATGCGCTGATACGTGCCGGCAAAAAGCCTTGCATTGTTTCAACAGGCGAGGACAGTATGTCCAGAATTTTCCTTGAGCGTGAAATGGATTATTTTATTGTCGGAACTCCCGACGAGGCAAACGCAAAAGCAATTGAGCTTATTAAAGAGGATAAATACGACCTCATATGCGTATACAACGGCAATTACGACGGCGTTATGCATAAGGTCGGCCCCGAAGGGGAGCAAGCAATAGAAGCCCTTAAACATAATGCCGCAGCTTTTGAGATGCTTGCAAACACAGTTCGTGAAAACTGGCAGAGCCATACCACACTTATCGGTTTTGCGCCTGACCACGGCTGTCATGAGGTGGACGGTGAATCAGGCGGCCACGGACTTGAAATGCCTGAAGATATGAACATAATTCACTTTTACGGAGTGATTTGATGAAAACAGTCAATATTCTTATTGTCGGCGGCGGTGCAAGCGGACTCGCCGCAGCGATTGAAGCAAAGCGCACCGACAGTAGCAAAAGCGTTACTGTACTGGAGCAATTGCCCAGAGCAGGCAAAAAAATCCTCGCAACCGGCAACGGCAGGTGCAACCTTGGCAATCTCAGTGCAGATACACACTCATACACAAACGCTGCTTTTACCTCAAAAATAATGCAGAAATATACGGCTGACAGCCTTATTGAATTCTTTGAATCAATGGGGCTTTACACCCGTGCCGATTCTGAGGGCAGGCTTTATCCGCTGAGCAATACGGCTGCATCGGTTCTTGATGCGTTGCGGTTTGAGTGTGAAAACCTCGGTGTTGAAATTATCTGCGATTACAAAGTGAAAACCGTAAAAAAAGAAAAGCGGTATATAGTAAATTCAGAAATAACGGCTGACAAAATTATTTTCTGCTGCGGCGGCAAGGCTGCACCCTCGCAAGGCTCTGACGGCAGCGGTTACCCGATTTTAAAATCGCTGGGGCACAGCGTTACTGCGCTTTTTCCCTGTCTTGTTCAGCTGCTCACTGATACGGCTAAAACAAAGGCGCTCAAAGGCGTACGTGCCAAAGCTCTGCTGACGCTTTCAACAGGCGGCTGCTCAAATGGCGAAATCCTTTTTACCGATTACGGTGTTTCGGGTATTGCGGCAATGGATCTGAGCCGCTTTGTTGTGCCGGATAAAAAAGCTCAGCTCAGCCTTGATCTGCTGCCCGAATACACTTTTGAGCAGACAAAGGAAATTGTAATTAAAACTGCCCGTCACAATCCCTCATTGCCTATAGAAAATCTGCTTGGCGGAGTTGTGCCTAAGGCAGTCGGTACTGCCGTTATAAAATCTGCATTGGGCTTTTTGCCGAAAGCCGCAAAGGAAATCGGCACAAAGGAAGCAGGAAAAATTGCAGCAGAGCTCAAAAATTTTGTGCTTGAGCTTAAAGGCACAAAGGGCTTTAACGATGCACAGGTCACAAAGGGCGGCGCAAACGTCAGAGAATTTGATGCTTATACACTCGAATCCAAAAAGCACAGCGGACTCTATGTCTGCGGTGAGCTGCTTGATGTAGACGGAGCTTGCGGCGGCTTTAATCTGTCATGGGCATTTGCCAGTGGCAGAGCAGCAGGAAACGCAGCAGCAAAACAATAACCCGACCGTGTCACGTTACCAGACTTTTATTCAATCCCCATCTTTGCAAAAAATTCTGCTGAGGATAAACCGTGCGGTCTGTTATACCTGCCGATGCGGTAGAGCCATTCAGTATCCTCACAGTCGATAATATTAATACGCTCCTCACAAACAAAGGCGGCATCAAAACCCATTGCCTTTATAATTTGTTTGGATTCCTTGGAATAGCTGCCGAAGGGATAGGTGAAAGCCGTTGGCTTTTTGCCTGTTTTCTCTGTGAGCAGCTTTTGCATTTTTCCGATATCGTCGTTTAAAAAAGCCGAGTATTCCGAAACGGTTTCGCCGCTGACCTTTTGTGCACCGTGTCTGCCCGAGGAATCGAGCTTGTGTAAATCATAACTGTGATTTTGTATTTCAATGGTGTTGCCTGCAGCAAGCTCGCTTACCTCATCCCATGTGAGATATGAATAGCTCAGGTTATGGTCATCCATTTGCGTATACATATCCGTATACGCTCCGACTACGCTTGCAACACCGCACATGCCGTATTCTTCAAACAACGGCGCAACATAGCTGTAAACCGTTTCGTACCCATCATCAAAGGTTAAAATAATCGGCTTTTCAGGAAGTGCGGCACCTGACCTGACATGATTTATCAGCTGCTCAACATCAACCGTTTCATAGCCTTTTTCCTGCAGATATTTCAGATCGTTTTCAAGCTGACCGAGCGTAATGCAGTAGGCTCCCGTGCGGTTGATATTTTTTGTCACCTGGTGGTACATGACCACGGGCAGCTGAGTCCTGTTTTCCGTTGATGTTTCAACGGTTCCGTGCGGAACGGCAAAAATTCCGCTGACAAGCAGCAGTGCAGTAATACACACAAAAACATATACTTTCTTTATCTTCACAACCATAAAAAACACCTCACTACATACATATGCAGTGAGGTTCGTTTTTATGGTTTTTTAGTTTCCTTTAAGTGCGAGGTCTAACCAGATAGAACCGATATCCATAGCCTGATACAGGCCCTTTTTCTCGCTCTTTTTGATGATTCTGTCCTTGGGACGTGCATCGGGATCAGTGCTGAGCAGCTGAACCGTTACTCTGTCTGCAACGTCAAGGTCGTTGACCTTTTTGGAAGAAACAATCTGCAACAGAACAACATGACTGTCGTTCATGTTGCCGTAATAAATTGTATTGCCGCAGCGGACAAGGGGCTTACCCTTGTAGCTGAGGAATTTAGCCTTTTTCTTTTCTGCCATTCGTGTCGCCTCCGTTACTTGTTTTCGATATAATTCTTGACGAGCGACTGAAGCAGCTCATCACGGTCGACCCTGCGAAGCAGACTACGTGCATTGTTGTGCGTAGTGATGTAGGTAGGGTCCTCGGAAAGGATGTAGCCGACAATCTGGCTGATCGGATTGTATCCCTTTTCCTTTAAGGCATCATATACAACCTGAATTGTGTGGCGCATTTCCGCCTCATGTTCGTCGCGGATATTAAACTTAATCGTTTTATCTGTCATTTATGACACCTCCGTACAAAAACTGAAAAATTAATGTTACAGTTTATTATATACCATTTTTTTAAAGAATACAACCCTTTTATTAATTTAGTCAGTTATCTATTTTCACTTCAGCGTGAGCTTCGGAAGAATCATAGATAGCCTGCAGAATTTTTGATGTACCTACGGCATATCTGATATCGTTGCGGTTTCGCTCGCCCTTTGCAACGCACTCAACAAAGTCAAGCACCTCGCTGCGGTGCATATTGTTTGTTTTGTAGGCAGGCTTTGTTTCGGTGAGCATGCCGTTTTTGGTTGTCCAGAAGCGGAAATTGCCACAGTACTGCAAGCGGATACCGCCCTTGTCGCCCATGAAATCAATATATGTTTCGCTTTCGCCTATGTTCTGCGCCCATGCACCGTTGAAGCTGACAACTGCGCCGTCTGTTCTGACAAGACCAACAACGGAATCGTCAACATCGTATGTGCCGTTTTCTGTGTCGGAGGTATCCTCTGCCCACATGCTTTCGTAAACATAATTTTTCATATCTTTACCGAGTTTGCAGAATGCTTCACCGCTTGCGGTAAGCACCTTCGGGTCGCCAAGGCAGTAAAGAATGAGATCGATATAATGCACGCCCCAGTCAATAAGTGCGCCGCCGCCTGAGCAAGCCTTTGTTGTAAAATCGCCGCCGAGGCCGGGAATTGAACGGTAAGCACGGAAGCTGGCATAAACGTGGTAAATTTCGCCAAGTTCACCGTCGGCAATCAGCTTTTTGATGTGGTTTACTGAGTTTGCGTAGCGGTTGCAAACGCCGATTGACAGAATTCTGCCCGTTTCGTAGGACACCTTTTCCATTTCAAGTGCTTCGGAAAGAATTCTTGCAGCAGGCTTTTCGCAAAGTACGTCCTTGCCGTGGCGCATGAAATCAATTGAAATAACCGAGTGCATATCGTTGTGTGTACAGACGGATACTGCATCAAGCCCGGGGTCGTCAAGAATTTCGTGATAATCGTAAACAGCCTTGCCGCAACCGTATTTTTCAACAGCTGCGTCAGCTCTTTCGGGAATAATATCGCAGAAATATTTGATTTCGGCAATGGGGGAATCCATATATGCCGGAATGTGTGCAGAATTAGCTATAGTACCGCAGCCTATAATTGCTACATTGATTTTTTCTTTCATGATAATACCTCCCGTAGATTAAATTTATGCTCTGAGTGAAATACCGAGCTTTTCAAGAGCCTTGATGGACTTCTTCATTGCGCTGTCAGCCTCTTCGTCGGTCATTGTGCGGTCTGCTGCACGAAGCTTGAGGTTGAATGCAACGCTCTTCATGCCCTCAGGAATCTGGCTGCCCTCGTAAACGTCGAACAGCTCAATTGATTCAAGATTCTTACCGACAGCCTGAGCAATTGTCTTTTCAAGCATAAGCACGGGCTCGCTCTTCTTGCAGACGAAAGCAAGGTCACGTGTGAGGGCGGGGAATTTGGGCAGCTGCTTGTAGGTGCGCTTGAGGTTGCTGATTTCAAAGCAAGCATCAAAGCTGATTTCTGCAGCATATGCCTTTGTGCCGATGCCGTAGTTTTCAAGAACCTGCGGATGAATTTCGCCTACTGTACCGATAACAACGCCGTCCTTTGAAATAACAGCTGTTCTGCCGGGATGGTATGACGGATTATCCTTGACAGCCTCAACATCGTAATCCTCAATGCCGAGCTTGTAAAGCAGCTCCTCAACAATACCTTTTATTGTAAAGAAGTTGCAGTTTGCGCCGTACATACCCATACAAAGCACCTGAGGCTCTGCAGGCAGCTCTTGAGTACCTCTGTAGATGTATTCTTTGCCAAGCTCATAGAGATAAGCTTTTGCATTTCTGTTGTTGTAGTTTCTGGCGAGTGTTTCAAGCATTGAGGGAAGCATTGTTGTTCTCATAACGCTTGTGTCCTCACCGAGAGGATTGGAAATTACAACGCACTTTCTCTTGTCGCTGTCTGCAGGTAGACAGATTTTGTCATAGCTCTTGGGGCTGATGAATGAGAATGTGCAAAGCTCTGAAAGACCGCAGGAAAGCATGGTGTTGTTGATGAGTCTTTCAAACTTCTGCTCGGGTGTGAGCTGAGCTGTTGCAACACCGGAAAGCTGTCTGTCCGGAATTTTATCGTAGCCGTAGAAACGTGCAATTTCTTCTGAAATATCTGCCTTGTGGCGCAGATCATTACGGAAAGAGGGTACTGTGATAACGCCGCCCTCAACCTTACAGCCAAGACGCTCCAGAATTTTCTTCTGCTCGTCTGCGCTTACATCAATACCGATGAATTCGTTGACCCAATCGGGTTCAAAAGCAAGTGTAAAATCGCTCTTGTCGGAGCAGTCACAATCAACAACGCCGTTTACAACCTCACCTGCACCGAGCTGCTGAACAAGCTGCAGCGCTCTGTCGAGTATCTTGCGGCAACCACGGGGATCAAGCTGCTTGTCATAGCGTGAGGAAGCCTCTGTACGCATACCGAGCTTCTTTGCAGTCATACGGATGCTCGGACCGTTAAAGCATGCGGACTCGAAAACGATAGTATTTGTATCGTCCATAATTCCGCTGTATTCGCCGCCCATAACACCTGCGACGGCAACAGGCTTGTTGCTGTCTGCAATGACGAGCATTTCTTCACTGAGCTCTCTTTCAACGCCGTCAAGTGTTGTGATTTTTTCGCCTGATTTTGCATTACGTACGATAACCTCATTGCCTTCAAGATAGCGAAGGTCGAACGCATGCATAGGCTGACCGTATTCGAGCATTACGAAGTTTGTAATATCGACAATATTGTTAATCGGGCGTACGCCGCTTGCGCGCAGTCTTTCACGCATCCAACGGGGTGACGGCTCAATTTTAACGTTCTTTACAACGCCGCCGACATAGCGGTAGCAAAGCTCGGGGGCTTCAATTGAAACCTTAAGCAGCTCATTTACATCGCCCTCAGCGGGAGCAACAACGGGAACAGGCTCGTTGAAATCCATGCCATATGTTACTGCGGTTTCTCTTGCAAGACCGAGTACGCTCAGGCAATCGGGACGGTTGGAGGTGATTTCAAACTCGGTTACAACATCGTTAAAGCCTGTTGCTTCACGGATATCTGTTCCGAGGGTAAGGTCGCAGTCCTCGCCGAGAACGAAAATACCGTCCTCAATAGCGTAGGGGAAATCGTGAACTGTAAGTCCGAGCTCACCGAGTGAACAGAGCATACCTGCACTTTCAACGCCACGCAGCTTGCCCTTCTTTATCTTTTTGCCGCCTGCGACTACAGAATTGTCAAGTGCAACGGGAACATAATCGCCCGCTGTGAGGTTCTGTGCGCCGGTAACGATCTGGAGATTTTCCTCAGCGCCGACATTGATCTGACAAATCCAGAGGTGGTCGGAATCGGGGTGCTTTTCGAGTGACTCAACACGTCCTACAACAATGTTGGAAAGCTCTTCACCCTCTGCCTCATAACCCTCAACCTTTGAACCGGAAATGGTAAGGTCATCGGCAAACTGCTTATCTGTAACATCAATCTTCACATAATCGTGAAGCCATCTTTTGGATAAATTCATTTTACTTCTCCTCCCTTAGAACTGACCGAGAAAACGCATATCGTTTTCAAACAGCAGACGCATATCGTCAATATTGAAGCGGAAGAGTGTAAGGCGTTCAAGACCTACACCGAATGCAAAGCCGCTGTAAACTTCGGGGTCGATGCCGCCATTCTTGAGAACCTGCGGATGAACCATACCTGCACCGAGGATTTCAACAAAGCCCTCGCCCTTGCAGAACGGGCAGCCCTTACCACCGCAGCGGAAGCAGGTTACGTCAATTTCACAGCTGGGCTCAGTGAACGGAAAATGGTGCGGACGAAGACGGATTTTTGTATCCTCGCCGTAAAGGCGCTTTGCAAAATCGAAGAGACAGCCCTTGAGGTCTGCCATTGTGATACCTTTGTCAACAACAAGGCCCTCGATCTGGTGAAAGAAAGGTGAATGTGTTGAGTCAACAGCATCACTGCGGAAAACGCTGCCAGGTGCAATGATGCGGATAGGGGGCTGAGTGTTTTCCATAACACGGATCTGTACAGGGGAGGTCTGGGTACGAAGAAGCATGTTTTCGGTTACGTAGAATGTATCCTGAGTATCACGTGCCGGATGCTCCTTGGGAATATTGAGTGCCTCAAAGTTGTAATAATCCCACTCAACCTCAGGACCTGTAGCAACCTCAAAGCCCATGCCGAGGAAAATTTCCTTAACCTCGTCAAGTACAATGGAAAGCGGATGTCTGTGACCAAGTTCGGTCTTTTCGCCGGGCATAGTTACGTCAAGTGTTTCGCTTTCAAGCTTTGCTTTCTGCTCGGCAGCCTTAATCTGGCTGACCTTTTCTTCAAGCTGGGCTTCGATAGCTTGTCTTACCTCGTTTGCAAGCTGACCGACAACGGGTCTTTCCTCTGCAGAGAGTTTGCCCATCTGCTTAAGGATAGCCGTTACCTCGCCCTTTTTTCCAAGGTATTTAACACGCAGAGCTTCTAAATCTGCGTTGGATGCAGCGGCTGCTACAGCTTCCTGCGCTGCCGATGCGATAGCCTTGAGTTGTTCTTTCAAATCTATCATTCCTTTCGGTTAATATACAAAAAAATAAAGCCCTTCATCCCCCGATAATATCAGGGACGAAAGACCGAAAAACGGTTTTACGCGGTACCACCCCGGTTTTTGCTATTAAAAATAAAAAGCAAACCCTCATTAGCCCCGTAACGGCGGCAAACCGTTGCGGCCTTATCAACCGCACCGCTCCAAAGTGAACTTCGGCAAGTTTCGGGTTGCTGCACTTTCAGCCGGTGATGCAGCTCTCTGAAATAACCCTTGTGTAAACCGCTTACTCTCTTTTTCTCAGCGTTTTCATTATCCGATTGTTTGATATTATATCACAGTAGTTCGCATTTTGCAAGCATTAATTATAACATTACATTATACGTTTACAATCAAAAACACAAAAACAAAACAGCCGCCAGGACAAACCCGACGGCTGAATGTTTACTTAAGTGTTAAGTTGTGACTAATTAATTAGTCTTCCTTCTTGCGAAGAACAACTGCTGTTGTAGCGGAGAGAGCAAGAACAACAACTGCTGCACCAGCTACTGCAGAAACACCAGTTTCGGGTGTCTCAACTTCTGTGGGAGCCTCTGTGGGAGCCTCTGTGCACTCCGGCCAATCAGCGTTTACAAGGCTTTCAACAGCTGCCTTTGTGCCGTTGATGATCTGGTTCCAAAGAGCTACGTTAGCCTTTGCGATGCCGCCCCAATCAAGCTTAGCTGTCTGCTCGAAGATTGTTACAACAAGGTTCTTAACGTCGTCGATCTCTGTTGCACATACAAGGTACTCGTATGTTTCACCAGCTGCAACAACTTCCTTGTTGAATGCATACTGCTCGTTGTCCTGGTCGCCCTTTACGCCGTTACCACCCTGGTCGTCGTAAGCAACAACAACATCAGATACAACATATTCCTCTGTGTCGAGGATAGCGTTGCCGTCTGCATCGAGGCGGCCCTTAGCTGCTGCAAGAATGTCAGCTGCTGTGAGAGTTGTGCCACCCTTTACAGAGTAACGGAAGTCGTAGCTCTCGCTTGTACCATCAACATTTGCAATAGCGATGTGGATGATAACTGTTGCGGGATCAGCAACTGTTGTAGCTACTGTTGTGGGAGCTACTGTTGTTGTTTCAACTTCAGGAACTGTTGTTTCCTCAACTGTTGTCTCTTCAACTGTTGTCTCTTCCTGTGCAAAAGCTGTAAGGCTGAAGCAGGAAAGAGCCATGATGAGTGCAAGAACGATGCTAAGTTTCTTCATAGTGAATTCCTCCTGTTTTTTGTTACATATTTCTGGAAACTTAATATGTACTTGGATTATACTACAGTTCTATGGTAATTTCAAGTGTTTTTTCAAAAAATCTGACCGAAAAAGGGCAAAAATATTACCAAATCCGGCGAAAGTTTTGTAAAAACTGCCAAAATACCATAAAACGCCGCAGTAGTTCTACCTTTCCGTGGGGTATTATACTACCATTGACAGAAATATGCAATAGTTAATTTGAATTTTTTTATTTTATTATTACATTAATAGTAGCTGACCAGTTCGATCTTCACCGTATCTGCTCTTGCAGACAAAAGGCCCTGCACGGTTTTATTCTCACCTGACAGCGGAACGTAGCAGGAAAGCTGCTTATCGTTGAGCTTTTTACCGCTCTTATCATAACAGTTATAAGCCACGTACATATTTTTCCTGGTGCCGGAGTATGCCTTTATATCGAAGTTTACCGTTATGCCGAAGGTTCCTCTTTCTGCAAAATACTCGCAGGTGTGGTTTATGACCGCTATGCTGTCGGTCGCGCCGTTTTCGGTCACGCTGAACAAATCGGCATAAACCAGCTCCGGGTCACCCTCGGGTGTCGGGATAACTATCGGCTGACGTGTTGTAGTGACACGCTTTGTTGTTGTGGGCTTGGCTTTTGTGGTACGCTCCGGTGCAGTAGGTCTGGGCTTTTGCGGAGCAATCGTCGGAACAAGCTCAACTACAGATGTAACATCCGGCTGCTCTATTCCGTATTCTTTGCCGCCGGTCACAACTACTACCATTGTACTTGACGGGGGCGTTTCTTCTTTTTCTGTACTTTCTTCTGTGCTTTCTTCCGGGCTGTTCTGTACGGTTGCTCCGGGTTCAGACACGTTTTCGTCCGTAACGGTTTCACCGGTAGTCTGTTCCGGGTCGGGCTGCTTATTTTTACAGCCCGCTGCGGTGAAAATCAGAACAGCTGCAGAAATCAGAGCGATAGCCTTTTTCATTTTTCTATCCTCTTTATGTTAATCAAAATGTTTCTACAAGCTCCTTGAGGTATGCCTTGAAGTCCTCGCCGAGTTCCTTATGGTTGAGGGCTACTTCGCAGTTAGCCTTCATGATACCGAGCTTGTTGCCCATATCGTAACGTATGCCGTCAAAATCAAGAGCGAGAAGATCGCCTTCCTTACCCAGACGTGCAAGAGTATCTGTAAAGAAGAGTTCTTCGCCTTCGGGAGTGTTTGCAAGGTCTTCTGCAAGATAATCAAATACCTGCGGCGGTGCAACAACTCTGCCGAGGATCGAGAAGCAGGACATAATCTGATCCTCTGTCGGCTTTTCGATGATGTTATGTACATCCATCAGCTTTTCGTTGCCCTCGTGAGGAGTAACATCAAGTGAGCAGTACTTTGAAACGTCCTTTCTCGGTACTTCCTTAACACCTACGATACCCTTACCTGTCTTCTCATAAACATCAACAAGCTGCTTTGTAACAGGATATTCGTCATTGATGATAACGTCATCACCGTAGAGAATCGCAAACGGCTCGTTACCGACAAAGCTCTTTGCGCACATGATAGCGTGGCCAAGACCTTTTGTTTCCTTCTGACGGATGAAATAAACATTGGCAATGTTTGAACAAGCAAGAACATCCTCGTAAAGATCCTTCTTTGACGGATTCTTTGAAAGCTTGTCTTCGAGCTCATAGCTGTGGTCAAAATGATCTTCGATAACACCCTTACCGCGGTTTGTGATGATGAGGATATCCTCGATACCTGCAGCAGCAGCCTCTTCAACTATATACTGGATTGCGGGCTTATCTACAATATTAAGCATTTCCTTGGGAACTGCCTTTGATGCAGGAAGCACTCTTGTGCCAAGACCTGCCGCAGGGATAATGGCCTTCTTGATTTTCATGGTTAAACATTCCTTTCAGTAGTTTTGCGTTTATTAATTAATGTTTAATATATAATAATGTATTATATAATAAATATATTAATTATCAATTAAATGTATTCTTCCGGATTCTTTATCTGTTCATCAGCCACGATGCTGCATAAAGCACTATTTCATAGCCGAAATATGACAGCGCACCGCCGACAAACGTGGTACCGCCTTTTTTGAAAAGCTCAAGCTGGAAATTACGGGCATCATGGTTTTCACTTTTTACCTGCAGAATATCCGCCTTTGCTTTTTTGAAATACAGCCTGTCAGCTGCAAAGGCAGCCGCTATATGAAGCAGCAGCTGAATAAGCATGGGCAAAAGCATCGGCTGCATTGCCGTGACAAGCTCAGGCATTTTTTCTTCCATCCGCGCCATAGCCGCATTTTCGCCCTCTTCCTCCATAAGGCGCTGCACCTCTATGGCAAGGTTGTCATATTCCTCATAAAAGGCAGAGCTTGCAGGCATCAGCCACAGACTTACCGCAGCAAACAGCGCAAGGAAAATTGCGCCCGCTTTATACAGCTTGCGGTAGAAGAACCAATAGGGAGCAAAAAACGCTGCGCCCCAGTTCCACGAAAACTTGCGCTTTTCGTTAAGCTTTCTGAATGCTTTGATATATCTTGTGCCGCCGACACGGCAGTAAAGCGCAATATCGCCGCTTTTGAGCCTGCCGATTTGCTCATTCGGATCAAAGCCCGGCACAAACCTTGCTACGGGCGAATCCTCACCCAAAGGCGAAAACGGAATCAGCATCGCGCCGCAATCAGGGCAACGCAGCGTACCGTTGGGGCTTACCTTGCCGCAATCGGGGCAGACTATATCAAGACTTTTTTTGTCAGGTTCTTCTTCGTTTGTTTTTTCCGGCCCGGGCTGCGCAGCAGCAGCTTTTTTCCAGACAAAGTTTTCAGCATGTTTTTCTGTGTTTGCGCACTGTCCGTGAGCATGCCAACAGGCACGGTGATGCGGCGTTGCACATTCGGGGCAGACAACAATGTCATCCCCGTCTGCAAATGTAACACCGCAATAAGGACAGTTTTCTCCTGAATATCTCATTTACTATACACCTTTCTTTTATGTGTACACAAATATACACAGTACCATTTTACACAACTTAACACAGAAATTCAATGTTTATATACAATTATTTTTAAGAAATATAAATTTTTCTTTTTCTTTAAGCTGTTGCTACTTTACTTATGGCTGAAAATGTATTAAAATATATACTGATAATTTATGTAAATCTACAAGGCAGAGATTTCTGCCGGGAAAGGATAAACTATGCTCCAATACGAAGAACTCCGACTTGAGCTGCTTGAATGCAGGAAACCGCTTGATGAACTTGCAGAAGCACTCGGTCTTGAGGACATGAAAAAAGAAATTGCAGTACTCGAAGAACAGAGTGCCGCACCCAATTTCTGGGACGATATGAAAAATTCACAGAAAATTCTTCAGCAGATGGCAAGCCTTAAGAACAAGGTTCAGGCTTACGAAAAGCTCAACGGCGATTACGAGGACACTCTTGTTATGATTGAGCTTTCAAACGAGGAAGAGGACGAATCCATGTTCCCTGACTGCCGTGAGGGTGTTGACGCCGTTAAAAAAGAGCTTGACAAGCAGACACTCAGCACACTGCACAGCGGCGAATACGACAGCAAGAACGCTATCCTCACCTTCCACGCAGGTGCAGGCGGCACAGAAGCTCAGGACTGGGCGCAGATGCTTG
The DNA here is from genome assembly GCA_045536235.1 of Acutalibacteraceae bacterium. Lineage (GTDB taxonomy): Bacteria > Bacillota > Clostridia > Oscillospirales > Acutalibacteraceae > UBA8612. The sequence goes on along the minus strand of JAZSND010000049.1, from coordinate 1,455 downwards.
TACGTATGTACACACAGTGGGGCACACAGCACGGCTACAAGGTCACAATGCCCGACTTCCTTGACGGCGATGAAGCAGGCCTTAAATCAGCTGTTCTGCACATCGAGGGTGAAAACGCATACGGCTACATGAAGAGCGAAAACGGTGTTCACAGACTTGTACGCTGCTCACCGTTCGATGCTTCCGGCAGACGTCATACCTCGTTTGCTTCGCTTGAAGCTATGCCCGAAATTGACGATACAATCGAAATTGACCTTAATATGGACGACGTCAAGATGGACGTTTACCGCGCCAGCGGTGCAGGCGGACAGAAGGTTAACAAAACCTCCTCTGCCGTTCGTCTGACTCATATCCCCACAGGTATTGTAACCTCTTGCCAGGTTGAACGCAGCCAGGTTCAGAACCGTGAGGTTGCGCTGCGCATGCTCAAATCAAAGCTGCTTGAAATCAAGGAACGTGAACACCTTGACAAAATTGAAGATATCAAGGGCGTGCAGAAGGACATTGCCTGGGGCAGCCAGATCCGTTCCTATGTTTTCATGCCCTACACACTCGCTAAAGACCACAGAACAGGTTTTGAAATGGGTAACATCAACGCTGTTATGGATGGAGATATCGACGGCTTCATCAACGCATACCTCAAAATGCAGTCGCTCGAAAAGCTGAACAACAATGAAAACTAAGAAAATTATTATAGCTGCTGTTGCGGTGATTGCGATTGTGCTCATATTCCTCGGAATACGGTATCGGGATAAATTCATACCCCCTGTAGGCGAAACAAGCTATGACACGCAGAGCACAGCAGAATCGGCAACCGCTGAAATCACAACAAAAGAGGGCGGCACAACCATGAAGCCTTTTGTTGAGGCTAAAACGGAAATAATCACAACAGCCGCTCAGATGCAGGAGCTGACCACAAAACAGCCCGAAACAGCTCAGCTTATGGGAGAAAGACCCGTATGGCCAAGCGACAAAATTTTCGAGGGGCTTCCCTCTCCTGCAAAAAAGCTGATCAGCAATGCACAGGAATTCAAAACAGAAAAAGGCAAACGCTTTGTAATCAGACTGAACAAATTCAGCTACAGGGAATTTTTAAACTACCTTGACGATATTGAAAAAGCGGGCTTCAACGACAAAAACAGCAGAGCAAACGTGCCCGATGATGAGCCTTCATCCGTTGCGATGTTTTACAGTGCGTTTGACGGCACACGTTCATTCGGCATATATTGGCACGGCGATGAAAGCCGCGCAGCATTTGACTGTGAAATAGTTGTTTGTGACTACGACCAGGCAAAATAAAAACTTAAAGACACCTTGAACAGGTCCGTTAAAAACGGACAATAGAAAAAAGACACCCCCTATGGTAGAATGAATCTATCATAGGAGGTTTTGTTATGCCCAGAAGTTACAGACACATCAAACTGTATGAAAAAGAAATATTAGAACTCAAAGAAC
>JAZSND010000008.1:0-3717 GCA_045536235.1 Acutalibacteraceae bacterium | reverse complement strand
CACTGTTTATGATGGATCGGGAAACAAAGTCAATCTGTCGGATTATGTCGGTAAGCCGATCGTGTTGAATTTCTGGGCAAGCTGGTGTGGCCCTTGTCAAAGCGAGATGCCTGACTTCCACGAAAAATATCTGGAGTTTGGGAACAAGATCCATTTCTTGATGGTCAATATGACCGGCGGACGTGAAACGCTCAGTAGCGCAAAGGCGTTCATCTCAGAAAAAGGATATACCTTTCCGGTGTTCTATGATACAGACTCCGATGCGGCTATGACATACAGCGTATATTCCTTACCTGCCACATACTTTATAGATGCAGAAGGATATCTGATTGCACAAGCAAAGGGCGCCATCTCTGCGGATACGCTTCAAAAAGGAATTGATATGATAAAATAATTTTGAGCGATATAGGGATAACTAAAGTTCACAGTTTGTTATATGGCCTTGTTACTTTTTCTATTGTTTCGCATATATTTTAGCACAAACTATTATATAAAGGTTAAGCCGCCCGAGTTTGACGCTCGAGCGGCATTCTTTATTGTTATTTAATTTCCTGTTCCAAATCGTCAAACAAATCGCTGTCAAAAAATTCTCTGATGCTGATTTCCATTCCGTCACAGATTTTCTTGATTGAAATAACACCCGGGTTCTTGCTCTTCTCATTGAGCATACTGTAAACGGTTGAGGGCGAAACACCCGAAATGTTTGCAAGAGCATTTATTGCGATGTTTCTTTCATTGCAAAGTTCTATAATTCTCAATTCAACGGCTTTTTTCACATTCAAAGCTAATCACCTCTGCGATATATCGTTGATTTAAGTTTATAAAAATCTGCGATAAATCGTGTGGGATATATCGTATAATTATATTTTCTGTGCTATAATTACGATATATCCCATAAAAGAGGTGCTTTTTATGGCAACAGTAACCTTCTTCGGTCACAGAGATACCCCAAAAGAAACAGAGCCAGCCTTGCGGCTGACTCTGATAGACTTGATTGAAAATTAAAATGCAACTGTGTTTTATGTCGGCAACCACGGCAATTTTGATGCTATGGTACGCCGTCAGCTTGAGGATTTGTCAAAAACTTACCCGATAAAATATTACGTTGTCCTTGCCTATATGCCAGGTATGAATGATGAACCTGACGAGCGCTCAATTCTACCCGAAGGAATAGAAACCGTTCCTCTCCGCTTCGCCATCAACTACCGCAATAAATGGATGCTCAATAAATCCGATATTGTCATAACCTACGTCACCCGTAATTTCGGCGGTGCGTGGGAGTTTCAAGAATTAGCTAAAAAGAAACACAGATTAGTTATAGAGGTAAAAATCCGGTAAATACCCCGGAGTTAATTATTTGTTTTTGTATAAAAAATAATTTAGTCTTTCAAATTTAGCTGCATTTTATTGAAATGGCAAATAAGATTATGATATAATCAAAATGACAAATCCGCAAAGCAATGTGAATTAATAAATCAGGCTGACTGCGTTTGTGAGGTAATGATATGAGAAATTATGATATTGCCGCCTTTATATGGCCGTCTTACACAGGTGACGAACCGAGAACCCGTATTTTCTGGCCCGAGGGCTATGGTGAATGGCAGACTGTTAAAGCAATGACCAACAGAGGCTATGAAGGTTGCCGTTGGCCCCGTATTCCCACCTGGGGATATGTTAACGAAGCTGACAGCAGGGTTATGGAAATGCAGATCAACTGCGCTGTTTCTTACGGCGTCAACGTTTTTATTTATGACTGGTATTGGTATGATAACCGCCCGTTTCTTGAAAACTGTCTTAATGACGGATTCCTTAAAGCCCGCAACAACACTCAGATGAAGTTCATGCTCATGTGGGCAAATCACAATGCAACTCATCTCTGGGATAAGAGAAATTCCGATACAGACCTTTCAACCGTTATTTGGAGCGGCGTTGTTACTCCCGAAATTTTTTCGGAGATATGCGACAGAACAATCGAAAAATATTTCAAACGTGAAAATTATTATATGATTGACGGATGCCCCGTCTACATGGTTTTTGATGTTGACAACTTCATCCGTACATTCGGCACAACTCAGGAATGCAAAAAAGGTCTTGAAGAATTCCGAAGAAAAACCGTTGAAGCAGGCTTCAAGGGTCTCCATTTTCAGGCCGTAAACTGGAAAGGACATACATATAACTGGCTTAATGACGGTGACGACTGCAAAGGCATGACAGTTTATGAGCTTTATGATTATCTCGGATTTGATTCCGTTACAAATTACAACTGGTTTTCATGCGTTGACCCCGACGGCGACTATGCGCAGCAGACCGACGCTTATATTGAAAATCTTGAAGAAGAAACCAGGTTGATGAATGTGCCTTTCTATCCTAATATTTCAGTAGGCTGGGATAATAACGTGAGATTCAACAAGTTCATGCCCGGCGTTGTTAAAAACAACACTCCCGAAAATTTCAGAATCGCCTGCGAAAAGGTCAAGAAATATGCTGATGAGTCAATAGAAAAGGGCGTTATGAAGGCCCCGTTCATTACAGTTAACAGTTGGAATGAATGGACCGAAACCAGCTATCTCCAGCCCGATGACCTTTACGGTTACGGCTATCTGGAAGCAATTAAAGAGGTGTTTGCCGGGGAATGAATATGACTGTTTTTAAAGATTTTTCTTATGGTACCCATGAAAGACAGAAAGCTGACATTTATATTCCTGAAAAGCCTGTTTCCCAATCAGGACTGATACTTTTTATACATGGCGGCGGCTGGGCTGAGGGTGATAAATCTGATCACACTCCCGATGCAGAGTTTTTTTCAGGACTTGGATATATATGCGCCGCTATTAATTACCGATATGTTTCCAAAAGCATAAATGTCCATCATGTGCTTGATGATGTAACAAGCTCACTTAACACCATAAAGCAAAAATGCAACGAATACGGTTACAATATAAATGAGCTTATTTTATCCGGCGGATCTGCAGGTTCACATATCGCACTTCTTTATGCTTACACGAAAAAAGAAGTTTCGCCGATTAAGCCCTCGGCAGTCTGTTGCTACTGCCCGCCTACCGATTGCACAAGGGAAGATTTTCTTATGGGCATTAAAGGTGAATTTGAAAGTTGGAAATACGGACTCCTGTCACAGGTATGCAATGCAGATATATCAAAAGAAACTTTAAATAACGAAGCTTCACAAAAAGCTTTAAGTGAAATCTCACCTATAAACTACGTTGATGAAAACTGCATCCCTACCGCAATTTTTTACGGAAAAGAAGATGACCTTATTCCGGCAAAGCATATAGAGGATTTTGAGCGTAAGCTTGCCCGAAACGGTATTAAGCACGATTTCGTTCTTTATAAAAATTCAGGCCACTTACTCGATAAAGACCCCGATGCGGCAATCAAAGCCAGAAAGATTATCAAGCAATATGCAGAACTTTATTTCTGACTTTGAGCAAACGTAACAACCCTGCTTATATCGCTGTGCCCCATTATCTTCACAAAGAATGTTCAATTCTTATGCTCAACGGCAAACAGCCCTCCCGGGTTAATCCCGGAGGGCTGTTTAGTATTTGTCAACGTTAAGCTTTCACGGTTGTTCCTGTTTCTATCTGTAAATCGGCAGGCTCCAATTTTCTATCTCTTCTTTATCACCGTAGAACAGATATTTTGTTTCGCCGATTTGAGCAGAGAATGTGACTGAATCCACATCTGTATACCATTTAT
>JAZSND010000012.1:0-4666 GCA_045536235.1 Acutalibacteraceae bacterium | reverse complement strand
TCTGATATTCCGTATTTTGCAGTTATTTCCGCAATTGTAATTTTACCGTTTGCTTTGATTATATCTGATATTTCTTGATGTCGTTCTTCCATAAACATAAGAAAAACCTTCGTAAACTTGATTAATATCAGCGCTGACAATATTATAATATAACACAATCGGCAACAAATCAACATTTTTGGTAATCGATTTTGCGTATATTTTAACTGCTCCCATGAATGTGAGGGCAGTTAAAATTATTTCTTTTCAATGGGAATCCATATTTCAATTGTTCTTCCGGTATATCCACCAGTGATACCCCAATGATAAACGGCAAGTTCGGGAGCGTTTGCTATCTGATATTCATCATTTGATAGCCATTCTGCTGCAATCTGTTTTCGTATTTCAAAGTATTCAGGGATGGGCATTTTTGTCTTATCGGTTTCGAAAATAAGATACATTCTTTCGGGAATAACGATTTCTTCAAAGCCGAATTTATCCATAAATTCAATTCCCGTTACTTCGCTGTTATACAGATTCTCACGTTCATAAGCATCTGCTGTGACCGAAATATAAAAATCATATCCGTCATCAGAAAAGTCAGAAAGAACACAATAATCCGACATTTTGTCATTGCTCATTCCTTTAAGCATCCACTGATATGCTCTTGTGGTCTTGAAAAAATCACCCTCCTGATGCAGTCTTGATTCATCATAAGGAGTTCCGGTAAAGTGCTTTTTATATCCGATAAGAGTCAGTGCAGGTTTAGTTTCAATACAATAGTTCATAGTTGTACCGCCTTCCAAAGAAAATTTCAGTACAAGACGGGAAAAGGATTTGAGATTACTGCCACAGCTTTTGGCTTGTGAAGGTAATATACCATGAAACTTCTGAAAAGCTTTTGCGAAGCTGTCAGGACTTTCATAACCGTATTTCATTGCAACATCAATGACCTTTGCATTGGTCGTTGCAAGCTCTATGCCGGCAAGAGTCAGTCTTCGGTTACGGATATATTCCCCCAAAGTAAAACCGCAAAGAATACTGAATACACGCTGAAAATGATAGCTTGAAGAATAGCACTTTTTTGCCACTTCTTCATAATCAATCGTTTCAGACAGATTCGCTTCAATATAATCAATAGCATGTTGTATTCCGACTATCCAATCCATTGCTATCCCTCCTTGTCCGTCCAAATTTTAACAGAAGCCTGAAAAGATTTCCCGACATTCTGTGCTAAGTAATGTCGGGACTTAATAAAAAAATTTACCGAAAAATCTTAAATAATTCTGTTTCACTATCAATTGACTTTGCTGTCGTATATGCCTTATCCAAATCCGACCCTTTTGACAATTCATAAAAAAATGATATAGCAAAATACAACGCAGAATTCCCTTCTGTATAATCATCGGATGCAATGTAAGTATTTTTATTTGAAAAGGCCTTTGCTAACTCCTTTTCCCCGGTTGTGCACCCCAGATTCAGAATTAATTTATCCCTGAGTTTGATATATTTATTAATATCCGAAGCAGAAATATTACCCCTTGGTTCGCCGGTTGCATACACATCGTCACCAAGAACAGGCATTACTATTTCTCCATTCTCACCGTGACAAGAAAAAATGATACAATCAGCATTGACCGGCAAATCACCGTTCAGAACAGCAATTAAATCATTTGCTCTGCCGATATATTTCGTGGCTACAAAATAACCGAAATATTCCAATGATTGTCTCAGTGCTTCAGGTTCATTGCCGGTACTTCCGATCACAAGAATTAAAATGTTTTTCATTTTATTATTTCACCTACTTCAATTAATGGATTAATTATATCACTTCAGGTTATTCTTTTGAATATAATTATAGAAAAAAATCTTACGATTTATCATCCCCCGGCCCTGGTTCATGAGGGCTGTAGGTGTTTTTTGTCATAATCTGAATTGCTCACCGCGGCGAGCAATTTCCTGTTTAATAAAAAAACTTAAAAAATATACCCACCGGATATCTTTACAGCCATAAAAACTGACAATATCATAGTGGGTTATTTTCTGAAAAAGAGAACAAAAAAAAATGAGTATTCACAAGAGAATACCTTATGAATACTCACTATGGTGCGAGAGACGGGACTTGAACCCGTACGGGATTACCACACGCCCCTCAAACGTGCGCGTCTGCCGATTCCGCCACTCTCGCTCGAACAATTGGCATTATAGCAAATGGCAACAACAATGTCAAGCATTTTTTAAAAATTTTTTCAGCTTTTTTAAAACTTATTTTTTGCTTCTGAAAAAGAAGCTTGATTCAGGTTCCGACCCATTTTGAATTTAAAGATAACATATTATATATATTCTGTTTTCAAAATACTTATACCTCAATTCAAATTATTCCGATTGACACAGGGAAATGTTTGGTGTATAATATCAACCATAAATTTATAATTATAAATAGGAGTGAATGAAATGGCACTTGTAACAACAAAGAAAATGTTTGAAGATGCTTACAAAGGCGGCTATGCTGTCGGCGCATTCAACGTTAACAACATGGAAATCATCCAGGGTATCGTTCAGGCAGGCGAAAAGCTCAACGCTCCCCTCATTCTCCAGGTTTCCGCAGGCGCCCGTAAGTACGCTAACCACGCTTACCTTGTTAAGCTTGTTGAAGCTGCAAGCGAAACTTCCGGTCTTCCGATTGCACTTCACCTCGACCACGGTCCCGACTTCGAGACCTGCAAGAGTTGCATTGACGGCGGCTTTACTTCCGTTATGATTGACGGTTCCCACTTCCCCTACGAAGAAAACGTAGCCCTCACAAAGAAGGTTGTTGAATACGCACACGCACACGGCGTTGTTGTTGAAGGTGAGCTCGGTCAGCTTGCAGGCATCGAGGACGATGTCAACGTAAGCGAAGAGGATGCATCTTTCACAAAGCCTGAGCAGGTTCAGGATTTCGTTGAGAGAACAGGCGTTGACTCACTTGCTATCGCTATCGGTACAAGCCACGGCGCATACAAGTTCAAGCCTGGTCAGAATCCTCAACTCCGCTTCGACATTCTCGAAGAAATCGGCAAGCGTCTTCCCAACTTCCCCATCGTTCTCCACGGCGCAAGCAGCGTTGTTCCCGAGTTTGTTGAAACAATCAACAAGTACGGCGGCGCACTCGACGATGCTATCGGTATCCCCGAAGAAATGCTCCGTCAGGCAGCTTCAATGGCAGTATGTAAGATCAACATCGACTCCGACCTCCGTCTTGCAATGACAGCTGCTATCCGTGAGTACATGGCTGAAAATCCGAAGCACTTCGACCCCAGACAGTACCTTGCTCCCGCACGTACAGCTATCCAGGGCATGGTTGAGCACAAGATTCAGACTGTTCTCGGCTGCGCAGGCAAGGCATAATCCAACTAAAAGAACAATAAGCGAGCGGCGTTAAAAAATGTCGCTCGCATTTTTTAAGAATATCAAGGAATAATAAAACAAAAAGAAAAGGAATAAAATGATGAAAAAGGTTATTATATCAACCGACAGTCCGGCTGATATCAGCAAAGAGCTGGCTGAAAAATACAGCGTTGCCGTTATTCCGCTGCACGTTATTTTAAACGGTGAGGACAGACTCGACGGAGTTAACGTCACCCCCGAAGAAATAGTAGAAAACTACAAGGCAACAAAAGCACTCCCCTCAACCTCTGCTATCCCCGTCGGTGAATATGAGGAGCACTTTGCCGCTCTCACAAAGGACGGCAGCGCAGTAGTTCACATTGCTTTAAGCTCAGGTATTTCTTCAAGCTGCCGCAACGCAATGATTGCTGCAGAAGATTTTGAGGATGTTTACGTTGTAGACAGCAAGCATCTTTGTACAGGTATGCTCATGCTTGTAATAAAAGCGGCACATATGGCTGAAAGCGGTATGGAAGCCAAAGCTATTGCTGCAGAAACTGAAAAACTCCGTGAAAAGGTTGATACAAACTTCCTGCTTGACAACCTTGAATTTCTTGCAAAGGGTGGCAGGTGTTCTGCCGTTACTGCACTCGGCGCAAATATTCTTGGCATCCGCCCGTATCTTGAAGTGAAAGACGGCACACTTTCCGTCTGCAAAAAATACAGAGGCAAGATTGACAAGGTACAGTTCCAGTATATCAACGAAAAGCTTGATACACTCGGCGAGTACGACGACGAAATTGCTTTTCTCACCCATTCCCCCATGGATGCTGAGCAGGCAGCCGCACTCACCAGGCTTGTTGAGGACAGCGGCAAATTCAAGGAAGTATTCAAGTTGAATGCAGGCTGCACAATCGTTTCCCATTGCGGTCCGAACTGTGTGGCACTCATCACCCTTAAGAAGTAAGTTGTATTTACGGCAGAGCTTCGGCTCTGCCGTATTTTTCTACCTACGGTTGAATTTTCTCGTTTGTGCAGTTATTGATTTTTCCCTTGCTGTTAACTATACTCTGATTGTACAGCGCTTTAACACTTATCAAAGGAGAAATTGATGTGAATATAAACATCGGCAGCACCATAAAAAATCTGAGAAAAGAAAAAAAGCTGACACAAGAGCTGAACAGGTCCGTTAAAAACGGACAATGAAAAAAAGCTCCCCCTATGGTAGAATTAAAGAAACTACCATAGGGGGAATTTTCATGCCAAGAGAGTATAGACACATAAAGCAATATGAAACAGAGATATTAGGTTTGAAAAA
>JAZSND010000019.1:0-48771 GCA_045536235.1 Acutalibacteraceae bacterium | reverse complement strand
GCACTCGATGCAGCTATCGTAGCATACGAAGCACTTGACCTTGACGCATATGTTGACACAGCAGCAGCTACAGCAGCTTACAACGCAGCTAAGGCAGTTACTCGTGACATGATCGCTGACGAAGCTGGTGCAAACCAGGCTACAATCAACGATGCAGCAGCAGCTCTTGACGCAGCTATCAAGGCTCTCGTTAAGAAGGCTGACAAGGCAGCTCTTAAGGCAGCTATCGACACAGTTGTTGATACAGCTAACTGCACAGAAGCTTCCGTTGCAGAATACAACGCAGCTCTTGCAGCAGCAAACGAAGTTTATGCAGATGTAGCAGCAACTCAGGATGCAGTTGATGCAGCAGCAGAAAGACTTACAGCAGCTATCGCTGGTCTTACAAAGCTCGGCGCTTGCGATTACGAAGCACTCGATGCAGCTATCGCAGCATACGTAGCACTTGTTAAGGCTGAATACAAGCCCGCATCATGGGATGCTTCCGGTGTTGACGCAGCTTACGACGCAGCTAAGGCTGTAGCTCGTGACCTCGTTGCTGACGAAGCAGGCGCAAACCAGGCAGCTATCAACGCAGCAGCAGATGCTCTTACAGCAGCTATTGCTAAGCTTGAAAAGGTAGAAGACAAGGCAGCTCTTGCAGCAGCTATCGCAGCAGCAAAGGCACTTGTTGAAGACGAATACACACCCGAATCATGGACAAATGCTGATCTCGCAACAGCTATCGCTGAAGCAGAGCAGGTACTTGCAAATGGCAACGCATCAGCAGCTGATATCGCAGAAGCTATCGAAGCTCTCGAAGATGCTGAAGCTCTCCTTGCAAAGAAGGCTGACAAGGCAGCACTTGCAGCAGTTATCGCAGCAGCTAAGGAACTCAAGGAAGAGGATTACACACCCGATTCATGGTTCGATGCTGATCTTGAACTCATGATCGAAGAAGCAGAAGGCATCTACAACGATGACAATGCATCTGATGATGATGTAGCAAGAGCTATCGAAGGTCTTGAGCTTGCAGTTAACGCCCTCGTTAAGAAGGCTGACAAGGCAGCTCTTAAGGCAGCTATCGATACAGCAGTTGTTACAGAAAACGCTACAGCTGAAACTCTTGAAGCATACAACAATGCTCTTGCAGCAGCTAAGGACGTTTATGCAGAAGATAACGCAACTCAGGATGCAGTTGATAAGGCAGAAGCAGATCTCCTTGCAGCTATCGCAGGTCTTAAGTACCTCGGCGGTTGCGATTACACAGAACTTGATGCAGCTATCAGAGATGCTGAAGCTCTTAATCCCGATGATTACACAACAACATCCTGGTACTCACAGGCATACCTTGATTCATATCTCGAGCGCGCTAAGGAAATTGTGAGAGACATGATTGCTGACGAAGCCGGCGAAAACCAGGCAACAATCAACGAAGCAGCAGCAGCTCTCAGAGAAGCTATCGCTAAGCTTGAACTTAGAGCAAACCTTGACGATCTCAAGGCAGCTATTGCAGCAGAACCCAAGGTTGCTGAAGAATTTGCAACAGCTGAAACATGGGAAGTTTACGCTGAAAAGCTTGCAGCAGCTCAGGCTCTTGTTGATACAGAAACCACAATCGGCGAAAGCCGCCAGGGTGAAGTTGATGCAGCAGCAGCAGCTCTCGCAGCAGCTAACGAAGCACTTGTTGAAGAAGCAGCTGACTACTCAGCAGTTGAAGCAGCAAAGGCTAAGATCCCCGCAGATCTTTCAATCTATACACAGGCTTCCGTAAAGGCTCTTAACGACGCTGTTGCAGCAGTTGTTGAAGGTCTCGGCAAGTCACAGCAGACAGTTGTTGACGGTTACGCAGCAGCAATCGAAGCAGCTATCGAAGCTCTTAAGGTAAACAAGGCAGCTATCACAGCTCTTGATGTTGACCTCGAAGGCTACATGACTAAGTCTGCTAAGGAATACAAGTTCACAGTAACTGGTGCTCCTTCAAAGATTCAGATTGTCAATGCTAACGGCACAACAGCAACATACGATCGTTACAACTCAAAGGTTATCTCCGTTGTTTCCTACAATGCAAACGGTGAAGTAGTCGATTATGTCGATGAAGAACCCGCATACGAGGAATGGACAATTGTTATGTCACTCAACGCAGGCGATTACACAGCTAAGGCTAAGTTCGCTGACGGTTGGGAGAAGGAAGCATTCGACTTCACAGTAACAATGTACAACCCGAGAGAAGATGCAGTTACATTCGTAGCTAAGGATTCTGCAAGCGACGCTGAAGCAAATAAGGCTCTCTCCGTCAAGAAGGGTACAATTGCTGAAATCACAGTTGTTGCTCCCACAACAGTTTCTAAGGTTAAGTTTGTATTTGCTTCCGGCTCATCTTCAACATATGCAACTACATCTTCTGAAGTAACATATGTTGATAACGGCGACGGCACAGCAACATGGACAGTCCTCAGAGCATTCAACGGTGTTGGTACCGGTACAATGAAGCTCGAGCTTAAGGATGCATCCGGTTGGTATGCAGCAGCTACAGACCTCATCACAACAGAGGTTACAAAATAAGTCTTCTTAGAAGCTAAAAATTCCCCTAAAACTAAGCGCCTCGGGCATTGCGCCCGGGGCGCTCTTCCTGTTCCGTTCGGATTCCACAGTATTTCTCATTTATAAATTGTTATTTTTCCGGTGTATTATAATCCCGCAATTGATTTTTTGAAAATCAACAGAGATTAGAAAATTGACCGTACTTTATCAATAGTCGGCATTGTCTGCGCCACCCTCCACGGAACGGTATCTCCTTACAAACAAAATATAGTGATTTTTTGAGCAATAGACACAAGTTTGGAAAAACTTTTAATAAATATATATAAAAATAATACATTTTTCATTGACTTATTGAATGGGGCATGGTACAATCGAAATACCAATAGTATAAGTGGCGGTGTCTTTATTTGATTAAGGGGGACACGCATTTATGCTAATTAGGAAAACCGATTTATTTGTAAGGAGGAATTCTACGTGAGAAAAACTAACCGCGTTCTCTCACTCATCCTGGCGGTAGCAATGCTTGTTGGCATCGTACCGATGATGACGATTTCGTCCAGCGCAGCTTTCAGCGACAAGTCGCTCAAGTTCGACGCTAACGGCGAATTCACACTTGTCCAGATTACGGATATTCAGGATGACGCTGAAGTTGACGAAACAACTTTGGCAGTTATTACAAAGGCAATGGACAGATATAGTCCTGACCTTGTCGTCTTCACCGGTGACAATATTGCCGGTAAGATGCGTGAGGCAGATTTCAAATCATCTGTCGACCAGTTCCTTGCACCCATTATCAATAAGGGTGTCCGTTATGCAGTTACATTCGGTAACCATGACGCCGAAGACAGCACACTTGTCAACACTCCCAGCCGTGACGAGCAGTATAACTACTACGTTTCCAAGTCACCGCTTGCAGTTGACTTTGATGAGGATTCACTCAGCGGTACAGGTACCGGTGCAATCCCGATTTACAGCTACGATGAAAGATATGTCAAGTTCTGCGTATTCCCGACAGACTCCGGTGACTACGACGAAAACGGTGACTACGATCATGTAAAGGCTGACCAGATTGCATGGTACGAATCCGAAGCTCAGAGACTTGCAGGTCTGAGCGAGGACGGCAAGAGAGTTCCCACTCTTGTTTTCCAGCACATTCCCGTACCGGAAATCTATGACACACTTCTTACTCTCACCAACTCCTCTACTGCAGGCGCAGTCCGCGGTACAGGCCAGTGGTCATCCAACTTCTATATCCTTGATCCCAACAACCCCACCATCACAGGTGAAATGAACGAAGGTCCCTGCCCGGCAGCTATCAACGGCGGCCAGTACACCGGTTGGGTCAACGCAGGCAACTTGGTCGGTGCTTTCTACGGTCACGACCATACAAACTCCTTTGTTGGTACAGACGCTAACGGCATCACTCAGGGTTATGCTATGGCTGCAACTCTGCACTCCTACAACCTTGGTGACCCCGCAGTCCGTGTCTTCACAATCAAGGAAGACGGTACATACACAACAAAGAACGTTACATACTCTCAGATGCAGGTTGAAGATGCAGAAGATTACGAGCATGACGTTATCGCAGGTACACCCACAGTTCCTGAGATAGTCTATGTCGGTGATGCAGGTAACAACATCGCTCAGCAGAAGCTTGGCACAACAATCCAGCTTCAGTCTCTCAACTACAGAACTCAGGCTATGTATCCCAACGACCTTACAGTTACGGTCGACCTTTCCAACAACGTTTCTGATGTTAGTCTTACTCCTACAGCAGGCGTCAATGTTACAGGTCCCACAGTAACAGCTAAGGACGGCACAACAAACACCTACACATGGCAGATCACAGGCGGTACAGCATCTGCAGGTACATCTATTGAATATAAGATCAGCTATAGCCACAATGGTGAAACACTCAACCAGTATGCTTACAGCTATGTTGACGATATCAAGACTCCCGCAGGTTACTACGTATACACACGTAACTACCGCAGCACTAACAACTCCGGTAACTTCAACACCCAGACATATGTTATGACAGTTATCGGTGATACAGTTTACGGTGATACCCGTTCAACAACTGACGATGCACTTACAGACTCCTACACAGGCGATCCTGTAGGTTCATGGACAAATGCACCTGTAGGTTACTACAACTACCTGTCATCAGATGACGGAGCTTTCGCAAACATGGGTAACACAGACTACGGTCTGTCATTCCTCTCTCCCTCACGTGTCCGTGTTCACAACTCATTCCCCAGATTCATGGCAGCAGGTAAGTCCCCCGTTGCTACAATCTACGCAGACACAAGCGAAGTTTCTACAATCAATGACATCGGTCTGTATGTAAACTACTGGCGTCAGCAGGCTCCGGATAACGGTATCACAACAACAATGAGCCTCTTCTTCAAGATTGGTGACAGCAGCTACTCACCGAGCAACCTTACTGAAAACACAGCAGGTACAGCAACTATCTCTGCTAACCAGTCAGCTGTTGTTCTTGCAAACGCAAAGGGCTCAAACGCAACCTTCAAGATCAACGGTACACTCCCCGCTGACGGTACGAAGTTTACCATGATTTCAAACGGTTATTCGTTCTGGGACGGCGGCTATGCTACCGATCATAACACATACCTTCCGATCCTCCTTTCATTTGTAACATATAATAAGGCTGATCTCCGTGCTCTTGTCAACGCAGAGCGTACAGCAATGCGCCAGACAGATAACCTTGCATACAGATCTGCTTTTGCAAATGCTTACAAGATTCTCCAGAAGACCAACACAACTCAGACAGAAATCGACAGCGCTAAGCTTATCCTCACAAGCGCAATCGATGCCCTCACCTTCACAGGTGACAACATTTCCGATAACTCACAGTATGCCGGTACAGCAACTGTTGCTCCCGTAATCTACATTGCAGGCAGCGGTTACGGCCTTGGCGCTCAGCCTCAGGGTAACAATATCGTTTCAAGCCTTGTTGACTACGGTCTGGGCACCATGATTAACGGTTACACCAAGTTCACATTCCAGGTTCCGCAGGGTGCAACAAACGCTACTGTTTCCATTAAGGCTTCAAGCGGCGGCACAGTCAGCCACTCCTGGGAAGCTGATACAGGTATCGGTTACGTTACCGGCGGTACAGCTTACGAAGGCGACTACCTCATTTACACCTTCACCTACACAATCGGCGATAAGACCTATACTCAGACTGAGGCAAGTGCTGTTCTCAACGCTCCTCAGGCTTCCGGTTGGCTCACATACATTGAGCGTAACAACAACGTTACACAGATAGTTCGTTCCGTTCTTGAAACATCCGTCTTCTTCGCTAACACAGGCGTTCTTCCCGCAGGTGCTTACTACACCGGTGTTCAGGGCAACGTAAGCGAAGTCAACGGTATCAACTTCAATAACACTGTCGGCTATGGCAACCAGCGCGGTATCGGCGGTATCGGTATGAACGCATGGGTAGTTGCAAGAAACAGATTCTATGATGACTGGATCTGCGGTGACAACGGTAACAACGTTAAGGAAGATATCTGGGATAACCCCGGTTCTGACCCCGGCTACAGAGCTAAGTTCGATATTTATATGGACAGCTCCGTAATTGCCAACCTCGATCAGCTTGGCATGGGCGTTAAATACCTCAGCTTGCAGAACAAGGAACCCAATACAGACCTTGGTAACATCACTATTGATAACGTTGCATTCTACAGCGGCGCTGTCAATATGACAACAATCAAGGCAAACGAATCAGGTACTATATCAAACATCAGACTCTCCGGTTTCTCAAATGAAAACGGCCAGGGCGAAACTGTACCCAGCGCAGGTTACGGCGTAAAGAGCGGCGACAACCTCTACCTTGTTGCAGGTCTCTCCTCTATAGGCCTTCCCGCAGCAGGTACATACTCCTACTGGACTGAGATTAAGAACAGCTCCGGTAACGTAATTTTCGGTCAGCTGATCTGGAACTTCAACATCAACTATGTTAACAAGGCTGCTCTTCGTAACCTTGTTGCTCAGGAAGATGAAATCTACCGTCAGCTTTCCGACGGTTATGACGATTCAAACGGTAAGTTCACAGCTTACGTCAATGCACTTGCTAAGGCAAAGGCAACTGTAGCTAACGTTAAGGTCAACGACGCAGCAACAGCTGACGTACAGGCTGAGCTTAACGCAGCTATTGCAGCACTTGAATATCTGCCTGCAGATTACACAGCAGTCAGAGCAAAGGTTGACGAAGTCCGTATTCAGCACGCTGATAACAGCTTCTCCTACAGACCCAACAAGAATATGGACCCGACATACTACGCACTTAACAAGTACTATCCGTGGAACAACTTCTCCTCAACAAACGAAGTTGATATCCCGATTGACAACATCAACTGGAACCTCGATATCCGTTATCAGTCACAGGTTAACGCATATGTTGACGCTATTGATATCGGTTGGGCAAACGTTACACTTGCATCTGCTAACTACGCAGTTGTTGACCGTTACCTCGGCTACAAGACAGGTACCGGCGCTAACGGCGCAGCCGGCGGTTCAGGCATCAAGCTTCCGCCCAAATATGCAGATCTTATGATGACTGATTATATTGATGCTACACTGTTCACACCGGCATCATATCAGGCTTGGACAGATGCTTGCGCAGCAGGTATGTCCAACAGAACTCTCAAGGCTCCCGACCAGGCACAGGTCGATACCTATGCAGCAAACCTTGAGGCAACTTACAACGCACTTGAACTCAAGCCTGCTGATTACACAGGTCTTGATGAAATCGTTGGCGAAATCGAGCAGAACATCAACGAATCCGTTGAGGTTGTTGATCCCTCCAACGCAGAAAACAACTACACAATTCCTTATTACTCACCCGAATATATAGCAACTCTTCAGAATAAGATTGCTGAGTACAATGCAAGTCTCAATATCCTTCAGCAGGATGATGTTGACCAGCTCGCAGCAGACCTTGAAGAGCTCTATGCACACATCGGTGAAAACCTCAACGTTGCTGATTACAAGTTTGCTAACGAGCAGGCAGCTATCAAGGCAACATACGAGGACGAAGCTGAGAAGTACTACACAGCAACAAGCTGGCAGGCACTTCTTAATGCACGTGCAGCTATCAGAAGCGGCAAGCTCGCAGGTGAGCAGAGCGTAGTTAACGGCTATGCAAAGGCTATCTACGATGCACGCAACGCTCTCGGCCTTAACGGCGCTGACTACTCAGAGGTCAGAAAAGAGCAGGCTAAGTACGAAGAACTCCTTGCAACTAAGGATTGGTATGCAAACTGGGTTACATACGAACTTGCTTACAACGCAGTTGTTGAAGGTAAGGATGTAACAGAGCAGGCAGCTGTTGATAAGATGGCAGCCGATCTCTATGCAGCATGGGATGCACTCGAGAAGAAACTTGCTGATTATTCCGAGCTTAAGGCTCAGCTTGCTTCCGCAGAAGCTAAGATGGATAATCAGATGTTCTACACAGATGATACCTACGGCATATTCTACGCAGAATACCTTGAAGCTAAGGAATTCTCCGCTAAGGATGCTCTCACAATCGACCAGCAGGCAACTGTTGACGGTTACACAGCAGAACTCAAGACAGCTATTGAAGGTCTTGAGTGGAAGCCGGCAGACATCACACCTGTCGCTAATGCACTTGATTCTTACTACATGGTAGATATCGGCGCATACGAGATGGAAATGAATGCAGACGGCGAACCGATGTATACAGATGCTAACGGCGACGGTCTCCTTGATGTCCTCGAAGCAGTTGTAGCAGCTTCACTCGTCGGCGAAGACTTCCTGACAAGAAACGATGAAGGCAAGCTTGACATCCGTAACAACAGCGAAATCGTTGCTGCTGCTAACGCCCTTAACACAGAGGTTGCTAAGCTTCCCGCCCTCTACTCTTATGTAACAGAAGCTATGGCTGAAATCCCCGCAGATCTCAGCATCTACACAGATGAATCCGTAGCAAACCTCAACGCAGCAGTTGCAGCTGTCAACTGGGATCTCAAGATTGCTGATCAGGAAACAGTTGATAACTTTGCATACGCTATCTGGGATGCTATCGACCTTCTCGAAGAAAAGCCCATGAACGTTGAATTTGTTGCAGCAGCAGGCTCAACAACAATCATCGACGAAGCTCGCGGCTTCATCTACGGCCTTGTTGATGCTGATATCGCAGCAATCACAGACCTCGTAGCACAGGGCTATATCGAAGTTATCGGTAACGGTCACGTAGAAGCTACACCTGTTGCAGGCCAGACCACTCTTGGTACAGGCGCAGAGGTTAAGTTCATCAACGATAACACAGGTGAAACAGTAGCAACATACTACGTAGTTATCTTCGGCGATAACAACGGCGACGGTTACTACGACGGCTACGATACAACAGACCTCTTCAACTGGCTCGGCTGGAATGACTGCGTATATGATTACGAAGACTTCACAGCACCTCAGGTATTCGCAATGGATATCAACGCTGACGGCTATGTCGACGGCTACGATACCTTCTACATCACAGAGTACCTTGGCTGGAACATCGACGGCATCAAGCAGGACTACACAGGCCAGGCATAATTAACGCATAAAACTTAATTTCTTCTCTGCCTCCCCACTACGGGGAGGCAGGGAAATCCAACTAATATTTATAGATGCAGGGTAGGGAACGGTCTTGACCGTTCCGCCATTGCGGAATAATATTCAGGCGGAACACTCAAGAGTGTTCCCTACGGAAAATAAAAATCAAAATTATCTTTATCCCGTCTTGAATCTGCCTTAATTGCTTTAAGCGCAGTTTAAAGATACAAAAATTTTTCAGGAGGAAGACAACAAAATGAAATTAACTAAAAAAGTCCTCAGTCTTATCCTCGCCGCTGCCCTTTTATTGGGCACAGTAGTTATCGCTGCTAATGCAGAAGGTCTTACAGCTCAGGCTGGCTCAGTTCAGACCTTTGTTATCACATCAGACAAAACTGATGCTGACGGCGTAACAAACGTAAAAATCGGCGAAACAATCAAAATCCAGGTTTACATGACAACTAACTACTACACCGGTTCAGCCGGTGGTGATTTCTTCATCTGGACAGCAGGCGTTTTCGGCGCACTTTCAAAGGCAGATGCAGAAGCAGGCGCAAAGAATTTTGCAGCAACATTCTCAAATACTGTTAACAGCCCTGCAAACACAGGTATGTATCCCTCAACACATGCTGCAGCAGATTATGTAGCTGTTCAGTATATCCGTACAAACAATTCCGGTGTTACAGCTCCCAGAGTTGTTGACAACCAGCTTGTTTACGAATTCAACTTTACAGTTCTTGACGATGAATCTCTCATCGGTAAAACTGCAACATTCGAAATTCCCGCAGGCGTAGTAATGTCTCCCACCGTAACAGGTAGAAAGGCTCTCGTCTATCAGGGTATCAGCACATCCTCATCATCACTTGTTGACGGCGCAAAATACGCTGAAACAGTTGATCTCAGCAAGGCTAAGCTCACAATCAACATCATCTCCGATGTTGTTCCCGTTGAATACTGCGATTACGCTGCTCTTGAAGCAGCAGTTGCTAAGACTCCCGCTCTCGGTGCAGAGTTCTACGATGCAGCTGAATACAAGGCATGGACAGATGCAGTTGCAGCAGGTAATGCTCTTCTTGCAGCTGAAAAGCTTGAAAAGTCCGACGAAAACCAGAAGACAATCGACGATGCAGCAGAACTTGTTGAATCCACACTTGCAGCACTCGATGCAAGATATGTTGACCTTGCAAAGCTCAACGCAGCTGTAGCAGCTTCTTCAGCAGTTGATCCCGCTGATAAGGCTTACTACGTAGCAGCTGATTACGAAGCATGGGAAGCAGCACTTGCAGCAGCAAAGGCAGCTCAGACTTCCTACAACGGTCAGCCCGCAACAAAGCAGGCAGAGGTTGACGCTATTGCTGATACTCTCACAGCAGCATACTCAAAGCTTAACGCAGCTTATGTTAACCTTGCAAAGCTCAACAACGCAGTTGATGCTTGCGATGCTCCCGCATATGCAGCAGAATACTACGATGCAACAGCATGGGCAAACTGGGAAGCAGCACTTGCAGCAGCAAAGGCAGCCCAGACTTCCTACGCAGGCCAGCCCGCAACAAAGCAGGCAGAGGTTGACGCTATTGCAGATGACCTCACAGCAGCTTATGAGGCACTTGTTCCCTCAATCGTTGACCTTACAGTCCTCAACAACGCTATCGCAGCTTCCACAACACCCGCATATGCAGCAGAGTACTATGATGCAGCAGCATACGCAGCATGGGAGGCAGCTCTTGCAGCAGCACAGGCAGGCGTAACAACTTACACAGGCGCAGCTAACACAGCTGACAACCAGGCAGCAGTTGCAGCACTTGCAAAGGATCTTACCGATGCATTCGCAGCTCTTGTTCCTGCATTTGTTTCAACACAGCCCATCACAGATGCTATCGCAGCTTCCTCAACACCCGCATACGCAGCAGAGTACTATGATGCTGCCGTCTACGCAGCATGGGAAGCAGCTCTTGCAGCAGCTCAGACAGCTGATTTCGCAACAGCAGCAGATACAGAAGCTAACAGAGCAGCAGTAGCAAAGGTTGCTGATGATCTCACAGCAGCATTCGCAGCTCTCGTTCCCGCATTTGTAAGCTACGAAAACCTTGAAAAGGCTGTTGCTGATTTCGCAACACCCGAATTCGGCAAGACTTACTACACACCCGATTCATGGGCAGATTACGAAGCAGCTCTTGCAGCAGCTAACGAAGCAAACTCCAACAGACCCGAACCGCTTCCTGCAGCTACAGCAGCTAACCAGGCAGCAGTTGACAAGTTCGCAGATGACCTTGTAGCAGCTTACAAGGCTCTTACACCCGCAGGCGGTAGCTCAATCATCAGCGTAACAGCTATGCAGGCTGACTACGTAAAGGGCGACGTTGTTAACTTCGAGGTTCTTTGTGAAGGCACTGGCTATTCCAAGATCCAGATCCTCACAGATACAGGCTCAACAGCTACTTACGACAGAAACCACACTTCCGTTAAGAGCATTACAGAAGTAGACGGTAATGAAGTTTGGGTACTTGCTCTCAAGGTTCCCTCAAACGACACAGTTGTAAGATACGCAAAGGCTAAGTCCGGCAAGTCCTGGGATAACGGCACATGCGCATTCGAAATCAACCCCACTAAGGAAGATGCAGCAGTTAAGAGCGTAGAAGTTCTTCTTAACGGCGAAGTCGTAACAGAATTCCTCAACACAGATGTTGTTACCGTTAAGGTTGTTACAGGTCCTGCAGTACGCAGAATCCGTATCGTCAACCCCGTTTCCGGCTCAACAGCAACATACTCAACACCTGCTGAGGTAAATCTCGACGGTACAAAGGTATGGACATTCACAAGACAGTACGCAACTGTTAAGGATTACGACTTTGATGTATACGTAGCAGGCTCTGATAACATACTTGTTGATTCCGGTGAAGACCTTGAATTCTCAGTAACCAAGGTTGTTGTTCCGGATCTTCCCACAACAGGTAACACTGAAGATGCTGTTCTTGCTGCAAGCGTAGCAAAGGCTCGTATCCTCAGAGGTACAGCACAGACCTTCACAATCGCAACCGATAAGGCTGCTACAGCAGTCCGTGTTAAGGATGCTAACGGCAACACAATCAAGACTACAGAAGTAGCTTCTGAAGACGGCACAGCAAAGACATGGGTCATCACAGCTACATATGCTAACGAGGGCACATACAACTACACAGTTGAAGCTCTCTATGGCAGAACCTGGATTGCAGGTGGAGCTGATACAGCTGTTTCCTTCAAGGTAATCTACTAATACCGATTATCGATTGAACAATTCAGACCCCCGATGCGAAAACCTCGCATCGGGGGTTTTTACATATAAAAGGTAACAAATTTTGTAACCTTTTTCCTTTTTTAATGCAAAAAGTTACATTTGGTTACAAAGTGCGCAAATCTATTGACTTATCAGAATTTTATGCTAAAATTCAATTAAAAGTTTATTCATAGAATGTTATGATTCGGTACACAAATATGCTAAAACTTAGTGCAAAATAAACAAAGCAGCTTTAAGTTTTATTTAAGGGTAAGTATATATAATTTAACAATGTGTGAATAAGCAGTTAATGCATGTTAATAAGTCATGGAGGAGAAAATGGGAAAGACAAGTAAGAAAGAAATCTATGCACCGGAAACAAAGACTTTTTATGATGTGCGTAAAATAACTGACGTAAAGGATTTGCTCAGACAGACACAGAAGCTTTACGGCGACCGTTATGCTTTTGAAATCAAAAAGCGTGACAAGAGCGGTACGCAGTTTATAACCTTTAACGAATACTGTGCAGATATCGATGCGCTCGGTACAGCGCTTATCGAAATGGGCTATAAGGGTAAGCACATTGCTGTTTCGGCAAATAACCGCTACGAGTGGTGCCTCAGCTACATGAGCGTTATCAACGGCACAGGTGTTATTGTTCCGATTGATAAGGAGCTGCTTTTCCCCGATATTAACGGTATCCTTGACACAAGCGATACACAGCTTCTCTTCTGCGATAAGCACTTACTCAAGGTTCTTGAAAGAGACAAGATGAACCCCGAGATCAAAATTGTATGCTTCGATTACGATGAAGATGAGGACGGTATTCTCTCCTTCACAAAAATCCTTGAATACGGCAGAAAGCTTGTTGCTCAGGGCAAGCGCAGCTTTATCGATGCTGAAATCGACCCCGATAAAATGTGCTCCCTTCTTTTCACATCCGGTACAACAGGTACTGCAAAGGGTGTTATGCTCTGCCACCGCAACTTCTGCTTTGAAGTAATGTCCGCTATGGGAGTTCTCAAAATTTATCCGGAAGATTGCGGTATTTCGCTCCTGCCTCTCCACCACACATATGAAAGCACAATTATTCTTTTCTTTGCTGCCTATTGCGGCGCAAAGGTTACCTTCTGCGACGGCTTCAAGTATGTTCTTAAAAATATGAAGGAGTTTTCTCCCTCCGTTTTTGTTGCCGTTCCGCTTATTCTTGAAACAGTTCATCGCCGCCTTATGCAGAAAATCAAGGCTAAGCCGCACGGCGAATTCCTGTTCAAGTTTGGTACAAAGGTATGCAAGGTTGCAAGCAAGGTCGGTATTGACCTTCGAAGCGTATTCTTCAAGGAAATTCAGGAAGCATTCGGCGGTAAAATGCGCCTTATAATCTGCGGTGCTGCTCCCATCCGTCCCGAAATTCTCCGTGACTTTGAAGCGTTCGGTATTCAGATTCTTTTCGGCTACGGTCTTACTGAGTGTGCTCCGCTAGCTGTTATGAATAACGATAAACTCCATCTTGCTGAGTCCGTCGGTCTTGCACTTCCCGGCACTCAGGCAAAGATTCTTGATCCCGATCCGCAGACCGGTTCAGGCGAACTTTGTGTCAAGGGCGATATGGTTATGCTCGGCTACTACAAAAATCCGGAAGAAACAGCAAAGGTTATTGATGAGGACGGCTTCCTCCACACAGGTGACCTTGCAAAGCTGGACGAAAAGGGCAGAGTTTATATCAGCGGCCGTATCAAGAACGTTATCGTCACAGAAAACGGCAAAAACATCTACCCCGAAGAGCTTGAGTACCACCTCAGCCTTAATCCCCTTGTTAACGAGGTTATGGTTTATGCTGATACCAACGCAAAGGGCGAAACACTTGTCAAGTGCTCTATCTTCCCGGATGAAGAAGCGCTTCGGGAAATCGGCAAGGCCGATTGCAGCGATGAAGAACTGCAGGAAATATTCGCAGGCGTTGTCAAGGAAGTTAATGCAAAGCTTCCCGGCTACAAGCATATCCGTGGCTTCCAGCTCAGAAAAACTGAATTCCTTAAGAGCGCATCCAAGAAGATTCTTCGATTCAAGGAAGAAAACTTCACAACAAACTGATATCTCAAACGTAAAATCCACCGCTTGTCGGTGGATTTTTTTGTACAGTTCAGCGGCGAGTCGCCGGTGCGAAACGCACCCCAGATGCCGGTGCGAAGCGCACCCCAAATGCCGCCTATTGAAAAGTTTTATTAAGAAATAAAAAACATCAACGGCGGATATTAAAAAGCGTAAAAGAAATATCACTATAAATAATGAAAATGTTGGAAGTTTGAACGGAACAGGCTGACGGGCTGCTTAAAAAGTTTTCGGTTACTTTTGTAACGCTTGGCTAAAGTAACATAACGAACCTATTGTCAGCAAATTATTTAACGTAAAAAAGTTTTTGCATTACGGCACGAACGCATTTTTCTAAAATGCATTATGCTCCGCTTATAAATATTTATCAAATCAGTTAAAGCGTCTACGTCCAATTTTGTTCTTTTTGTGTTAAAAAGGTATAATTATTATAAAAGTATAAAAATATATTTGAAATAATTCTTATAACGTGATATTATATCGTTATTAAAGTATAAAGGGAGGTTTTGTTTTTGGACGAATTCAATAAGGAAAACAACGGCTTAGAACCCGTTCCAGAAGAAACACCTGTCAGCGGCGATATGCCCGAACAGAAAGTAACCGAAAACACAAATCAGCCTGAGGAAATTCAGGCGGAAACATCCGACGAGCTTGACGGAGGTATTCTTATCACACCTCAGGATGATGAAAGCGAGCCGGTTGACGAAAGCGAGCTTTGCATACTCTGCGGTGAAAAACCTGCGGATAAATCCTTTGGTGAAAACTATGACCTTTGCGCAGATTGCCGCAAGAAGCTCATCAAAAGCCCGTTGCGCTTTTCCGGCTTCCTGAGTGTGCTTACTCTGTTCTGCCTTAGTGTATGGGGCTTAATGTTCCTTATCGGTCAGTTAAATACACTTACGGGTGTTATGGATGGAGATCAGCAGTTTGCATCAAAGCATCTGTACCAGGCAGTCGGTTCATATTCAGCAGCAGGCAATATAGGCTGGAAAACTGCCAAGAGAATGATTCAGGCTTATAACGATTCCGGTTACCTCAGCGGCATAAATTCTGCTGTAAGTACCTATTTTTACGATGCTTCAGCACTTGAGGAAGGCGATAAGCTCACCTTTGCCGACAAGGCAGGCAAGGCGAACCTCAACGCTTTCTGGAATAAGGATGTCAAGAAGATTTCTGACGATTATAATGCTGCAATGGCATCTTATCAAACCTATTATGCTTATCTTTCAACCTATGATGAGCAGATGTATTATGGCGAAATCAAAGCAGAAGATATCCCCTATGATGAGGTAATCGCAAAGTATGAGGCAGCAAAGGCTGAAACAAAAGCCAAGAACGACCTCGCATTCATCAACTACTGCGAATATTACCTTTCAACAATGTGCGGTAAAGATTCACAGACTCAATACAAATACCTCAAAGAGGTTGAAAACATCGCACCGGAATATCATTGGCTCTATATGACTCCTCTTACCGAGCTTCAGATAGCTGTAGGCGAGTATGATGCTGCAATTGAAAACTGTGAAACAATTGAAGCTACAAACAAGGACGATGTTTACGGCGAATATTACCGTGCACAGATTTTCCGCAAGCAGGGCGACTATGATTCTGCGCTTGAAAAAACAGAGGCACTCATCGCCGATTATACCAATTCCGGTTTCTACTACGCATATTATGAAGGCGCCATTACCGCTTTCCTGATGGGCGATTACGATAAGGCTCTTGAATATTCAGAAGTTTGCTATAACGGCGAATATCTCAACGAGCAGACTGCAAACTTCCACGCACTTGTCTGCAAAAAGCTCGGCGATGAAGCAGGCTATGAGGCAGTTGTCGATATGCTTGCAGGCTACGATATGAAAATCAGCCCCACGGTTGCCGAGTATTTTGACGGCAAAGTTACAGCTGAAGAAATGTTTAACGAAAGAGAGGTGGCATTTGAATGACAGCAATATATGTAATTACAAAAATTCTTACCTTCCCCGGTGCACTCACAAAGGCGTTTTACGAGCAGATCATGTGCAAAATTTTCAAATGCCCTGTTGAGGATAACCGTTATATCCGTACCGATGAAATGTGCGGTCATGTCGAGCATGAATTTATTGAGCGTCCCGTTGCGTCGTTTATGTACTGCTTTATTCCCGGCATGCTCAACTTTATTCTTGCAGTGCTTTTGGGCTTTTTCCCGCTTGTAAACGTTGTATACCTTGGCAACTACAGCGGCTTTGTCGCATCCTCGAGCACACTCGCTTCCGCAATCAGCGATGCAAATGCGGTCACACTCATCGATATGCTGCTGCCTATCGTTTTCATGTGGCTTACCGTATCGCTTCTCAATAACCTCTTCCCCCTTGTTGAGGATGCAATGGTTATGAAGGAGCAGTATTCAAAGCTCAACATCGTTGCAAAAATTCTTTTTGCACCCGGTTTTGTTGTAATGTTAATCGGTGCAAGGCTTGAAAAGTACGGTATCAGCTTCCTTATTCTTGCTGTGCTGTCATTTTTCATGGCAATACTGGGCTAAAAACTCAACTGAATATACCCTGAAATACGGAGCAGATTTTAATCTGCTCCGTATCAGTTTTATAATTATTAAAATAATAAAATAAATTTAAAAAATTTCAAAATAACTCTTGACTTCTTTCGCCGTTTGTGATATATTAATCGAGCGTTGATGCGCTGGTGTAGCTCAGTTGGTAGAGCAGCTGATTTGTAATCAGCAGGTCGGGGGTTCGAGTCCGTCCACCAGCTCCATTTTTTTAAAGTAAATATGGGAGAGTTCCCGAGCGGCCAAAGGGAACAGACTGTAAATCTGTCGTCACTGACTTCGGTGGTTCGAATCCACCCTCTCCCACCAAACACAAATAATCCGAACTTTGTCATTTCAGGTGACACGTTCGGATTTTTTGTTTGTATATAGTTTCAGTTATAAAACGAGCATCACTCTTGCCTTTACAGTCAAAGTGATGCTCATTTGTTACTTTTCACCGAATTTTAAGAACGCCTTTTTAAACGCACCGATTTTGCGGAGAGAAGTATAAATTGAATATTCTTTATCACTATATTTTACCTTAACAAAATCTTTGGTAACCTCATCAACATAACTAAGATTTACGATAAAGCTGTGATGCGGTTGTGCAAAGACTTTTAGGTCAAGAATACCTTTCCAATAGTCAAGATGATAGTTAGTTTCAATTTTCCTATCAGTTAGATACAGTACGGATTTCCTATCTTCAATTGCGATATAAAGAATTTCGTTCGGATAAATCCTACAAACATCTTTATTGCTTGTTTGCACAACAATTCCTGAATTGCAGCAATAATTATTACGAGCATTTTCTTCACCGTTAAAATCTATGCAAATCCTGTCACAGCCACAACATTCGATCAGACTATATGAAATATCATTTTGATCCATAAACTCAATCAGTTTAGCCTTGCTCGCTTCCTTTTCTACCGCATTGCATACTAACAAATCCATAAAATACCTTCCTCATTCATAATACAGAAATGATCTTCTATATATAAATGACGAAAACCATAAAAAAGTTACGCAGAGATTTTTACTTTTTTATTTATCTCTGTTTTTAACAAATAACGAAGCTCTAAACTGTACACATTAACAACAGTTATGGGCATTTTTAAGTTCTATAGTAAACAAGTATTGAGATATGACAATATGTTAAAAATCTTTTTTGTATCAAATGCTTGATTATTGTTACTCTTTAAAAACTTTTCAATAGAATACCAGTAATTAAACGTGTGAACCCAAATGCTTAACATTGATTTTCAGTTATGTATGAGTACAAAACTAAAAATTTGCAAGTCAATCACAAAAAAGAGAGATTAAAACATAAGTTTTAATCTCTCTTTTTGATATTAACTTTATTTTTGTATAAATCGTAAAAACAGTAGGTTAGCCTCCGATTTGTTCTTCGTGCTTAGTCATTTTAACACGCCTCCTGTGATTATTATAACTATAAAACTTAAAAAAAGCAATAGTTTTTTTAAAAAAACTCATTGATTTTCTTTCTCTTTGTTTTTATTTATCACAAAAATAAATCCATCACCAGGAATAATCCAGTCTAAAAACTCTATTCGACAACTGTTGGCATATGTATGAATTTTAACAGATTCTGTTTTGTCTATTGCGAAACCATATGCCTTTACATTGTAATCAGAAGAATTCAAATTAAAATCCACCGTAAAATTCTTGCAGGGTAAAGTAAGGGTTCTTGAATATATATTATCTGAAATGTCTACCACACTGTTTACTTCATAAGAAATAGTATTGATTCCTTTTTTTAACGGTAATTCTTTTTGAAAAGAATATTTCATTTGTTTAGAGTTAAAATTTCCGTCTATTTCTTCTGAAAAACTATCCTCTTGTGATGTTTTAAGCTTTTCATTATTAAACAGTAAGTTTTGAAAATCATAGTGTTTATCAATATTTTTAATATCTTCTACTGAGTAGTAAATTGAGAATGGCAATTTAAACGATGCATTATCAGTATATGAGTAAATGGTAAAATTGTTGTATATAGTTTTATAAATCTTATCATCCTTTATTTCGCAATCAATATGTGTATGATATTTTTCAAAATACTCATTATCTAATAACGGAATGACCTTATGCTTAATGTTGGTGTATAGACTGTCTTGAGGTATTTCTTCATCTTTGAAATATAATGATGACTCCAAGGTTGAAATAATTTTTTTCTTTTCATCATTACTAACTGTTCTCAAAAAATTTTTGTCTATAATTACCTCTTTTATACGTTCTTGTGCATATTTTATATAACTGAAAAAGTCCAACATCAATGTTCCAACACTTGCAGCAAAAACAATACCTGCTATATTTTCAATAAATTTAGAAAAACCTTCTAAAATAATTTTCCGAAATCCTGATGGTATGACATATTCCGATATAATTTCAAGTAGCATTGATATTATTAAAAACAACACAGAACCCACTATAAATCCAATTGAGCGTGATGAAATATTTTCCCTTGAAAAATTAATACTTTCGTTTGCTTCTGGAATATTATCAGATGTAGATTTTCTCAATCTTGTTATAATCTTTCTAAACACAATTCTTTGTTTTGACATTATTTACTTCCTCTTTTCTCAATTAACTTTCAACGTTATATTGTTTTCATTTTATGTCTCCTATATCTACTTAAAAGCTATAGTATTTAGTATCATACTTTTAAACAACTTTGATTTTCAATATTTTTGCAAAAGTGTTGTTTTTTTCGACAAAAATGACTTTTTCTCGACATATTTATCACAACAGTCTGTTTTGTCTAAAATAATAAGCTGCTCCGTTCCGCCTGAACGAAGCAGCTTATTTTATTGAGAGATTATTTATTGTCTTCCTTCCAGTTTTCATATTCTTCTTTTCCTTCTGCGCTTTCATAGAAAGCAATTATATCTGACATAAAAAAGCATGCCAGATCTTTAATAACGTGATTAGGAACTTTGCTTGTATCATATTTGTATTCATTCTCAACCTCTCCGACAGCATTATCAGCAGCCGGAATTTTTGACATAGACATTACTCCTTTCTTCTGTCATATACCGACAGATATTTTTTGATGACTTGTTAAACGGGTAGCGTCAAATCTTTCCCGCTATCCTCAGTGGGTGTAATTAGATTTTAAAGGTCATAGTCCTCTCCGGATAAATATCTATCATCGTAGGAATTGGCGCGATCTTTTTCTTCACGAAAAGCTCTGTCTTCTTCCATCTGCTGTTTTACAAGTTTCTCGACCTTTTCAACCGCAGGATCATATTCATGATCGATACAAACCTTTACAAAAGCATCGTAAAAATCAATAGCATCAGCTATATATTTGTTTGAGTCTTTGATTTTTTCAATCTCTTTTCTGTGCTTGTCGAGTTCTTCCTGACTCTTTTGCTTATGATATTTCAGGAGAGACTGTTCATTTGCCAGACCATCGTTTTCTCTTTGTATCTTTTCTTTTTCAGCTTCAAGCTCAGCAATCTGTTGGGTCATAATATACTGTTCTTTTTCAAGATGCTTTTTGCCCTTACCTGCATCTGGGTGGTAGATTTCTATGCCGTGTGCACGACATATATCATCCAATGCTTCTCTTTCTCTGTGACCCCACTGAGTAAGCTCGGTCTCCCTACACTTACCTCTCGTGTTTCTGAATCCCATCTCACGCAAAGCTCCGCTCTGCGAACACTGTGTACGCATACCTCTTTTGTTCTCATAAGAAACCGGTATATACGTAATATGAGCGTGCGATGCACCCGGTTCATCTGCGTGCCAATAGGCACCGATAAGTTCGAGGTTCGGATTCCTTTTTTCCCAACCCAAGGTATACTCTTTAACAATGCTTCTTGATACAAATTCCGGTGGACAGTAATCCTTGTTTCCGATTGTAACAATTACCTCATAGCATGGATTCTTTTGTTTGGATCTGTTGATATGCTGATAGTAATTATCAATCTGTCTGCGTTTATCCGGCTGTACGGCATTATACTCCTTTACAGAATCTCCGAAAATTCTTTCAAAAGCATCTGAAGCCATTTCGTGATACCAAATCTCGAAATGACCGTTCGGGTCGATATGTTTCTCTTTTTCAACAATTTTGCGCTCACGTGCATTATGCAGCTGTTTGACGTCTGGCCCGTTATGAACCGATGATGTCATAGGTGGATTTTTCATCATAAAAAAATCATTCCTTTCAAATATGTTTTTATCGGTATGCTTGCAACCTTTCGGCAGCAGTTGCGGCTGACTGAGGGCTTTGGTTTCTTATATGGAATAGAGGTTTCCATAATAAGAAACGTTATCAGCTTTATTTACCGAATCTTGGTTTGAGCCGATAACCAAAGCCCCTTTTACGGTTTATGCCGCTTCCGGCTGCACTCGTGTTTGCTGCGCATAGCCGATAACTCAATAGTGGTTGTGCGCGGCACAACCCCATTTCGCTCCTCATGCCGGAGGGGCATAGGGCGTGGGAGATGCTCTCCCGAAGTCTTCGGACTTCTCCCTCAGACGAAGCGACATCACTTTCTTCTGTTTTGGTATGTGTTGCCGCATCGTCACTCAAACCGTATTTTTCTGTTTGTACGGTTTGCAGAAAAAGACCGCTTTTCACTCTTTTTCTCATCACTTTCTTTCACAATAAATTGAACTTTTGTAGGGATAAATCACCACCTTTTCAAAGAATTGCAAAAACAATTCTTTAGTAAAATTTGTAAGATCCATCGGCATTACAAAATCAAAGTGCATTTTTGGCGACAAAAAAGCTCCTCAGCACACCCGTAAAACGGATGCGTGAGGAGCATAAAAATGTTATGTTAAACCAGCTTAGATTTATCTGATTCTTTGCCTATATATGATAACCATCCGACCTGAGTTTTGCTCAAGTCGGGTGGTTTGTGATGTCAGGATTTATTTGATTTTAAGGCCGAACAATGCTTGCAGCCAAGTAATGATTGTTGTGAAGAAGGTTGATATTGCGCTTATCACTCTTTCGAAGAAGGACTGTTCGAGGATGGTGAAGTTTACGCTTGCTGTGCCGGAGTAGTTGCCGATACCTTGAATAGTTGCAGTAGCTGTGCCGGTATTAACATTGTTTTTATAAGCAACCGTGTAGTCCGTGCCTTCTCTGAGAATGTTGCTACCGTCTGTTACTGTAAGCGACGGAGTAACAGCTTCGCCGGTATAATTCTGGTCTGCAACGGGGGCGATAGTTACGGGAGCAATGTTCTTTGTGATAATGGTGAAGTTTGCAACGCTTGTGAGCACCTTATAAATACCCTTGCCGCTGACTGTGACCTTTGCCGTGCCGACATTGATATTATCTGCATACTTAACCGTGAAATCGGTGTTTTCGGTCAGGTGTTTATTTGATACCGAAACATCAAGCTCAGGCTCAATTCTGCTGCCCGTGTAGGTCTGATTCGGAATCGGTGCGATAACAAAGGTGCTGACGGGGATATTGTTCTGCACAGCGTAATCGTGTGCGTAGGAATTTTCCATACAGTAGATCGTGAGCGAATTACAGCCGTCAAAAGCATCAGTGGCTATGTTGATAACAGAATTTGAAATAACCGCAACCTCAAGATTGGAACAATCTGCAAACGCTTCGGATTTGATTGTCGCAACGTTACCGCCGACACTCAGCGTTTCGAGGCTTTCGCAGTTTTTGAAGCTTTGTTCTTCAACAACAATAAGGCCTGTTGCTTCTTCCTTCTTGTTTTCGCCAAGTGCAACAACGGTTACACCGGTATATCTGAAGCTGTTGGGATAAAGAAGTTCAACGCCCGTAAAATCAAACTCTGACAACAGCTTACAATTATAGAAAGCATAATCGGCTATAAGCTTTACGTTTGACTCCCAGACAAAACTTTGAAGAACAGAACAACCTTTAAAGCAACTGCTCGAAATTAGTTTTACATTGGGCGACATTCTTACTTTTGACAGTTTTTTGCAGCCTGTAAATGCATTTTCGGCTATATCAACAACTGAATCCGGAATATATATTTCTTCAAGATTATTGCAATTCTCAAAAGCTTCCTTGCCAATCATACGCATACCGTCCGGAAAAGCGTTGCCGTCAATTTTTACTTGTGTTTCGTAAAATGCACAGTCTTCTATTATAATAAGTTTTTCAGGTAAAGTGATGGTTTTTAAGGTGCTTAACCTAAACGCGTCTTTACCAATTTCAGTTATTGAGTCAGGAAGAACTATGCTGTCTATAAAATCAGCCTTACAGAAAAAGTAGCTTGGCAGTCGTTTTACCGTATCACCTATAATGACATTCTTTATATTGGTATTATAAAACGGTGAATAGTAGGTATCATCCGCACTTGATTTTGTAAGCCCTTTGAATGTACAGTTTTCTGCATTATAGTAAACTGTTGTCAAATTCTCCGAAAAAACATTCACGTTAAGTTCTGTTACACTTTTCGGAATGGTGATTTCGGTAAGCAATAAACAGCCGTCAAAAGCTTTCTCTCCAATTTCAGTTATATTGTCCGACATTGTTATGCTTTCAAGGCTCGTACAGTTGGCAAATGCCTCTGCACCTATTTGAGTTACAGAGTCGCCAAGTGTAACTGCTTTTAAATCCGTGCATCCGTAAAACATTCTTGAAGGGATGGCTTTAACTTTATCACCTAAATTAAGAGTCGCAAGCTTTGTGCCGGCAAAAACTCCATGTGCATAGGGAAAAGAACAGTTATAATTAAGAGAAGTATAACCGGTATAGGAAAAAGCAGAGTCCCCTAATTTTGTTATATTTTCTGGGATTGTCAGTTCGCCATTGAGTGATGTGCAATATGCAAAAGCATAACTGTCAATTATAGTAACGGTATTGGGAATGTTAATCTCTTCTAAGTTATAACATTTATCAAATGCAGAAAAACCTATTTTTTTAAGCTTTGAAGGGAAAACAACGGATTTCAATTCTGTGTTTTCAAAAGCACTTTCGGGTATTTCTGTCAGATTATCATTACACTCAAAGGTTTCTATTCCCGAATCACAAAATGCATATGTATTCATATATGTTATATGGTTGTCATACTTAAACTCTTTCAAAGAAATGCAACCGTAAAAAGCATATTCACCGACATAATAGAAGTTTTCGGAGAATTCCGTTTCAGAAAGCTTGTCGCATCCGCTAAAAGTTTCCATTCTAATGGATGTTACTCCTTTAGCATTAATGCTTTCAAGTCTATAGCAATCCTCAAAGGCGTAGGAAGGTATTGTCGTGACGCTTTCGGGTAGAGTTATGCTTTCAAGAGCATAACACTTTTTAAAAGCACCAAAGCCTATACTTTTAAGTCCCGAGCCGAAGCTGATGCTTGTAAGATTTTTATTTTCAGAAAAAGCACCGCTTTGAATATGTGTTACTGTGTCGGGCAGTTCTATAGTCTTTTTACCACAGCTAAAGTCCCAGTAGATAGTAGTAACTGTAGCACCTTCAATTTTTTCCGGAATAACGTTATCTCCACAACTTTTAAGGACAGCTTCTCCCTTTTTGTTTAAATAATAATAAAAACCGTTGATTTTGTGAAGTTCACGTTTAGTTTCAGCTTTTGTAAAGGTCCACCACAAGTCGTTTTCTTCAGAAACGTCACAGACGTAACCGTAATACTTTTCAAGTGAAGAAAACACTTCTATAGTAAAGTCGTCATACATATTGATTTCTTCCGGCAAGTGAGCCATTTCAACCTCTCCGAAAGCCAACTTATCAAACTGTATTACGGTACTCTCTATTGTAAGCGTTTTTAATGATTCACTAACAAATGCATTTTCATATATATAAACAAAATTTGCTTGTATTGTAAGGTTTTCAATCACCGAGCCTCTGAGAAAAAATTCATCTGCTTCAAATCCTTTTGCACCTGAAGATATAACCAAATTTTTTATCTGTGTGCCAGAAAAAGCATCTTCATTTATCCAAATTGTACCGTGTGAAAGATCAAGTTCTTTAAGCGAAACGCAATTTTTAAATGCTTCACTGCCGATATCTTCAAGGTCCTTGGGCATATCAATGTGTTGAAGATTGCGACAGCCTTCAAAAGCGTTTCTTTGAATTACTCTGATCGAATCGGGAAGGGTAACTGATTCGATATACAAACAATCAGGGTTATTATGTACCAAAGCTGTGTGTTCCGTGCTGAACGAATAACGCATAAGCTCGGTTACCGGTAAACCCTCAATATATGCAGGAACAATTACATTTTTATCATTTCCCATGTATTTTTTGATGGTTATTTCATTGACTTCAGTTTCCGAATACCTATAAACAAAATCGCCGTAATATTTATCAATTGCTGCAGCCGATGCTTTTGTTGCAAATATGCTTTCAATTCCAAGCTCTGCCATAGGTATTCCACTGAACAGCAGAACAGCCGCAAGCAATACAGCCGATATCCTTTTTATATTTTTCATATCATTATCCTCCGTAATATCAGGTTAATAATCGGTTGGAGATTTTGCAATCCTCCGTCACAGCTAACGCTGTGCCACCTCCTTTCAAAAGGAGGTAATGCTTCGATTTTCAGCGATGTAAATTTGTTTGCCAATGGCTCCTTTTCAAAGGAGCTGTCACGAAGTGACTGAGGATTGAATAAGGAATTACACCTCATCCGCTTCACTTGCGTTCAGCACCTTCCCCTCAAGGGGAAGGCTTTTCTCTACTCCTTAAACACGTTAAACGAGCACTGACAGCCCTCAAAGCTCACCGTTACGAGCACCTTTTTCTCAAACAGGGTTGAAATATCTGTAATATCAACCGCATAATCATCGGGGCTGATTTCCTTTTCCTTGCCGTCGCTGTAAACGGCATAGACCTGCATAAAGCTCAAATCGACATTGTTCAAGTCATCTGCGGTGAAATCGTAATCCTGCGGAAAGATTGCATAGATTGATGTAAGCAAGGGTGTGCTTTCAGTATTGAGAATTCGCACCTTGAAGCTCTGCTCAAATTTGCCGTAGCTCACCGTTACGATTTCATAGCCTGCCGCTTTGCCAAAGGACGGTGAAGCGGTAATTTTATAGCTCTTTGCTTCAAGCTCTTTTTTATTGCCGTTATCATAAAGCAAATATACTTTTAATCCGTTTGTATTCAGCTGCTCACCGACATTGTATTCTGTTTTAAAGCCTTCTTCAAACTCAATGGTTATATCTTCTTCCTTTTTCTGTAAAACCGTTGCTTGTGCCGGTTTAGTTGTTGGCTCAGTCTGAGGCGGAAGTGTTGTTTCTTCCTCGCTGTTTGAAATAAAGTCAGCAATTTTCTGCGCAACTTCTTCAATAATATTGTAGTCCGTTGCGGCAGCAATTGCCGAATTGCCTGCAACAAGCATAATCGCCGCAGCGACAACCGCTGCAAACGCCTTGGAAACTCTGTTTGTTTTTATGCCAAGCTTTGCCATAAATTCTTTGCGTGAAATCACCGGAAGAACGGCATCAACAAAGCCTTCACGGATTGCGTTAATGGCAGAAGCACATTCGTCTATGAAATCGAAATCCGCATCTTCCTTTTCAAGCTCCGCATCAATAAGGGAGTTGAGGTAATTGCAGAGTGTTTCGGAAATATCCTGCATAAAGTCAGGGTGAAGAAAAACTTCTCTGTTAACTGTTACAGTCATATCGGTCAGCCTCCTTTCTCAAAATCTAATCGGGTCACCATATCGGTTATTTTTGTTTTCAGCCTTACCAGCCTCATTGAAGCCGCAGGCCGTGAAATATTTAAAGCCAAAGCAATTTCATCAACACGGTGCTTTTCTATGTACCGCAGGTTATACAGCGTTTTTTCGTCCTCGCTCAGTTCGTCAATTAACCGTTTGGCAAGTGCGTTGAAATCAATACTGTCAAGTGTTTCAGTATAAATCTCGTCACTTACCGCCGCATCCTCTGCAGCTTCAAGCGGCACATTGCGTTTGGTTTCATTGGTAATTTGTTCCTGCCTGCGCTTGACGAAGTTTTCCGCCGTACGGTAAAGAAAAGCCCGTGGGTTTTCAAACTCCTCTCCGTCAAGCAGCCGTTTATTAAATACCAGAAACGCTTCCTGAACACAGTCATCAGCCGCTTCACGCTCACCCGAAAGACGGGCAAGACAGTAATTAAACAGCTTCAGCCGATAATCGTCATAACACTGCTGCAGCAGGACTGAAGCCTGTTTTTGGGCCGACATTGCGCCGCCTCCTTTCGTGTGATAAAATCTGCTTTCATTATGTAGTCAGCCGAAACTGAAAATGTAACGGAAAAATTTTAAAAAAATTATATTTTCATTATATCATACCGCAGCCGGAAAATCATTGATGTAAATTTACCAATAATAGGCAAACTTGTTTGGATATAAAACAACGGACCTCTTTTCAGATCCGTTGTTCAAAAGCTAAATTTGTATTGAAGTAAAATCGTTTTATTCAAAATCATATTAGAAAACATACAAATTATCATATTCAAAACTTATTTTGTGCGCTTTAGACGGCCGTTTTAAAAAATACAGTCAAAAACTTTGTGCGCTATAGCACGTAGACTTAAGTTTATGCTGGAGTTACAATATAATAGGAAAGCTGAGGTAACAGCAAAATTCTATTCAAAAAGGGGGTAAGCCTTATGAAAGCTGTTATTTATGCCCGATATTCCTGCAGTGGTCAGCGAGAAGAATCTATCGAGGGACAGATTCGTGAATGTACAGAGTATGCAAAAAGAAATGATATACAAATAGTCGGTACATATGCAGACAAAGCAAAAACCGGAAAGAACGATAACAGGTTTAATTTCCAGCGTATGATATCGGACAGCTCAAAAAATCTGTTTGATATTATTCTTGTGTGGAAGTTGGATCGCTTTGCGAGAAACAAATATGATTCCGCACACTATAAACATCTGCTCAGTAAGAACAAAATCCGTGTTGTTTCAGCAACAGAGATGATTTCGGATTCTCCCGAAGGAGCGCTTATGGAAAGTCTGCTTGAAGGAATGGCAGAATACTACAGCCTTGAACTTGCGGTTAAGGTAGAAAGAGGTCAGATTGAAAATGCATTGAAAGGCTGCTTCAATGGAGGAACGGTACCGCTTGGGTATAGAATAAATCAGGAACGTCGTTTTGAAATTGATCATATGACGGCTCCGTTTGTTCTGAAGGCTTTTGAGCTTTACGATTCGGGGTCAACTATGAAGGAAATTGCCGAGTATTTGAAGTCCAAAGGCGTTAAAAACAATCGAGGTACTCCGATGACTCTGAACACGGTGTCAAATATGCTGACAAACCGCAGATATATTGGCGAGTATTCATACAAGCATGTTTTTCTTCCGGATGGTATACCTGCAATTATATCAAAAGAACTGTTTGAGCGTGTGCAAAGAAAAATTGCAATCAACAGAAAATCTCCTGCAAAACATAAAGCACAGGAAGACTATATCCTTTCAACCAAGCTTTACTGCGGAACATGTATGACTTATATGGTTGGTGAAAGCGGCACTTCGCAGAATCAGTCAATTTACCGCTACTATAAATGTCTGTCTTCAAAACGCAAACGCGGCTGTGACAGAAAGGCCGTAAAAAAGGATTGGATCGAGGATATTGTTATTGAAATGATTATGAAGCTTATCTGGGATGATGCACTTATTGAGAGATTGACCGACTTGGTTATGAAAGAACAGGCAAACGAGTGCTCCGCTGTTCCTTTGCTCAAAAAACAGCTTAAGGAAGTTGAGAAAGCAATCGCAAATGTATTGAAGGCTATTGAGCAGGGAGTTATCACACCCTCAACAAAAAGCCGCCTTGAAGAACTTGAAAACGAAAAGGAAGAAATTGAAAAGCAAATTATAATCGAAAGCCTTGAACATCCGCTTCTTACCCGCGAGCAGGTTATGTATTGGTTTTATAACCTCAGAACAATCAACGGAAAAGATCTGAGAAGCCACAAGATGCTCGTTGACTGCTTTGTTAATTCGGTAATTCTTCACGATGACAGAATTGATTTTTATTTTAACTACAAAGAGGGTGCAAAAACGCTCTCTTTAAAAAAGCTCAAAAAAAGTTCGGATATGTTAACTGACTTTCCACCAAATTAAGGATTGCACTATTGTGCAGTCCTTAATTTTTTTACAGTGGGGTGGATTCGAAAGGGCGTTAAGAAAATGCTCCGGTGGAGCATTTTCAGCCCGTGGGATTACGCTGACATAAATTAAACAAACAAGCCGCAGCAAGCGGGGTAGAGCATAAAATATACCCATAAGTTACCACCCTCTCCCACCAAATTAAGGATTGCACTTTTGTGTAATCCTTAATTTTTTTATAGCGAGTGGATTCGAAAGGGCGTTAAGAAAATGCTCCGGTGGAGCATTTTTAGCCCGTGGGATTACGCTGACGTAAATTAAACAAACAAGCCGCAGCAAGCGGGGCAGGGCATAAAATATACCCCTTTGGGAATAAAAACATCTATTGACTTTTTTCTGCAGATGAAGTAAAATAAATCCATCCTATAAAGAGTGCGTGAGGGATGTCCCCGATGACCGCTGCCAACCTACTCAACAGAGCAAGGTGGAAAAGGGCAAGACGATAGGTGATATAAAAGATGATTGGAAGCACCTATCGGCAACGTTAGGTGTTGTTTTTTTGCCCTCATTAGGATAAATTATTCTATAGAGGAGGCATTTAAATGTCACAAGTAAAAAGAAGTATTAAAGATCTGGTGAACCTGAACAATGAGCGGGTATATGTATACCTTGCCAACAATGATATTGGAAACAGGTTTATGCAGCAAGCCGAAGATGAGGGATTTACCTTTAACGGCGGTGTAAAGCCAACAGACCGCTGCTATGCGGAAATTATGGCGGTCAATGATGATTGCACTATCAACTTTGTCGGCAGCGTTGGCCGCATGGCTTTTGGCAGCGGAGCGGAAACTGTCGGTAACCGGAAGCTGCTGCGTGTGGATTTTGAGAAGTACACAAACGGAAATGATGATTATCGCTACGGATAAAATCAGCAAAATCAAGGTGGAGATATCTTTAAATTTGACAAAGATAATTCGTTTTTCCGGCTTGCGATAATTACTGTATGGTTGTATAATAAGGTAAATATAGTTTAAACGGAGCAGAAAGGGAAGTGCCATATGAAAATTTCAACTGAAATACATTCCGCTGCACAGATAATCGGCGAAGAAAAAGCTGTTGAGCTGCTGGCAAAGGCGGGTTTTGATGCATGGGATTTTTCCATGTTTTCAATGTGCAGATACGATTGGGAAAATAAAAGGCTTTTCAGCAACAGTCATCCGTTGGCGGGCGATGATTATCTGGCTTTTGCAAGGAAATTAAAACGTATAGGTCTTGATAACGGTATTGTCTGCAACCAGTCACACGCACCGTTCCCGACAAGCTGCAAAGAAATACGTTCATTTATGAAAAGGGCAATTGAATGTACGGCTGAAGCAGGCGGAGAAATCTGCATAATTCATCCGGATAACAATAAAAATCCGCAGCAGAATGCTGAAATTTATGCAGAGCTTATACCCTTTGCAAAGGATTGCGGCGTTAAAATTGCAACGGAAAATATGTGGAACTGGGACGATGAAAAGGATCAGGCATCCTTTGCTGCCTGTGCAACTCCCGAAAGCTTTTGTGCTCATATTGATGCACTCGCAAGCGATTTCCTGGTTGCCTGCCTTGATATTGGCCATGCCGAAATGCGGGGCATGGACACAAGCGCCGTTGAAATGATTAAGGCGCTCGGTCCGAGGCTGCAGGCTTTGCACATACACGATAACGATAAGTGGCACGATTCTCATCAGATACCGTTTTCAATGAATATTGATTTTGTATCAATAGTAAAAGCGCTGAAGGAAATAAACTACAGCGGCTATTTCACCCTTGAGGCAGACCGATACCTGCACAAATTCACAGAAGAAAACATATTTGAAGGAATAAAAGACATGGCAGCTGCAGCCGGAAAGCTTGCTGAAATGTATGAAAACTGTTAATTGCGCTGAGGTGGCTCAAAATGATATTTGAAAATATGGACAGAATAGTTTTTGCCGGTGATTCCGTTACAGATATGGGCAGCGAAAATCCCGTTGGCGAAGGACTTTTTGACAACGTCGGCAGAAGCTATGTAAGAGTGGTTGAAAACATGCTTGCTGTATATTATCCCGAGGTAAAGGTGCGTATCACAAATTCCGGTATTTCGGGTAACACAAGCCGTGACCTTTTAGCACGCTATGACCGTGACGTTGTCGGCTTAAAGCCCGACTGGGTTTCTATCTGCATAGGTATCAACGATGTGTGGCGTCAGTTTGACTGTCCCGCAATGCCGGATACACATGTGCTGCCTGACGAATACGAAAAGAATCTTGAAACGATGATACTCAGTGTCAAGGACAGTGTGAAAGGCATATTCATGCTTACTCCTTACATAATGGAGCCGAATTCTCAGGATATGATGCGCAGCAGAATGAACGAATATGTTGAAATCTGCCGAAGACTTGCCGAAAAGCACGGCTGTATTTTTGTTGATTTCCAGAAGATGTATGAGGATTACTGCAATATCCGCCATTCATCCTACATTGCGTGGGACAGAATTCATCCCAACCAGGTTGGCGCTACCCTTATGGCAAGAGAATTCCTGAAAAAGTGCGATTTTGATTACAACAGATAATGTGAAAATTTAATTTGCGGAGGAATAAGAATATGAGTACGTTTATAGCGCTGATATCTTTTATTGAAGTTTTTCTTTTATCTATTTTCAACATTCCCTCCCTTACTGAAATTGATTACGGCGGTGAGGACTATGTTGCACCCGGAATTACAACGCCTATGTACATTATTGAAGACGGCGAAACAGATTTTGTAATACTGACCGCTGACGGTGCGGATGCCTGCACCATGACCGCTGTTGACGAATTGCAGACCTATGTCGAAAAAATCAGCGGTGTTGAGCTTGAGCATGTAACTCTCAGCGAATATACCGCAGGCGACAAGGCTATTGTTCTTGGTGAAACAGGACTTGATATTACGGATGTTGACTGTTCAGCCATCGGTGAGGACGGATTCCTGCTCTATTCTGACGGTACTTATCTGCTCATCAACGGTGAGGACAGCCGTGGTACGCTCTACGGCGTTTACACATTCCTTGAAGAATACCTCGGTGTCCGTTGGTTTACGCCTACGCTTGAGGTTGTGCCCGAAAGTGATGACGTTGTGATTGATGCAAGCATCGGCCGTATTGTTGAGCCGTCTTTTGTAATCCGCAGGAATGCCTGCCCCGGCACAAATTCTTCTCACTACGCAAGAAACAAAATCAACGTAACCTTCTGGGATGAAATGGAAAACCACGGCGGTGCGCTGACCTATGTTCTGTGGGATGTTACGCTCGATAGGCTTGTTCCCGATTCGCTTTTTGCAGAGCATCCCGAGTACTTCGCCATGAATACTGACGGTACACGCACAACGGACCATGTTTGCCTTTCCAATCCCGATGTGCTGCCGATTGCTGTAGCAAACGCAAGAGAGGCTATACTCAGCTGCGAGCGTGATTCAAAATTTATACACATCGGTCAGAAGGATAATTCCAACTATTGCCACTGCGAAACCTGTGAATCGCTTTATGAAAAGTACGGTGCAGTATCTGCTCCGACAATTATTTTCACAAACGCTTTTGCCGATGCGCTTGACGATGAATTCCCCGATTTCACATTTACTTTCTATGCTTACGGCGAAACCGACAGACCTCCCACGGATCTCAGCTTAAAGTGCAGCCCTAATGTTGCACCCGTGCTCTGCGGTCTTCACAAGTCTTGCCGAAGTCATAAGCTCACCGAATGTGGCGCACAGGACGGCAACGAAACATTCACGAATCTGTACGGCGATAATGAGCCCACAATTGCAGAAGATTTTGCAAACTGGGTCAAAATCGCGGACAAAACATATATCTACGACTACACGATTAATTTCCTCAATTCCGCACAGTTTTTCTCCAACTTTGAAACAATGCAGTCCACAATGAAATATATGCACGATATAGGCATCACGGGCTATATCTATAACTGCGGCGACGGTCACGGCGCAGCCTTCAACGAGCTGAGAAATTACCTGCTCTGCAAGCTGCAATGGGATGTAAATGCTGACGTTGAATACCATATGATGGACTTCATGAATGCCTACTACGGCGAGGATGCCGCACCCTATATCAAAGAAATTCTCGATATTCAGGCAGCTCAGATCAAAGCAACAGCACATGCCTTTGATTTTGACTGGCACTATCAGTCGGGCTTTTATCCGATACACACAATATTTAAGCTCGATTCCCTCTGGAACAAGGCACTCAACGCAGATGTGACCGAGGAGCAGATGTTTAACGTTGAGGTTGCAAACTTAAGCTGGGAATACTTCAAGGCAAATCAGTTCCTCGGCGAATATTTCTTCCTCAATCCGTTCAGACTTGCGGAAAACGAATGGCTCTATGATGAGTTCAAGGCTCATGGAATCGACAGAGTGTCATCATTCGGACTGATTCCGTCAGATAAAAGCGAGGTAGACTTTATGCTCCGTCCGTTCAATTGGAGCGTATAAATGATTTGCTGCCAAGGGGATTCATTATGTTACTTTTGTCAGGCATTACAAAAGTAACGTAAAGAACTTTTTAAGTTTCAAGCACTTCACAGCACCGTTCATTTTTTGCAGTGATATTGCTTTTACGCTTTCTAATCTCCGCCGTTGATGCATTTTGTTTTTTAATAAAACTTGGTATATAGGGTAAGCGATTCGCTTATTATTTGAGGTGAAATATAATGAAATTCAATACACTCAAAAGCACGCTCATACGCGGCAATGTAACCGAAAAAACTTTGACTGAATTCAAGGCGGAGTGCGAGAAGCTGTCTGAATCCGATTGCTGTCAGCAGCTTTATACCACGGCTGTGCAGATGAAACCTGAGCATTACCGTCAGGCACTTGAGCTGATTGATGATGCCATGCCGTTGTGCGAAGGCTGGGCTGACCTCATGCGCTGCCACCACAATAAAGGTGCAATTTATGAGGGGGCTGAAAACTGGTTTGATGCTCTGCGTGAATATAAAAAATCTTTCGATGTCATACCTGACGATATAAAGCCGAAGTATGTCAGCGGTCCGGCAATGCATCTGCTGCGTACCGAAATGCACTGCAACAATTTTGAATATACCGGGGATTTGCAGAAGTATTATAATGACGCATCATCCGACGGTGCAAACACAACTGTTTTAACCAATCTTTTCTACCTGCGCATTGCTGAGCTGATTATCAGCACCCACAACGGCGACCAGCCTGCCGCAGCAAAAGCATACGCAGAAGCCAAGGCAATTCTCAATCCCGAATTTGACGGCATTTATGCAAGAATAAAAGCGAAAACGGTTTATGCAGATGCTGTCGGCGCAAGCTATGCCGCCAAGCGTTACCTTAAAAAATGGGGCAAATAAATTCAGATGAGCTGTTTCACACTACCGTAGAAACAGCTCATTATAATTTCCATATTCTGGTGTGTATTATCCCGTATGATTTTGCAAAAAATAACGCAAAAGGCAGGGATATTAAATGGATAAAAAAGTTTACAGCGAAAAGGTTTCTGCGGTAATTCCGCCGTCACCTAAAATTAAAAACGCAGTAAAGGCGTATCTTTTCGGCGGCGGAATCTGTGTGCTCGGTCAGGCATTGAATCTTCTTTACTCAGAATTAGGTGCAAGT
Source organism: Acutalibacteraceae bacterium (assembly GCA_045536235.1). Lineage (GTDB taxonomy): Bacteria > Bacillota > Clostridia > Oscillospirales > Acutalibacteraceae > UBA8612. The sequence continues at coordinate 14,080 of JAZSND010000019.1, read as the reverse complement.
AAAGAAAACGCAACCGTTTTTGTTGCAATAACGCTTGTTGCCATTTCCGCAACGCTTACCGGTTTTGGTGTGTTTGATAAAATTGCACGTCATGCAGGTGCAGGCACAATTGTGCCGATAACGGGCTTTGCCAATTCCGTTGTGTCGCCTGCCATAGAATTCAAAAGCGAGGGCAGTATCCTCGGTACGGCGGCAAAGATGTTTACCATAGCAGGTCCTGTTATAGTTTACGGTATTGCCGCCTCGGGAATTTACGGCGTTATTTATTGGATAGCCACAAAATTTTAACAATAAAAATCAGGGAACTTTTTTAAAAAGCTCCCTGATAATTTTTATTCAGCTTTTTTGATTTTTGCCTTTTGCGGAAGTTCGGAAACGGCGGTGACAATTTTATTGAGGTACTTGTTTGACAGCAGCAGCGTAACGCCGAGCGCCAGCGGAATGAGGAAAATGCCTTTCCTGCCGCTGAAAATTTCTCTGCCGTCAAACACGTTGTAAATCAGCATCATAATTATGTAGTGGAAAATGTAAACAGGCAGCGTGTACTGACCGCGTCTTGCGATAAAACCCTTGCCGAATCTGTCAGGTGTAAGAATTATCAGGCTGATGCAAGCAAGCGCTGAAACTGCGTAGCAGGCAAGGCGGATTAAAAAGCCGTAATCCGCAGCACCGTCAAGTTTAGTGTACGGATGCTGACCCGTAAACATCGGGCGCACAAGGTAAGTGCCGGTTACCGTAATTGCAATAACTGTAAGAACGATAAGAAAAGCAGCTGCGGCAATTTTTTTCAGCTTACCGTGACTGAATTCCTCTGCTTTTTTCGGGTCAATGCAGTAGCCTGCGTAGTAAAACGGATAGAAAACAATTATACGTGACAGCACAAGCTCGGAATTAATATCGCTGTCGTAGCCTGCAAGCAGACTGAGCAGCAGCGAAACCGCAAAAACATATTGCGGCTTGTAGCGTTTTGCTCCGATAGTAATAAGCGCAAAAACAAACAGCGCAAACATAAACCATGCAAGACCCGTTTCACCGAAAAGACGGAAATCGAAGTTCTGTTTAAAAACTGCATTGTAAACAAATACGCATATTTTTGTGAAGAAATACAGCACAAGGTAGCCGAGTATTTTGTCCCACCGTTTTTCGTTTATCATACGTTTTGAAAAAAGACCCGAAACGAAAATAAACAGCGGCATGTGGAAGGAGTAAATCAGCAGGAATGCGCTGCGCATAATGTCCGAGTTACCTGTATGGTAATCGCAGAAATGTCCGAGTACCACGGTAAACATCAGGAAAATTTTCAGTATGTCCCACTTTTGTGTACGTTCAGCCATAGCTAAACTCACCTCTGAATTTTATTCTGCTGCGTATTTTTTCAGGTTTTCAAGACCTGTTTTAATTGCCCATTCGTTTTCCTCAACGCCTTCAAACTCAATGCTCACATAGCCGTCGTAGCCGCTGCGCTTGAGAGTCTGTATGCATTGGTATACGGGCACATTGCCGTGGCCGACTACTGCGCCGCGCAGGTAATCGCCACCGCGTGTGCGGAAAAAGCCATCGCCGGGGTCGGGACCGTTGCCGCTTTTGATGTGGAAATCCTTTGCGTGTACGTGCTTTGCGTAGGGTGCAACTCTGCCGACTGCCTTAGCAGGCTCATCGTCTGCACAAAGGAAGTTGCCCATGTCAACAAGCAAGCCGAAATTCGGGTTTGCAACGGCATTGACTAATTTTTCAACACGTACAGAGTCCTGGCAGAAATAGCCGTGGTTTTCAACCATTGTGGCTATGCCTTTTTTTGCTGCATATTCGGTTACCCTACGGCATCCGTCAGCAAGAACCGGTAAAGCAGAATCAAAGCTTTTGTAGGTTTTGTCTTCTCCCTTGAAGCCGCCTGTAGCGTCGTGGCGCATACCTTTTGCGCCGAGCTTTTCTGCAATATCAACCTGCGCAAAAAGCCTTTCAGCTTCTGCTTCCCAGCCTTTTTCGCCGAGGAAATCTGCACCGATTGTGTAGTTGACTATTTTAATGTCTTGTTTTTCGGCCTCTTCACGCAGCTGTACTGCGTATTCGGCATCGGTTACACCCTCGGGCGGCATCAGGTCGGTAAATTCAATGCCGTCAAAGCCCATATCCTTTGCAACTTTGATAAGGTCAAGCTGGGTGTATTTGCCGCTGTTAAGCAGGCGCTGAAAGCTGTATGAGCTGACTGAAAATTTCATTATCTTATCAGTCCTTCCAGGAAGTTTACAGCCTTGCGGATATCAACCTCAGGCTGGTCGCCGACCTCACGCTCAATAGTCAGGAAGCCGTGGTAGCCGATATCGTCAAGAGCCTTGAGATATTCGTTCCAGTTTACGCTGCCTTCGCCAAGGGGAACTTCGTCAAATGAATCAGCCGTAACGATAACGTCAACAGGTCTTTTCTTGAGGCCGTAAACAATTTCGGGATCCTCGAAGAAATTCTGTACGCCGTCCTTGGCGTGTGTGTGGACAATGTACTTCTGCAGGTTGTAAACAGCCTTTGCAGGGTCATCGCCTGTAACCATAACAAGGTTTGCAGGGTCAAGGTTTACGCCGACACCTGTTGAGCCGAGTGTATCGAGGAACATTTTGAGCACAGCAGAGGTTTCGGGACCTGTTTCGATTGCGAAGTGTGCGCCGATTTCGTCTGCATAGCGTGAAAGCTCAAAGCAAGCCTCCTGCATAACCTTGAATCTGTCGTGGTTGGGATCATCAGGGACAACACCGATATGTGTTGTAACAATATCTGTACCAAGCTCTTTTGCAAGGTCAAGGATTCGCTTGGATTTTTCGATTTTTTCGGGGTTTCTGTCTGCAAAGCAGAATCCGCCGCCGCCAAGGTCGCCGCAGAGTGCGGAAATTTTAAGGCCGTTGTCAGCAACAAGATTTCTGAAATCAGCTCTAGCAGCAGCATTGAGGTTTTCGGGAGCCATTTCGCCTCTTGTTGAATAAACCTGGATACCCTGTGCGCCGACTTCAGCAGCCTTCTTAACTGCTTCTTTGATAGGCAGACGGAATGAGTCGATAATAACACCGATTGAGAAATTGTACATAATAAGCACCTCTGTATGTAAAAAATTTATTTTTTTCAAATATCGGTTTGTATCAGGCTCCCTTGTGTAAAGGGAGCTGTCACCGCAGGTGACTGAGGGATTGTAACAAAAAGCAGACAACCCCTCCGTCAAAACTAATGTTTTGACACCTCCCCTTACACAGGGGAGGCCGTTTAACCGCATCGTGATTATGGGTTTACTGCTTTTTGAACAGCAGCATTAATATATTCACAAATACCGTAAAATTTTGTATTAATTTCGTGGTTTGGAATTCTTATTACAGACAGACCGTATGATTCTAAATATGTGGTTCTTTCAGCATCTTCTCTTATATTCTTTTCTTCATAATGCTGTGAACCGTCAAGTTCTATTATAAGTTTGGCTTTGGCGCAATAAAAATCAACAATATATTTTCCTAACACTTTTTGCCTTGAAAACCGAACAGGATAGTTGCGTAAAAAATCGTACCACAGATGCCGTTCTTCTTTTGTCATGTTTTTTCTGAGCATACGTGCGGCAGGAACTATATTTTTGTTGTGTTTTCTGTCCATTATTTTTTGCCTTTGCGCTCAACCTTTTTCTTGTTGCCCTTTTCGTCAACAATATAGGTCACGTCAAGCTGTGAGGTAAGGCTGAGCTTGAAAGAGTCGATATACTTTCGTCTGAGTATTGCACGCTCTTCCTGCTCTTCCTGAGTCAGCTCACGCTCACGTGAAATTTTAGTCAGTTCGCTTATGCGGTCAAGTTCTTCCTGTTTCATATCGCCATGTGATACAGAATGCACACCTGGATTTTGTGTGCACGGTATGTTTCCTTTCAATAGTATTTCATATTTGATACCGTCATTGTATTAAATAGATATTATCATATTATTATCTCAAAAACAATAAGAAGAAAAAATATAATTAATGATGAAAATTCATCAACGGCGGATTTAAAAGCGATGGTTAACACTTCGTAGGGTCGGCGTCTGCGACGGCCTGCATTTACCGATATACTAAAATAAATGTTACTTTTTTCTTGCGTTACAAAAGTAACAAAAAACTTCTTAAGTTTCAGCTCGTCAGCCTGTTTCGTTCAAAGTCACAGCATTTTTTTATATTGATATTGCTTTTATGCTTTTTAATATCCGCTGTTTAAAATTGTAAAAATTATAATGTCGTTATGGATTACTTGCCTTTTTCGTTTTAATCGTTGCGGCATATGCGCTGTTGCAAAGGCCCAGCACAGCCGACACGATAAACAGCAGCTCTATGCCAAGTGTCTGCCAGACCCAACCGCCGCAAAGGGCAATGAAAATTGTAATCAGGTGGTTGATGGAAACGCCTGTTGAAATGGTTGCCTTGACCTCGTCCGAATTATCGGAAAGGTCCTGCACATAGAGGTTTGACGCCATTGATGCAAGCGAAATTACCGAGTCAAGCACGTAGTTTACGCAGCAGATGATGAAAGCCACGTCACGGGGGAATATGCGGTGAGCAAAGCCGTAGAAGAAGCAGACTATGACAAGAATCAACGTGTCAGATACCATGACTATCTTGTAGCCCATGCGGTCAATAATTCTGCCGACTATGGGTGAAGCAAAGAAACAGGTAATTGCTGACACCGCAAACAGCAGGCTTACCGTTGCAGCGTTTGCGCCGTAATGCAGAATCAGCACGTACGGGCCGAAGGTGAAAAACACCTGCTTGCGTGCGCCGTAAAACATTTCAAGCATGTAGTACTTGGTATATTTCTTGTGGAAATAGAATCGCCTTTTGGTGGAATCGGTTTCGCTCTTGCCTTTGATTCTGAAAGAGAAGAATGCGCTTATACCCGCAAGCACAGCGGCAATTGCAAAAAAGACGGTATACGGCTGGTTTGCGGTAAACATTGAAAAAACAACAACTACCACTATGTAGCCGACAAGTGTACCTATCTGGCTGGTTGCGTTCTGAGCGCCGAGTGCAGCGCCGCTGTTGCCGGGCTTGGCATATTTCAGCGATATTGTGTTTTTCATGGCAAGCTGAATATGCTCACCGAGTGAATATGTACAGATAGCGAGTATAACAAGCACCTTGCCGGGTGGCAGTATGGTAAGCAGACCCATGCCTGCAAGCATAATTACCGCACCGGCCTTGTACAGCGTTTCAGCCGAAAGCATGTAGACTGCGGCAAGAATCAGCACAAGCAGCACACCGGGAATTTCACGGAAAAATTCCGCAACGCCTCTGTCCATTTCGCCCATGCCGACAATCTCCGCCATGTAGTTGTCAAGCATGCCCTTGTACAGTCCGTAGGAAAGACCGGTTATAAGTATCGAAAGTAAAAATAGTTTGTAGCCCGAGCCTTCCGAAAAGGCCTCCTTAAAGCTTGGTATCAAGCCGTGTTTTTTCATTGTCCGTTATCACTCCGTAGGGGGATTTTGGGTTAAAAGGGTCGCACATTCTACATGTGCCGTTCCCGGTAATGCCGACCGTTTTTCAGGTTAATCTTCCTTATTGTAAAAATATCCCCATTCTTTTAAGATTTGTAACGCCTCTTCTTCTGAGATAGTATCAAGACGTTCCCAGCAACCCTGACCAAGGAATATTGCTCTTGCATACTGATCATCCTGTGCTCCTAATTCTTGCCAGGAAAGTTTTCCCTTCCGGATGATTTTAGGAGAATCGCCGGAAGAACATTTTATTAAAACCTGTCGCTCGGAATCGTATTCGTATATTGTTTCGCTCACATTAATTTACTCCTTTGATTTGACAGCAATAACACCGTCTCAACATGTGCGGTTCTGGGGAACATATCAACGGGCGTTACGAAATGCTGACCGTTTTGTTCCGGGATAGTATAGCCGAGGTTTGCAAAAACCGCACAGTCACGGGCTAAGGTTGCAGGGTCGCACGAGATGTAGACTATGCGTTTCGGATTCATTCTGGTTACGGTTTTTATCAGATCTTCATCGCAGCCTTTTCTCGGCGGGTCGAGAATGATTACGTCAGGCTTTATGCCCTCCTTTTCAAGCTGAGCTGCTGCAACTGCTGCATCGCCGCAGATAAAACGTGCGTTTTCTATGCCGTTTTTTGCGGCATTTTTCTTTGCGTTTTCAACCGCATCGGGGATTATTTCAACACCGATCAGGCTCTTTACTTTTTTCGCCATGCTCAGTCCGATTGTGCCGACACCGCAGTACATATCCAGCAGCGTTGTGTTTTCATCAAGGTCAGCATATTCGGCGGCAAGATTATAAAGCCGCTCTGCCTGCTCACGGTTGACCTGATAAAATGAATGCGGCGAAATTTCAAACACGGTGCCGCAGAGTGTATCTTCAATTCTGTCCCTGCCGAAAAGGTTTTTCGTTTCTTTACCGAGGACAACGTTTGTTTTCTCTTTGTTGATGTTGATGCTTAAGCCTGTTGCGCCGGTAGCTGAAAGCTTATCCCACAGCAAATCGGCTTTTTGCAGCTTGTTGCCGTTTATGACTATGCAGACTAAAATTTCTTTACAGTCCTGAGATGAGCGGATATAGATGTGGCGCACAAGTCCCGTGTGAGTTTCCTCGCTGTATACGGAAATATTGTTTTCGTCAATCCAGCTTCTTACTGCATTTGCAATTGCGGAAAACTTTTTCGGCTGCAAAAGGCAGCAGTCGCAATCAATAATATTGTGCGTACGGCTTGAATAAAATCCGATTTTTGTGTTGCCGTCTTTATCTTTGCCTACGGGCAGCTGAGCCTTGTTGCGGTAGAGCGCTGTTTTAACGCTGCCGATAATAGGGCGGATGTTGAGCTGCATGCCCGCAATGCGGCTGAACACATCGTCAACACGCTGCTGCTTGATTTTCAGCTCTGCATCATAGCTGATATGGCGGTAAACGCAGCCGCCGCAGCGGTTGAAAACAGGGCAGTCCGGTTTAATTCTGTCCGGGGAAGGGGATATAATTCCCATTGCCTTTGCAACGGCATAGTTCTTTTTAACCTTTATTGCATGGGCAAGAATTTTATCGCCGACGGCTGTGTTGGCGGCAAAAACCGCCATGCCGTCGACGTGACCGACACCGCTGCCCTCAGCAGTCATGCCCGTTATTTCAAGCTCGAATTCGTCATTCTTTTTCAATTGGCTTTCCTCTTTTTCCGCTCTATTATTTTAATAACAATTATATAAATCAGCCAGCATACAGCAAGTCCTGCTGCCGCACCAAACCAGTCAACAAGAATATCTGTCAGCTGAAAGGCTCTGCCGGGTATAAAAATCTGATGGATTTCATCGGTTATGCAGTAAATTGCGGCAACGGCGAAGCCCGGCAGAATTTTCGGCTTGCCGTAAGTCTGTAAAAATGCATGAAAAAGCAGCGCAGCCAGACCGCAGTATTCGAGCCAATGTGCAATGCTGCGGAAAGTTTCATGGCCAATATGCTCTTTAAGATGCGTAAAAATTTTACCGAAAAGGCCCATTACGCTCATGCTCAGGTCGCCCGATTCGTCAGCAGTCTGATGTGACAGATGAAAAATTATGCCCATGCATACTGCAACTAAAATCCAGGAAAGCACTATACCGAATTTTCTTTTTTTACTGTAGCTTTTAAACATCAGTTTTTCAATATCTCCGCTTCACTGAAATTAATTATTGTACCGGAATGTGAGAAAAGCACGTTTTCTGCCGATTGGCTCACGGCACAGTAGCTGCTCTTGAAAAACAGGGGACAGAATATGCCGTTCTGTATTATGAATTGCTGAGCTTTTGTGCAGCCTTCGATTACGTTGCTCTGACCGGATGCCATATTGAGCTGCTTTATAAGTGTGTTAAAGCTTTCAGAATTCAGGCGGCAGATGTTTGTGCCGCTTGCAAAGCCCGTTAAAAACTGTGTGGGAGTTTGTGCTGATGTGGAAATTGAAGAAAGTGCGCATTGGTAGTTGCCGCTTTGTACACGGCTTTCGAGCTCAGCTTCCTCAAGCACCTCTACCTTTGCGGAAAGGTTGATGCCGAAAATCTGCTGCCAGTTCTGTATTATGCGGCGGATTGCCGTTTCGTACTGCTGGGTGCAAAGTACGCTCACTTCGCAAAGGTTGCCGTTAGAGTATTCATCAAAATATTTCTTTGCCGTTGCTTCGTCGTATGAAAGCAAACCGACTGACGGAGCACGCTTGGCGTATGATACACCGTCAAGCAGGCATGACGGCGGAATTATACCCGTGGCGCTGTCGCTCATTTCATCGCCTGCAAGTGCGGAGATTTCGTTGAAATCAACCGTTCTGATAAGCGCAAGTCTGAGCTTTGTGCTGCTTACTGTTTCGTCTGCACAGTTGAATGCAAGACCCCATACTGTGTTCTGGAATTCTTTAACGGTGCAGCCCTTGCTTTCAAGTGTGCTTATCATATCCGGTGTTATTGCAGCGGCTGCGTAAGAGCCGTCAGAAAGCTTTTCAAGAATTACTTCCGGATCCTGTGTGAATGCGTAGGTTACGGAATATATTTTTGCCTGCGCCTGTGGATTGTCCGCATTGCGGCGGAGAAGTATGTTCGTGCCCTTGTACCAGCGTGAAAGATAAAAACTGCCGTTGCACAGGATGTATTCTGCGCCGAGTCCGTGTCTGCCACCGGTTGCCTCAAAGAAAGCCTGCTTGCAGGGCATGGCTATGGGATCAGCAAGCACGGATAAAAATTCGCTGCTTGCGTATTCAAGCGTAATGCGTACCGTGAATTCGTCAACTGCCTCAACACCGAGCTGAGAAACCGGCAGTTCACCCTTGTGTACCTTTTCAGCGTTTTTAATCATATAAAGGCGCTGTGCATCGGGTGCTTTGGTTTCGGGGGCGAGCGCACGCTGCAGGCCGAAAACAAAGTCAGCAGCAGTAACACGCAGGTCTATTGCAGTTTCCCAGTTTTCGCCGAAAAGTGCCTCGTGGTTTGAATTGATGTGCCATTTTTTATCCTGATGCAGGGTAAATTGATACACAAGTCCGTCCGTCGAAACAGAAACTGCGTTTGCTGCGGCGGGTACGGCATTACCGCTTTCGTCAAGCTTTGTCAGTCCCTCAAAGCAGTTTGCTGTTACGGTTTTGCTTTCGGCACTCTGCGCTATCTGAGGGTCAAGCGTGAGCGGCTCGGCTGCAAGCGGCAAACGGATTTCGGCATCCTTAACCGTTTTTGAGCAGCCCGAAAAACCTGCGCATACAAGCACAAGCGCAGATGCAAAAGCAATAAATTTATATATATATCTTTTCATTGTTATATATCAACCCGTCTTTACATAAAATTCCTAATATATTATATAACATCAAATCAATAATGGCAAATGCAAAGCGAATGAATAAATAGACAAAACATTTTCGTTTTTACGTAAAATTTTGTGCAAAATCCAATAAAATGTATTGAAATGCATAAATTTATATGTTATAATCTGCTATGAAATTGCTTTTATAGCAACGTAAACACAATTTTAAACGGCTTTGTGAAACCAGTTCCCTTTCACATCAGCCGCAAGGAGGAAACCACATTGAAAGCGTACAACGCAAAGGACATCCGCAATATCGCAATCGCAGGTCACGGCGGCAGAGGTAAAACATCTCTTGCTGAGGCTATGCTTTATCTTGCAAAGGCAACAGACCGTCTGGGCAGAGTAGCAGACGGAAACACAGTGCTTGACTTTGATGCAGAAGAAAAGCGCAGAGTAGCTTCTGTTTCAACCGCAGTTGCACCTCTTGAATGGAAAAACACAAAGGTTAATATAATCGACACTCCCGGTATGTTCGACTTCGCAGGCGGCATTGCTGAGGGTATGCGTGCAGCAGAATGTGCACTTATCGTAACGGGCGGCGGTATGGAAAAATTCGACGTCGGTGCAGAAAAGGCACTCAAGGCTGCCAACAAGCGCGGCATTGCAAAGATGTTCGCTGTTACAAGACTTGATTCCGAAAACAACGATTTCTACAGAACCTTCAACACTATCGTTGCACAGGTCGGCGCATCCGCCTGCCCGATGGTCGTTCCGCAGATTGATGATGGTAAAATTGTCTGCTACGTAAACCTTGTTACAAACAAGGCTTACTCATACACCTACGGCAATGCAACCGAAATTGCAATGCCTGATGATGACAGAATCAACGCTATGAGAGATATCTTCAACGAGGCTGTTGCTTCCGCTGACGATGCTCTGATGGAAAAATTCTTCGAGGGCGAAGAATTCACACAGGAAGAAATAGTAAACGGTCTTAAAGAAGGCGTTGCTTCCGGCGCAGTTGTTCCCGTATTTGCATGCGCAGGCTTCACAATGGATGCTGTTGACATTCTTCTTGACGGTATTGTTAATTTTGCTCCCAACGCTGCAGACTATGCAGGCGAAAAAGATATCAAGTGCGACGAAAACGGTCCGCTTGCAGCTGTCTGCTTCAAAACAGTTGCTGACCCGTTTGTCGGTAAAATGTCCTACTTCAAGGTCGTTTCCGGTAAGCTCACCTCAGACGTTCAGGCTATCAACTCCCGCACAGGCGAGCCCGAGCGTATGGGTAAGCTCGTTACAGTACGCGGCGGCAAGCAGGAAGATACATCCGCTATCCCTGCGGGTGATATCGGCGCAGTAACAAAGCTTGCAAACACAGTAACAGGCGACACACTCTATGCTCCCAAGAATGAGGTTGAGCTTGACGGTGTCGATTTCCCGAATCCGTGTATTTCCATGGCAGTTAACGTCCGCAAGAAGGGCGAGGAAGAAAAGGTTGCTTCCGGTATGCTCCGTCTTGCAGAAGAAGACCCGACACTCAGCTTCCAGATTAATAAAGAAACACGTGAGCAGGTTATCAGCGGTCTTGGTGAGCAGCATCTTGACGTTGTCAAGTCCAAGCTCAAGGCTAAGTTCGGCGTTGAGGTTGACCTGACTGTTCCCCGTGTTGCATACCGTGAAACAATCCGCAAGGTTGTTGACAAGCAGGGCCGCCACAAGAAGCAGTCCGGCGGTCACGGTCAGTTCGGTGATGTATGGATTCGCTTTGAACCCTACATGGGCGAAGAGGATTTCGTATTCACATCTGATGAAGTTGTCGGCGGCGCAGTTCCGAAGAACTTCTTCCCCGCAGTTGAAAAGGGTCTGAGAGACTGTATCGCAAAGGGTCTTATCGCAGGTTACCCGATGGTCGGTATCAAGGCTGCTCTTCACGACGGTTCATACCACCCCGTTGACTCCTCTGAAATGGCTTTCAAAACTGCTGCTGCTCTTGCTTTCAAGGCTGCTATCCCCGAGGCACAGCCCACAATCCTTGAGCCTGTCGGTCTTCTTAAGGCATACATCCCCGAATCCAAGTTCGGCGACATCATGGGCGATATCACAAAGCGCCGCGGCCGTGTTATCGGTATGGGTGCATCCGAAGAGCCTGCTCTTCAGGAATTTGTTGCTGAAGTTCCCATGGCTGAAATGGGCGACTTTGCAACAGTACTCCGCTCCGTAACACAGGGCAGAGGTTACTTTACACTTGAATTCGTGCGCTATGAGGATGCTCCGATGAACGTTCAGCAGAAGGTTATCGAAGAAGCTAAGGCACGCATGGAAGAAGAATAATCTTCATGCATTGAAATTTCGGCGGGAACGCAAAAGAATAAATGGCAGAGCAACCGCAAGTTGCTCTGCTTTTTGCTTGCGGTGTTTTTTGTTGACTGTGCGTTAGAAATATGATTTAATTTATATATAATCCTGATAGAAAGTGAGCGGATGAAATGTTTGAAAATGCAAAATGGATAGCTCTGGGAAAAGAAAGGCTGGACGGCAGTCTGCTTTTCAGAAAAGAGATAGAAATAAAGAAAGATATTGCTGAAGCAGTAATGTGCGTTTCGGCACTCGGTATGGGCGAAATTACGGTTAACGGCGATAATGTTACCGATGAGGTGCTGACTACTCCGCTGACAAAATTCAATACACGTGTGCTTTACCAGACCTACGATGTAACTGCGCTTTTGAATGCAGGCACAAACACGCTCGGCGCATTTGTGGGCAATGGCTGGTATAACGACATAGGTAAAACATGGGACTACGAGAAAGCTCCGTGGCGACATCACCCGAAAATGATAATGCAGCTGAACGTTGAATATGCAGACGGCACGGTAGAAACCTTTGTTTCCGACAGCTCATGGAGGGTTGACCACGGACCGGTAACCTACAACCATGTACGTGAAGGCGAAACCTACGATGCAACACTTGAACAGGCAGGCTGGAACAAAAACGGCTTTGATGATACAAAATGGCAGAAAGCAATTGTCTGCCGCGGTCCCGGCGGAATACTCGAGCCCGTTGACTGGACACCGATAAGAATTGTCCGCACACTTGAGGCTGAACATCTCGGCAACGGAGTGTACGATTTTGGTGAGAATGTTTCCGGCTGGGTAAAAATCAAAGCAAGCGGCAAACGTGGCACAAAGATAGTGATTCACTATGCCGAGCAGCTTAAAAAATACGGTCTTGATGTTGAAACCGAAAACATAAACAGCTTCACATGGGAACAGCACCACACTGATAAATATATTATGAAGGGTGACGGCGTTGAAGAATGGCAGCCGAGGTTTATTTACCACGGTTTCCAGTATGTACGGGTTGAAAATGCACCCGAGGATTTCGAAATTACAGCTTGCGTTGTGCACACCGATTTGCAGACCGTCGGCACGTTTGAAAGCTCAGACGAAATGCTCAACAAAATTCATGCCGCAACACGTCTTGCAACGCTTTCAAACTTTATGGGCATACCTACAGACTGTCCGCACCGTGAGCAAAACGGCTGGACGGGTGATGCTCAGCTTTCCTGCCAGCAGGCGGTTATGAATTTTGACATGACAAAGGCATACGCAAAATGGCTGCGTGATTTCAAGGATGTTCAGCTGCCAAACGGTGCAATCCCCGGCATTATACCTACCGGCGGCTGGGGCTTCAACTGGGGCAACGGTCCCGCATGGGATGCTGCTTTGATAAACATTCCGTGGCAGGTTTACCAGAACACGGGCGACAGCAGCATTATTGCCGATATGTGGGAAACCATGAAAAAATACATAGCTTACCTCCATACCATGCAGGAGGATTACATAGTTGATTTCGGTCTTGGCGATTGGTGTCCGCCTGATGATGTCAGAAAAGAATGTCCTAACATCGTAACCGATACGGCATACTACGCACAGTTTGCCCGTGTTATGGCTGAGTGCGCTGCACTGATGGGTGAAGACCCGACAGAGTATAAAACGCTTGCGGAAAAGGTCAGACAGGCATACAGAAATAAATTCCTCGGCGATACTGAACTTGAAAAGAGCCAGACCTTTATTGCCTGCGGCATATATCAGCAGATGTATGAGCCCGATGAAATTCCCGCTATGGCGGCTAAGCTTGCAAAGCATGTTGAAGAAAAGGATTACCACATTGACTGCGGTGTTCTGGGTACAAAATATATCTTCACTTCTCTTGCGGAAAACGGCTATAACGATGTACTTTACAAGATGGTCACCAATCCAACCATGCCAAGCTACGCTTACTGGATTAACTGGGGCATGACCGCACTTTGCGAAAACTGGGAAATGGACAACTCACTCAACCACCATATGTTCAGCGAGGTTGATTATTGGTTCTACCGTCATATTGCAGGTATTTGTATTGATGAAACAGGCATCACTATTGCACCAAAAGCAATCAGCGGTCTTGACTGGGTAAAGGCAACGCACAAGGGTATCAGCGTTGATATAAACGCAGGCAAGCTCACCGTCACCGTACCGGAGCAGGCAACAATAATCTACGGCGAAACTAAGCAGACAGTTACCGCCGGTACATATGAATTCACAGCATAGCAAAAATCCCTTCTGATGAAAATGAACTGCCCCAAATTGTACGGACAGCACAAAAAAGCCCCCTATGGTAGGCGATATTAAATTTTAAGCGACATACTGACTTCGTTTTTCAAGCGGAGTCAGTTTTGTTTGTCTCTTCAGCAAAGACAAAACCCCCGGTTCTACCGGGGGAATAAAAAGCTTTAGTAAAAATAGAAAGTGGCGAGCAACAGCAAGCCACAAAAA
>JAZSND010000041.1:0-3264 GCA_045536235.1 Acutalibacteraceae bacterium | reverse complement strand
CCCCATTTTTCTTGTGTCTCAGCCTTATATTTTTCAAATTCGCTGTTATCGAATGCTGTCATAACATTTTCTCCTTTCACGGCACCGTCAATAGCAGAAATTAACCGCTCTAACCGCTCTTTTTTGAGTGTGAGAAGTTGTTTTTGCTCCTTCAGTGCCTTGCCTTTGTCATAATTCGGGGATGACAAAATTTCTCCTATACTTTTTAAAGGAAAGTCAAGTTCACGGTAAAAGAGAATCTCTTGCATACGAAGAAGGGAGTTTTCATCGTAAAAACGATAGCCTGTATACCTGTCAACAAAGGCTGGTAACAACAACCCTATTTCATCGTAATAATGCAGTGTGCGCACACTTACTCCCGTAAAATCGGCAAATTCTTTAATCTGCATTTTCAATTTTATCACCTCGCAACAAGAGCATACACTATGACGGAGCGTGAGAGTCAATACCCTTTTGAAAAAATATGGATTGATGTTCGAAAAATTATTATTTATCTAACGGTTCGACTTATTGGAATTTATCTGCTTCTTTAATAAAATCTTTTTCACGTTCGAATTATTAACCGACGGATATTTCCGGTTGTCGTTATTGCAACGAAATTCAATATATGATTCGGTTTATTCTTAATTCAATCACGCTGCAAAATCAGTCAAGCCTGAAGAGTTTTGTTTCGCCCTTTTGCATCTCAATGGTAACGGTGGCTGCAGTACCTTGATAAGGGCCACCGAGTAACTCGCTGATATTTCTTTGCCTGCCGAGATAAATTGTTTTTTTACCGGCGGTTACGGCATAAATACAAATATAGTTTTCGTTCACATAAATAATGTCATCGGTTTCACAGTAAATATGAACTCCGCTTGTTTCGAAGAAAGCTCTCAGCTCGCTTACCGTGAACTTTTCTTTCAAGCCCGAGGTCATAATGCAGGGAACGTTGTCCGTTTTGCAAAGGTTACGGGCATTTTCCATATAAGCTGTCTTTGCACTTGACAACAAAACAACCGCCTTATAATTCCGGTAAACCTCATCAAAATCATAAACGTCATATATATCATACGGCGTGCCTGTAAGACCGAGTTCGTTTCGCTGGGTGTGGAAGATGTTGCGTAATGAGCAGTTTGTGAGATATTTATATGCACTTTCATCAACAAATACCGCAACTTCAGCATTTGACCTTCTGTCAGCATCGGTTAAGCTTTGCTCATAAATACTTTTGTAAGCCGCCATTTCGTTCATAATATCATCATCTGCATACCAACCGCCCCACATATCGAACCACCAAAGGGCATTGCCTTTTATAAGCTGGCGAGCAAAGGATTTTCGGATTTCGTTTACAGCCTGATATTTTGATTCTCTCGGCTGCCATACGGGAGCAGAAAGAAGTCCGTGCGGGTCGGTTGAAGGGTCCTTCTGAGAAAGAGGTACGGTCAGATGCGTTCTTATATCGCATTCCTGAAAGCACATTTTTCCGTGCAGACGAACGGAATCAGCAGGATACATTTCTGTCCAGTCCATATCGGGCGAGCGGGTGCCGATGTATGAATTCGGTGAACAGATGAAATCGATTTTTTTGTCTTTCAATATATAGTTGAGTGCATGATTGCCTTGCAGGGAGTTGGTTACCTCAAGAGTATAACCGTAAAACGTACCTACAACAACGTTGTCACCTGTTTCCTCTTTGACAATCCCGGCAAAGTGACTTATGGCTTCTGCAATTCTGAAGTTTGCGAACTCTATATACCATGAAAGATATTCGTTGTTGAAATAATTGCTTTTTTTATCGAGCAAGGTTAAATCGGGTAAATCTTTGTACTCAGCTTCGGGATAATATTCTTCAAGAAATGCCTTGAAAGCCGACTTTGCGCATTCGCCATAGCCGCCGTTCATATCAAAGTGAAACCATTCTTCTGTTTGTCCGCCTGCTATCTGATAACCCACGATATGCGAGGCATATTTGCAGGAATTTGCATATTGCGTGAATTCGCGCAAAAACCGGGATGCATCGTCACGCCATTTCTGGGAATAGAAGGATTCTCTGCAAGGAACACCGTCTTTTATGTTCAGCTCATCGGGATTTTCCTGTTCCCACCAGACAGGCATACTTATATTTACTCTCGGGATTATGTAAGCTTCGGGGCAAGCTTCAAGAATCTTCTCGACAGCCTCGTCAAACAACGAAAAAGCAGAAGCCCCCTTTATGTCAAAAATACCTTTTTTGAATGGGGTCAGTCCGTCTGTTGTGCTTATCCATCTGCCCGAGAAAAGAACCGGAACAGAAAAGAATTTATAACCTGCAGCCGCAAAGTCATCATATTTATTGAACTGTTCCAGATAAGTCATATATGCTACGGCAGCGTGCGGTTTTCCGTTGATATAAAGAGTAGGTACACCGCCGCAATCCTTGATTTCAGAATGAATACCTACATATTTATCCATATCACATACCACCTCTTATGTAGAAATTTCGTAATCCGTTTCTTCAAAGGCTTCTGAAAGGTAAAAACCATAGCGAAAAGATGTAACAACATCCAAAAAGAAACTGATAATTTTTTGAACAAACATATATCTTCACTTCATTTTTTAAGTATAATGAAATTACAACAAAAGTTGATTTCAGTTTAACAAATTCAAATTTGTTTAATTATCACACATTCAACGGAAATCATTCCGTGTAAAGTGTAACAGGACCATATAACCCACCTGAGAGGAAATCTTTTGCATATTCAATTTCACCCTCAAAATACTGAGATAATTCTTCTGTTTTCCATCTCTTAAAATAATCTGTATGAACATACCAGTTTGCAGAAGTATTTGTAACAGTTATTTTAAGCATATTGTTTTCGTTTAAAATTCCAGTTGGTATTTTAAACTTATATGGTGGTGCTAATTTTGCACCAAGATAGTACTCATTTAAAGTTACAGAAGCAACAAAATGAACGTCGCCTAAATTGAGTTCGGCTTCTTTTCCTACTTTTTCAGCTGGAAGTGAAAAGCGAGTTTCATAAACGCCACTACCGGAATAAGTACTACCAATAATTTGCGACCAATCGCCAAGTTTTATTGGAACCGACTTTTCAGAATGGTTAATATTATCAAATCCGTTTTCATCACAAACAAGTTCTGTTTCTTTTCTGAATGTAAAATCACTTGTAATATTAAATTCATCTTTGAAACGGTTCTGATTTTCTGCTTTCAGAACCTCATCAGTCAGTAAAACAACAGCAGTTTCGCCTATGGCAAGAGAAATTTTAAAAACACCATTTTCAG
>JAZSND010000043.1:0-32069 GCA_045536235.1 Acutalibacteraceae bacterium | reverse complement strand
CTAACTTTTCTCCGATTTCTCTTTCTGTTAATCCCTGCTTTTTCAAACCTAATATCTCTGTTTCATATTGCTTTATGTGTCTATACTCTCTTGGCATAAAAATTCCCCCTATGGTAGTTTCTTTAATTCTACCATAGGGGGAGCTTTTTTTCATTGTCCGTTTTTAACGGACCTGTTCACTATATATGAGCTTTTCATTAACAGTCCGGCAACCTGCAAAACAGGCAAGCTTTCAACTGCAATTTCATTCATCTGCTGAAGGTAAATATATTCCTCCGTAGGAAGAGCGAAGATACTCCGGCAATGATTCATCGGCATCTTCTATGATTACAATTTCGAGCTTATTTCCATTCAGCTTAAAAGTAGCGTTTTCAAAAGCCGTTGTTCCGTCATCATTTTCTTTACTGTAATTTACGTTGACTATGCCGCAATCTCTCACAAGAGCGCTTGTTACAGTCCAGCCGTCCTCTTCTACGGCTTTTACGAATACTTCTGCGCCTTCATATCTGTTCAGTTCATTTAATTCTATATATCTTCCGGTATACTCACATAACCTGCCGTCACTCATATAAAAGTAATATCTTTTCCAGGTCTGCCCGTACATCGTGTCATTCGCACCTTCACTATGGCTGTCCCATGCTATATTATGCGCAACTATTATACCATCATCAAGCATTTCCAAGCAGCCAATTGATGCTGAAAACTTTTCATCTCGCACAGGAGTTCCGTTATTAAGATACCAGATTTCATTTAACGATGCACCTACGCCGGTCGTTGAAGCCAACGGCATAAAAAGAACTTTATCACCGCAATCAAAAATCTGAGATTCTGCCACGGCATATTCCTCTATTTCCATAGTCTTTTCGCTGTCTGCAAACCACAATGCACCAACCTGTGTGACAACAGGCTCATCCTCAAGAACAGCAAAAACTTCCTCATCACCGTCTTTATCAAAATCACAATACTGATAGTGTGCAATTTCACTTCCCGATGCGGACCTTATTTTATCAAGAAGAACTTCCTCCGGTTTAACGCTCTCGCTCTCCGGCACCGTTACGGTTTCATCCTGCGTAGTTTCCTCAACCGTAGCGCTCAGCTGCGTGATTTCCTCTTGATTTCCTGTTGTTTCCTGAGTCTGATTTGCTTTGTCTTCATCATTTTTACCGCAGGCAAACAAAGACAACACCAAAAAACAAGTTAAAATCAAAGCTAAAAATCTTTTCATATTTTTCACTGTCCATTCTGAATTTTTCTTATAGTATATCAGTCAAATTAATTTAGTAAAAGACACAACCGGTTATTCAGATAATGCGCGTTTTTTCTTCCTTTGCTTCACAATCCACATAACTATGAACACCACTGCTATTATCGGCACAAGGACAAGCACGCCTTTAAGCAATAAATCCATGGGGAATATTTCATAAATTCCGTCACCCAGAAGTGTAAAAAGGATAACGCGGGGCGCTATGCCCAAAACGGAAACCACGAGATATTTTATAAAAGGCAGCTTTATTGAGCCTAAGAAAAGGCTTGCAAAATCAATGGGAAATACGGGCAGCAGACGAATTACAAAAAGGGAAGAAAACTTCGATTTATCCTGCATATTAAGCAGCTTATCGCCGCCCTTTACTTTTTTAATCAGCCTGTTTACATATTCGCCGCCGAGCATACGTCCGAGCCAGTAGGTTACCGCAACCTCAACTGCAATTCCGCAGATGCTGATAAACAGCGCCGTTCCCAGATCAAATGCCATACCGACACTTACATATATCAGCATAGCCGGTATAACAAAGGTCAGACCTTTAAGCAGGAATATTGCAATACCTATGATAATTGCTGCCGCTTCACCCGGAGCAGAATCGACAAGCATACGCACATCAATATTCACAAGGCTGTCATAATTGAGTGCAACCAGGGTAAAAAGCACCGCCAGAATACCAAGGCGAAGCACGAGCGGCAACAGCTCTTTTTTTACAAATTCTTTATTCAAAATTATTTACCGTTCCTTTAATAACTGTCAGGAACAATTATACAATTATTTTCTGTGTGCTGTCAATGCTTTTGAGATTTCAACCGTAAGTGTTACAAAAAGGCTTAATCCGCCAACGGTGATCCACTGCAAAAAATTCAACGGTACGGTTCTGAACACGCTGCACAACACAGGAACTGTGACAACGGCAACCTGAAGCGACAGACATATCAGAAAAGCAAGCACCATTTTCCGGTTTGAAAAAAAGCCGATTTTAAACAGCGAATTTTCACTGCGTGAATTAAGCGCATGCAACAGCTCAGCTATGCTCAGCGTACAGAAGCTGACGCTGCGTGCCGTATCAAGCCCCCAGAAAACATTGCCGATTATAAATCCGAGCAGTGCCGGAACGCCTATAAGCATACCCTCAAGCAGAATATCAAACCAACCACCCTTTGTAAAAAGCGATGCATCGGGAGCGAGCGGCTTGCGTTCCATAATATCCTTTTCACGCTTTTCAACACCCAGAGCCATACCCGGCAACGAATCGGTCACAAGGTTAGTCCACAGCAGCTGAATGGGCAGCATCGGCGCAGACAGCCGCATAATTCCCGCAATAAAAATCAGCATAATTTCTCCGATATTGCTGCTTATCATAAATCGGACAACCTTTTTTATGTTGTCATATATACCTCTGCCCTCTTCAACTGCACGTACTATAGTTGCAAAATTATCATCGGCAAGCACTATATCCGCTGCACCCTTTGCAACCTCCGTGCCGCTTTTACCCATTGCGCAGCCTATATCCGCAGCCTTAAGTGCTGGGGCATCATTTACACCGTCGCCGGTCATTGCAGTAACCTCGCCGTCGGCTTGCAGAGCTTTGACAATGCGCACCTTATGCTCAGGACTGACACGGGCAAAAACACGGGCGGTTTTAACCCTTTCCTTCAGCTCATTTTCGTCCATACTGTCAAGCTGCATTCCCGTAACAGCGACGGAATTTTCATCAGCTATACCAAGTCTTCTGGCAATTGCAAGTGCGGTCTTCGGGTTGTCACCCGTTATCATCACCGGGGTTATTCCGGCTTCCTTGCATTTTTTTACGGCAGCCGCCGCTTCCTTCCGCTCCGGATCCTCAATACAAATCAAGCCGAGAAACTGCAGATTACTGCGAATATTCCCAGCGGTTTCTCCAAGCTCTTTTACCGCAACCGCAAGCACACGCAAGCCCTCGCCAGCTGCACGGTCATTATAAACAGCAGCATTGCCGCAGCCTGTACAAAGCGGAAATATTTTTTCGGGGGCACCCTTTGTTACGGCATATTTTCTGCCGTCAATACTGACGGTAACGCTCATCATTTTATCCGTTGAATTAAACGGTATTTCACTTATCCGCTGACCTTTTATCAATGCTTTATTATTCAAGGCAGCTGTCACAATTGCCTTTTCCGTAGGCTCACCGGATGCTGCGGTAGCGTTACAGCAAAGCGCCGCATAGCCGAGAACTTCCTTTGCAAATTCGCTGCTCAGATCGGCTTCGCCGTTTGATGCAAACAGTCTGCAAACAGTCATTTTGTTTTGCGTTAATGTACCCGTTTTATCAGAACAGATATAGGTTGCGCTGCCGAGAGCCTCCACAGCAGTCAGCTTTCGCACAATTGCCTTTGCCTTAGCCATTCTGCCGAGTCCCGTGCTTAAGACTATGGTTACAACCGCCGGCAGCCCCTCGGGAATAGCGGCAACAGCAAGGCTTATAGCAAGCATAAAGCTTGGCAGCAAACCGTCATGCCGCAGCATACCCATAAGAAAAATCACAAGACAGATTGCAACCGCACCAATCCCTAACGTTTTGCTGATTTTTGCAAGGCGCAGCTGCAGCGGAGTCTGCGGAGAATGCTCAGCGCTCAACATAACGGCTATTTTTCCTATCTGCGTAGACATTCCGGTTTCGGTTACAACAGCTTTTCCGTGCCCGGAAAGCACGGTTGACGAGGCAAAAACCGTATTTTTGCGTTCTGCAAGCGGAGTATCGGCACTAAAAATCCCGGACGGATTTTTTTCGCAGGCATGTGCTTCACCGGTCAAAGCGCTTTCATCCGTAGTCAGCTCAACGCTTTCAATAAGCCGTGCATCGGCGGCTATTCTGTCGCCGGTATTCAGCAGCAATATATCGCCCGGCACAATTTCAAAAGCCGGTATACGCAAAGCTTCTCCGTTGCGCTGCACACGGGCAAGAGGTGCAGAAAGCTCTTTCAGTTTTTCAATTGCATGTTCAGCTTTTGATTCCTGAATTACGCCGACCACAGCGTTGAGAACAACAATGCCGAGAATTATTATCGGGTCAATAAAGCTTTCGTTTTCCGCATAGGCAGTAAAAAAAGAAATTCCCGCGGCAGCAATCAGCGTAATTACCATCGGATCCCTGAACTGCAGCAAGAATCTGACCGCAATATTTTGCTGCTTTTTTTCTTTAAGGCGGTTTTCACCGTACTGCTCAAGCCTGCGCTTTGCTTTCGAAGCTGTAAGCCCTTTATTAACATCCGTTTCAAGCTTCTGCACCGTTTCCTTTACGCTCAATGCGTAGTAATCCATATCCTTATCTCCTTATCCCGTCTTTACTTCTAAAATATATGACGTGGAGGTTTTAATAATACGGTTTACTCTGCATCGGAGAATAAAAAAGACCGCAGCCGAAGCTGCGGTCCGTAATACACTTTATCAGTCTGCTGTGTAGGGCAGAAGAGCAACGTAGCGTGCACGCTTGATAGCTGTTGTAAGCTCTCTCTGGTGCTTAGCGCATGTGCCTGTTACACGTCTGGGGAGAATCTTTGCTCTCTCAGATGTGAATCTGCGAAGCTTGTTAACATCCTTGTAGTCGATATAATCTACCTTATCAACACAGAAAGTGCAGACTTTTCTGCGGCCTTTTCTGTTGGGACGTCTGTCATTCTTCTCGTATGCCATTGTAGTTATCCTCCTTATAGATTTTTAAGACGGTCAGTTTTTAGAAGGGGAGTGAATCGTCATCGTCCTCGATGGATTCAAAATCGCCCATACCGCCTGTTGAAAAGCTGGCAGCGGGTGCTGCCGGGCGTACTGCGCCGGCTGTACCGCTTTCTGCCTTGGAGCCGCAGAAACTTACGTTATCTGCAACAACCTCGACTGCGGTGCGCTTGTTACCCATTTTGTCCTCATAGCTGCGGGTCTGGATTGAACCCTGAACAGCAATCATCGAGCCCTTGCGGAAATAGCGTGTGACAAAATCTGCTGTCTGACGCCATGCAACGATGTCGATGAAATCTGCCTGACGCTCTTCGCCCTGACGGACGTAGCTGCGGTCAACAGCGATGCGGAATGTGGTAACGGAAATTCCGTTGGGTGTAGTACGGAGCTCGGGGTCTGCAACAAGGCGACCCATAAGAACTGCACAGTTGAGCATTTCTTTTCCTCCTTCTTACTTGCGGATGATCATTGAACGAAGAACGCCGTCTGTGATCTTGAGAACACGGTCAAGCTCTGTCTGGAAATCAGGAGCGCTCTGGTAGTTGATAACAACATAGAGAGCCTCTGTTTCGTCGTTGATCGGGTATTCAAGCTTGCGCTTACCCCATACATCAACGCTTTCGACAGTGCCATTCTTCTCGATCATACCCTGGAACTTCTCTACAAGTGCATTTGCAGCTTCCTCGCCCTTAGCAAGGGAGAATACCAACATAATCTCGTAATTGTTTGACATTGTTTTGCACCTCCTTATGGTCTTTGGCCCCGGACTCACCTGTTCCGAAGCAAGGATTTGCCGTAAATATGTCACGGCAAAATGGAATTATATCAGAAATTACCGCCTGTGTCAAGCACATGACAGGCAAATTTCAGCTCATATCAGCGGCTTTATTTGGTGTTATTTGCCGAAAACAAGCCTTTTGATAATGGTTTTTAATCGGTTTTTCTTTTCCTGTTTGTTCAGAAGGGTGTATATTCCGTTCACATCTTTGCTTTTAACAAGCTCTCTGAAACCTGCAACACCGGAGGTATCTTCTTTTGGATAATTGACAGCCCCGATTATCGGAGCAAGATTACAGCAACGCTTAATTTCGGCTCTTATTTTATTTTCATCGCCTTTGTATTTATTATAAAACATATACAGCCATGAATACAGCTCGTTTTTCATTTCTACGGCAGATGTATAAACATAGTCTTCAGGGAAAGACTTAAGTTCAATCTGTCGAAGTTTGAACTCATATAAATTAATACAGTCTTCGAGGAAGGTAGGCATAAATTTTGCTGTACCTCCACCCATACGGTAGAAATAAACGATCTCAGGCTTTACAGCTAAACGTTGTACGCCGTAAAGAAACTGAAGATTAAATGCTATATCTTCCTGAAAAAATTTTACAGGAAATTCAAAATCAATGCTTTTTTTCAGCAAGGCGTTTTTGTAAATTTTGGTATGCATATATCCCGGAAAATCAGTTATTCCAAAAAATGAACGCATAAGAATAGTTTCTATATCCGCTTTTTCATAAACGCGGAAATTTTTCAAGGAATCAGGTATGTGCAAACTTTTTATTTTTCTTCCGTTCGGAAGAATACGTTGAGAAATACCACAGGCGAGATCTGCGTTGTTTTCTGCAACCAGTCCGTAGAGTTTTTCAATACCGTCAGGTGGCAGATAGTCGTCTGAATCGCAGAAGATGCAATAACCATCGGCAGGCAAAACCGCAACTCCGGCAATACGGGCAGAATTTGAGCCGCCGTTCATCTTATGTATTACCGTTATACGGCTATCTTTTTTTTCGCACTCGTCACATATTTTGCCGCTTTTATCCTTTGAACCATCGTCAACAAGAATTATTTTTATATTCCGGTAGGTCTGTTTTACAAGTGAGTCAATACATGTTTTCAATGTTTTTTCGGCATTGTAAACAGGGACAATAATCCAAACTGTACTATCTGACATGCTTTTCTCTCCGTTACTTACCCAATAATAATTTTTTTATTTTTTCTCTGCGTTTTATTGCAGAAACTCTTTCTTTTACAATGGCTTCTATTGTTGAAAAATCGTTTTTTGCCAAAGCTTTTTCATCTGTATTATTACCAAGGTGCGGAACAATTTCTTTAACCTGCGGCAATGAAAGAAGATATTCAAATTCAGCTTTCAGACTTCCTTTTGAAAACCGGCTGAAACGTTCACACATGGTAAGATATGTCATAATAACATTTTTCAAGTCAATAACCGTCAGCTGATTCAGATCTCTTTTTCCTGTATAAAATCCCGAGTATATCTTTTTTCTTTCATATATCATCAGACTATCATCAAGGAAAGTCGGCATGAATTTTGATGTGCCGCCGCCGATACGGTAGTTGTAAACCACGTCATCTATAATTGACAAGCTTTCTACTGTAGGTAACAGACGCATTGTAACATCCATATCTTCAGCAAAATACTTCGGAATTTCCGAGCCGTCAAGCATAATGTTCTTCAGCTTTTCGCTTTTGAACAGCTTTGCACAAAGACTTACGGGAAAATCAGTTATACCAAAACAGCTGATATACAGGTCGGACATAATTTCTTCGTGCGAATAACATTTCGGGTTGTTAAAGCAGGACAGCTTAACACCAACCTCCAATTTTATTCCTCTGAGCATTCTTTGCCATCGGCCACAGACTATTTCTGCTCTTGTTTTCTGCGCCTCGTTATATAATGTTTCAAGGGCTTTTTCAGGCAGAGTATCGTCGCTGTCCAGGAAACAGCAATAGCTGCCTTCTACTTTTTCAAGGCCTCTTCTTCTGGCAACAGCAAGTCCGCCGTTTTCGGTGTGCAAAACCTGTATACGGCTGTCCTTTCCGGCAAATTTATCGCAGATTCTGCCGCTGCTATCAGGAGAGCCATCGTCAACCAAAATCATTTTCCAGTCGGTATATGTTTGCTTCTGCACTGACTTTATACATTTTTTCAGGTATTTTTCAACATTATAAACCGGTATAACTATCCAAATAGTGCTATCCGACACGTTCAACTCTCCCTCTGCTGTTTTTCAGATAATTCTCTGAATAAGCAATCCCATTTTTCGCCGACTGCTTCAACCGAAAAATCTTTAACACGTGCTTTTGCTTTCTCTGCATATTCGCAGCGCAGCTCGTATGACTGAGCAAGCATTTTAATGCTCTGAGCAAGTTTATCTGTATTATTGCACTCAACAAGCACACCGCTGCCGTCTTCAATAACACTGCGTGCTGCCGGTATATCAAACGCACAGCAGGCAAGACCTTTTTCCATGGCCTCAAGCAAAACCATCGGCAATCCTTCTGAGCGTGACGGCAGAACAAAAACCGATGCATCCGCCATATGCTCACCCACATTATTAACAAAACCGGGCAGCTGCACATGCTCTTCAATGCCCAAAGCTTTCAGCTGCTTTTTAAGTGCATCCATGTTTTCGCCGTTTCCTAAAATTTTCAGCTTCCAGCCGGGGCAGCTTTCATATATTTTTGAAAATGCATCCGCAAGCATATCAAAGCCTTTGACATGCTCAATACGCCCTGCGGCAAGTATTGTTTTATTTTTTAAGGTTGATAAATTATCAAACCTACATTCAATTGAATTCGGAATTACGGTACAGTTTTTAAAACCTTTCCCTTCGTAATAGCTTTTATTTATCTGAGACAGCAGAACCATTTTATCTGCCATACGCAAAACTAAAGCATTAAGCAGCATGCTTTTAGCAGTATAATTATCATAAGCCTGATGCTCGGTAACAACTATTCTGCCCTTGAAAAAAGGTTTGTTCAGAACCGCCGCAACACTTATGAAGCCATGTGCCGTAACAAGGACATCTGCATCTATGCTTTTCATTACGCTGCGGACTCTTTTAATTATTCTTATGCCAGCATCTTCATTCCAGTCAGCAGCGCAGTGAATAACCCTGACCTTATCCGAAATATCAAAGCAGAGCTTTGATTCCTTCGCAGAGTACAGTGAATATACCGAAACATCATATCCGTATTTTTCAGAAAGGAAGGATGCTGTTTTGCATATAACCCTTTCAACACCGCCAATCTGACAAATGTTATTAACCAGATAAGCTATCTTCACGGCACTCACCTCACCTTTCTTCCGACTGAAACTGTAACCTGAAAATTTATTTTTTCAATATGCCTGATATTTTTTTGATAAGTGTACGCTCACTGAGCATTTTCACATAATCAACAACTATCTTTTCTACACCGGCATAATCGGCATTATTCATACATTCCCATGCACCGGGATATGCCCATTCAAGGTTTTTTGAGCCTTCCCGGTCTAAAGCTTCCCTGATTTCGGGCAAGGAGCACACATATTCGGTTTCCTTTAACAGGCTGCCCTTTGTATACCGTTCAAAGCGTTTGCACATGGTAAGATAGGTGATGGAATTACTGAGAATTTCAGCTGATAACATACCCATGATGTTTGATTTGCCGGTATAATATCTGACATATTCCTTTTTTCTGTTGTACATAAAAAGGCTGTCATCAAAATATTCCGCCATAAATCTGCTTGTACCGCCGCCCATTCTGTAATAGTAAACCGTTTCCGGAATAATACTGCAGCCGTCAAGCAGAGGCATAACCCTGAGATTAACATCCAGATCTTCTGCAAATTTTCTGGGTATTTCGCACTCATCAAGAATTACGGGCTTGATTTTATCTGTTTTATAAATTTTGCCCCAAAGGCTGACAGGAAAATTCGAGGCGCCGAAGCATGATGCATACAGATCTGACAGCATTTCCGTTTTTCCGTAAACCCCGGTATTTGAAAAGCATTTATATGTCTGTGCATTGGGCAGTTTAACATTCATATATGTTTTTACCACTCCGCCGCAAACCATATCTACGCCATTCTTTTCAGTTTCCCTCATCATACACTCAATTGCATTTGCAGGCATCCGGTCATCGCTGTCGCAGAAGGCGCAGTAGCCGCCATCCGGAATAGTTGCAACACCGGCTTTTCTCGCTGCACTCGGACCGCTGTTTTCAATATGCAGCACATTTATACGGCTGTCTTTTGCCGCAAATTTATCGCAGATTTTTCCGCTGTTGTCGGGTGAACCGTCATCCACAAGCACTAAACGCCAATCGGAATATGTCTGCTTAAGTATAGATTTCACGCATTTTTTTAACGTTTTCTCCGCATTATAGACAGGCACAACTATCCATACGGTACCGTCAGCCATCGGAAAGCCTCCCAAAAAACTTATTCCTCAAAATAAGCCTTGATTTTCTTCATTTCTTCGGGAATATCTATGCTCTGCGGGCAGGCAGATTTACACTTGCCGCAGGCACGGCAGAGGTCTGCCTTACCGCTGAGAGCTTCATATGTTTCTTTAGCGGTTCTTTTTCCCTTGTAAACAGAAGAATTGTATGCTGAAAAGCAGCCGGGAATATCCACACCGAACGGACAGGGCATGCAGTATTCGCAGCCTGTGCAGCCGACAAGCGGCATTGTGTGAAAAATTTCATCAGCCTTTTTAAGGCAGTTGCGTTCATACGGTGTGAGCATACCTGCGCTGCTGCGTTTGGCATAGCGCAGGTTATCCTCGACCTGCTTTTGTGTGCTCATGCCGCTGAGCACAAGCGCAACCTCTTCTCTGTCCCAGATAAAGTCAAGGGCTGTTTCAACCTTGCTTTTGGATTTGGGAAGAGCTTCTTTAACTCTGCCGGGCAAGCCCTGCACAAGTCTGCCGCCACGCAGAGGCTCCATAACAATACAGCTCATGCCCTTTGCATAAGCATATTCCATGCCTTCTGTACCTGCCTGATGCTTTGTATCAACATAGTTATACTGAATCTGGCAGAAATCCCAGTCAAAATAATCCACAATTTCTTTAAACAGCTCCACATCATCGTGGAATGAAAAGCCGAGGTATTTGATTTTACCCTCTTCACGTGCTTTAACCATACTGTCAAGCACATTATATTTAAGCACCTTGTTGTTCCACAAATCACGGTTGAGTGTGTGGAGAAGATAGAAATCAATACGGTCTGTTTTCAGCCTATCGAGCTGAGTTGCAAGGCGCATCTCAAAGGTTATTTCGTCTGTCAGGTCGTATACGGGACATTTTGTTGCAAGGTAAACCTTTTCTCTGTAGCCGTCACTGAGAGCCTCGCCGACAAACTCCTCGCTTTCGCCGTCGTGATAATAGTAAGCTGTGTCAACGTAGTTTACACCCTCATCAATGGCGTGACGCAACATTTTTGTTGCCTTTTCACGGTCAATTCGGTGTTTTCTGCCCTTTGTGGGGAAGCGCATGCAACCAAAGCCGAGCGGAAAAACTTCTACATCTATGCCTTTAAACTTTCTGTTCATTTTTATATTCCCTCTATTTCGAAATATTTCACTGCGTTGTTATAAGAAACATCCTGTACAAGCTGTCTGAGGGTTTCCATATCATTGGGATAAAGACCCTTGTCAACCATATCGCCGAGCAGACCGCAGAGAATACGGCGGAAATACTCATGGCGGGGATATGAAAGGAATGAGCGTGAATCCGTAACCATACCGACAAATCTACCGAGCACGGAAAGATTGCCCAGAGCCTTCATCTGCTCACGCATACCGTCGAGGTTGTCGTTGAACCACCAGCCGCTGCCGAACTGTATTTTTCCCGGTGCATCGGAATTCTGGAAGTTACCGAGCATTGAACCGAGCACATAGTTATCCTTGGGATTGAGTGTGAAAAGAATTGTTTTGGGCAGCAACTCCTCTTTTGCAAGGCTGTCAAGAAAGCGTGAAAGCGGCTGCGCAATTTCTTTATCGTCTATTGAATCGAATCCGGTATCGGGACCGATTTTATTGAACATAAGTGTGTTGTTGTTTCGCATCGGACCCATGTGCAGCTCCATAGCCCAGCCACGGCGTGCGTATTCTTTGGCAAGGGTACGCAGAAGTGCTGTACGGTAAGCGTCAAGCTCGTGTGCCGTGAACTCGCCGCCTGTTCTGCCCTTTTGGAAAACAGCCTCAAGCTCATCGGCGGTTGCCTCAGCATAGGGAACATAGGTAAACGCATGGTCGCTGCCCTTACAGCCCATAGCGGCAAAAGCTTCTATTCTTTCAAGCAGGGCTTCTTCAAGTGCTGCATAGCTTTCGATTTTTCTGCCTACACGCTCTTCAAGAGCAGCAAGCCACGGAATGAAAGCAGGCAGTTCAATGCCAAGAGCTTTGTCAGGACGGAATGCGGGAATAACCTTTGTTTTAAAAGTTTCGTCCTGAGCTAAAAGTACGTGATATTCAAGTGAATCAGCAGGGTCATCGGTTGTGAAAACGCAGGTTACGTTTGATTTTTCGATAAGCTCACGGGGTGTGAAGCCGCCTGCGGCAATCTGCGCATTTGCCTTTTCCCAGATTTCCTCTGCTGTTTTTTTGTTCAGAGGTGTATCAATGCCGAAATAACGCTGAAGCTCCAGATGAGTCCAGTGATAAAGCGGATTGCCGGGTGCATATGCAAGCATTTCAGCGTATGCAACAAACTTATCGTGCCAGCTTGCATCACCCGTGATATATTTTTCGTCAATTCCGAAGGAGCGCATTGCACGCCATTTGTAATGGTCACCGCCGAGCATAAGCCACGCAATATCCGACGGCTGCTTGTTTTCATAAATTTCTTTGGGTGAGAGGTGGCAGTGCCAGTCAAAAATCGGCATTTCGTTTGCCGCTTCAAAAAGCTCAATTGCAGCCTCATTATCAAGCAGAAAATCTTTTCCCATAAACTGTTTCATTGCAGATTGCTCCCCTTTTAGTCGTAAATTAATTTTTCAAGATACTCTTTATTTGCCGCCATATCAACACTCAGCACCGACTGACCTGAAACACTTTTGCTCTGCCAGGTGCCTTCGGCAGGCACACTGCCCTGTTCAATATCGTAATGCAGATAGCGCAGCAAGCCGTTCATTGCAAGCCATGTAAGCGTTTCGGGTGACATATCCGTTTCAATCATGCTGACTATTTCGCCAAGCAGCGAATAAAGCTCAACAGGATTTGTTTTTCTTACCTGCGAAATCAGTGCAGTCATAACCTTACGCTGACGCTGCGTACGCATAAAATCAGAATCCAGCGTACGTATGCGGCAATACCACAGTGCTTCTTTTCCGTTCAGATGAATATTTTCACCCGACTGAATATTTTTCAGATGTACCTTATCACGCATATATTTTGCCTCTTTTTCGGTGATTTCAACATTCACACCGCCAAGACCGTCTATAATATCCTCAAACATCGTGAAATCGACAAGCATATAGTAATCAATTTCAATACCGAAGTTATATTCTATCGTATCCATTACCATCTGCGCACCGCCCCATGTGCAGGCTGCGTTAAGCTTTGCGTTACGCTGCTTTTCCGGGATATATACATAGGTGTCACGCATGAATGATGTGAGCACTGTTTTGCGTGTTTTGCTGTTGACGGACACCATAAGCATGGTATCCGAACGGGAATTCTCATTGGCATTGCGCCTGTCAACGCCGATTAACAGAATATTCTTAACCGATGCGCTGTGCATAAGCTCATTGCTGTCAAGAAATACGTTTTCCTTGTGTCCTGTTTCGTTATAGTTTACGCTGCTGAAGGTAAAATAAACCAGACCCGTCACAAGACCCAGCAGCACAACCGCAACAAGCAGCAGCGCTTTTATCCGACGGAAGAACTTGCCGTGTTTTTTCTTTTTTTCTTTTTTGGGCGGTTCTTCTTCAGGCTCCTCGGGTTCTTCTTCCTCGGGAGGAATATATTCAGGCTCCTCGTGCAGCTCATAAACAGGAGTTTCACGGCGGCGGTTGCGGGGGGTTATATAAATATCCTCGGGCTCGGGTCTGTCATCCCTCGGCTTTTTGCCGCCGACGTATATATCTTCCATCGCAATGCCTCCTTTAAAAACTATTGTCTGTTACAAAAAATATAAAACCTGCAAATCTTTAACTCCGGCAAATCACCCCGATCTGCCGCTTCGCAACATTTCTGCACTGTGAAAAAATTTACTGTTCGTTACCGATAAAATCGCAACCGCTGAACACATCAGCACCGATGCCGGTTACGCTGTCGGGGATTGTTATGTTTCTGAGATTTGTGCAACCGCGGAACGCATAATCGCCGATGGTTTTTACGCCGTTACCGACTGTTACGCTTGTGAGACCTTTGCAGGAATCAAACGCAGATTGATCTATTGTTGTTACACTGCCGGGGATTGTTACACTTGTAAGTTTTTCGCATTTATAGAATGCAGACGTGCCGATACCTGTTACGCTGTCAGGTATTGTTACACTTTCAAGGGCGGAACAACCCACAAACGCACGATCGCTGATTTTTGTCAGGCTGTCGGGGAATTCCACACTCGTAAGGCTGTAGCAATAATAGAACACGGAATCGCCGATTGTTGTTACATTTTTGCCTAATGTTATACTTGTAAGACCATTGCAGGCATTAAACGCACAATTGCCGATGGTTGTTACGCTGTCGGGAATTGTTATGCTTGTGAGACCTTTGCAGGAATCAAACGCAGATTGATCTATTGTTGTTACACTGCCGGGGATTGTTACACTTGTAAGTTTCCGACATCCTTTGAACATCCCGTAAGCAATACTTATTATACTGTCGGGAATTGTGATACTTGTAAGGCTGTAACAACCTTCAAACGCAGAATAGCCGATATCTGTTACGCTGTCAGGAATTGTTACGCTTGCAAGCCTTTCGCAACCGCTGAAAGCCCGATACCCGATTGTTTTTACACTGTCGGGGATAGTTATGCTTGTGAGGTTCTTGCAGTCCTGGAAAGCATTATGGCCAATGCTTGTTACGCTGTCAGGGATTGTTATGCTTCTGAGGTTCGGGCACCAGCCGAACACAAAATCGTTGATGATTGTCACGCCGTCAGGAATTTTTACGCTTGTGAGGGCAAAGCATTCATAAAAAGCTGTATCACCGATGGTCGTTACACTGTCGGGGATTGTGATGTTTGCGAGACCCCTACAACCATAAAACGCAGAACAGCTGATGGTCGTTACGCCGTCAGGGATTATTACGCTTGTAAGTCTTCTGTTTCCGCTGAAAGCGGAATCACCGATAGTTGTTACGCAATCGGGGATTACCACTTCTTCATCTTTTCCGGTATATTCCTTCAACACACCGTTTTCAATTATAAAATCATCAATAGGGTTCATTTTGTTTTCTCCTTTCGGTAACAACCCTGAGGGGTGTATTATTACATTTTTGTAGTTTATTTCAAATTCCGGTTTGTCTGTGATAAACAATGCGTTTTGCAAAAACGCAAATCATGCAAAATAATAATTTTGCAAACAAAATTGCGATATACCCGAATTCCATTCGGATACGATATATTTCTAATTTTTTTAAAATTCTGGATTATGATTTTTTATCTCTATATTTGAAAATAAAAAATACAAGCGGATCTGTAAGCCGGGTTCTGTCGTTTAAGGCAACTATCTGTCTACGCCCTGCGTTGCCGCAGGGCTCCAGCCATCCGTCGGAGTATAGGCCGAGCAAGCCACTCGCTGTCGATGTTGCTTCGGATAGGGTTTACATGGCCGTACAGTCTCCTGCACGCCGGTGAGCTCTTACCTCGCCTTTCCACCCTTACCTGAAAATCAGGCGGTATATCTCTGTTGCACTTTCCCTAAGGTCACCCTCGGCGGCCGTTAGCCGTTATCCTGCTCTGTGAAGCCCGGACTTTCCTCGTCAGCGGGGGTGATAAGTCCCTGCCGCCGCAGCTGCCCAATCCGCTTGTATCTATTTATTTTATAACAAAACATAATGTATGTCAAATAATTATTATAAACAAATATAGGGTGCAGCATTCATACTGCACCCTACCGCATTAATTACATCTGAGAAATTTCAATTGTATTTATCACAACATCTTCAAGCGGCTTATCGCCTCTGCCTGTCCTGACGTTTGCGATTGCATCAACAACATCCATACCTTCGAAAACCTGACCGAAAACGGTATGTCTGTAATCAAGCCACGGTGTACCGCCGACAGCCTTGTAATTTTCAACTGTTTCTGCAGGGAAACCTCTGCCATTAAGGCTTTCCATCTGCTCAATCATGTCACGGCTGACCTCGTCTGCCTGAACAATGAAGAACTGGCTGCCGTTTGTGCCGGGGCCTGCATTTGCCATTGAAAGCGCACCGCGCAGGTTATGAAGGTCCTCACAGAATTCGTCCTCAAAGGGTCTGCCCCAGATGCTTTCGCCGCCGCAGCCTGTGCCCTCAGGATCACCGCCCTGAATCATAAAATCAATAATTACACGGTGAAAAATAAGGCCGTCATAATAGCCGTTCTTTGAATGTGTGGTGAAGTTTTCAACCGCTTTGGGAGCTGCCTCGGGGAAAAGGCGAATTTTAATATCGCCCATGGAGGTTTTCATTGTTGCAATAAGTTCGCCTGCAACGGGCTTTTCAAGCTGTGAAATCATAATTTTATCTCCTTGAATTAGTCTACTGTTTCAAATGCATTGTAGGTATAGAAAGTAAGCCTTACGTTGTAGCTTTTTTCAAGTCCGTTTGCCTCGTAATACTCATCACCGTACCAGAAAGCAGCAATATAAAGACCTCTTCTGTTGCCTGACCATGATGCATTGCTTTTGCCGTCTGCAAGCTTTTCGGGAAGAACATCGGCTGTTGTTACAGTATCAAGCAGCGAATCCTTGTAAATTCCGAAGCCTGCCTTTTCAAGCTCTGCAATATACGTTCTGAATTCGTCATAGCTTATGCCGTTGACGGCAAACTCATAGGTATAACCCTTGTCACTCTTGTTATCCTTGTAATATTCCACTCTGTCCTTGATTGCAGGAACATCGCCGAAGAGTGCATTATCAGGCCACGGGAAGGTCTTTTCGTCGGGCATAAGCACAGTAGTTGTTTCTTTTTCGGTTGTTTCAGGGGTTTCGTCGCCGCCGCATGCTGCAAGTCCGAAAACAAACAAACCGGCAAGAAGCATACAAATAATTTTTTTCATTATAATAACCGCCTTTTATTTTTGTTTTAGCTTAGTTTATTATAAATGCAACTGCTGCAAATTTCAAGTAGCTTTAATCTTTTTTAAACAAACGTTAACCTCAAAAATAAATTTTTATCATATTTTAAAAAAGGCTTGCAAAACAGCGTTACTTTGTTTATAATAAGTCGGTAACAAAATTAAACATCCGCTGGTGTGGCTCAATGGCAGAGCAGCTCATTCGTAATGAGCAGGTTGCAGGTTCGATTCCCGTCACCAGCTCCAGAAAAGTGCTGTCCCACAAAAGTGGGGCAGCGCATTTTTCATTTATTCAACAAAATTTTATACAAAAGAGGGAACACAAAACACAGCGCATGAAACAGACGCACCTTCGGGCTGATATTTTTTTCTTTAAGGAATGCTTTCAGGTGCTTTTTGCCGATTTTTTTACACGTGGTTTCCGCAAGCTGTTCAAATTCGCTGCCCTTAAAAAGCTGACGTTTCTGATTGAGCTGGTAAAAAACGCTCCTCAGGCAAAATGCTCTTATTTCTGCGTTTGCGGAATTATTAACGTAATCGCAAAGCCTGTCATATGCGTTGACTATAGTGAGCTTTTTGGCGCTGAGTGCGGATTTTGTGGCTGAGCCCTGACGCACATAATAAAAATACAGCGGCTTATCAACAACTCTGACACTTATATTTCCGTTTAGCAGCATCACTACATAGCAGCCGTCTTCGCCCATTGCTACACCTTCAAAAAAGCGGGCCTGCTTAGCAACATCGCTTTTTATAAGCTTTGCAAAGCAGCATTTGCCGAGCTTATTCCCTTTGAAAAACAGCGTATCAAAATCCGTATCTGAATCGCTGTAATCTGTATACCTGACAGATTCGCAGTCTTTTCTTTCGGTTATTACGTAATCGGAGCATATCATATCCGCACCGGTTTTACGTGCACAGTCAAGCAGAATTTCTATAGCCTGCGTGTGCAGATAATCGTCACCGTCAAGGAAGAAAATGTATTCACCCGTAGCTGCCTCAAGCCCCGTATTCCTTGCTGCGGAAACGCCCGAATTTTCCTGATGAATATAAACAATGCGGCTGTCATTCCGCGCCATAGCCTTTATTTTTTCCGCCGAAGAATCGGTGCTGCCGTCATCAATGCAAATTATTTCTGTCTGACCGCTGCTCTGACTCAGGACACTTTCAAGGCAGTTTTCAATATAGTTTTCAATATTATACACGGGAATAATTATACTTACCTCTGGCAACATTATATACACCTCTTTCCGACTTGTCTTATTCTAACATAAAGCACAACGAAAAAGCAAGGCTGTCAATTCAGCCTTGCTTTTAAAATTTAACTATGAGATATAGGGGTAGGGATTAACCCTTGTGCCGTTGATTATAACCTCAAAGTGAAGGTGCGGACCTGTGCTTCGGCCTGTGTTACCGACTCTGCCGATAGCCTGACCTCTTGTTACACGCTGACCTGCAGATACGGAAAGTGAACCTGCAATCATATGCGCATATCTTGTTTTAACGCCGTTTCCGTGGTTAATAAGCACCTGATAACCGTAACCGTTTGAGGTGTACTGAGCAACCTCGACTACACCGCTGTCCGCAGCAAGAACAAGCTTACCGGAAGCGCTGGGTCCGGAAATATCAATACCCTTGTGGTTACCCATGCTTCGTATACCGAAGTGAGATGTAACCGTATAAAGTCCGGATACCGGCCATACAAACTGACCCTTTGAAACGATTTCGTAGTTTGTGCCGTAAACAGAAGTCTTCTTTGTACCCACCTGCACCTTTTCGCTGGTAGGCTCAACAAGTGTGATTCTGTCGATTTCTTCGCTGTCTACCTGTACTCCTTCGATAAAGGTTGTGAGATAGGTTACCTTATCGGAACCCTTGACACCCTTACGAAGCACACGCTTGTCACCCTGGAACAAGCTGTCTGATTTGACGGTTTCGGTTTTGTAAGGTGTTTCCTCAACCTTTTCTATGATACGTATAATCTTAACACGTACAAAATTAACCTCGGAAGAAATTTTCAGCTCTACACCCGTTTTGAAGAGAACAAAGTCAACATCGGGATTGAGTGCTGTCAGCTCGGAAGTAGAAATATCAAAGCTTTCTGCAATTTCTGACGGTGTATCGCCATCCTTGACGGTATAGTAAACCGCCTCGCTCTTTTTCTGTGTTGTGAGCACTTCGAAAAGCTTCGATGCTTCCCACATATGATCTTCATCATCGGAATACAGACCCTGAACAAATTCAACATCCTCAACAAAGTCTGCAAAGGAGTTTTCATCGTCCTGTTCTATCTTGTATTTTTCTTCCGCCTCATCAAGCATACGGTTAAATACACTGCGTGCATCAATCTCGTTTTTGATTGAGCAGACAAACTCACCGTCAATATAAACGCCGCAGGCACTTACAAGACCTGCATCGGAATTCTCAATCAGCCTGTCGCTTATCGCATCCGCATCACTCAGCTCATTGAGCTTTACACGTGTAATCTTAAAGGTCGGCTGAGCTATCATTGTTTCGCCGTCACCGGCTGCGCCGGAATCTATTCTTTCCTGAAGAATGCTGCGTGCCTGAATAAATACGGATTCATCGCTGATATAGCCCAGTGAGCACTCCTCGCCGTTGTTGTCAACCACAACCTCAAGCGCATACGTTGCACTTGTCCAGTAACCGACGGTAACAACCAGCAACGCAAACGCCGCAAGCGGTACAACAGTATTAACTGCGGTACGCACAAAATTCGGATGGCGCCCGATAAGCTCACGTCTGTTCTTTATCAAATGTTTAATAAGTTCTTTAGGCGTAGCGTGAACCTCGTCCCTGACCTCTTTGCGTGAAACCTTTGATGCGTGACGGAAATTTCTGAAATCCTGAACCGTATCGTGGAACGAACGCATTAAAATCTTATCAAAAAGAACAAATAACAAACCTGCAAAAACCGAAATTGCATGTACAGGACGGTAAAATACAGATTTTATAACGCTGCCAAGCTTTCGCACACGGCGGATAATCTGCAAACCGAAATAGTATATAAGGTCGTATACCGCACTTGTGCCGCGTTCAACAGGCTCGATAACGGGTTTGGGTGCAGGCGGAGCCTCCTGCTCTGCAGGCTCGTCATAAATTATCTTTTCTACAGCAAAAATAGGCGAATCTGCAAGAAATGAAAATATACCGTATTCGTCGGCGGCATTTGCCGCAGCAGTATCAGTTAAATTGGTTGAGGATATATAATCCTGATGTTCAACATCTCGTTTTTTCTCAGACAACGGCAAAGCCTCCTTTCACAGTAAGTCTAAAAAGACAAATAATTATATATATTATAGCACAGTAATATCAATTTATTTTTCCGAAAAAGAATTTTATTTTTCGGGATACTTGAGAGTATCAACACTTACGTTTTTCATAACCTCAACCATACGCTCTGCTTCTTTCTTTGCGCCCTCAAGGTCGTGCTCACGGTAGTTGCCGCATTCTTCTGCGCTGACACCGGGTACTTCGCCCTCAAAACCGGCAATAAAACCGAATGCCTGCTTTGTCAGTTCAATAGCCTGCTCGTGTGTAATATTGCTGCTGCGTACAAGGAAATAAAAACCTGTACGGCAACCCATGGGGCCAAAATAAATTACGCCGTCACTGAGCTGAGAATTGCGCACAAAGGTAGCAAAAAGATGCTCGACGGTGTGAATTGCGCTATTTTCGATAACAGGCTCAACATTGGGTCTGCGGCAGCGGATATCGTAGGTTACAACGTCACCGTCTACACGGGAAACATACATACCGCAGGGGAGAATTGTGTGGTCAATTGTAAAGCTAGCTATTTTTTTCATGATATATACCTCATTAAAGTTTATTGGTTTTGAAAATCCTTTTAGCTGCCCGTTTTTTCTGCTGTTTTCATTTAATTGCAAGCAACATTAAATTTAATTATATAAAAAAACATACCGGTTTGTCAACTTTTCAGGTTCCGGCACAGAATAACTGTGTATTTACTTAGCGCAAATTTTGTGTTAATATATGGATATTCGGTTAGAAATTTGATTAACGGAGGATGAACCATGCCTAAAAGACAGGATTACATCACGTGGGATGAATATTTTATGGGTATAGCCTTGCTTTCCGCAAAGCGCAGCAAGGACCCCAACACACAGGTAGGCGCCTGCATAGTCAGCAGCGCAAATAAAATCATGTCCGTCGGTTACAACGGCTTCCCCTTAGGCTGCAGCGATGAGGAATTCCCCTGGGAGCGCACAGGCGACGAATACGATACAAAATACCCTTACGTCTGCCACGCAGAGCTTAATGCAATTCTCAACAACGCAGGCGGCGACCTGAGAGGCTGCAGAATTTATGTTGCACTTTTCCCCTGCAACGAGTGTGCAAAAGCTATAATTCAGTGCGGCATCACAGAGGTTGTTTATCTTTCGGACAAATATGCCGACACACCCGGCACACGTGCCTCAAAGCGCATGCTCAACGCAGCCGGTGTGAAGCTGACAAAGCTCACCCTCAGCCATGACAGCGTAACAATAAATTTCAAGGAAGAATCCGTCTGATATGCTTGAAAAAAGTAACCACAACCACAACCGCAGCTTAGGCGAGCCGAACAAAATAATCAACGGCCAGGCGCTGCACCGCTGCTCACGCATGCGTTTCGGTTTACGTACGTTATCAACGGTCGGCAGCGGAGTTTTTGCAGTATACAACCTGCTTGTACTGCTGAATATGAAGCCGAATCTTGCCGAAATAACACGTGAGCTTTATATCAAAGCCCGCACACCTTTCGGGCTCTGGGGAACAAGACCGCTGCGGCTGTTCCGCTTTTTCTCCTCGCACTATATCCCCGTGAATCTTGAAAGAGATTATTCCGCTTTTTGCGAAAAATTCGCATCGGGCTTTTGCGGAATTATTGTTTACAAAACCGGTAAGGGTGCGTTTTCCATTCCGCACGCAGCGGCAATCGAAAACGACAGAGGAAAAATTTACGTCTATAACCGCTTTCCTGCTTTAGGAAAAAAATATGAATTCAGCGCTGCGGAATTTGCAACCGACAAAAAGAATTTCATCGTCGGCTACTACATAAACGCAGAGGATTTTGAAAGATAAAACAAAACGGACGGTTTCGCATCAAGTGAAACCGTCCGTTAATTATTATCTTTTATTTCAGCAATAATTTATTGCTGCACTAAAGGCAGCTCAACAGTTGCGGTGAACAAATCGCCGTCAATACGTATTTCAAATTTACCGCCCTGTAGCTCGCACAAATCACGTGCAATTGAAAGTCCGAGTCCGCTGCCCTCGCCTGTACGGGCGGCATCGCCCCTTACAAAGCGCTCCATAAGCTGGTCTGCAGGTATATTCAGCGGCTCATTTGAAATGTTTTTGAAGGTTATAACACCGTAACCGTTTTCCTCAGCAAGTGTTACATATGCTCTTGTGCCGGGCATTGAATATTTTGAAATATTGGAAATAATGTTTTCAAATATGCGGTAGGTTTTTTGCCCGTCGGCACGCACCGTCGGTTTGTCCGTAAGCTCGGTAAACCGCAGGTCAACACCTGCTTTTTCAAGACTTTCCGTGTTTTCTCCGACTGCCTGCATCGCAAGCTCGTAAAGGCTTACTTCGGCAAGCTGTAAATCCACATTGCCTGTTGAAACCTTGCTTGCTTCCGTCAAATCCTCAATAAGCTGCTTGAGTCTGTACGATTTTTCGGTAAGCACCTGTGCGTAGCTCTTTACGGTTTCGTCCCCGATATCGCTGCGTGTAATCAGGTCGGAATAGGTGATGATTGACGTCAGCGGAGTTTTAAGGTCATGCGAAACGTTTGTGATAAGCTCCGTTTTGGTTTTCTGGTCGCGTATTGCGTTGTTTATGGCAAGCTCCATACCCGAACGCATATCACCTATATCCTTTGCAAGGTCAACCATCGGCTTCGGCATGCTTGCGCAGCTCAATTCAACATCAAAATCGCCTTT
Organism: Acutalibacteraceae bacterium; assembly: GCA_045536235.1. GTDB lineage: Bacteria > Bacillota > Clostridia > Oscillospirales > Acutalibacteraceae > UBA8612. The sequence continues at coordinate 9,108 of JAZSND010000043.1, read as the reverse complement.
GGCTGAAAGTGCAACCGTTTCACGGATTTTGTCAAGCGCCTTTGCATAGTAATAAAGAATTATGCCGAGTGCGGCATTTGTAATAATAAGCACAAGCCAGCATAAAAAGATAATTCCGCCGTTATAACTGTCTGCTGCGGATAATAAAAGCCAACACAAAACACTTATTGCAAGGTAAACCGGAATCGCAATTTTAAATATGCGGCGCACACCTGTTTTCATATTGCTGCTGTTTGCCGCAAGACGCTTTGCAATTTTTTTGCAGAGTCTGAACGGCATAACAACAAGCAGCCTGTTGAAATAGACCTTGCCCTTTATACCTTGTATGAGCGTGATAAGCCAGTTGATGATAAAGCTGTAGCACAGCAGCGTGCAGGCAACACAGCCTATGTGCCAGAAGCGTGAAACTATTTCGGAAAGGTAATACCTGTCATATTCAAGCCCCATGTACACACAGCCTACAGCTAATGCACCGCAGCCGAATGCAAGCCCGCCGCAAATAAGGAAGTGGATTTCCCCGGGGATTTTGTTCTGCCAGGTTAAATTCAGTTCTTCCTTTGATGTAACTTTGAGCAGGCAGATTCCGAGAATGAGCCACAGCACAAGGCAGACCGCACCGATTACGGCATCACGTTCAAGGTTGTCAACCGCCTGATTGTAGTTTGTGAAAATATCCTTGAACGGGTCTTCGGCTGTTACACGGGAATAATCAAAGCTTAAATAAACAGTACACGGGTCAGGCTCGAAAATATTTGTCGGGCCGACAATGTAGCTGTTGCCTGACATATAATGCTGGTAGCCGTAGCGTATGGCGGTAAAAAACTCATACAGATACGGTGTATTATTAAGCACTATTCCGTCAGTTGTCTGTGCAATATCACCATCCTCCGCCATATAACGATAGGGGGAATATTGCTTTGTCATATCGCTTAAATTTTTAAATTCGCTTCCGACGGTTACCGTTTCAAAATTATCGTCCGACGAAACGAACCAGCCCGAATCCTCATAAGCTTTGCAGAATTGCGCAGCGGTTTCAAAGCTGCTGTTTGTAAAAGTTTTACCTGTTTTGTTATTGACTAAAAAGTATTCAACACCTGAAAGCTGTGAAATATAGGCTTTGAGATATTTGTGTTCGTTCTTGTATGCGGTCAGATCATATTCGTTTGCAAGATCGCTTTCTGCATCACGCTCAATGGCTTCGTAATTAACGCCGACCCTGCCGTCTTCATTGCGGAGAAAATAGGAATTTTCCTCAATTCTGTCACCGGGTCCGAGCTGACCGTAGCCCTCAAGCCAGTAGATGCCTTCATTATTGCCGTAAAACCATTTGTTGTACTCGTCAGCATAGCCCTGATATTGCTCAGCGTGTTCTTTTATATATCTTTTCTTGTTCTTTTCAATTATTCCGTCAAGATGCTTTTCAAAAGTTTCGCTGTCAAAAATTTTTCCGTCGTCATAAGTTATGAACGCACGGCGGATTGAATAATAGGTCAGACCCATTTCATAAAGAAAGTCGGTTGACATTTTGGGTTCGTACAGCGTTTTGCGGAAATTATCCAAGCCGTAAAAGTAGCCTGCGCTGGTGCTGAAATTAAGAATACGACATACAGAAAATACACTTGTACCAAGACAGATAAGGCTTAACAAAAAGCATATTATACGCAGGATTTTAAAGTTTTTCGATTTTATAGCCAAGTCCCCACACCACCTTTAAATATTTAGGATTCCGAGGGTCAAGCTCAATCTTTTCCCTGATTCGCCTGATGTGTACGGTAACGGTTTTGTCCGTAGAATATGCGGGTTCATTCCATACCGCCTCGTAAATCTGTGTTGTGGAAAGCACTCTGCCAAGGTTAATCATTAAATACTCAATAATTTTGTATTCGGTTGCCGTCAGCTTTATTGCTTCGCCGGCTACGGTTACCTCGCGCGCCTCTTTATCAAGCACAAGCTCGCCGTTCATTATACAGCTTTCAGGCGGCGCAGTATTGCCGCCAAGACTTGTATAGCGCCGCACCTGTGATTTTACGCGGGCAACAAGCTCAAGCGGATTGAACGGCTTTGTCATATAGTCGTCCGCACCGAAGCCAAGACCTGTAATTTTGTCCGTATCCTCACTTTTGGCTGAAAGCAGAATTATCGGAACGTTGTTTTTTTCACGCAGCCTGAGCGTTGCCTGAAGGCCGTCCATTCCGGGCATCATAATATCAAGCACGATGCAGTGAAGATCTTCCTTTCCGGCAATCTCAACCGCTTCTTTTCCGTTAAAGGCTTTGAATACGTTGTAGCCCTCAAGCTTTAAATAGATCTCAATGGAATTTACAATTGCAATATCGTCATCGCAAACCAAAATACTGTGCATTTTTCACCACGTCCTTTCCGTTTGCTTTCCACGATATAAAATATATCAGCCGTAAGTTACAAAATCACTATCAAAATTATTACAATTTTTCAAAGTTATTTCATTTCGTCAAGCATTCTGAGTGTAAAGCCCTGCGCTGTAGGCAGCGGTTCAAAGCGGCGGGAATAGTTGCCGATTCCCATTGTGTCCCCCTGGGCAAAATCAACCTTACCGTCACGTCTTGTAACGCTGATCAGATATTTTTTTGCAGCCAGCGCACGCACGGTATATACGTTGTTTCCGCTGAGCTTTGCAGCCTCGGCAAAGAACCAGCCGAGCATAGCCGTTGCTGATGAATCGGCACGGTCACCTGCACCCAGAACGGAAGAAAAGCTGCCGTCTTTTCTCTGATATTTTTTAACTGTTTCGGCAAAATTAACAACACGCTCTTTCAGTACCTTTGCGTACTCATCCTTACCGTCCAGAAGCCTGTGACACTCTGCCAGACCGACCGCCAACCATGCACTGCCTCTGCCCCAACCGTACATGCCGCGCGGTATTTTAAGGCTTATGCTGAAACAGTGCACGGGAAGTCCCGTACGCTCGTGCATACCGAATTCATAGTATTCGTCAAACTGCCGTTTAACAAGCTCCAATGCCTGATTGCTGCCGTACACAAGATGATACTTTACTAAAAACGGGCAAACCATGCCAAGCACGTCAACATAGTGATTATCGCTGCCCTTATTATAGGCAAGTGTGCCCATACCGGCTGCGGCAAGTGCTTTTTTGCAGAAATCAGCCGATGCGGACATAACCTTTTCATCTTTTTCAAAGCCGCTTTCAAGCAACGCAAAAAGCAGCATTGCCGTACTCGGTGTGTACTCACGCTTTTCAAGCTCAGCTTTTATGAAATAATCATATACAGCTTTTTTAGCCTGTTCATTATCTGTCATGCCAAGCAGCAGCGACGCCATCTGCCACGTATCAAATTTACTGTTTGTATATGTACCCTTGATTCTTGGCAGCAACGTGTATGCCGTGCGGTCCGTTGCAGGCATAACCGGAGGCTTTCCCGACCATTTAAGTGCAGCTGTGCGCACCTTTTCTTCCCATGCCGATTCGTTATCAAAGCTTCCGATGTGTATGCGGCCGAGCCAGTTTAAAAACATCGGCACAAAATCGCAGCCGAATACGGCAAGACATATTAAAACGATAACCGCCAGAACGGCAATAACAAATACTGTCATTATCAATCACCCAAAAGTCTGTAGAATTTTTCGATTTCTTCCTCGTTGCCGGTCTTTTCTTTTTTCAGGTTTTCGCTCAAAGCATTGCAAAGGGTTTCATCATTAATAAGCTGCATGATTTTTCCGGCAACGCTCTGTGCATCAATCTCGGCAAGCAAAGCGGTTTTTCCGTCAGCCAGCTGGTCGAGCACGGTTGTAAATTTTGTTGCGACTATCGGCTTTGCAAAGCATTTTGCCTCGTCAATGGCAATAGACTTACCCTCGTAATATGACGACTGAACATAAATATCGCAGCCGTCAATATAGGGATACGGGTTTGCACGTTCACCTGAAAGAATAAACTTTTCCTCAAGATTTTTCTCTTTGATTTTTTGTTCAATTTCCGATTTCAACTCACCTTTGCCTATGGCAAACCACTTGAAATCAACACCGTTTTTATTGAGAATTTCAGCAGCATCTACAGCAATATCATAGCCCTTAGGCTGAGCAATTCTGCCAACGGTCAGCAAAATTTTCGAGTTTATATTTTCGTATTCGGGCACAGGTGCTGCTGAAAGTTTTTTAAGCGCAGTCGGAGAGGTTATGTTTTCGATTGCGCGGATTTTGTGCGAAAAAACCGGAAAGTTTTCCTTTAAAATATCAGCACATTTATCTGAAACACCAACAACATAATCGAGCTTTTCAAAGAATTTTTCATCAAGCTTTTTATCCATACCGAGCTTTGGATACTCGCTGTGTATATAGCCGATTTTCACCTTTGCATCCACACAGTCTGCTACAAAAAAATTCGGCTTACCTTCGAGATAGCCTATTGCCGCATCGTAGCCTGTGAGTTTTGTTTTAAATGCTTTTTTCATGTGCTTCCATGCAAGCTGGTCACGGAAGAGAGTGCTGCCCGTTTTGGAATTAACCGCCTTTGAATAAAGCAGCCTTTGCACAGCGGAAAAAACTTTTCCTTTCAAAACGAAAGCTTTCACGCTTTGTGATAACGGCAGTGAAAACAGTTTATAATTCTCCTCAAAATCAATAATATTTACCTGTTGCGGTATTATATCCATAAAAAGACCCGTGGGATTGAAAAGCAGCAGATCAACAGCGTACTTGTCATAGTCAAGCAGCTGTAAAAGTGTCAGCAGGCTGCGTTCACCGCCGCCGCTTCCCATTGATTCCATTACAAAAAGCAGTCTTTTCTTCATAATCGTCACCCCAAAAAGTATAGCATTCAGAGCTTACTCTGTCAAACCTTGCGCTTTTTAATTACTATGACAGTTACCGCAATTACGGCTGCCGCACCGACGGCAACAAGAGCAATCACTGCTGCGGACAGCGCCGGTTTTGTTACCTGAACGGAGCAGCCTTCGGCATTAAGATTTATTGAGCGGATATGCTCACCGTCAAAGGTTTCGGCATGTTCAATTTCGGGAGTAAAGTGTACCGCCGCATCCTTCAGCGGCTTGAACGTAACACTGCAAAGCTCACCGCCCTGTGCCAAGGCTTCGGTGCAGGTGTATCCGATTTTCAGCACGCCGTCACTTACAACATTGGCTGTAATGTAAGGCGAAAGTTCTTTTACCGCATTGCCGGCAGCTTCGCTGCCCTGCTTGAATTCAAGCGCATCGGCGTCAAACTGAATATAAAATTCGGTTGTGCAAAGCTGCGAGTTTCCGGATATATCAATGTGCAAAACTATTTCATTTTCTTCGGCAAATGCTTCAAGAGTCAATGCAGAACCGGCCGCAGCTGCGCCGAACGAAAGCAGCGCACAAATCAAAACAGCTGTCAGCGAAACAAAAATATTTTTCATAAATTCATCACCTTTTGCTGAAAAAGGCCGCAACCTGAAACAAGGCTGCGGCCGAATGAATTACAGTTTATTGATTATTGCTTTTTGCTGAGAATGAACAAGCATACGCCTGCACCTGCAACAGCAACAACGATAACAGCGATAACAATGATCTTCTTTACGTTTACGCCGTCTTCCTCTTCCTCAGCCTCTGTTGTGGTTTCGGGAGCGAAGGTATACATAAAGAGTGTTGTTGTTTCTTCCTCTGTTACTGTTTCAAGCTCTGTTGAAGAGGATTCTTCTTCAAAAACTGTTGTAACAACAGTTGCGGGAACGTATGTATACTTTTTGGTTGTTGTCTTTTTCTTTGTGGTAGCAACGGGCTTCTTTGTTGTGGGAGCCTGTGTGGGACGCTCGTTACGTGTAACTACTGTGTAGCCGGAATTGTCCTCTGTTGCGGGAGCCTTGGAGGATTCCTCGGGAGCCTTTGTGGCAGAAGATTCTTCGGGAGCTTTTGTAGCGGAAGATTCTTCAGGAGCCTTTGTAGCAGAGGATTCTTCGGGAGCCTTTGTTGTAGGATCTGTTGTGGGAGCCTGGGTAGTTGTGGGAGCGGTTGTGGGAGCCTGGGTAGTTGTGGGAGCAGTTGTGGGAGCCTGGGTAGTTGTGGGAGCCTTTGTGGTGGTTGTGCTGGAATCGCCCATTTCACCGCCCTGAGCATAAACAAGAACTGTTGTGCTGAAAATCATAACAGCAGCCATAATAATCATTATGGATTTCTTAAGTGTTTCTTTCACGTTAATCTTTCTCCTTTTCATAAAAAGATAAAATAAATATGCGGTAATATCGCTGTGATTGACACCATTATACCATAAAAAGCATTTTAGTCAACACAGTTTGTTCAAAAAAACTTTACAATTTGCATTTTGTAACCATTTGTAACTTTTTGGCAACAAAACAAAAAAGCTGCCTCACCGCAAGGTGAAGCAGCCGATGTTTAACGAAAATTATTCGTCGTCCTCTTCATCGTATTCGATGTCGAATTCAAGGTTTTCGCCGCAGTTGGGGCATTCGATGCTGCCGCTTTCGAGGATACCCTCATCAACGTTGATAACCTCGCCGCAAGCGGGGCACTCAACCTCGAAGAACTCGTCTTCGTCGTCGCAGCAATCGTCGCAGCAGCAGTCGCAATCATCATCGTCATAGACATATGACTCGAGTGCGTCAAGATCCTCGTCAACAGCGTCTACCTGCTCGCCTACGAGAACAAGCTCGTCCTCAAGGTCGCAAACAGAAAGTGCGATATCGTCAACAAGGTCGATAAGTGCGTTGATGATTTTTGTTTCGGGTTTTGATGCATCAAGGCTTAAGCCTTCTGCAAGGCCCTTGATGTATGCAGCTTTTTCAGTCAATGTCATTGCCATGGTAATTGCCTCCCTTTAAATTATATGAATGAATTGAACTTTCTGATTATGCTCTGCTGAGATACTCGCCTGTACGTGTATCAACAACAATCATTTCGCCCTCTTCGATGAAGAGCGGAACCTTAACCTCGGCACCTGTTTCAAGAGTAGCGGGCTTTGTAGCGTTTGTTGCTGTGTTGCCTGCGAAGCCGGGATCGGTCTGAGTAACCTGGAGAGTAACTGTTGTGGGGGGTTCTACGCCGAAAACATTACCCTTGTAGGAAAGGATACGGCAGGTTTCGTTTTCCTTAACGAACTTGAAGTTGTCAGGGAGAGTGTCCTCACCGATCGGAACCATGTCGAATGTTTCGGGATCCATGAAGTAGTAAAGACCGCTGTCGTTGTAGGAATATTCCATTTCCTTACGCTCGATGTAAGCAGTCGGGAACTTTTCTGTGGGGTTGAATGTACGCTCTGTAACAGAACCTGCAATAACGTTGCGGATCTTGGTACGAACGAAAGCAGCACCCTTACCGGGCTTAACGTGCTGGAATTCAATGATCTGGTAGACATTGCCTTCCATTTCAAATGTAATACCGTTTCTGAAATCGCCTGCTGATACCATTTTATTTTCCTCCGAAAATTTAGTAGTAAATATTTTTGAACATATGAATTCAATTAATTTTAATACACATCGGTATATTTTTCAAGTGTTTTGCGATAAAAAATTAATCTAATTTACGTAAAACAGGCAAAATTCCGTTATCTGCAATATCAATTATGCCAAAACAGCCCTGTTTTATGCTGCCCGGATTAAAAAGATGTATGCCGTCAACATAATCTGTGACGGGATTGTGGGTATGGCCGTATAATGCAATGGTGCAGTTTTCCTGCTTTGCGGCTGCAACAAGATCAGCTGTGCCGTATTTGACAAGCTGGCTGTGACCGTGGCATGCGTAGATGCGTTTACCTTCTACAACATCAATTATATCCACAGGCAATTCGCTGCCCCAATCACAGTTACCCCGAACGAGGTGAAAAAATTTTGTGCTGCATCGCTCAGCCTCATCCCGTGCCTCACGCTCACCGTCGCCCAGGTGAAAAACAATTTTTGCATCCGGTACGGCTTCTATTGCGGCACGCAGCTTCCACCTGTCACCGTGTGAATCGGAAACAACAAGTATTCTTGTCATATTCAGCACCTCCGAAACATAATCATCTACTAAATTTATAACACATTACGGCGGTGATTTCAATGAGCGGTAACAATTTCTCTCCCGATCAACTTTTAAAGCTACTTATGAATTCAAAGGGCAATACACCGGACAGCTCCGTAGCACAGGACCTGCTGCAAAACAGAATTACGCCCGAGCAGCGGCAGCGTGTTGAAAACATACTGAGAGATAAAAATGCGCTTGAAAATTTGCTGAAAAGCCCTCAGGCTCAGGAGCTGATGAAAAAACTGGGCGGTCAGAAATGAATTTTGAAGATATAGGAAGTATACTGTCGTCACTCAGCGATGAGGATATGTCAAACCTCAGCAATGCCGCACAGCAGCTGTTCGGCGAACAGCAAAAGAGCGGGCCCGCACCCGGTATTTCCGGGGGCATTGATCCGCAGATGCTTACTAAAATAATGCAGATTATGCCGCTGCTGCAAAACGGCGGTGACAACGAGCGTACACGGCTGATTTGTGCGTTAAAGCCCCTGCTCAGCCCTCAGAGGCGAAGAAAAGCCGACGAGGCGCTGCAAATAATGCGGGTGCTGGATATGCTGCCGATGATTGAGAATATAATGTGAATTACAATTTATATACTGTTGGCAGATAAACTGCAGCGATATAAATCCTTTGCGGGATTTGCGATATACGCTGCGGCGTACGGGAATTTATATCATATCGCAGGCGAGTGTAACGAGCCTATATCGCAATTTCATTTTTGAAATTATATCGCATTTGCTGTAAGGCAAATATATCGCTGAACTGTAATTCAGCGCTTTTCAATTTGTTTGCCAATGGGCTCCCTAGTGTAAATATTGCGATTTTGACAAAGGGATTGTGTGCGAAAAATTAAGTAAAGATATTGTTACTTTTGTCAAGCGTTACAAAAGTAACCAAAAAAACTTTTGGGGTTTGCGCACTCCACGACGGCTGACGATAGCAAATCCGCTCGGCAGACAGAACAAAATTGTTTTGTTCTGCTGCCATAACGGCTATAAAAGCAAATCTGACTTTTAAGTTTGCTATACCGCCTATGGTTCCCTCGCTCGGATAAATGAGTAAAGTTTCAGCTCGTCAGCCTGTTCCGTTCAAAGTCACAGCATCTTTAATTTTTT
>JAZSND010000004.1:0-33474 GCA_045536235.1 Acutalibacteraceae bacterium | reverse complement strand
ATCTCAACCCGTCCCTTCAGGAGTCCGCATCACACCATATCGGCAAACGGAATGTCGGGCGGCGGAAGAGTACCGCGCCCCGGTGAAGTGAGCCTTGCCCATCACGGAGTTTTGTTTTTAGATGAGCTTCCCGAATTCCATAAAGATGCTTTAGAGGTTCTGCGTCAGCCTCTTGAGGATTCAAAAATCACAATCTCCCGTGTTGCAAGCACTTTAACCTATCCCTGCAACATTATGCTTATAACCGCCATGAATCCATGCCGGTGCGGATTTTTGAATGATCCGAAAAAGGAATGCACCTGCTCACCAAGACAGGTTCAGCAGTATCTTTCAAGAATAAGCGGTCCGCTTCTTGACAGAATTGATATTCATATTGAAGTTCCGCCGGTAAACTACGATGAGCTTTCATCCGCCGCAAAGGCAGAAAGCTCCGAGCAGATAAAGCAGCGTGTCAACAAAGCACGTGCTATTCAGCTTAAAAGGTTGGAAGGCTCAGGTGTTACCTGCAATGCAAAAATGACAGCCAGGCAGACAAAGGAGTTTTGTCAGCTTAGCTCAGACGCAAATATAATGCTCAAAAACGCATTTGAAAAGCTCGGACTTTCCGCAAGAGCGTACGACAGAATACTGCGTGTTGCAAGAACCGTTGCCGACCTCGACTCAAGCGAAAACATTGAAGCTGAACATATTGCCAGGGCAATACAGTTCAGAAGCCTTGACAGAAAATTCTGGGGCAGATAAAAATAAAACCGCCGATACAAATCAGCGGTTTGTGGTAATCAGTATACTATTTCGCCTGAACGTACATCAATAACCTTTTTATAAACGGCTATGTGCGTTGTTGAAATGTGCTTATCAATATGCATGCTGCCAAAAAACCAGCGTCTGTACTTGCAGGCAATGCCCATTTCATCAAAATAAGCATTAAGTCCCGTAATTCTTGCCGGCAGCTCACTTTTGAGTTTTAAGAAGCTCTTGATTTTTGAAGGCGGCTCGTGTGTAACAATATAGTCAACCTTACAGCCGACCTTTTCCATGTTTTCCGCACCCTCTGCAAGCTCCTCGCTTGTGGGAAATTCACGGCGTGACCATGCGCCGTTGTCAAACAGCATATCAATATCCGGACTTTCACCGCCACCCATTACAAAAAAGGTCTGCTTTTCAATTGAATAAATCTGACCCCGCATAAGGTGAAACAGATTGCCCGAAATATTGTGTGCCTTTCCTCCGCAGAAAACGCCGACCTCATATTCATCAAGCAGGTTGAAGTTTTCATGTGTTCCGTCAAGAAAGCAGATATTGAATTTTTTCTTGCCGAGCTGCTTTAGGATTTTTTCTTCCCTGGCACTTCCGTCCCATATAAAGCCAAAGTCGCCGCAGATTATCAGCGTATCGCCTTTTTTGAGCTTGATGGAATCGAGTCTGTCAAAATCGCCGTGCATATCGCCGGTTATGTAAACCATATCTTTCACCCTGATCACTTTGAAAATAGCTGAGCTTTATAAGCTCATTTTAATATACTACATTTTGTGAGGCTTTGTCTATGAAAAAAGCAATAATTTTTTTAATTACTCTCTGTGTAATTATTTCCTGCTTTGCGCCGCTCGGTGCAAATGCGCTGTATAATTCCTCAGTTAAAACCGAAACTGAAATTTTCTATATCGAAAGCTTAGACACGGGCACCGTGCTTTTCGAGCAGAATTCCACGCAGAAAGCATCCCCCGCATCGCTCACAAAAATTATCACTGCCGCCCTTGCATTAAAGCACTGTGAAGACCTGAACACAGTCATAACCGTACCCGAATACTGTATCCGTTTGCTTGACGGTACAGGCAGTTCACTTGCAGGCATAAAACCCAACGAAGAAATAACAATGCAGTCTCTGCTCTACTGCCTGCTTGTAAGCTCCGCAAACGAGGCTGCAATGATAATTGCCGACTATATCGGCGGCGGTTCCATTGCAAACTTTATACAGATGATGAACGACCTTGCAAAAGAAGTCGGCTGCGAAAACACACACTTTGCCAATCCTCACGGACTTGATGAGCCTGAGCACTACACCACCGCCCAGGACATGGTAAAGCTTACAAAATATGCACTGCAGTTCCCTGCATTCAACGAAATAACATCCGTTACCGAATATACATTACCGGCAACAAACCTGAACAAAGAAAGAAACATACGAACCACAAACTTCATGATGCTGCACGGCTATAAAGAATACTACCTCAAAGAGGCACGCGGCATAAAAACCGGTTCAACCGACAGCGCAGGCAAATGCTTTATTACAACCGCCACAAGAAACGGCTACAGCTATATTGCCATTGCGATGAAAGCACCGTACTACGACTATGATAAAGACGGATATGACGAAAACTTTGCTTTTATGGACATAAAGGCAATGCTTGAATGGACCTTTGACAATATCAAGCTGAAAACCGTCACAGACCCGTCGCAGATTATTACCGTAGCAGATGTAAAATATGCATGGGGCGTAGACCATGTGCGCCTTGTACCCGCTGAGGAATACTATGCACTTGTACCTGTCGGTGTTGATGCAGGCAGCGTGCTTGTTGAGCCTGTTGAGGGCAGTATACCCGAATCGCTCGCTGCGCCTGTAAAAAAGGGCGACGAGGTATGTGAAGCGGTTGTAACCTACGCAGGTGAAGAGATTGCCCGCATTAAGCTGGTTGCCGCAGAAGATGTTGATATGAGTATCATTCTGTTCATCTTCGGCAAAATCGGTGACCTTTTCCGTACAACTGTATTCAAAGTTTTCGCAGTACTGCTGGCACTTGTAATCGTTTTCCTGATTGGTGCAAACATCTATGTCAATAAAAATAAAAAGCGCAACAGACTTAAAATAGTTAATTTCCGTGACGTAAACAAAAAACGCTAAACATCATTTATATAATTAACATTGAGGAGGCAAAATTTATGCTCACACCCAAAAAAGGCGTACTGATTGATATGTACAATCAACTGCGCAAATACTGTGCGGCTGAAAAGTATGATTTGTCCGTATGGTCCTACGAACACGCAATGTTTGAAGCAGGTGTATACTCACCCTGCGAAAACAGGGGCGAAATCCGCCTTGGTGACCATTGGAGTACAGGCTATGATGAGGCACACTTCTTCCGCACACAGTTTACTGTACCCGAAACTATGGCAGGCAAGGAGCTGCGCATTGAAATTGAAATCGGCGGCGAAGCCCTTGTTAAAGTAAACGGTAATTTCAACGGCTCTGTTTCGGCATCAAAATATGCTCCCGAGAGAGGAACAATCATCATCAAAGAGCGTTATAACGCAGGCGATGTGCTCAATATTGAGCTTGAGGCTGCCGTAAACTCAATGGAATTCTGCGATGCCGCAATGGATGGCGCAAAGAGCATGGAATATACCTTCAAGACAGCTTATATCTGGGTTGTTGATGAAGCTTGCGAAGGCTACTGGTATGACCTTGAGGTTGCTTTCCAGGCACTTGACTTTATCAAGGACGAGCATATTTACAGCCTTGTCTATAAAGCAATTGATGACAGCCTTCATGTAGTCGATTACGATTTTGAAGAGGCTGAAGTACGCAAATCAATCGCTGCCGCACGCAAGGTTTACGGCGAGCAGCTTGCAAAAATCCCGTGGTCTGCAACCTCTTCCGTTATTTTCACAGGTCACAGCCACATCGACGTTGCATGGCTGTGGAGAGTACAGGAAAGTATCCGCAAGAGTGCAAGAACATTCTCAAACGTTGTTTCACTCATGGATAAATACCCCGAAATGACCTTTGGCCAGAGCCAGGCTGTACTTTATGACATGGTGAAAAAGCAGTATCCCGAGCTTTACGAACAGATTAAAGAAAAGGTTGCCAACAACCAGTGGGATATCTGCGGTAACGTATGGGTCGAGGCTGACACAAACGTAGCATCGGGCGAGGCACTTATCCGTCAGATTCTCTACGGTACGGAATTCTTCAAAAAGGAATTCGGCAAGGTTTCAAAGACCTACTGGCTGCCCGACTGCTTCGGCTTCACATGGGCACTGCCTCAGATTATCAGCCGCAGCGGCATGACAAACTTCATCACATCCAAGCTTTCATATAACGATACAAACAAGTTCCCGTTCAACATGTTCCGTTGGCAGGGTAACGACGGCACACAGATTATGGCTCACATGATGCATCCCGGCTACAACGGCGTATTCTCCGTCAGCGAGCTTATGACATCTGACCGTGAGTGCAACAACAAGGAGCAGCTTGACACCGCTATGCAGATGTACGGCTACGGTGACGGTGGCGGCGGTCCGACCCATTGGATGCTTGAGCGCGGCAGACGTCTGGAGAATTTCCCCGGTCTGCCCAAGGCAAAGGTTGACCACGTTGACAACTTCTTTGCTATCACAGCTGAGAAAAAAGACGAGCTGCCCGTATGGAACGGCGAAATGTACTACGAAAACCACAGAGGTACATTCACAAGCCAGGCATTTGTCAAAAAGAACAACCGCCGTGGCGAATACGCACTTGAGCGTAACGAAATGCTCAGCGTTATTGCCGGCAAAATCTGCGGCGTAGAATATCAGAAGGCAAAGATTGAGGAAGCATGGAAGGTTCTTCTCACCAACCAGTTCCACGATATTCTGCCCGGTACATCAATTCACGAAGTTTTTGAGGACTGCAAGAAGGAATACGCAGAACTCCGCAAGCTCAACCGTGAACTCAAAAACGAGCTGCTCGCAGCACTCAACGCAAACGTAAAGACTGAGGGCGACAGCATCGTCTGCTGGAACCTTGTAAGCTGCGAAAATTCACTTCCCGTAAGACTGGTTGTTGAGAGTGACAAGCTTGTTCCCCTTGGAGCAGACGGTAAGGCTCTCCCCTGCACATTTGAAAAGCGTGAAAACGGTTATCTTATGGTATTTACTCCCGATGAACCGCTGCCCGCATTCGGCTGCAAGGTATTCAGACTCGGCGAAAACAATTGCGATGCAGCTGCTGTTGTTGCAAACGAAACTCTGCTTGAAAACAGCAAGCTCAGGGTTGTATTTGACGAAAACGGCATAATCACAAGCGTTTACGATAAGGTAAATAACCGTGAGGCTCTTGACGGTAAGGGCAACCTGCTCACAGTAGCGCTTGATAAGTGCATCCATGAAACCGCATGGAACCTTGAAATCAACTACAAGAAAAAGGTATGGGAGCTTGAAAAGGCTGAAAGCATCACCGTTCTTGAATCCAACGCACAGCGTGGTGTAATTGAATTTGTACGCAAGTTCAATAAATCCACAATCACTCAGAAGGTTATCCTCAACCGTAACAGCGATATGCTGCTGTTTGACACAGAGGTTGACTGGCACGAAACCGATAAGGTGCTCAAGGCTGAATTCAATGTTGCTGTTATTGACACCGATGCTACATACAATATTGCACACGGCGCAATCAAACGCCCGACACATTGGAACACAAGCTTTGATTATACACGCTTTGAGGTTGCAGCACACAAATGGGCTGACCTTTCCGAAGGCGGCTACGGCGTAAGTCTTCTTAACGACTGTAAGTACGGTTACGATATTCACAACAGCCGCATGCGCATCACTCTTATGCGTGCACCGACCTGTCCCGACAGAACAGGTGACCACGGCATCAGCACCTTTGTTTACGCACTCTATCCGCATAAGAACGGCTGGCAGGATGCAGAAACCGTCAAAAACGGTCTGTGCCTGAATGTACCCGCTGTTGCAAGGGTAGTTAAAGAACAGAGCGGTACAGTTAAAAACGGTATGAGCTTCGTTTCCGTTGAAGGCGGCACATTCACAGTTGACTGTATCAAGCCCGCACAGGACGGCAGAGGCATTATTGTCCGCTTTGCAGAGGAAGAACGCCGCAGAGGCACAGCAAAGGTCACATGGAACCTCGGCGGTAAAACAGTTACAGAATGTAACATGATTGAAGAGGACGAAACTGCAGTTGAATTCAACGGCGAAAGCTTTGAATTTACATACCGTCCGTTTGAAGTCAAAACATTCAGAATTTATTAAAATATTAAAAAAACTATTAATGGGAGCGGCTGATCAGTCGCTCCTGTTATTTTTGTTACCGTTTTGTAACTTTCACCGCCCGGAAGTTACAAACTTGTAATTTTTTGTTACCGTTTTGTGGTAACTTTTTACAGAATAACGGAGTATAATTCAAATCACAAGGAAGGAGCGAGTGAAAATGAAAAACTTCGTAAGAACAAACAAATCCGATATCTTGACTATAGGTGTTGCAAGCTCATTGTTGACCGTGATAATGGCAGTTGCAATGTTCATCAGTGAAATATCACCTGCCGTTATACTGTAAAAAGCCACTACGGGAACCCTTGAAGGAACTAATGACAGCGTATACCGTGTGTACGATTATGACGGCGAGATGTTTTTTGAAATTCCGTATGACGCAAGTGAGGGTAATATATATTTATCCAACTATTTTGGCGATGTAACGGTCTGGGTTGATTTGGCTGATAACTAATAAAGGTTTACAAAATAAATGGCGACAAGATTTTTAAAAAAGAGTGTAATATCACAAGCCAATTCGGTCAGACAACAGTAGCATTTATAACCGACAAGAAGACAGAAGATAAAAAATACGGCATTCTCAACCATGACAGCAAATGGGTTATAGAACCTGAATATGATTATATTGAAGACCTCGACGGTAAAGGCAACTATATTTTTATCAAAAACGGCTTTTACGAACTGAAAGGTATATCATTGGAAGCTGTGAAAAAGGGTACATATAAAGGAACCAGAGAGTACGGATATAACAATCACTTTGTATATATTGAAAACGATGTGGTTTATAACGCTTTAACTGAAAAAGCTATAGTAAGCAAAACGGAGTTAAGGCAAAGCATTTCGGCAATTTTAGTTTATTCTTTGGCTGGAACAGCAAGCAGGAGTGCGAAGTATTTGATATTGACGGCGAAATCCTCTGCCGCCCCGGCTTAGCAAATGAATCAATCGGTGCAGATATTGACGGATTTATATATGCAATAAATAATAAGAACGAAACTGACACTTATGGCGAATACGAGAGAACATACAGCTATTATGATGCAATGACCGGTGAATTTTATTATTCACAAAATCTCAGATTCGACTATAGCATTGAAATTGCCCGGACTGAAAACGGAGAAAAAATGTATATTGCCGGTCGGAACGGAGATTTTACAGACACTGTTATGCCTCCCTCATCCCTTTGCGACATTAACAGCCGGAAATATCTTTTCGCAGAAAAAGATAACTGCCTTGATATTGCGTTCTCAAAAGCCTACTATGAATCACCTTTATATATCTGTGCAGCATATGATGATTACTCCTGTATACTTGATGAAAACATGAATGAACTTTGCAGAATTGAATACTGATAGCTTAATAATACATTCCTCAGAAAGGAGCTGTTTCATTCAGAAACAGCTCCTTTTACTCAATTATTAAATTATTTATAAAAATATAAAAAAGGCTGCACAAAGCGTTATGCCTTGTGCAGCCTTATGTACTGATTAAAAATTATTCGTAGCGCTGAGAAAGAATCTTCTGGATTTCTTTAGCCTCGTCCTCGGTAAGGGTTACGCCCTTGCCCATCTTCTCGTGCTCGGGTGCCCACTCACGGATATCGAGCTTCGGCTCACGGCCATTCCAGCTGATGAGGTTAAGTTCTTTTGTCCAGCCCTTTGCAGTTTCGGAAAGGACTCCGAGGGTTTCAACGATTTCATAGGTGAATTCCGGCATTTTTATTCGCTCCTTATTTTAATTTAGTATAATGCTATTTTATAATTGTATTATAATATAATAAAAATTAAAATCAAGTATTATAATAAAAGTTAATAAAAAGTTTATAATTTAATAAGTATATTTTATATTCAATATGCATATACATTGTATTTTGTTTGTGTTGAATAAATTAACAGTATTAAAGCTATCAAAAATTTACCGATTAAGCATTGCTTTTTTTTATAAAAAAGGTTACAATAGTGACGATTAAATATTTTTAAAATGGGAAGATTTTGCAACATGCATTACTTTCATGAAAGGAAAAGACATGGCTAAAAAGACAGTTCAGTTCACAGAAACCGTACTCCGTGATGCCAACCAGTCGCTTATCGCTACAAGAATGCCCATTGACGATTTCAAGGGCGTACTCAGCGAGCTTGACAAAGCAGGCTACTACTCACTCGAGTGCTGGGGCGGCGCAACGTTTGACTCATGCCTTCGTTACCTTGATGAGGACCCGTGGGTAAGACTGCGCACAATCAAAGCAGCATGCCCCAACACAAAGCTCCAGATGCTCCTCAGAGGTCAGAATCTCCTTGGCTACAAGCACTATCCGGACGACGTAGTACGCAAGTTCGTTTCAAAGAGCGTTGAAAACGGTATTGACATCATCCGTATTTTCGATGCGCTCAACGACCTTCGCAACGTTGAGGTAGCAGTTGACGAAACACTCAGAAGCGGCGCTATCGCTTCAGGTACAATCTGCTACACAACAAGCCCCATTCACAACATCGAAAACTATGTAAAGGTTGCCGAAGGCTTTGAAAAGATGGGCGTTCAGACAATCTGTATAAAGGACATGGCAGGTATTCTTGCTCCGCAGGAGGCTTACGACCTTGTTAAAGCTCTCAAGAGCGCAGTCAAGCTGCCGATAGTTGTCCACACACACTCCACAACAGGTCTTGGCATGCTTACACTCCAGAAAGCAGTTGAAGCCGGTGCAGACGTTATAGACACCGCTATTTCCAGCCTTTCCGGCGGTACAAGCCAGCCCCCGACGGAAACACTTGCATATGCACTCAAAAACCAGGGCTACAAGGTAGATCTTGACACAAAGGCACTTTCCAAGATTAATTCTTACTTCAAGCCCCTTCGTGCAAAATACCTTGAAAGCGGCGTGCTTAACCCCGTTGTTATGGCAACCGAAACCGATGCACTCGACTATCAGATTCCCGGCGGCATGCTTTCAAACCTCGTTGCTCAGCTCACAGCACAGAACAAGCTGGACAAGCTCGACGAAGTTCTTGCAGAAACACCCCGTGTTCGTGAGGACCTCGGCTATCCGCCCCTTGTTACTCCCATGAGTCAGATGGTAGGCGTTCAGGCCACCTTCAACGTACTTCTCGGTGAAAGATACAAGAACATTTCCAAGGAAGTAAAGGCATACATCAAGGGTGAATACGGCAAGGCTCCCGGCAAAGTGAGCAAGGACCTGCAGAAACTCGTCCTCGGCGACGAAAAACCCTTCACCGGCAGATTTGCCGATAACCTCGAGCCCGGCTTTGAAGCTGCAAAGGAAGAAATCGGCGCACTCGCACACAGCGAGGAAGACGTTCTTTCATATATCGCTTTCCCGCAGCAGGCTAAGGCTTTCTTTGAAAGCAGAGCCGAAAAGGAAAAGCGCACATTCAAATACACAATTCAGGAAATCAAGGAGTGATAAACTATGTTGGCAGGAAAAGCACTCGGCATAACTGATGCGCTTCTCGTTTCCGGTGTCGGCATAGTTGTCGTTATGGCAGAGCTTGCGTTGCTCGCTGTGCTGGTTTATCTGCTCTCACGCATTGTACGTGCAATCGAAAGTAAAGGTGCATTCAGTAAGAGCGATAACGATTCAGCAGAAATTGTTCGCAGTGCAGATATTACGGTGCCAGGCACACAGACAGCCACAAGCCGTGTCGAGCTCTACGGACTTGACGACGCAACAGCCGCAGCAGTTATGGCGGCACTCAGCCATCAGCTCGGCAAGCCGCTTGAGCACCTTGACTTCAAATCGATCAAAGCGCTTGACCAGCCCTTACAGCTCATCGGCGTGGACGAGCCCACAGCAGCAGTTGTTATGGCAACGCTCAGCCATCAGACAGGTATTCCGCTTGAAAAGCTCGATTTCAAATCAATCAGAGCGCTCGAATGGAACGGAATCGACGAACCCACAGCAGCCATCATCATGGCACTTGTCAGCCACCAGACGGGTATTCCGCCGGAAAGACTCGACTTCAAATCAATCAAACTTTTAGAAGAATAAGAAAGGCAAGGTAATTTAAAATGAAATATATCGTAACACTTAACGGCAAAAACTACGAAGTAGAAGTAAATGAAACAGATGCAGTTATCACTAACGTATCAACAGTTGCAGGCGCAGCTCCCGTAGCTGTCGCAGCTCCCGCTCCTGTTGCAGCTCCTGCACCCGTTGCAGCTCCCGCTCCCGCAGCAGCACCCGCTGAAGCTCCCGCAACTCCTGCTCCCGTTGCAGCTCCCAGCGCAGACGGCAAGAAGTGCATCAGCCCCATGCCCGGCACTATCCTTAAGGTTCTCGTAAGCCAGGGTCAGGCAGTCAAGGCAGGCGACACACTCTTCATCCTTGAAGCTATGAAGATGGAAAACGAGATCACAGCTGAACAGGACGGCGCAATCCAGCAGATTCTCGTCAGCAACGGTACAGTTGTCAACACAGACGATGTACTTGCCGTATATTAATGCGGAGGAATAATATAATATGAACTTTTTAGGTGTTCTTCAGGGCATCTGGGAAAGCTCAGGCTTAGCTGTTATCACATGGCAGCAAGGTGCTATGCTCCTTGTTTCGTTTTTGCTTTTGTTCCTTGCAATTGTCAAGAAGTATGAGCCTATGCTTCTTCTTCCGATTGCATTCGGTATGATGCTTGCAAATCTTCCTGCAGCAGGTCTTATGGCTGACCCGGCGGGACTAATGGATATCTCCAACATTGTTGAGGGCGCCCATTGGTACGATACAGGTGTTTTACGTCTTATTTATGCAGGCGTAAAGAGCGGTATTTTCCCCTGCCTTATCTTTATGGGTGTCGGCGCAATGACCGATTTCGGTCCTCTGCTCGCCAATCCCTCAAGCCTTCTGCTCGGTGCAGCAGCACAGCTTGGTATTTACATTGCATTTATTCTTGCTATCGCACTCGGCTTTGAGCCTGCCGAGGCTGCTGCAATCGCCATCATCGGCGGTGCAGACGGTCCTACGGCTATCCTTACCGCCTCAAAGCTGGCAGACCATCTGCTTGCTCCCATTTCCGTTGCGGCATATTCCTATATGGCCCTTATTCCGCTCATTCAGCCGCCCATCATGCGTGCGCTCACAACCAAGAAAGAGCGTGAGGTTAAAATGGGTCAGCTTCGCAAGGTCAGCAGAACCGAGCTTGTAATCTTCCCGATTGTTGTTACGGTTCTTTGCGTACTTATTCTTCCGAGTGTTGCTCCGCTTATTGGTATGCTTATGTTCGGCAATATACTCAGAGTAAGCGGTGTTGTTGACAGACTCAGCGATGTTGCACAAAATGCACTTTGCAATATTGTTACAATCATGCTCGGCACAACCGTCGGCGCAACAGCAAACGGCGAACAGTTCTTAAAGCTTGAAACGCTCATGATTATCGGCATCGGTCTGCTCGCTTTCGCTTTCTCAACAGCAGGCGGCGTTCTCCTTGGCAAGGTAATGTATATTATCACCAAGGGCAAGGTCAATCCGCTTATCGGTGCAGCAGGTGTTTCCGCCGTACCTATGGCAGCGCGTGTTGCCCAGGCAGAAGGCAAAAAAGCCAACCCGACAAACTTCCTGCTCATGCACGCTATGGGCCCCAACGTCGCAGGTGTTATCGGTTCCGCAGTTGCAGCAGGCTTTATGATGCTTCTTTTCCAGAGCTAAGCAGCTCTACAGCATTTTCTTTTGCTATACAGTGCCAATGCTCATCGGTAAACTCGGTGAGCATGGCACTTTCCCCGATAATTTTACCGAATTCATTCATGCAGTCTTTTATTCTTGATGCCCCTGTAATGCTTCTTACAAGCAGACGGTATTTATTCCCGAGGTTATACAGCCTGCTTTCATTCACGAGGTCTGCCAGATATAAGGCACACGCCATAAGAACATCGGCATTTTCAAACTCACAGGTTATGTATTCCCCTTTTTTCACAAGATAGCGTTTATTTCTGCGCTGACGCTTTTCATCCCTGTCAACAGAAAAGAAAAGCACACAACCGCCCGATTCACAGCGCATGGCTTCAACAAAAAGCCTGCCCGATGTGTCAAGCTCACGTCCGAGCGTGCGCCTTGCACGTGAAAGAATTGTCCAGATTACTCTTTTTGTTTCAACCTTTGAATAATCCATCTCTTCATAAGTTATGTTGAGATTTTTCATATCATCGTCGGACAGCTCGACTATTATTGTTTCATCTGTCAGAGCTTCGATTTTCATTAGTTTACCCCCTAAAAATCAAATCGTTACATACATATCGTAACTCGACCAAGCCTACAAAATCAAGGCACAAATAATGGTATTAGCAAGGAGGAGAAACGCCATGGCTGAAACCTTTTCAGTTAAAGAAACACGTGCTTT
The DNA here is from genome assembly GCA_045536235.1 of Acutalibacteraceae bacterium. Lineage (GTDB taxonomy): Bacteria > Bacillota > Clostridia > Oscillospirales > Acutalibacteraceae > UBA8612. The sequence continues at coordinate 21,088 of JAZSND010000004.1, read as the reverse complement.
ACAACTGGATATGCTTGCAATTCTCATCCTGCCGTGTGTAAGTGCCTGGTATTTCTACGGTGCCAAGGCTCTCGCACTTATCGGAATAAGCGTTGTTACCGCAGTTATCTGCGAATATTTCGGACGCAAAATATTAAAGCAGGATTCAACCGTATCTGATCTTAGTGCTATCGTAACAGGCATTATTATTGCGCTCATGCTTCCTGCCAATGCTCCGCTGTGGATTCCTGCAATAGGCAGCAGTTTTGCAATTATTGCCGCAAAGCTCCCCTTCGGCAGGTCGGAAACCCTCCCCTTTTCACCCGCTGCCGCAGGTATAGCCTTCTTAACTATATGCTTTTCCGATCTTATTTTTGACTACCCGAGAATTTCCGCTTCAAATACAATTCTTTCCGGCTCAAGCGGATCATCTCTTGCTTATATGCTTTCACAGAATATGTCCATTAACTTAGGCTCTGTTAAAGCAATAGATATATTTACCGGTAACCATCCCGGTCCTATGGGAGCAGGCTGCATAATTGTTCTTTCAGGCAGTGCGCTTTATCTGATGATAAGACGCACAAAGCTGTTTATCAGCTTCGCAGGCTTTATTGCCGGCGCCGCATTAATGGCTGTTTGCTTTCCCAGAGTAACAAACCTTTTCTCTTCTGTTGTTCTTGAGCTTGCTGCCGGCTACATGATATTTGCAGCACTTTTCCTGCTCACCGAGCAAGGCACTCAACCGAGACTTCCTGTCAGCCAATTGCTTTACGGCATATTCGGCGGCATTATCTGTATGCTCATGCGGCGTTTCGGAGCATACGAAGAATGTGCCTGCTTCGGAATACTTATTATGAATGCGGCATGGCCGGTTATTGACAAACAGCTTGAAAAGCTGCTTACAAAAAAACGCCCAAAAAATGCAGGGGGAAAAAGGAATGAAACCCATTAAAGTAATGGCGGCATTTATTGCTACCGCTATTTTATGCATCGGATTTGCTGCCTGTTCCAAAAAGCCTGACAGCAATGATCCCTCATTCAAATTCGATCACAATGCCATAATAACAAACGAAAACTCTGACGAAACGCACGAATCTGTCACTCAGCCGACAGAAGAGCCTACACTCAGCAGCGTTACCGATATTACCGATCAGGATACCCCCGACTATCCCGATGAAGATGAAACAACTGCGGTACCTACCACAACAGCTGTCACTACCACCAGAAGGCCGTATACATTCCCCACAAAGCCCACAACCACAAAAGCGCCTTCAACCGCTCCTACCCAGGCGCCGACAACTGTTCCCACAACAGCTAAGCCGACCACTACGGCAAAACCAATAATAACCGCACCTATAGAGCTACCCCCGACCCAGCCCCCCACTCAGCCTCCAGTTCAGGAACCTGTCACCGACGCTCCGGCTGAATAAAGCTCAGATTAACTATCATACTGATTTACGATAAATAACCGAAGGAGGATAAGCTATGGCAAACAAAAAGCAAAACCGCGGCCCGGGATTGCTGCTGCGCAATGCGGGAATATTCAATCCCGTTCTTGTTCAGGCAGTCGGTCTGTGCCCGGTAATAGCTATGGCAACCACGCTCAAAGGCGCTGCTTTACTTTCGCTTGTTGCCGCAACTGCAATAACACTTTGCGAGCTGATAGCCTCCATGTTTCTCAAGGTTATCCCCCGCTGGGTAAGAACAGGTATATATATCATTCTCGGCGGTGCAATTATCACTCCGTTTATGATTTTGATAGAAAAGCTCAACCCTGAGCTTTTTGGTTCGCTCGGCATTTACCTGCCTGTTATGGCTGTCAACTCCCTGCTCGTTCTTCGTTGTGAGCGTTTTGCGGTCAAGCTCAATCCGATGGCTGCTCTTCGTGACGGGTTTACCGCATCCGTCGGCTATGCAGCCGTACTTATTCTTGTAGGTATAATCCGTGAGATTTTCGGCAGCGGCAGCATCGCAGGCTTCAGATTCTGGGAAGGCAGAACACTTTCCGGTCTGCTGCTTCCGTTCGGCGGTTTCCTTATGCTCGGTTTTGCCGCGGCAACACTCCGCATGATAATTTCGGTTTACTGGCCGAAATTCCTTGATAAAAAGCAACCCAAGCCCGGCACAAAAAAGCCGCAGCGTACAAAACCTGTTTCAAAGCTTCCCGTGCCTGACCTGCCGGACCTTACGCCTGAGGAAGATCCGTTCGCTCTTTCCGAAATTTCAGGCGACAGCTTCCCTGACGATACAGATTATAATTTTGATTTGTTCTCAAAAGAAAAATCCGTTGCGCCTGCGGTCGGACTTTACGGTGAAGCCGTAATTGAAGAACCTGAAATTATAACCAACACAGCAGCAAGAAAGATAACGCTCAACAGTATTGCAGCTGAAATTGCAGCAGAACCCATAGAATATGCAGAACCCGAAAATTATATAACGGACAGTGAAGAAATTGCATCCCAGGAATCCGAACCTGAACCCGAAACAGCAGAAGACACTATAGCAGATGTTTCTGCCGAGGACAGCACAGTCACCGATGAAAATACCGAAGATAACTACGATTATGACGATGACAGTGCCGAAAAAGCAGACGACAATACTGACTTCGCCGAAGAAACAGAATCCGAACCTGTCCGCACAATCCGTCTTACTCCTGCATCCGTCAGCTTTGATGAGGTTGACGATGACGAATTAGAGATGCTTCTTAACCGTCCCGTTGACGATATCTTTACAAAGTCAGAGGAGGATAAAAAATGATTTTTGCATTTTTAAACGCCTCCGTATTTGCGTTGCTGCTGCAAAACCTTGTTTTTAACGGCGGCTTCGGCATGAGTGAGGCAATCCGAATTGCCACAAAACCCAAAGAATTTTTCCCGATTGCTCTGCTTGTTGCGTTTTTTACCAGCGCAACAGCTGCAGCATGCTCAATGCTTGATTTTATACCGCAAATCAACGCTTACAGCACATCAATACACCTTGCCATTTACTGCATGGTACTTGCGGTTATTTACCTTGTTGCTACGGCAATAATAAAGCTGTTCATGAAACGCAACAAGCAGGATATTCACCGTGTCGGCATGGCAGCGGTCAACACGCTTGTGCTTGCCGTTCCGATGATTAACCGCCGTGCAGCCTTTGATATTGTCGAATCCATAGGTCTTGGCATAGGCGCCGGTATTGCGTTTATTATAGCTGTTTTGCTGATAGGTGAGGGCGAAGAAAAAATCCAGGCAAATGACAGCATTGCTACACCATTCAAGGGCAAGCCTGCACTTTTCATTTATATTGCGCTTATTTCACTTGGCTTTGCCGGACTTTCCGGTCAGTCACTCTTTATGTAAGAGGTATGAACCAATGGAAGATAAAGAAAAGCAGGTGCAACCCTCAGAGCAGGAACAGCTGCCTGAAGATTTCAGACCTGTGATACCCGAACCCGAGTATCATCGCAGGGCAATAATGCAGTTCAGCAAAGATTATGACGATGATTCGCCTACCTCTACTCACACGATGACCTTTCAGCAAATGGAGGCACGGCGCAAGCTGCGAAACAGGATTCTTTATGTTTTAATCCTTGTGGCAGTATTCATTCTTACCTTTATAATCACCGATATTTGCATAAAAATTTCAAACACACCGCTTCCTCCGACTACCTCCTATGTTCCCCCGGCAACTCAAGCTGAAGAAACCGGCACGGAAGAAACGGGTATTCAAACTGAGGAAACAAACACCGACATACTTTTATAAAAAAACGCAGAGCTGAAATCAATCAGCTCTGCGTTTGGTTTTATGTAATATTATGAGAAATAGTAAAGATTCTGGTCAGCGTCACACTGTGTAAACTGCGGGAAAAGGATATTGTCACTGACTGTGGGCTGATTTTCCTGCTCGATAATCCAGAATATCATTTCTGCTACATCGGATTCATATTTGCAGCACACGTGCGGTGCCCCCTTGATGAACCATGTATATTCGGGGAAAAGGCAGGTTGATGCATCAATTACTCTGTCAGGTGAAAGCTTGGTCGGATCAGCAGCAACATAATCATCGCCAAGTGTTTCACCGTAGGGTGCTACGGTTGCACCCGCTGACATAAGCTCTGTTTCAAGCACCTGGTCGCCGTTTACATATGAATGTTCAAAGGCGGGAACAACGGGTTTATCGTAGGAAGTAACAAGAGCAACTTTAACCCCGTCTGCCTGCATATTAAGCAGGAATTCATCCCTGTGAAGACGGTAGTTCTGGTATCTGTCAATTTTTGCGATAAATGAGGAATAATTTGCAGCCTCGTCACCGAAAATCATAACCTTTGCAGCCTCGTAATCCTCAGTCTGCTGCATACCCCACAGACCTGCCCATGTACCGAAGGTATTGCGCATAACCTCAGCATAAATTTTATCTTTATAGTTATCTGCTATATCGTTTACAAAATTGACAAGTGCATCGGTGATGCCGAGTACATCAAGTATAGTCCACAGCCAGCTCATATCGGAAAGAGTTGCGTTGAGGAAATTGTTGATATATTTTTTATCAAAGCCTACTTTGCCTGCATACGGGTCAGATGAACAGTAGGAACCGTAAATAGCAGAGGAAAGGAAAAGGCAGCTGTCAACCTTTTCGTAGCCGTAAGCGTCAAAATATGCCTGTGTCATAACGCCGCCGAGGCTACAGCAGATAATATCAACCTTTTCTGCGTTGTGATCTTTGAGTGCAAGATTTACACGGTCGTTAATTTTTGCAGCTGTTTCGTACGGGTCAAGGCGCCAGTCGTATGTAACATAGTAAACCTTATCTGCTCCATAACGGTCACATGCTGTTGCAATAACAGAAGTTTCACTGTCGCCGCCTCTGAAGCTTTCGACATCGCCGGGATAGTTGCTCATTGCAAGTGGATATTCCTTAACGGTAATGTTTTCAATACTTTTGCCGTTTTTGTCACAGGCAAGAGGAGCAAAAATACCGCCTGCAGTATCTATAACGCCGTCGACCAAACCGTCCATGCCGCCGAATATGCTCATAAACAGAGCTTTCATCACGCCGAGAACTATCGGGCCTGCTTCAACGGAAAGTGCGGGTCTTTCATTTTCTGTGCCCTGGTCAATAATAAGACCGCCGAAATCCATGCCGCGGACAACAACTACAGGAACAACTTCGTTGCTGTTTGCAGCATCAGCGGCAAATGTACCCACTGAGCAGGAAAATAAAATCACTGTTGCCAGAAGCAAGGAAATAATTTTTTTCATAAATGTGTACCTCCTGAATTTACTTATGATAGAATTATACAATGTTTTATATATTTAATCAATGCAGTAGTTCTAAAATATAAATAAAAAAATTGCAAAATTCTCTTGACAAATCAAAACCGCTGATATATAATTGCTAATGTTGTTTGTGCGGATGTAGCTCATCTGGTAGAGCGCCACCTTGCCAAGGTGGAGGTAGCGAGTTCGAGCCTCGTCATCCGCTCCATAAAAAGCCTGATTTGTCAAAAGACAAATCAGGCTTTTTCAATGAAGCGTGCCTAACGGCACACGAAGAAATGAAGCAGGGCTTCACCCTATGAAGTGCGCCTCAACGGCATAATATATTTGAAAAAGCTTTCACTAAGCGATGATGTCGGAATATACAAAACGTTACAATAAATCACCTCCGGCAATAAAATCCCTTGACAAATACAGAACTTCGCTATATAATTACCTCGACAATTGAAAATGCCAATAGGGGTGCTGATGTTATCGGCTGAGAGTCGGGCTGTGAGCCCGTTACCCTTGAACCTGATCCGGGTAATGCCGGCGTAGGAATTTTAAAAGTTGCAGCATATGTAAACGCCCAACAGGAGAAATTCCTTTTGGCGTTTTTTTGTTGCAATTTTTTAGAAAGAAGGATTTTTATGTCAAACCAACTCACACGAACAGAAAAAACAAAACGGCTGACCCTCAGCGGTGTGCTGATAGCACTCGGCACGGTACTTTCGCTCCTAACAATCTTCAAGTGGCCGTGGGGCGGCAGCATCACCTTTTGCTCAATGCTGCCTGTAGCTATGCTCAGCTACACCTACGGAGTCAAGTGGGGACTGCTCAGCGGTTTTGTCTACGGTATACTCCAGGCACTGCTCGGTGCTACAATGAGCCAGGCTTTTGCAGGCATGGATGCCGGCAGCACCGTTGCAATACTCTGTCTAGATTATCTGCTTGCCTTTTCCGTAATCGGTCTTGCAGGTATGTTCAAAGGCAGAATCAAAAACCACGCCGCAGCCTTTGCGGCAGGCACGGTAATCGCCGTGCTTGCAAGATACCTTGTGCACACGGTTTCGGGCTATATTTTCTATGCATCATATGCCGATTGGTTTTTTGGAGAAGCATTTGTAAACGATTTTTCCGCTTCAATAGTCGCAGCCTGCTCACCGAAGATGCTCGGACTTGTTTACTCAATTATTTACAACGGCTGCTACATGATACCCGAGGTATTTATTACCGCAATTCCTGCCGCAATTGTAATTACAGCTATTCCGCCAATCAGGCGTGAAATGACAAAACTGAGATAAAACCGCATCAGATAAAAAAATATGGACAAAATTTCTTCTGTGTGGTATACTCCTAATGTATATGCTAAACGGAAGGAGCAGCAGCGGTGTTACACCGCTTGCAACTACTAAATTATGTCAGCAATCAAAGAAGCACTTGCAAAAATCCATTCATCAATCGAGCTTTCCATGAAGGAAGCCGGTATGAAGGCTGTTATCCCCGAGGGTGTTGAAAAGGGCGAAGCCCCTATTGGTACAGGCACAAACGGCGTAGGTCACGTTATTTTATACAAGGGCGAAAATTCCGCTGCAAAAATCGAGCATTTTGATACAAAGCTCAACCTTTCAATTTCCGAAGAAGTAGATGCAGACGGTAATTTCATTAATTTTGACCTTGTTTCCGTTTCGCTGCTCGACCCCGAAGGCTATGACCAGAGCGATATAAGCTACATCAGCGGCGAAATTTCCGACACAATAATGGCAAAATACTGCAAGCCCGACCCCTCTACCCAGAAGGTCAAGGCACCCAAAACAGTTTCCAAGGCTGCAGCACGCAGCGGCTCTGTATATTACGATGCCAATACGCTTGCAAACCGCCTTACAGCCTCGCTCTACCCGGAATTCAGACCGGAATACAATGCCAACATCAACCGTTACGGTGAATTTCTGCCCGAAGAATTCTTCTCACGTGGCTGTGCTGATGCAATCATCAAAACAATCAGCCAGAATGACCCCACAAAAATGAAGAAGCTCTTCACGCTGCTCAATGAAATCTATCTCGACGCTACAAATGAAACACAGAGCCTTATTGTTGTTTCAATCCTCGGCAAGATGGATAACGACCAGCAGCTGCTTGCAAACTGCGTTGATTACATGTGCGACGATTTGCTCAAGCCCGTAATCCGTGTAAACAAGTATCTTGGGGGTGCAGGTGGCAAGGCTGCTAAAGAAAAGCTTGCCAATCCCCCCGCATACAAACCCAAGAAGGCAAAGCGCCCCGGTATGATGGAGCGCATGATGAACGCATCTGTTCAGCAGCAGAATAACACAAGAAAATAAACTGTTGACCGCAACAAAAAGCAGGAAACTTCTTAACCGAAATTTCCTGCTTTATTTTTATGTTTATATTTTATTCAACAACCGTTGCAGATGTGATTATAATATCAGTTATGGGCTCAGCCTGTTCACCCATCATATTAATGCTTCTGGGCACATCGAGGAAGGAATCCACAACCTCCATGCCCTCAATAACTTTACCGAAGGCTGCATAATTACCGTTGAGAGATGCTGAATACGTATCTGAATAGCAGATGAAGAACTGGCTGCTTGCTGAGTTGGGGTCATTTGTACGTGCCATTGAAATAACTCCACGCTCATGCTTATCGGCAAGCGGATTTTCAACGCCGTTTGCAGCGAATTCACCCTTGATTGCATCGGCTTGCTTATCCTTCGGAGCACCGCCCTGAGCCATGAAATCATCAACGATTCTGTGGAAGGTCAGTCCGTCATAAAATCCTTCTTCAACGAGCTTTACAAAGTTGGCTGCGGTAATCGGTGCATATTCGGGATAAACCTCTACCACAAAGCTGCCCATGCTTTCGCCGTCATATTCCATTTCAAATTTTACCTTTGTGTGTTCTCCTGTAATAACTTGTTCCGGACCGTCTTCACCGCTGATAATGCCTACACTCTTGTCGTCGCAGGCTGCAAACGCCAAGCAGACAATCACAGCAGAAAGAATAACGGACACGATTTTAAAAATAATACTTTTTTTCATCTTTTGTCACCTTTTTACAATATTTATTTGTTTTAATTATTATATCACAACATGTATATATTTTCAATCGCCGTTTTTTGCTTGACTGTAATAATTAATAGGTATAAAATAGATCTAACAGGTACAAAGGAGTAAGCTTGATGTCACACCTTATTGAAGTTAAAGATGTATATAAAATTTACAACCCCGGTGAAAACGAGGTCCGTGCGCTTGACGGAGTTTCGCTTACTATTGACCGGGGCGAATTCGTTGCGATTATCGGTCAATCCGGCTCGGGTAAATCAACGCTGATGAATATGCTGGGCTTGCTTGATATCTGCACAAGCGGCAGCTACCACCTTGACGGAATAGATGTTTCAACAATGACGGATGATGAATTAAGCGGAATCCGTAACCAGGAAATCGGCTTTATCTTTCAGGGATTTAATCTTATCCCGAGCCTTACAGCTCAGGCGAATGTCGAGCTGCCCCTTGTTTACAGAGGAGTAAAAAAAGACAAGCGCAACGAGCTGAGCACAGCTGCGCTTGAAAGAGTAGGGCTTGAAAAGCGTATGCACCATCTGCCCAACCAGATGTCCGGCGGTCAGCAGCAGCGTGTTGCGATTGCGCGTGCGGTAGCCGCAAAGCCGCCCGTTATCCTTGCAGACGAGCCTACAGGTAACCTCGATAGCCGCTCAGGCAAAGAGGTTATGCGTATTCTGCACGAACTGCACGAAGAAGGCAGAACGGTTATTCTGATTACACACGATAACGGTATCGCTGCAGAAGCACAGCGAGTTATCCGAATCCAGGACGGAAAGATTGTTGAGGATTACAAGAACGAAAAATAATTTAAGAGGTTGTATCAGACAAGTGATACAACCTCTTGCTTTTTAGTCAACCGCTGTAAGTTTGGGCTGATAGATTTTTACATAATCAACGATAAATTCAGTCTTGTAGGTTTCTTTATCAAGGGTTGCTAATTTTTCTTCGTCGGGGATTTCGAGGGAAACTATAACGTCCTCCATAACCTCGGAAACGCCGTTGCCGAACGAGGTGCGAACGGTTTCAACGCCGTTGATGTAGAAGATATACTCGTCGTCGTTCCACTCAAGGCCATAGGTGTTGTATTCTTTGTAGATGTTATTGCCGTAGAAATCGCCGAGCATACGGGACTGGAAGCCCTCCTGCACGCCGTCAACGCCTGCGCAATGCACGGTCTGTGCAACGGAGTTTTTGCCTATGAAATTATCGTAGCTCATAGACTCAAAAATATCAATTTCACATCCGCCGGGACCGCCCTTTGATACAGAAGCGGTATAGGGTGCATCTGCCTGAATCCAGAAGGCGGACCAGAAGCCCGGACCATCATTCACGATACAACGGATTTCAAAGTAGCCCTTGCAGTAACGCTCCTTGAGCTTGACCATACCCGTGTACCAGCCCTCGCCGTAGGTACCGTCAGTCTGATAGTCGCCTGTAATAATCATATTGCCGTCTTCAACTCTGACCTGGCTTTCGGCGTTGAAACCGCCTCTTCTCGAACCGCTGCCTCTGTACTGCCATACGTCTGTGTTGAGTGTATTGCCCTCAAACTCATCCTCAAAAACAAGCTCATAGCCTGTCAGGTCAAGCTCCTGACCGCGCGGAGTGGTCGGTAAATCGAGAATTGCAAGGCCGAAAAATTCTGCAATCGCCACGATGCATGCAATCGCAGCTTTTGCTGATTTTGCAGAGAATAATTTTCTGAAATAAATGCCGATTTGTTCAACGCCCCACATCTGACGGGGAGCAAGCTTTAAGGTTTCTGTTAAAAACTTTTCAAGCATAGCCAACTCTCCTTATGATTATTAAAGTAAAACCTTGAATACTATTTTTTTAACGGTGTCTGCCGTATCGCCTGCCTTTACGCAGGGCTTGTGTGCATCCTCGGGGAACATAATCATAAATTCACCCTCGTCAAGTATAACTTTGCTTACAAATTCGGGGTCGTTATAGAAAGCGATATCGCCGCCGGTGGAATATTCCTCGCTTACCATATCGGTGCAGTTTTCCAGGTCCGCCCAGTCAATGCGCTCGGTACCCTTTACGATAACCTGAACATCGGCATATTTTTTATGTGCTTCAAACTTTTTTGTTTCAGCATCGCCCATTTCGTTGGTTGCAATTATAGCCTTGAGTCTGCCGGGCAGAATCTCATATTCGCCGTTGTCCTTGGGCTCAGCCTGATATTCTTCCATAAATTTGCTGACAAATTCAAATGCGGGGTGCAAAGGATAATAACGCTTAAGGTCTGAAATCTTACCGGAAATCATAGGTATTACCGCCTTTCAATATTGTTATGTTCTGATTATAGAATGAAAAGGATTTATATACAAGTAAAATTTATCAAAAACACAGAAAAATGAATAAAATAGGTTAAACAGTTCTTTCTTCATCCGTTACCGCTCGGCAATGTGTTGAAAAACGCTAAAAAAAAAATATGCAAAATGCACAAAGCAGGTTCAACCAAAAATCGAAGGTTTGGCGTTGCCGCCGATTTTTTTAAATCGGGTCAAGAAGTGGCGAAATTGCATTGACGAAGGCGGTTTTTGTGGTATAATATGTAGTACAAAATGTAATTTTATGTGTATGGCTCATGCCTTCACCAACAATATCAGAGGGAGATTGTATTACTATGTATGTTAAAGATGTAACTGTTCAGAATCAGGTCGGTCTTCACGCTCGTCCGGCAACATTCTTCATCCAGAAGGCAAATGAGTTCAAGTCTTCAATCTGGGTAGAGAAAGAGGATCGCCGTGTTAACGCAAAGAGCCTTCTCGGTGTTCTTTCACTCGGCATTATGGGCGGCACAGATATCCGCATCATCGCAGGCGGTGTTGACGAAACACAGGCTGTTGACGCACTTGTAACTCTTGTTGAATCCGGTTTTTCCGAATAATTATTTAAACTGAAAAAGAGCAAACCCAATCTTTAAAGGCGGTACAGAGATACCGACAAGATTACTGACCCGAGGGTCAGATTTGCGATAATACTTTGAACTATAAATCTTGTCTTTGGTGGCATTTCTTATTCCGCCCAAGGCAGGATTTTGTTTTTCGGGAGGTGTGCCACAATGCAGAAATACAAAGCTACACTTATGGATGAAACTGCTTTGCAGCGGGCTGTCCGCCGCATATCGCACGAAATAGTTGAGCGCAACAAGGGCACGGACGGAATTGTTTTCGTCGGCATCAGAACCCGTGGTATGCCCTTAGCTAAAATGATAAGGGACAACATAACCATGCTCGAAGGTGTTGAACTGCCGATTGAAGAGCTGGACGTTGCTCTTTTCAGAGATGATCTGGAAAATTCATCTGCCGTACCGCTTGCAAAATGCCCGTTAAAAACCGATGTAACCGGTAAAACGGTAATACTTGTTGATGACGTACTTTACAAGGGCAGAACGGTAAGAGCTGCCATAGAAGCCGTATTTTCTGCCGGCAGACCTGCAGCAATCCAGCTTGCGGTACTCATTGACAGAGGTCACAGAGAGCTGCCGATAAGGGCAGACTATATCGGCAAAAACATCCCCACCTCACACAGCGAAAAGGTGGCGGTTTTCCTGCACGAAACAGACGGCAAAACAGGCGCAGTTATTCTCGACCCTGAGAATTAAAATAAAACTACGGAGGTAAAAAAAGCATGAGTAAAAAAGAAAAAATCGCAGTAGGCAGTGAACCCATTTACGATGCCAGAAAACTCGGCGTTCCGAAAATGCTCATTCTCGGCTTCCAGCACACATTTGCAATGTTCGGCGCAACGGTACTTGTTCCGCTGCTCACCGGTCTTGACATTGCAACCACTCTGCTTATGGCAGGTCTTGGCACCCTCTTTTTCCACCTTGTAACAAAAGGCAAGGTTCCCGCATTCCTCGGTTCTTCCTTTGCTTTCCTCGGTGGATATGCAGCAGTAACAAACGTAACAAATGCCGCCGGCGAAACAGTTATCGACCAATCCATGCTTCCCTATGCATGCCTTGGTGTTGCCGTAGCAGGTCTTGTTTACCTTGTGCTTGCAATCCTCTTTGCTGTATTTGATTCCGCTAAGATTATGAAATTCTTCCCGCCCGTAGTCACAGGTCCGATTATTATTGCTATCGGTCTCGGTCTTGCAGGCAGCGCAGTTGACAATTGCAAAACAAACTGGCCCATCGCAATAATCGCACTTGTAACAGTTATTATATTCAACATCTGGGGCAAGGGCATGAGCAAAATCGTTCCCATTCTCCTTGGTATCATCGTTTCCTGTGTTGCAGCAGTTATCATTCACAACGTCAGCGACACACCTGTATTTGACGCAGCAAAAATCCAGGCACTCAAGGACGCTGCATGGATAGGTTTCCCGATTCAAAAGGGAAATATCGTATTCGGCAATGTGCCCGACAAGGCTAAAATCATCAGCGCAATTATCGCTATCGTTCCGATTTCGCTTGCAACTATGATGGAACACATCGGCGACATCAGCGCAATCAGCGCAACAACAGGCAGAAACTTTATTGCTGACCCCGGCTTCAAGAAAACACTTATCGGCGACGGTCTTGCAACAACCTTCTCCTCACTCTTCGGCGGCCCCGCAAACACAACATACGGCGAAAACACAGGCGTTCTTGCTCTCACAAAGGTTTACGACCCCAGAGTAGTCCGCATTGCAGCTGTTGTTGCTATCGCACTCTCCTTCTCCCCGAAAATTGCAGCACTCATCAATCTTCTCCCCGCATCAATTATCGGCGGTATTTCATTTGTACTTTACGGTATGATTTCCGCTATCGGTGTACGCAATGTTGTTGAAAACAAGGTTGATTTCTCAAAGAGCCGCAACCTTATTGTTGCAGCAGTTATCCTCGTTGCAGCACTCGGTCTTGGCAGCGGTATCAGCTTCGCCATAGGTTCAGTCAGCATCACACTCTCTGCTCTTGCAGTAGCTTCCATCGCAGGTATTCTGCTCAACGCTATCCTCCCCGGTAAAGACTACGTTTTCAAGGCTGATAATTTTGATGCTTCAAAGGACAATAAAAAGGCATAACACTCAAATAAAACTATTAAAGGCTGTCTAAAAAGACAGCCTTTATTTTTTGTCTATTTTCAGTTGTTCTTTCAGTTCTTCAAGCGAATCAAATTTCTTTTCGCCGCGTTTGTAAGAAAGAAGTCTTACATCAATTTTCCGTCCGTACAAATCACTGTTAAAATCAATGATATGCGTTTCGCTGCGCTGCTCATCATTTTCAAATGACGGGCGTCTGCCGATGTTTGTAACGGACCTGAAGCATTTGCCGTCAACCTTTGTAACGCTTGAATACACGCCGTATTTAGGCACAATAAGCTCAGCAGGGAAAAGCTGGTTGATAGTGGGACAGTCAAGCAATCTGCCTATTTTATCGCCATGTACAACCTCCAGGCAGTAGCCGAAAGGTCTGCCGAGCATTGCGTTGGCTGTTTCGATTTCGCCGTTTAATATAGCCGTGCGGATTCGCGTTGAGCTTACGGGCTCGTTTTCAAATTCCACCGCTGCACACTCGCAAAAGGCTATATCCGCCTTTTCACAAAGGCTTTTCAGCAGCGCAGAATCGCCGCTGCCACCTTTGCCGAAACGGTAGTTGAAACCGCAGCAAACCGCACCTGCATTAAGTTTCTTAACGATAATCTCATCGAAAAATCTTTCAGGCGACCAATCTTTGATTTTAAGAAAATCTATTCTGACGGTTTCAACGCCGAGCGAATCAAGCAGGCCTTGCTTTTCTTCATCCGTTATCAATGCCTGACCCGTTTCGCCGGAAGGCAGCGGCTCAAGCAGCAGAACGCAGGGCACAAGCTCAGCATATGCCTTTGCGCCATTAATTACAGCCATATGCCCTGAATGCAAGCCGTCAAAATTACCCAGGGCAACAGCCCTTTTAATTTCATTCATATGAATTATCCTATTTTACATAAATACGTTTTATAGTAAGTTCATCTGAATTCTCAGTTATTTCTCCAAGACCGAGAAACTCATTTTCGGGTGAATAGACCTTATACAGTCCGTTTTCTGTTCTGGTGTGCAGACGTTTTCTTTCAAGTGCACCACCGTTGCAAAAGCGTTTTGCCTGAGCTTCACTTACATTAATGCTGGGATAAGGCAAAAGCGTATCAAGCGGCACTATATCGTCAGCCGTGATTTCTTCAATTCGTTTGCACTGCTTTATTTCAACACCGTGTGCCGCAGTCCTGCGCAGTGCACTGAGAGCCGCACCGCAGCCGAGAGTTTCGCCGATATCACGTGCAAGCGAGCGCACATAAGTACCCGCAGAGCAGCTGACATCAAAGCTGAATTCCTGATTCTTTTCATCAGCTGAAAGCATTTCAAGCGAATATATATTTATTCTTCTGCTTTCCCTTTCGATTTCTATGCCCTGACGCGCAAGCTCGTAGAGCTTTTTGCCGTCTTTTTTTATTGCGGAATACATCGGCGGAATCTGGTCAGTCTCACCCAGATAAGAAAGCATAGCTTTTTCAAATTCGGCGGCGGTAACATGACTTTCCTGCTGAGATAAAACTTCACCGTCAAGGTCAAGCGTATCGGTAGTGACACCCAGCTTTACCGCAGCACGGTAAGCCTTATCGTGCGAAGGCAGAAAATCAATAAACCGTGTTGCACCGCCGAGCATTACTACGAGCACACCGGTCGCCATAGGGTCAAGCGTGCCTGTGTGACCTGCTTTTTTGGCGCCGAGCTTCCATCTGAGCTTGTTGGCAGCAGAAAACGAGGTCATCCCCTGCGGCTTATCAAGAAAAACTACGCCCGTCATATAAACTCACCGATTACTTCGAGCAGCTTTGTCTTTGCTTCTTCAAGTGAATTATAGGGCAAAGTGCAGCCGCTTGCATTTCTGTGACCGCCGCCGCCGAGCTTTGCGCAGATTGCGCTTGCATCAACGGGGTCATGAGTACGCACGGATGCCTTGAACGTACCGTCATGCTTTTCACGCATTGTAACACCGACAAGCACACCCTCAACCTGACGGGAAAGTGCGGCAATACCGTCGCACTCGCTTTCATCAGAGCCGCTCCTGTCAAACATTTCACGTGTTACGGTAACTATGGCACACTTGCCGTCGAAATAAAACTCCATGCCGTCAAGCACAAGGCGTTCAAGTGCTGCATAGGTACGTGTTTTTGTTTCAAACATAGCTGTGTTTATTCTGCATGCATTTGCGCCGTAACCCATGAGCTGCGCTGCGAGAAGATGCGTTTGCGGTGTGACGTTTGCATAACGGAAGCAACCCGTATCGGTCGCAATGCCTGTATACAGGCTGTCTGCAATTTCGGGCGTAAATTCAACGCCGAGCAGCTCAACAAGCTCAACTATTATTTCTGCTGCTGCAGCAGCCTTTGCATCAACAAAGCTGAGCTTTGCAAACTGTCTGTTTGCACCGTGGTGGTCAAGGCATAAATCAACCTTATCTTTATATGCTGCGGCAATATTTTCACCCATGAGCGAAACATCTGCAATATCAACTGCAACAACGGTTTCCTCGTCAAATTCCTGCTTTTCGATTTCAAGATAACGGAACTTTGCAGGCACCGCTTCCTCGTTGATTACATTTGCTTTTTTGCCCATAGCACGCAGTGCAAGGCAAAGTCCGAAGCCCGAACCGAGAGTATCTCCGTCCGGGTGCGCATGGGTGAGTATGGTAAAATTATCGTTATCTTTCAGGAAAGAAGCTGCTGTGCCAAGGTCAATAAGCATTGGCTTTTCACTCCTCTTTCTTTATATTATTCCTCGGTAGTGCCGAGATCTTTGAGCATTTTTGCAATGCTCATGCCGTGTTCAATTGAATCGTCTGCAATGAAGCGGATTTCGGGTGTCTTGCGCAAACGCAGACGCTGACCGACCTCACGGCGGATATAACCCGCTGCGTTTTTGAGTCCCTTGGCAGCCTCCTGTGCAGCCTCATAGCCTTCCATAGTGCTGATGAAAGCTTTTGCATAAGAAAGGTCGCCCGATACCTCAACACGTACAACCGTGAGCAGCTTACCCTGAACACGGGGGTCCTTGATTTCATCACGGATGATAGCGATTATTTCGCGCTTGATATCCTCCGCAACTCTGTCTGTTTTATAACCTGCCATATTTTAAGCCGTGTAAAGGCTGCTTTGTTTTTTGAGCAGCCTTTACCATTACCTTTCATTAATTAGTCACGGTATTCCTCAATGATGAAGGATTCAAAAATATCACCGAGCTTGATATCGTTGAACTTGTTGAGAACGATACCGCATTCGTAACCCTGAACGACTTCCTTGACGTCATCCTTGAATCTCTTGAGTGAGCCCATCTCGTCCTCTGCAACGACAATACCGTCACGGACAACACGGATTTTAGAGGCTCTTGTAACCTTACCGTCGAGAACATAGCAGCCTGCAACGTTACCGACAGAGGAAATTGTGATAACATTACGAACCTCAACTCTGCCCTGAACAACCTCACGTGTTTTGGGAGCGAGCATACCCTTCATAGCTGCCTCGATTTCCTCAATACAGTCGTAAATGATTCTGTACATTCTCATTTCAACACCGTCACGCTCTGCATTGACCTGTGCAGCAGGGTCGGGACGTACGTTGAAGCCGACGATGATTGCGTTGGAAGCGTTAGCAAGCATAACGTCGCTTTCGCTGACTGCGCCGACGCCGTTGTGGATAACACGGACACGAACCTCGTCGTTTGAAAGCTTTTCAAGGTTCTGCTTGACTGCTTCTGCAGAGCCCTGAACGTCAGCCTTGACGATGACGTTGAGGTCCTTGACCTCGCCTGCCTGAAGTGAGGAGAAGAGGTTGTCAAGTGTGACCTTCTGAACTGAATTGAACTGTTCGTCCTTAATCTTCTGCTTACGCTGCTCAACAAGCTCACGTGCAAGACGTTCATCAGAAACTGCGTCGAATACATCGCCCGCCTGGGGAGCTTCTGCAAGACCCATGATTTCTACGGGGCAGGACGGACCTGCTTCCTTAACGTTCTTGCCGTGCTCATCAACCATTGCACGTACACGGCCTACAGCTGTACCGGCAACGATTATATCACCTGAACGGAGTGTACCGTTCTGAACGAGGAGTGTTGCGATAGGACCGCGACCCTTATCAAGTCTTGCCTCGATAACGATACCCTTTGCAGCTCTGTTCGGGTTAGCCTTGAGCTCTTTCATTTCTGCAACAAGAAGGATTGATTCAAGCAGCTGATCAATACCCATCTTTGTATGAGCTGAAACAGGAACGCAGATTGTATCGCCTCCCCATTCTTCGGGAATGAGTTCGTACTCTGTGAGCTGCTGCTTGATTCTGTCCGGATAAACATCGGGCTTATCCATTTTGTTGATGGCAACAATGATTGTAACACCTGCTGCCTTGGCGTGGTTTATAGCTTCAATTGTCTGCGGCATGATACCGTCATCCGCTGCAACAACAAGAACGGCAATATCTGTTGCCTGTGCACCACGTGCACGCATTGATGTGAACGCTGCGTGACCGGGAGTATCAAGGAATGTGATAAGCTCGCCGTTTGCCTTAACTCTGTAAGCACCGATGTGCTGTGTGATACCGCCGGCTTCCGTTGATGTAACGGAGGTGTGACGGATAGCATCGAGAAGTGATGTTTTACCGTGGTCAACGTGACCCATAACGACAACAATGGGATTTCTGGGTTCAAGGTCTGCATCGTCATCCTCTGTTGCGTCGATAATTCTGTCCTCAATAGTGACAACAACTTCCTTATTAACCTTTGCGCCAAGCTCTGTTGCAACAATTTCTGCCGTATCGAAATCGAGCATATCGTTGATGGTAGCCATCTGACCGAGCATAAAGAGCTTTTTGATAACCTCAGCAGCGGTCATTTTAAGCTTGAGAGCAAGGTCACCGACCGTGATTTCATCGGGAATGGTGACTGTAATAGTCTTGCTGGCACGCTCTGCCGCAATTCTCTTGAGTCTTTCAGCCTCTGTTTCACGGCGCTGTGAACGCATACCCTGCTTGCGGTACTGCTTTGATTTCTGGTTGAGCTTCTGCTTTCTGACAGCAGAATCACGAATACCTTCTGACTTGTTTACGGGAACGATATTCTCATAATGCTCGTTGTATTTTTCAAGCTGAACGTTATCTGCTCTTGTGTCGATTGTGCGCTTTTCGCCCTTTGTTCTTGCCTGGAGAGGACCTGTTTTTTCCTTTTTCTTGGGCTGTTCGGGCTGCTTTGCCGGCTGCTGTGCTGCAGGCTTCTTATCCTGTGCCTGCGGCTTAGCGTCCTTCTTAGCTTCAGGCTTTTTATCTGCCTTGGGCTCAGCCTTCTTGTCTTCAGGCTTTTCTTCCTTCTTGGGTTCGGGCTTCTTTTCCTCAGCCTTGGGCTGGGAAGCGGTTGCGAAATACTCGTCAAAGCTGCTGACAGCAGTTTGCTGAGTGAAGGTTTCAAAAATTATATCCAGCTCCTTGTCTTCAAGGGCTGTCATATGGTTTTTAGTGTCGTCAAAATACTGTGCAAGCAGCTCAAGCACAACCTTGCTCGACTTGCCGAAATCCTTACCGACTTCGTGAATTCTGTATTTAATTGCTGCCATGCGTTATCCTCCTTAATTCTGCTCCTCGGATTCAAGCTCCGAAAGCATACTGTCATATACCTGCTGTTCAATTGAACAGCCGAAAGCTCTTTCAAATCGCTTTGCCTTGATTGCGGCGGCAAGGCACTTTGAATTGCGGCAGATATATGCACCTCTGCCGTTTTTCTTTCCCGTAAGGTCAAGCGAAATTTCCCCTTCGGGTGAGCGCACCGCACGGATGAGCTCCTGCTTCGGCTTCATTTCGCCGCAGCCCAAGCATTTTCTCAGCGGAACCTTTTTTTCCTTTTTCATACTGCCACCGCCGAATGTAAATTATTCCTGAATTTCAAAGAAGCCGCTTTCGGGCTTTATGTCAATCTTCCAGCCTGTGAGTCTTGCAGCAAGACGTGCATTCTGACCCTTGTTGCCGATTGCAAGTGAAAGCTGGTTATCCGGTACTGTTACGCAGCAGGAGTTGGGTGCATCGTCAAGCACTTCAACGCTGATAACATCTGCCGGAGCAAGGGAAGCTGCAATAAATTCTGCCGGATCCTCGCTGTATTTTACAATATCAATCTTTTCGCCGCCGAGCAGGTCAACAACCTTGCCTACACGTGCGCCTCTTGCACCGATGCATGAGCCGACAGCATCAACATCAGCATCTGCGCTGTAAACGGCAACCTTTGTTCTGGAGCCTGCCTCACGGGAGATTGCCTTGATTTCAACTGTGCCGTCGAAGATTTCGGGAACCTCTTCTTCAAACAGTCTGCGGACAAGACCGGGATGTGTACGGGAAATCATAGCCTTTACGCCGCTCTTTTCACCGTCACGGATATCGACAACATAAACCTTGACAAGATCGCCGACTTTGAGATCTTCGCCGGGAACCTGTTCAGTCTTGGGCAGAACAGATTCGCCCTTGCCGAGTTCAACTGTTGCGTTGCCTGTTTCAGCATCGATATTAACTACACGTACTGTAACAAGCTCCTGATGCTTGCTCTGGAATTCCTGCTTGATCTGACTGCGTTCAGCCTCACGTATACCCTGACGGATAACGTTCTTTGTGGTGCTTGCTGCGATACGGCTGAAATCCTTTGTTTCAAGCTGAATTTCAACGATATCGCCGGGAACTGCGCCCTTCTTGTAACGCTGAGCTTCTTCGGGAAGAAGGTCTGTTACGGGGTCGCTGATTTCGGAAACAACGTTCTTGCGAAGGTAAACTGCCATTTCGCCTGCCTCAAGGTCAATATCGCAGTAGCCGATGTCACGGCCGTACTCGCCCTTGATTGCGGAAACGATAGCTGCCTGAATTCTCTCGCAAAGCACGTCTGCGGGAATGTTCTTCTCCTTTTCGAGCATTTTCACTGCTGCAAAAAATTCTTTAGTATCCATTTTTTCTAAATCAATCCTTTCGGTGAGTTTCTTAAGTTATTGTGTTTATATAACTGCACTGTCGTCAAGGCGCACCCATGAGGTTTCCTTACGTGTGATAAACAGCTGTCTTTCGTCTGTTTCTACTGTAAAGCCTTCGTTATCGTGCGAAACGAGCTTGCAATGCAGCTCCCTTTCACCCGTTTCAAGCGGACGGATCAAACGCACAATAATATCGGCACCGATATATGCCTCAAAATGTGCAGGACGTGAAAGCTCTCTGTCTGTACCCGGGGAGCTTACCTCAAGGCAGTAGCTCTGCTCAATCGGGTCAGCCTCGTCAAGAGGCTTGTTGATTGCATGGCTCATTTCCACACAGTCGTCAATACTGACACCGCCGTCCTTATCAATAAAAATTCTCAGGTACCACTGTGCACCCTCTTTGACAAAACGTACATCCCAAAGCCTGAGTCCCAATTGCTCCGCTATAGGCTGCACGATTGCGGTTACTGCCGCAACGGTGTTGCCGCCTTTACCCTTACCTGCCATAAACTCGCTCCTTTGCCTGATAAAAGTATGACTGTAAAACAAAGGAGCGGGCGTCTGCCCACTCCTTAAAGTCAATCATTCGTACATTGTTAGTTTAGCATATTATTTTCAAAATATCAATACTTTTTTATAAATTAAATATTTATTTATAATATTAAAATTAAAAACGATACCGTCTGCTATTGAACTGCCCCAAATTGTGCGGACAGTACAAAAAAGCCCCTGTGGCAGAAATATTTAGTTAAGCAACAAACTGATTTCGTTTTTCTAACGGAGTCAGTTTTGTTTTTAATTGGATTCTTTCGTTGTTGTAAAAGTGTAT
>JAZSND010000003.1:0-104273 GCA_045536235.1 Acutalibacteraceae bacterium | reverse complement strand
GTTCTGCTGCCATAACGGCTATAAAAGCAAATCTGACTTTTAAGTTTGCTATACCGCCTATGGTTCCCTCGCTCGGATAAATGAGTAAAGTTTCAGCTCGTCAGCCTGTTCCGTTCAAAGTCACAGCATCTTTAATTTTTTTAAGTGATATTGCTTTTACGCTTTTAATCTCCGCCGTTGATGCCTTTTATTTTTTAATAAAACTTTTCAACAGGCGGCATTGGGTGCAAAGTATATAATATATACATTTATATTGCAGGAATGCTTTTCGTCAGATTTAACAAATTTATTTTTGGGGATAGCTTACGAAATTTTTTTGTGTATTTTGTTTGTTTTGCCGAAAAAATAAGGGCGAAAATTGCTCTCTATATGTATATATAATAAAGATATAAAAATTTAAATTTTTTTCAAAAAACGCTTGCAATTTGTTTGACATTATGATAATATAGATGAGCATGCTAATTAGGATAGTGTGCAGATATGCGTAGAAACGGAAGGTGGCTGCTCATCGAAGCAGGGAATTTCCGTGGAGCATGTCCGATCATCGAACCGGGCGACTAGTAATAGTTCTCATCCTCGATGCGTCTTCTCACGGACGAACAAGGGGTGAAATTGCGCTTATGGCCACCGGAAAGTAGTTCAGTAGTTCGAATACTTTTCCGGATTTTGAATGGCTCGGTTGGAAACACCCGGGCGCGTGTACCAAAAGCGTGGCCCGCCAAAATTTAGGAGGCGTACAAATGGCAGTCAAAAACAAGATCAGAATCAGACTCAAGAGCTACGATCACAACCTCGTAGACAAAGCAGCAGAGAAAATCGTTGAAACCGCAAGACGTACAAACGCTCAGGTTTCCGGTCCCGTTCCGCTGCCGACCGAAAAAGAGGTCGTCACAATTCTCCGCGCTGTTCACAAGTATAAGGATTCCCGTGAGCAGTTTGAGCAGAGAACACACAAAAGGCTTATCGACATCATCAGACCGTCAAACAAGACAGTTGAAGCTCTCACAGCACTTGAGCTTCCCGCTGGTGTAGAAATCGAAATCAAGCTGTAAGAAAACCTGTTCCCTATATTATATACATTATAGTATAGTTCGCTTCACAGGTCATGTTGGCTGAATTGCCAACCAATAACCGAAAGGAGAAAAAACAATGCAAAAAGGTATCATCGGCAAGAAGATCGGTATGACACAGATCTTCGATGCGAACGGCAAGGTTGTTCCGGTTACTGTTGTTGAGGCAGGTCCCTGCCCCGTAACACAGAAGAAGACAATCGAGAACGACGGTTACGAATCCGTTCAGCTCGGCTTCCAGGACGTTAAGGTCGAGCGTCTTACAAAGCCCCTCAAGGGTCACTTTGCTAAGGCAGACGTCGCTCCCAAGAAGGTTCTCAAGGAGTTCAGACTCTCTGATGTTTCTTCAGTAAACGTTGGCGACGTTATCAAGGCTGACATCTTTGCAGTAGGCGACATGGTTGATGTCACCGGCACAAGCAAGGGTAAAGGCACAGCAGGCGCAATCAAGAGATGGAACTTCTCCCGCCTGAAGGAAACTCACGGTACAGGTCCTGTCGCAAGACACGCAGGTTCCCTGGGTGCATGTAGCGATCCTTCCCGCGTATACAAGGGAAAGAAGCTTGCAGGTCACCTCGGCCACGAGAAGGTTACAGTACAGAATCTCAGCATTGTCAAGATCGACGCAGAGAACAATCTCATCGCTATCAAGGGTGCCATCCCCGGCCCCAAGGGCAGCTTCGTCGTAATCAAAGACACTTGCAAGAAAGCTTAAGAAGGGAGTGTGCTATAAATGTCTACAGTATCAGTTTTTGATGTAAGCGGAAAGAAAGTTTCCGATATCGAGCTTGCAGACAGCATTTTCGCTATTGAACCGAACATGTATGCAATGCATCTCGTAGTAGTCAATTATTTGGCTAACCAGCGTCAGGGTACACAGTCAACCCGCACACGCTCAGAAGTAAGCGGCGGCGGCAAGAAGCCCTGGAGACAGAAGGGTACAGGCCGCGCACGTCAGGGCTCCACAAGAGCTCCCCAGTGGTACCACGGCGGTATCGCTCACGGTCCCAAGCCCCGCACATACGGCGGCGAAATCAACAAGAAGGTCAGAAGACTTGCTATGAAGTCTGCTCTCTCTTCTAAGGTTGCAGGCAATGAGCTCGTAGTTCTCGACTCCTTCAAGCTTGAAGCAATCAAGACTAAGGAAGTTGTTAAGGTTCTCAGCGCACTCAACACAGCTAAGAAAACACTCATCGTTCTCCCCGAGAAGGATGACGTTATTTACAGAAGCGCACGCAACATCGCAGGCGTCAAGGTTTCACTTGTAAACACTTTGAACGTATACGACATTCTTAACTGCGACACACTTCTTGTCCTTAAGGATGCTGTTGCAAAGATCGAGGAGGTTTACGCATGAGCAAGATAGCACAGGATATCATCATCCGTCCTCTTATCACAGAAGAATCCATGGCAGGTACAGCAGAAATGAAGTACTCCTTCGTAGTTGCTAAGGATGCCAACAAGATTGAAATCGCTCAGGCAGTCGAAAAGCTTTTCGAAGGCACAAAGGTAGCAAAGGTTAACACAGTTAACTGCTCCGGTAAGCTTCGCCGTTTCGGCCGCTACGAGGGTATGACAGCTTCCTGGAAGAAGGCAATCGTAACCCTTACAGAGGATTCCAAGACCATCGAGTTCTTCGACGGTATGATGTAAGAATCATATTTATTATAGTATTAATAAATATTTAAAACAATTATTATCCGGCGGTAAGGTATGGAGCAAGACATACTCCGCGAAGCCGCTTTAAGGAGAGTGAAACTTATGTCTATTAAAGTCTATAGCCCGACAACAAACGCAAGACGTAATATGTCGGTTACAGATTACTCAGGACTTTCAAAGGTAGCACCTCACAAGAGCCTTCTCGCTCCGATGAACAAAAAGTCCGGCCGTAACAGCTACGGCAGAATCACAGTCCGCCACAGAGGCGGCGGCAACCGTACAAAGTACCGTATTATCGACTTCAAGAGAGATAAGGGCGGTATCGATGCTACAGTACAGAGCATTGAGTACGATCCCAACCGTTCAGCACACATCGCACTCCTCAAGTATGAGGACGGCGAATTCAGATACATCCTCGCTCCCGAGGGTCTGAAGGTTGGCGCAACAGTAAGAAGCGGTGCAGATGCCGATATCATCCCCGGCAACGCACTTCAGCTTATCAACATCCCTGTTGGTACATTCGTTCACAACGTTGAGCTTTACCCCGGCAGAGGCGGTCAGCTTGCAAGAGCAGCTGGTAACAGCGCACAGCTCATGGCTAAGGAAGGCGTTTACGCTCTTCTCCGTCTCCCCTCAGGCGAACTCAGAAACGTTCCCGTAACCTGCATGGCTACAGTCGGTGTTGTCGGCAACGGCACACACGAGAACGTCAAGATCGGTAAAGCAGGCCGTAAGCGTCACATGGGTTGGAGACCTACAGTCCGCGGTTCAGTCATGAACCCCTGCGATCACCCCCACGGTGGTGGTGAGGGTAAATCCCCCATCGGTCGTCCCGGTCCTGTTACACCTTGGGGCAAGCCCGCTCTCGGTCTCAAGACAAGAGCTCACAAGAAGCCTTCCGACAAGCTTATCGTAAAGCGTCGTAACGGCAAGTAAGTTGATGAAAGGAGCTAAAACTAATGGGTAGAAGTGTTAAAAAAGGACCTTTCGTGCAACCCAAACTGCTCGAGAGAGTTGTGGAAATGAACAAAAAAGGCGAAAAGACTGTTCTTAAGACTTGGAGCCGCAGTTCAACAATCTTCCCCGACTTTGTCGGTCACACCTTCGCTGTTCACGACGGACGTAAGCACGTTCCGGTATATGTAACGGAGGACATGGTCGGTCATAAGCTCGGTGAGTTTGCTCCGACGAGAACCTTCAAAGGTCACGCCGGTTCAAAGACATCAAACAGATAAAGGTCGAAAGGAGTGTAATTTAAATGCAAGCAACTGCTAAAGCAACCTTCGTGCGCATCGCACCCCGTAAGGTTCAGATCGTGCTTGACTTGATCCGCAATCAGCCTGTTGATAAGGCGATCGCAATTCTCAAATACACGCCCAAGGCCGCGTGTGAACCCGTTGGCAAGCTGCTCAAGTCAGCAATCGCCAACGCTGAGAATAACAATGACATGGATGTTTCCAAGCTCTATGTTGCAGCCTGCAATGTAGGCCCGGGCCCCATCCTCAAGAGAATCAGACCCAGAGCACAGGGACGTGCGAACAGAATCAACAAGAGAACTTCGCACATCACCATTACTCTGGCAGAGAAAGAATAAGAAAGGAGGAGGTTAAATAATGGGACAGAAAATTAATCCGACCGGTCTTAGAATCGGCGTTATCAAAGATTGGGAATCCCGCTGGTATGCAGATCCCAACACATTCGGCGATACACTCGTTGAAGACTATAAACTTCGTGAATACCTCCTCAAGACACTTGCT
The DNA here is from genome assembly GCA_045536235.1 of Acutalibacteraceae bacterium. GTDB lineage: Bacteria > Bacillota > Clostridia > Oscillospirales > Acutalibacteraceae > UBA8612. The sequence goes on along the minus strand of JAZSND010000003.1, from coordinate 99,787 downwards.
CCCGCAGGTGTTCCGAAGGTAGAGATTGAGCGTGACGCTAAGCGTGTACGCATCAACATCCACTGCGCAAAGCCGGGTATGGTTATCGGCAGAGGCGGTTCCGAAATCGAAAAGCTCAAGAAGATCTGCGAGAAGAAGCTCTCCGGTGATAAGGAAGTCTTCATCAACATCGTAGAAGTTAAGCAGCCTGACCTCAACGCACAGCTTGTTGCTGAGAACATCGCTGCACAGCTTGAAAAGCGTGTTTCCTTCCGCCGTGCTCTTAAGCAGTCCATCTCCCGCACAATGAAGCTTGGCGCAAAGGGTATCAAGACTCAGGTTTCCGGTCGTATCGGCGGCGCTGAAATCGCACGTACAGAGCAGTACCACGAAGGTACTATTCCGCTGCAGACAATCCGCGCTGACATCGACTACGGTTTCACAGAGGCACACACAACCTATGGCCTTATCGGCGTAAAGGTTTGGATTTACAAGGGCGAGGTTCTTCACGATGCACGTAAGCCTCGCAGGGAAGGAGGAGCAAAATAATGCTGTTACCTAAGCGCGTAAAATACCGCAGACAACAGAGAGGCCGCCTCAAGGGCGCTGCTCATCGTGGTAACAAAGTTACTTACGGTCAGTTCGGCCTGGTTGCTCTCGAGCCCGCATGGATTACATCCAACCAGATCGAGGCAGCTCGTATTGCTATGACCCGTTACACAAAGCGTGGCGGTCAGGTTTGGATCAAGATTTTCCCCGACAAGCCGATTACAGAGAAGCCCGCTGAAACCCGAATGGGTTCCGGTAAAGGTTCTCCGGAATATTGGGTAGCCGTTGTTAAGCCCGGCAGAGTTATGTTCGAAGTTGCCGGTGTTGACGAGGCTGTCGCTCGTGAGGCTATGCGCCTTGCAGCAAACAAACTGCCTATCAAGTGCAAGTTTGTAACTAAGGAAGAAACGGATGGTGAGCAATAATGAAAGCCAGTGAAATCAGAAAGCTTTCCGCTAAAGAGCTGGATGCTAAGCTGCTTGAGCTGAAGGACGAGCTGTTCAAACTGCGCTTCCAGCAAGCCGTTAATCAGCTCGACAATCCGATGCGCATCAGTGCTGTAAAGAAGGATATTGCAAGAATCAAAACTGTTCAGCGTGATATCGAACTTCACGGCACAGACGCTTAAAGAGGAGGTCAGGTTCAATGAGCGAAAGAAACCTTAGAAAGACAAGAGTAGGTATCGTAACAAGCGACAAGATGGATAAGACAGTTGTCGTATCCGTTAAGGACAGAGTTCCGCACCCGCTCTACAAGAAGATCATTAACAATACAATCAAGCTGAAGGCACACGACGAAAAGAACGAGTGTGGCATCGGCGACCGTGTTCTCGTAATGGAAACTCGCCCCATGTCCAAGGATAAGAGATGGCGTGTAGTAGAGATCATCGAGAAGGCTAAATAATTTTGACGCAAGTGTAAGGAGGCAAACACTGTGATACAGCAACAGACTTACCTGAAGGTTGCCGACAACACAGGCGCAAAAGAAATTATGTGCATTCGTGTTCTCGGTGGTACCAGGAAAAGATACGCTCATGTAGGCGACGTCATTGTTGCTTCTGTCAAGAAAGCAACACCCGGTGGAGTTGTCAAGAAGGGTGATGTTGTTAAGGCTGTAGTAGTTCGTACAGCGTTCAGCATCCGCCGTGATGACGGCACATACATTCGTTTCGACGAAAATGCAGCCGTTATCATCAAGGAAGACAAGAATCCCAGGGGCACACGTATTTTCGGACCAGTAGCAAGAGAGCTTCGTGAGAAGGATTATCTCAAGATTCTCTCTCTCGCTCCCGAAGTGCTTTGATGGAGGTACTGTAACAATGAATAAAGTTCATGTAAAGAAGGGCGACGAAGTCGTCGTCATCAACGGTAAATACCGCGGCGCACGCGGCAAGGTTATGGAAGTTTCTCCCGCTGAAGGCAAGGTTATTGTTGAAGGCGTAAACATCGTAACCAAGCACGTTAAGCCCCGCAGAATGGGTGAGCCCGGCGGCCTTATCAAGGCTGAGAGCGCACTCTACGCTGACAAGGTTCAGCTTATCTGCCCCAAGTGTGGCAGACCCACAAGAACCGGCAGCAAAATCAACGCTAAAGGTCAGAAAGTTCGCACCTGCAAAAAGCCCGGTTGCGACGCAGAATTTTAAGGGAGGTACATGACTGAAATGGCACAGCTCAGAGATCAGTACAAGAACGAGATCGCGCCTGCTCTTATGAAGAAGTTCGGTTATAAGAGCGTCATGCAGATCCCGAAGCTTGATAAGGTTATTATCAACGTCGGTGCAGGCGAAGCAAGAGACAACCCGAAGGTTATCGATGCTATCGCTTCCGACCTTTCACAGATCACCGGTCAGAAGCCCATCGTTTGTAAGGCAAAGAAATCCGTTGCAAACTTCAAGCTTCGTGAGGGTATGCCCATCGGTGTTAAGGTCACACTCCGCGGCGAGAGAATGTATGAGTTCGTAGAAAGACTCTTCAACCTTGCTCTTCCCCGTGTACGTGACTTCAGAGGTATCAATGCTAACTCTTTCGACGGCAGAGGCAACTACTCCTTCGGTCTGAAGGAACAGCTTGTTTTCCCCGAAATCGATTACGATAAGATCGACAAGGTCAGAGGCATGGATATCTGCTTCGTAACCACAGCAAATACAGACGAAGAAGCTCGCGAGCTGCTCACTCTTATGGGCGCTCCGTTTGCAAAGTAAGGAGGGAATTCCGTGGCTAAGACATCAATGAAGGTTAAGCAGGCAAGACCCGCTAAGTATTCAACAAGACAGTACAACAGATGCAAGATCTGCGGAAGACCGCACGCTTATCTTCGTAAATACGGAGTATGCCGCATCTGCTTCAGGGAACTCGCACACGACGGCCAGATTCCCGGCGTAAAGAAAGCAAGCTGGTAAGAGCAATTGCAAAGGAGGTAACGGTATGCAAATCACTGATTCCATCGCTGATATGCTTACGAGAATCCGTAACGCAAATTCCGCTAAGCATGACACAGTGAAGGTTCCCGCATCCAACATGAAGAAGGCAATTGCTCAGATTCTTGTTGATGAGGGCTATATTAAAAGCTTTAAGGTTGAGGACGACGGTAAGCAGGGCATGATCGAGATCACCCTCAAGTACGGTCCCAACAAGTCCCAGGTTATCACTGGACTGCGCAGAGTTTCCAAGCCCGGTCTGCGTATGTACACAAATTGTGAGGATATGCCCAAGGTTATGAAGGGCCTCGGTATTGCAATCCTTTCAACATCAAAGGGTATTATGACTGATAAGGATGCACGCAAGGCCAACGTTGGCGGCGAAATCCTTGCATTCGTTTGGTAAGGAGGTGCTGCAGAGATGTCAAGAATAGGCAGAATGCCCATCGTGGTTCCCGCAGGTGTTGACGTAACAATCGACGGCAGCACTGTCACAGTAAAGGGCCCCAAGGGCACCCTTACAAGAACAGTTCATTCAAACATGAACGTAGAGATGGATGGTGCAACAATCACTGTTTCCCGTCCTGACGATTCAAAGATCAACAGATCACTTCACGGTCTTACACGTACACTTATTGCTAACATGGTTACAGGTGTTAACGAGTCCTACAAGAAGGAACTTGAAGTTAACGGCGTTGGTTACCGTGTACAGGTACAGGGCAAGGATCTTGTTATGAACATCGGTTACTCACATCAGGTAATCATGGCTGCTCCCGAGGGTATCACAGTTGAGTGCCCCTCACCCAACAAGATCATCATTTCCGGTGCTGACAAGCAGAAGGTTGGCCAGTTTGCTGCTGAAGTTCGTGAGAAGCGTCCCCCCGAGCCGTACAAGGGCAAGGGTATCAAGTACGCTGATGAACACATCCGCCGCAAAGAAGGTAAAGCCGGTAAGGGTAAATAAGATTGAAGGAGTTGAAACGAAATGGTTAATAAGCCTGAAACAAGAAAGGCAAGAGACGCACGTCACGCAAGAGTGCGTAAGAAAATCTCCGGTACACCGGAGCGCCCCCGTCTCAGCGTATTCCGCTCCCTTCAGCATATCTATGCTCAGCTCATCGATGATGTTAACGGCGTAACAATCGCTGCTGCTTCATCTGTTGAGAAGGATTTCGCAGAGTACGGCGGAAACAAAACCGCTGCCCGTAAGGTTGGCGAACTGCTCGCAAAGCGCGCTGTTGAAAAAGGCGTTGAAAACGTTGTATTCGACAGAGGCGGTTATATCTACCACGGCCGTGTGCAAGAACTGGCCGAAGGCGCCCGTGAGGGCGGCCTGAAGTTCTGAGTAAGGAGGGTAAAACTTTGGCTAAAATCGACGCAACGGCATTAGAACTCCAGGAACGCGTTGTTACTATCAACCGTGTTTCTAAAACAGTTAAGGGCGGCCGTATATTCAAGTTTGCTGCTCTCGTAGTTGTCGGCGACGGCAACGGTCTCGTAGGCTTCGGCCTCGGTAAGTCCGGCGAAGTTCCGGATGCTATTCGTAAGGGCATTGAGGATGCAAAGAAGAACCTGTTCAGAGTTGCTCTGAAGGGCACAACAATTCCTCATGAGGTTATCGGTAAGTTCGGCGCAGGCGTAGTTCTGCTCAAGCCCGCAGCTCCCGGTACCGGTGTTATCGCCGGCGGCCCTGTCCGTGCAGTTGTTGAAACAGTAGGTATCAAGGACATCCGTTCCAAGGCACTTCGTTCCAACAATCCCTGCAATGTAGTCAGAGCTACTATCGACGGTCTCAAGCAGCTTCGCAACGTTGAAGAGGTTGCTGCTATCCGCGGTAAGTCAGCAGAAGAAATTCTTGGTTAAGGAGGGTGGAACAAATGGCAGATATTAAGGTCAAGCTCGTCAAAAGTCTGATCGGTTCCAACAAGAGCCAGATTGCCACCGCTCACGCACTCGGTCTTAAGAAGATCGGCGACGAAAAGGTTCAGCCCGATAATGCAGCTACTCAGGGCAAGGTAAAGAAGATTGTTCACCTTGTTCAGGTCAGCGAAGCGTAAGCAAGGAGGTGCTTGAGAAATGAAATTACACGAACTTTCACCGGCACCCGGTTCCACATCGGAGCGTAAGCGTATCGGTAGAGGTCCTGCTTCCGGTCAGGGTAAGACCGCAGGTAAGGGTCACAAAGGTCAGAAGGCACGTGCCGGCAGAGGCATGAGAGCCGGTTTCGAAGGCGGCCAGATGCCCCTTCAGAGACGAATCCCCAAGAGAGGTTTCGTTAATATTTTCGCAAAAGAGATTGCTATTGTTAACCTTTCTGCAATCGATGAGAAGTTTGAAGACGGCGCAGTAGTTGACGTTGAAGCACTCATCAACGCAGGCCTTGTTAAGAAGGCTCTCGACGGCGTTAAGGTTCTTGGCAACGGCGAAATCAGCAAGAAGCTCACCGTAAAGGTTAACGCTTTCTCTGAGTCCGCTAAGGCTAAGATCGAAGCCGCAGGCGGAAAGGCAGAGGTGATCTGAGGTGCTGCAGACAATAATCAACGCGTGGAAGATTGCCGACCTGCGTAAAAAGATACTGTTCACAGCTCTCATCATCTTTATATTCAGACTCGGTGCAGCAATTCCCGTTCCTTTCACTAACATCGCTGAAGGCGGTATCCTTGGTGATGCAGCTGAAGGCACGTTCATGAGCTACCTGAGCATGATGACAGGCGATGCATTCGCATACGGTACGATTTTTGCTATGTCAATCACACCGTACATCAACGCATCAATTATCATGCAGCTGTTGGCTGTTGCAATTCCTCCTCTGGAAAGACTTTCCAAGGAAGGCGAGGAAGGCCGCAAGAAGATTGCAGCTATCACCCGTTTTGTTACAGTCGGCCTCGGTCTCATGCAGTCCACCGCATATTACTTCTATCTGAGAAACCAGAACTACCTCATGCTGGATGAAAACGGTGCTAAGTTCACCGGCTTCTTCGCAGTACTTCAGGCACTCACAATCATTGCTTGCCTTACTGCAGGTACAGCATTCATCATGTGGCTTGGCGAACAGATAAACAATAAGGGTATCGGCAACGGTATTTCAATGATCCTTTTCGCTGGTATCGTTTCCCGTATCCCCGCAATGGTTATGCAGGTTGTTTCCTACTTCCAGCTCGGCGGTCCCTACTACGTACTTGCTCCCATCGTTGGCGTTATCGCTCTTCTGATGATTGCATTTATCGTATGGATGGACAATGCAGAAAGACGTATTCCGGTTCAGTACGCTAAGAGAGTTGTCGGTAGAAAGATGTACGGCGGCCAGAGCACACACATCCCGATGAAAGTCAATATGTCCGGCGTTATGCCCGTCATCTTTGCTTCATCTATTCTTTCACTTCCTCCCACGATTCAGATGTTTATCGATCTTAAAGAGGATAGCCCCTGGCACTCATTCTTCAATGTTTTCCAGGCAACACATCCGGTTTATGTTGTTATCTACTTCGTAATGATTATCTTCTTTGCATACTTCTATGCACAGATTCAGTACAATCCCATCGAAATGGCAAACAACATCCGTAAGAACAGCGGTGCTATCCCGGGTATCCGTCCCGGTAAACCCACCTCTGATTATATTGCTAAGATTCTGTCAAGACTGACTCTTATGGGCGCACTCCTTCTGAGCGTTGTCGCACTTTTCCCGACAGTATTCAGCCAGGTTGCAACCTTCTGTCTCGACAAGTTCTCCGACGGTTACTACAGCCAGGGCATGAACATCTCCCTCGGCGGCACATCCATCATCATTATGGTCGGTGTTGCACTTGAAACTGTCAAGCAGCTTGAGAGCCAGATGATGATGCGTCACTACAAGGGCTTCCTTGATTAAGGCATAGGCCGGAAAGGAACAATAGTTATGAAACTTATTCTTCTCGGCGCACCCGGTGCAGGTAAGGGCACACAGGCTGAGGTTATCAGCTCAAAGCTCGAAGTACCGGCAATATCTACAGGCAATATCATTCGTGAAGCCCTTGCCAACGGCACAGAAATGGGCCTTAAGGCAAAATCGTTTATCGATGCAGGACAGCTTGTTCCCGATGATGTCGTTATCGGCATCATCAAGGAGCGTCTTGCAAAGGATGACTGCGCAAACGGTTTCATCCTTGACGGCTTCCCGAGAACTATACCCCAGGCTGAGGCACTCGACGCAATGGGCGTAACCATTGACCGAGTAATCAGCATCGAGGTAGCAGATGAGAACATCGTTCGCAGAATGTCCGGCAGACGTGTCTGCAAAGCCTGCGGTTCTTCTTATCACCTCGAATACAAGAAACCCGCTAAGGACGGCGTATGTAACGCATGCGGCGGCGAGCTGGTTCAGCGTAAAGACGATCATCCCGACACGGTTCTTGACAGACTGCACGTTTATCACGAGCAGACTGAGCCGCTGAAGGATTACTATGAGAAGAAGGGCATCCTTCGCATAGTTGTAGGTCAGGAGGAAGTTGCTGATACTACAGCACTCACCCTCAAGGCTTTGGAGGATTAAGCATGATAGTGCTGAAAACCAATCGGGAGCTGGCTCTCATGCGTGAGGCATGCCGGATTTCGGCTGGGGCATTAAGAGTGGCAGGCGAAGCGGTTCAGCCCGGCGTAACAACCGAGGAAATTGACCGCATAGCTTACGAGTATATAATCAAGCAGGGCGCTAAGCCGAACTTCTTGAATTACAACGGCTTTCCTGCCACCGCATGCATTTCCATAAACGACGAGGTCATTCACGGTATTCCGAGCAAAAAGCGTGTTATTCAGGAAGGCGACATAGTCAGTATTGATCTGGGCGCATCCATTAACGGCTACAACGGCGACAACGCCGCCACTTTCGCAGCGGGCAAAATCAGCCCGGAAGCGGAGCGGCTGATCAACACCACCAGAGAGAGCCTCTACGAGGGTATCAGGGCGGCTGTTGCAGGCGGCAGAATCGGCGACATTTCAAATGCCGTTCAGCGCTACTGCGAGGAAAGAGGATTTTCTGTCGTACGTGATTTCGTAGGTCACGGTATCGGCACAAAGCTCCACGAAGACCCCAGCGTACCGAATTACGGCACACCCGGCAGAGGTGTGCGCCTGTTACCGGGCATGACTTTGGCCATTGAGCCCATGATAAATATGGGCGGCTACGAGGTCAGACAGCTGTCAGACGGCTGGACAATAAAAACAAAAGACGCAAGTCTGTCTGCACATTTTGAGCACACCGTTGCAATAACAACGGACGGTCCGAAGATTCTCACCGTTGAATGAGGAGTGGAGGACTATGGAGCTTAAAAAAGGAAGCGTTGTCCGCTCCAAAGCGGGACGCGATAAGGGCAAACTTATGGCTGTTGTAGGTACGGACAGTAAATCAGTCCTGCTTTGTGACGGTAAGGAGCGCAGGTTAGAAAAACCCAAGCGCAAAAACCTGCTTCACATAGCACCGACTAAAGCCGTGCTTGAGGACAGCAGGTTGTCAACCAATCACAGTTTAAAAAAAGCACTCGCTCAGATAGAAAAAGAGTGCATCTGAACGATGGGAGGTTAGGTTATGTCAAAACAGGATATGATCGAAGTTGAAGGTACAGTAATCGAAGCGCTGCCCAATGCAACCTTTCAGGTTGAGCTTGAAAACGGCCACAGGCTGTTAGCTCATATCTCCGGTAAGCTCAGGATGAACTACATCCGTATTCTTCCCGGTGATAAGGTTACGGTTGAAATGTCACCGTACGACCTGACAAAGGGTCGCATCACGTGGCGCACAAAATAAGCACAAGCGTATTATCAAGGAGGTATTCCAAATGAAAGTCAGACCTTCTGTAAAGAAAATTTGCGAGAAGTGCAAAGTCATTAAGCGCAAGGGTAAGATCATGGTTATCTGTGAAAACCCGAAGCACAAGCAGCGTCAGGGCTAATTGACGCAAACCATTAACGGAGGTGCAACTGAAAAATGGCGCGTATATCAGGTGTTGACCTGCCCAGAGATAAGCGAGTCGAAATCGGCCTCACTTACATCTACGGTATAGGTCCCAAAACAGCTAACGACATTATCGCCGCTACAGGGATTAATCCCGACACACGAGTAAAGGACCTCACAGAAGACGAGGTTTCCAAGCTCCGTGAGTATATCGATCGCAACGTTAAGGTCGAAGGTGATCTCAGAAGAGAAACAGCATTCGACATCAAGAGACTTGTAGAAATCGGCTGCTACCGTGGCTTACGCCACCGCAAGGGTCTGCCCGTAAGAGGCCAGCGTTCAAAGACAAACGCTCGTACTCGTAAGGGTCCCAAGAAGACGATTGCTAACAAGAAGAAATAAGTGAAGGAGGAATAAGAAATGGCTAAAGCTAATGTTAAAAAAGCCGGTGCAACTCGCAGACGCCGTGAGCGCAAGAATATCGAGCGCGGTGCTGCACACATCCAGTCCACCTTCAACAACACGATTGTCACTATCACAGATACACAGGGCAATGCAGTTTCATGGGCAAGCGCAGGCGAAATGGGCTTCAGAGGTTCAAGAAAGTCCACTCCCTTCGCAGCACAGACTGCAGCAGAAACAGCTGCAAAGGCAGCTATGGAGCACGGCATGAAGTATGTTGAAGTTTATGTCAAGGGCCCCGGTGCAGGTCGTGAGGCAGCTATCAGAGCTCTTCAGACTGCAGGCCTTGAAGTCAGCATGATCAAAGACGTAACTCCCATCCCGCACAACGGTTGCCGCCCGCCCAAGAGAAGACGCGTGTAACCTATTATTCAGGAGGTGTAATTACAAATGGCAAGATATACAGGTGCGGTCTGTAAGCTTTGCCGCCGTGAGGGTAAAAAGCTTTTCCTCAAGGGCGCAAGATGCTATACAGGCAAGTGCTCAATCGAGCGTCGTTCCTATGCTCCCGGCCAGCACGGCCAGAGCCGCAAAAAGACTTCAGAATACGGTATGCAGCTTCGCGCAAAGCAGCAGGCTAAGCGTTACTACGGTATTCAGGAGAGCCAGTTCCACAAGTATTTCCTTATGGCTGAACGCCGTCAGGGTGTAACAGGTGAAAACCTTCTCAGAATCTGCGAAAGCCGTCTTGATAACATCGTTTATCTCCTCGGTTGGGCAAATTCCCGTGCAGAAGCAAGACAGCTTGTAACTCACGGCCATTTCAGCGTAAACGGCAAGAAGGTTGATATCCCGTCATACCTTACAAAGGCTGGCGACGAAGTTGCTATCAAGTCAGCAAGCAAGGACAGCGCAAAGTTCAAGGCAGTTCTTGAAACAAATGCAGCACGTCCCGTTCCGCAGTGGCTTGATCTCAATGCAGATGCAGCAACAGCTAAGATAGTTGCCCTTCCCGCACGCGATCAGATCGCAACACCGGTTGAAGAGCATCTTATCGTCGAGTTCTACTCGAAATAATGTTATTGAGTTTCTACGTTTTTTACTCAAATTAACAAGGAGGGTTTTGAATGATAGGAATCGAGAAGCCCAAAATCGAAACTGCCGAATTCAGCGCAAGCGGAGATTACGGAAGATTCGTTCTGGAACCGTTGGAGCGTGGCTACGGTACAACACTCGGCAACAGCCTGAGAAGAGTACTTCTTTCCTCACTCCCCGGTTATGCTATCACATCTGTTAAAATTGACGGTGTGTTCCACGAGTTTTCAACAATCAAGGGCGTCAAGGAAGACGTAACTGAGATTGTTCTCAACCTCAAGAGCGTAATTCTCAAAATTCACGGCGACGGCCCCAAGACAATGTATATCGACGCTTCCGGCGCAGGCGTTGTCACAGCGGGCGATATTAACACCGACAGCGAGGTTGAAATCATCAACCCTGAGCAGCCCATCGCTACTCTTGATGCTGATGCTCACCTCAGCATGGAACTTACATGTGATAAGGGTCGCGGCTATGTTTCCGCAGAGCGTAACAAGGCTATCATGCAGCCCATTATCGGTGTTATTGCAATAGACTCTATTTATACACCTGTTCTTAAGGTGAACTACACAGTCGAGAACACACGTGTTGGTCAGATTACTGACTACGACAAGCTCACGCTTGAAGTGTGGACAGACGGCACCATCAATGCGAAGGAAGCCGTTTCTCTTGGCGCCAAGATCCTCAACGAGCATCTCAGTCTCTTCGGAGATCTGTCGGATGAGGCTTTCGACACAGAGGTAATGGTCGTCAAAGACGACAACAATACAGAAAAAGTTCTGGAGATGACCATTGAGGAACTTGACCTGTCTGTGCGCTCCTTCAACTGCTTGAAGAGAGCCGGAATCAACAAGGTTGAAGACCTTATCAACAAGTCGGAAGAGGATATGATGAAGGTTCGCAACCTCGGCAAGAAATCTCTTGACGAAGTTGTTGCAAAGCTCAGAAGCCTCGGTTTCGACCTTCGTAAGGAAGAGGAATAATTCTTCAACCCAAACACACATTTATCGGTAAAGGAGTGTTTTAAATGCCCGGAACCAGAAAGCTCGGCAGAGCCAGCGATCACCGTATGGCAATGCTTCGTGCAATGGTGACATATCTTTTAGAGAATGGCAAGATTGAAACCACCGTTACAAGAGCTAAGGAAGTCCGTTCACTGACAGAGAAAATGATCACTGTCGCTAAGGACAACAGCCTTAACGCTAAGCGTCAGGCTCTTGCTTTCGTCACAAAGGAAGATGTTGTTAAGAAGCTCTTCGACGAAATCGCTCCCAAGTATAAGGACGTTAACGGCGGCTATTGCCGTATCATCAAGACAGGCCCCCGCCGCGGTGACGCTGCGGAAATGTGCATCATCGAACTCGTTGATGACAAGGCAGCTGTCGAGGAAACCAAGAAGGCTAAGAAATAAGTCTTACGGTTCAATCATTTAACTGCAAACCCCTGCATTGGTTAAAGCCAACGCAGGGGTTTTATTTTTTAAAGCATGTAAAAGTATAATTAGCGGTGTGGTCGGATTGAGAATACATCACAGGAGTAGGCACATTGATGGGTAAATTTGCCGATATAAATGTACTTTTGCCAATATGCTTTGTAAACGATTTTTTGCTTTTATATTGATATTGCGTTCATGGATTTTAATCTTCGACGATGATGAAATTCATCATTAATCATATTTCATCAGGCAGCATTTGCTGATGGGTTTTCATTGACACAAAAAAGCGGCAGACCTGAGTCTGCCGCTTGAATCGTTTTATTATACGTTTGCTGTTGCCTGTGCTTCTCTTCTTGCTGCAAGCTCTTCAACGATTTTCTGCTTTTCCTTACCGGAAATTTTATAGAAGAACATCGGGATTGAGCAGAGCAGCATGCTCACGCCGGGAACGACTGAAACAAGTGAGAACATTGCAAAATTCTGTATACGTGTAAGCTCTGTTGCAGCAACAACTACCTCGGAGCTGAGCATCATTGACGGGTCAATGTCGATAAACATATACATGAGGATAATGCCGCTTGTTGCAAGTGCGTTGCCAAGCTTATTGACAAAGCCCTGGCAGGCTGAGCCCAGACCGTTGTCACGGAAGCCTGTTTCAAGCTCAAGGTAGTCAAGGCAGTCGCCAATCATAGCGTTGGAAACAACGTTGAGAACACCGAGCGGTATGCAGGAAACAAGAATAAAGGGGATACAGATATAAAGGTTAGCTGTAAACCAGCCGATAAGTGTTGTGAAAATGCTGGCAGCAAAGCCTGCAAGGCAAGTGGTGATAACGATTTTCTTGTAATCGAACTTACGCATGAGCTTAGGCATGAGGAGCATTGCGCCGAACATACCGACAATAGCGCAGACCTGGAAAATAGTTTTAACGGAAGAAACGCTCTGTGCAATATACTTTGTTCTGTCTGCAAGGCTCATGTCGGGTGTCAGCTCCGGACCGATATAAAACGCATAACGTGCAACGTGAACAGCCGCAGCCTGAACCATATATCTGCCGCTTGAAAGAACACCCATTGCCACAACAAGCATCAGAGGCTTACATGTGAAAATACGCTTGAGGCTTGAGGGTTCGCCGGGCTTGCGGACCTTTATGGGCGGAATAACTCTTTCGTTAATATGGCGGTAGGAATTGCCATACATTACAATACCGATAACCACAGCAACAAGAGCAATGATGAAATATCTCTGCTTTTCGTATTCAATACCTGTTGTACCGAGAAGTGTGGGAAGAGTAAAGCCTGCTACAAGGAAAAGTACCTCGGGAAGAGCCGAGCCGATACCGTTGAGGTTTTTGGTGTAGGAAATTACATAGCCTCTTTCCTCTGCACCGGGAGTCATAAGATTGGGCAGACCCCAGAACGGAACGTCAGCCATTGTGTATGCCATGCCCCAGAGGATGTATGTAACAGCGGCGTAAATCATAAGCCCTGTTGTGCTCATGTTCGGAGCATAGTACATAAGCAGGGTAAGAATTGCAATCGGTGGCACAGCATAAAGAATATACTTCTTCATCTTGCCGCGCTTTGTGGGCTGCCTGCGGTCAGCTATCATACCCATGAGCGGGTCGTTTATTGCGTCCCACAAACGTGCGCCAAGCATAAGTATAAGCACAAATGCAAGCGGCAGCTGCAAAACATTTACGTAATAGTCGCTGATATAGCTCGACATCATGGCATAAATCATGCCCTGACCCATAGCACCAATAGCGAACATGTTCAGTTCTTTTTTAGGAACTACATATCCCTCTCTTTTTGCCATTAAAAGCACCCTTTCGTGGTTATGAATTTCAGTATTGTTATTAATATATCATAACGGAGAATTATAGTAAATAGCAGCACAAAAAGTTTACAAATTAACGGTGCGCTGCATTCTGAGTTTATACAGTCCGTAAGCTGTTATACCTATACACCTGAGTAGGTTTACGGCAGCAATACTCCATGCAAGACCGATAAGACCGTACAGTGCAACGCACGGAATAACAACGGCGGCAAACACCGCAATATATATCAGATTCATCACAAGCTGACTGTTTTCCCCTGAAATTTTCAGCACAAAGGTTATCAGCACCCCGGAATTAAAGAAAAGAATCTGCCCTGCGTTTGCAAGTGCAAACAGCGGCGCTGCACTCTGATAAACATCTGTATACATGAGCGGAACAAAAATATGCGACACCAGCGTGCTGCCAAAAGTCAGAATAGCCGTCAGCGCAAGAAAGCCGCCGGAAAAGCACAAAAAGAACTTATAAGTCAGCTTTTCTTCGTATTTGTTAAGGTAGCTTATAACCAGACCCTCCAGCGGTACGGTTATAAGCGCAATCATTTTGCCCACCAGTGTGGCGACATAGAATACAGTTACCTCAAGCGAGCCGACAAAAAACATAACCAGTATTCTGTCCGCATTCAGTATTACAGTCTGCACAAGGTTTGCGGCAACCAATGCCCAGACAGATTTTGTGTTTTCTCTGTAATTATCGGATTTTTTAAAGAAAGGCGGTTTGAAAATACTGCCACGCACGGCGACAAAGCACAGTGCGGCACACTCGCCAAGCAGCATTGCAAAAAGCCATGACCCTGTAAAACGGTAGAGCAGTACACCTGCAGCATAACCTGAAGCTATAAGGGTATAGAACACAAAATAACCTTTAAAATTGCAGCTGAGCCTGTATTCTGCATCGGCGTAATACCGCAGTACCGTAAAAAACATAAGCAGCGCATAGCCTGCGTAATACAGCGGGGAAAAGCTCCTGAGCACAATCAGTACAACCGCTGCTACAATACAGATTATTACCAGCACGGCAGCGAAAAAACGGTTATAATCGCCGTTTGTGCAGCTGCGTTTTGCTGAAACAACCATCCTCGAATAATTTGCTGCAGAACCGAATGCACCCATAACAGAAATAACGGCCAGCAGGTATATTACCGTACCGAAACTTTCTGCCCCCATTCTGTTTGTCAGATAAGGATAAAGCACAAACTGAATTACGGCATTGAAAATTACTATCGCACTGACGCTTAAAATAAAATCTGTTCCAAGGCGCTTTAACATGCCTTTAAGCATTCTCCGCTACCTCGGCAGAAAACTTCTTCTCAGCTGCCTCAAGGTCACCGAAGCTGTCAACTTCAGCCCATTCATCCGCATCGACATTAAGCACACGGATATCGTTTCCGTAATAGACAAGCGAGCCCAGAACAAATTCATAGTAGTTATCAAGGTCCTGCGTTTTAACATAGGTTTCAACAGCAGGGTAGAATTTGTTTTTGAGGAAGTTCTTGGTGAATTTATAAATATTAACGGTTTTCAGAGCATCGGTAAAATCAAAACGCTCATCCTGAAAACGCTTTACAACAAGGCTTTTTGCAGCACCCTTTTCGTCAGCAAAGACCACCGTACCGTCCATTGTCTTTTCATCGTACGGACTAACCATGATGCTGCATTCTCCGCCGGATTCAAGCATTTTACCTATAAGCTCCCTGTGGTAAAACAGGTCACACTCAAGCAGCAGCGCATCGTCGTTTATATAGTCCTTTGTCAGATAAAACGAGTAAACATTGTTGGTTTTTGCGTAATCGGTATTTTCAACATAGCTTATTGTCATACCGTTATAGCTGTAGCCTATAGCCTCAATCAGTTTTTCACGCAGATATCCCACAACAATAACTGTGCGCTCTACGCCGTAGGATGCCAGAATATCCAACGCATTTATAATGAGAGGCTTGCCGTTGACTTTTACAAGTGATTTGGGGCACTCATCTGTAAGCGGGCTGAGCCTTTTGCCAAGGCCGGCCGCCAGAATTATTGCCTGCAAAGCGGTCACTCCTTTAAAACATACTAAACTAATATAGTATAACACGCATTATATAATAAATCAAGCATACTTTACTTTTATATAACATCATCTTTTTTATTGACATCTTTAAGTTTTTAATATATCATGTTTATTATGAATTTTTAAAAGGATTGGTGATATTATGCCGGATTTTAAAACTGATCTTGCGTTATACCTTATCGCAGGCGCAGTAATCCTTTTTGTCCTTGCTCAGTCCGTCTTTTTCCTTGTAAAGGCATGGAAACAGGGCAAAGCACTGGGTCTTGACAAAAGCAAGCTGCGCAACGCAGTTACATCAAGTGCACTGTTCACAGTGCCGTCAGCTCTTTCCGTTCTTGCAACGGTTATTGCTCTTGCTCCCGCTCTGGGTCTTGTTATCCCGTGGGTTCGCCTTTCGGTTATAGGTAACCTCATGTACGAAACAACGGCAGCAGAAGCAGCTATGGAAGCAATGGGTCACGAGGGCGGCATGGCAGTCCCTGTTACAGACCCCGAGGTTTACGCAGGCGTTGCCTGGGTTATGACCCTTGGTATCTGCTTCTCGCTTGTACTTCTTCCCTTCCTTGCAAAGCCCATTCACAAAAAGTTTATGGCAGCAAGCCAGAAGGCAGAAACCTCCGAACAGGAAACTGCAGAAAACGCACAGCCTGATGCAAAGAAAAAGAGAAGCTTCAACGGCTTTGTCAACAAGTTTGCAACACCCGCTATCTTCATCGGTCTTATCGGTGCGTTCGTTGCCCGTGCAATAATCGGCGGCGGTAAACCCGAAACCTTTGGTGACGGTGCAGGTGTGCTTTCAATCATCACACTTGTTGTTGCGGTTGTTGTTTCAATTGCGCTTGAAATACTTGCCAGAAAGTTCAAGCTCACATGGCTCGAACCGTTTGTTATGCCAATTGGCATGATCGTTGCCATGATTGCAGCAATCGTGTTTTTCAATGTTCTTCCCGAAGACATTGCAATGCTTGAATGGAGGGGTTAATTATGGCAAAGAATACAAATAAACCTTATATTGACCGTGTCCATTCCTGGGGCAAAATTTCGTCTGTTACAGCGCTTTGCGTGCTGTTTATGTTCCCTATAGCCATATGCCTGTATCTCGACGTTTTCCCGTCAATCAGCGGCATTTTACAGGGTCTGCTCAAGCTTATCCCGACGTACTGGACAGTCGCTGTTGTTGAGGTTATTGTTTACACCCCCATGCTCGGTGCAGGCGGCACATACCTCTCCTTCGTTACAGGTAATATTGCCAACCTCAAGCTTCCCTGCGCTATCAACGCTATGGAAGGTGCAGATGTTGATGCTAACTCAGAAGAGGGCGAAGTTGTTTCAACAATCGCAATTGCAACCTCTGCAATCGTTACAACAATCGTTCTTGCAATCGGTATTATTGCTTTTGCTCCGTTCCTTCAGTCATTTACGGATAACGCACTTCTCAAGCCCGCATTTGCTCAGGTTCTTCCTGCTCTGTTCGGCGCACTTGGTGCAGGTTACTTCATCAAGCACTGGAGAATTTCGTTCTTCCCGATTATCGTTATGATTATCGTTCTTGTCTTCTCTCCCACTATGGGCGCAAGCACACTGCTCTTCTTCGGTATTGTTGCTTCCGTTCTCGGTGCATTCTTTATGTACAAAAAGGGCTGGCTCGACAGAACAAAGGGCTGATATTTCATCTTTATCAAAAACAGGCTTGTGCAGAGTGTTTTTTCTGCACAAGCCTTTATTTTTACTTCCGTTCCGAAAACTTATATTTCAGTTCCTCGAAAAGCTCAATAATTTTAAACCGTGGCTCATATTCGGGGGAAGATGATATGACCTTCATTTCGCCGTCGGTAAAAAATGCATCTGCATCGGCTGAAGCTGCCGGCAGACACAATGGCGGAAACATTACACACCACCAGTTTTTTCCCTTTGCTGAGCCGATATTCACACGCACGGCAGTGTATACACCGGCAGGCATGGTGAAATCCTCATAGCAGCGGGTGTTGAAATATTCATCCGATACCGTTATTTCAACGCTGTTTTCGCAGCCGTTTTCACGCAGTACCTGAATTGCGGTGCTTTCAAGCTCGTCAATCTCCGGCGTTATTGCTGCCTGGGCTGTATCGGCGGTAACGCTGCCGTCAAAAAGCTCTTCTCCCTTTTCAAGCACGGCATCACGCACCTTGAGCTTAAGCTGTTGATCGAAGTCGCTGTCTGAATCGGCGACAACGTGAAGCCGCAAAACATCGCTGCGGATATTTTCGCATTCTTTTGCAAAAGCAAGCGTATTCAGCACTAAAGCTGATATTATCACAACAATCAGGATAACCGGAATAAAAAAATCTTTTTTCATTATTTATGCTCCTTAAAAATATGTAGGCACCGGCAGTAAATCCTGCCGATGCCTTTAATTTTTGTCCTGACTATTCCGGTTTATTCATTCCCACGCAACAGAATTTTCGGTGACTTCTCTGATTGTTGCGAGATATTGTGAATAAGTCTGACCGTTTATTTCAATTAAAGCCACTACCTTTGTGAGATGTACAAGACTGATATCAAGCTGAATATCCGCCGTGTAAACTCCGCCATGTCTTTCAGCCTTATACTCCTTTGTATTTCCGTCATCTTCGGTTACGGAAATACTGTAAAAATAATCGTCGTTAGTAATAACCGGTACAAAATCCACCTTGATCAGCGCAGTATCGCCGTTATTCTGCTTAATTCTGAAATCAAATTTGCTGATGACAACCTCATCAAATTCGATTATTTCAGCAAGCTCATCGGTGTTTGTCTGAGATGTTCTGATGAAAGCCGTTGTGCCGAATAGGGCTATTGCAATAATAAATGCAATCACCTGTGCAAGCAATATTCCGCCCGCAACAATAATCATATACTGCCACCAAGGGCGTTGCGGCTTTATCGGTCGGTTTTGCATTTGGATTTTATTTTCCGTTTCTTCATAACCGAGCAGCTTATTTGGTGTGACTTCAAGAATTTCGCACAGCTTCGCAATGTTCGCCATTTCGGGTGAGGTCAAACCGTTTTCCCATTTGGATATTGCCTGCCGGGAAACGCCCAGCTTTTCGGCTATTTCTTCCTGTGAGAATCCTTTTGCCTTTCGCAGGGCTGATAAGTTTTCGTGAAATTCCATAACGCTCACTTCCTTTCACCTGCATTATAGCAAAAACAGCGGTTGCGCGCTACCATTTTTGGCAGGAATTTGCGCAACCTGAGGTTGCAGCAGCGTCACGCCGCTAAACTGTAATTCAGAAATCCAATCGCTGCAGCATTTTTCCGCCTTCGAGGGGATAAGAGCAAACCCGGTTTTGAGAAACTGTATACAGCGTATCGCCTATATAAGTGCCTCGTCTGATGCTTGCGGAGTCATGAGATGATGAATCGTAGTAGAAAATTTCCTCGTTACCTGCTGCATCGTACCGTTTGCTTTCGTGCTTTTCAGAATCCAGAGCGTTTGTATAGCTGCCGATGTGTTCTATTTTACCTTCCTTTATTCGCAGTGTGCAGAAATTTGCCTTATAAGTTTCGTAGTCGGTGTAAATGAATCCTATAATGTCCTTGGATGAGCAGTCCATAACCGATTTATGGAAGCTTTCAACATGCGCATTCTGAATGATGAAACGGTCGATTTCCTGCGGATTTGTCGGGTCGCTGATATCAAAAAGGGATATTTTGAGTGCATTGACTGTGCCGTTTTCGTCGCCGTCTGTGCCGATACCGACAAGGTAGCCGTTAAACGGATGCAGGTAGCTTGAAAAGCCCGGGATCTTTAATTCGCCGACAATTTCGGGGTTTTCCATATCCTTGAAATCAATTACAAACAGCGGGTCTGTCTGCCTGAAGGTTACAACGTAGCCGTAATCGCCGATGTAACGTACAGACTGAATTGTTTCGCCCGGTGCGATGTTTTCGATGCTTGCAACCTCTTTCAGGTTCTTGTCAAGTACGGTGATTTTGCTGTCGTTATTGCGTGTGGTTGCAATTCTGACGTAGCCGTTCTTTTCGTCTATGGAAAACTGGTTGAGGAATCTGCCCTCGGCTTCACCCGATGCTTCAGCTGTGAGTATACCGTTTTTGATTGAGAAACGGTGGATTTTTGTTGCTGAATTTGAGCTGCTGAAAAACAGTATTTCTTCGTCATCGGCGGTGCTTGTACGATAGTTGTATTCAACCGATAAAACATACAGGTTTTCGTTTGTACAGTAAACTTCGCTGCCTGTGCCGAGTACGGCTGAGGTTTTGTGTGTGAGTGTGGCTGAATCAAGGTCAATACTCGTCATAACCGTGTAGGTGTCGGAGTAGTGTTCCTGCTGTGGCAGTATGGTTATCATCGGGGCTGCAACCGTTGATTCTTCGCCGTTTACGCTGACTGACGGTGCAATGTCTTTGTATACCGCATAGCCGTCCTCAAGCTCTAAATCGTGGCAGTTAACGCTGTGCTGAGAAAGGAGAATTATTTTACCGTCAACAAGACGTGAAGAGAAATAATGACCGTCCTGTGAAAATTCGCAAACCATTTCGGGCTTAGCTTTATCTGCTATATCAAAGAGCAGAATATACGTCAGTATGTCTTTTGAATGGTTTGTGCCGATTACTGCGAGCGTGTCACCGTAAATATAAATTCCCTGCGGTTCAATTAAGTTTTCGGTGATTGAAATTCTTGTGTCGCTGAGCAGCTTCATGTTTTGCGCGTCAACAATTTTAAGGTTGCGGTCAGAGAGGATGTAAAGATGTCTGCCGTCATTTTTTAGTATGTCGTCCTCATCGATTCCCTTGACCTGCACGTTTGTTGTGCCGTGGCTGCTGTCTGTGCCGGTGGCGGTGCTTTCTTCAAGAGCGATACCCATGTCTGCATCATCTGCTTTTTCCATTGCTATACCGTCTTCAACAGCACTATATAAAAGGTCACCGAAGCTGTTGAAAGCAACGTCGGCACGTTTGCTTTCATACTCTGCACGAAGTGAAGTGAAGTAGTCGATTATTGTTTGCTCGTCGTTGCCTGAAAGTGGAGTTTCGGCATCGGCTATCATCTGCGGCATCTGTGTGATTTTAGGATCGTTTGCACGGTCAATGTAAACACCTGCACCTATGGCTATAACTATTGCTGCAGCAACGCTGCTGAGGGTTCGGATAATGCGCTTTTTCCTTTTTTTGATGCCCGTTTGCTCTTTGTCTGCGACGAGCGAAACGATGCTGCTTTCTTTCAGACTGTCAGGGGTGGTGGTGCTGTCGTTTATCGGCTGCAAAGTGCCTTTTAAGAATTCAAGATTTTCTTTGTCTTTTCTTTTCATTATGCTTTTCCTCCTTCTTCAATTTCTCTGCGCAGTTTTGCAAGGGTGCGGCTGAGTTTTGAACGCACCGTGGCTGCGTTTATCGAGGTGATTTTTGATATTTCCCTGCTGTTCAGTCCGCCTATTGTGCTGAGTAAAACTATGTCCTTTTCGTCAGCTTCAAGCGAGTTGATAAGCCGTAGAATATCAAGCCCCAGAGCTGTGCTTTCGTTGGTGTCAGGCTGTAATAAATCGGCTTCAAGCGGCGAAAAATCGGCTTTGTATTTTTCTCTGAGCAAATGCTTGCATGAGCGGCTGAGAATCTTGAAAAACCAAGCTTTGGCAGCCTCTTCGTTCTTTAATTTTCCTATGCTTTTCCAAGCTTCAAGTGCCGTGTCCTGTACGGCGTCCTGCGCTGCTTCGACCGAGCCTAAATTGTACAGAGCATAGCGGTACATTTCGCCCGAAAATGCGCTGTAAATTTCACCGAAGGCACGTGCATCTCCGTGCCGTGCTTTTCTTGCTAAAACAGCTATGTTGTCTTTCAATTTTCTTCACCGTCCCTTTGCTTTAATAACAGAGGATCACTGCGTTGATTACGGTATCAAAGGCGGAATACATCGTAATCTGCTCAATATTTATACCGTTATACTCCATTTCTACTGTATAGCCAAAGCCTTTGTATACCGGGTCACCGCCGTTGTTGATGATTCGGGCAAAAACAGGTTCTCTTGCCTTGGAAACGCAGATGTAATCCGTAAGGAAAACGGCTGCCCAAAGGCACAGCAGTACGCAGATTGCCGCAATTGCCGCCGTGATTGCTTTTTTGCGTTTGTTCATAACAGTACCACCCTTTACCGTTAAATTTTGAGTACTCAACTATATAGTGTAAAATTTTCAGGCAAGTGTTGCATGAATTTCTAATATTTTTTATTATTTTATAATAAAAATTTTAAAAATGCTATACCAAAAGGACTTGTTTTGTGATATAATGCCGATATATGTATATTTTTATAACCAAAAGTGTTTTGCTGTCGAGGGGAATGATTTGAAATGGCAAAGAAATTCGATTTTGTTCTTTTCGATTTTGACGGTACGGTTGCCGATACCGCACGCGGCATAACCCGCTGTGCTCTTGAAGCGCTGCGTTTTTACGGCTACGATGAACCGGACAAGGAAAGGCTGCGCCTTTTTATCGGTCCTCCGCTTGCGGACAGTTTCATGCAGCTGTACGGTGCTGATGAGGAGCTTGCAAGAAAAATGGTGGATAAATACCGTGAGCACTATTCGGCAGGCGGCATGTTTGAGTGCGATTTTTATGACGGTGTACCGGAGATGCTTGATGCCCTTCAGAATGCGGGCTGCAAAATGGCTGTTGCATCGTCAAAGCCGGGTAAGTACGTTTCCGAAATTCTTAAAAATTTAGGTGCGGACAAATATTTCTGCTTTATCTCTGCTCCGGAAATCGGACACGTAAACCCCACCAAAGCACAGCTCATCACATGGGCTATGCAGCAGCTCGGTGCGGGAAAAGAAAACACCGTTATGGTAGGCGACAGGCTTTTCGATATTGAAGGTGCAAAGCAGGTCGGAATAAAATCAATCGGAGCTGTTTACGGCTTCGGCGGTGAGGAAGAGCTAAGGAAGTATGCGGCAGATATGCTTGCATTCAGTGCGCAGCAGATTAAGGAGCTGATACTTGATGAAAATAATTGCTAATATCTTCAAAACTGTGATTGCCTTTGCGCTTGCAGCGGTAATAATTACGGTTGGCTGTTTTACGGCTGTATTTTTTATGAGTGCGGATACGCCTGAAGAAATTTATCTTTTTGATTATGCACTTGTATTTGATACGGATATTGACGGAAAACATACCGTATGGTTTGTCAAGGATACCGATTGTGCATCGCTTGATAACGGTGACGGCGTGGTTTATTACAACGGCAAGTACTGCCAGGCCAATGCAATGGTAACCGATTACGGTACGGCATTTTATAAGCTCGACGATTTAACGCTTAAGCTTGCCGTCAGCGACGATAATATTGTCGGCGAAATACTTGCCGTCTGGCAGCAAAAATAAATCTTTGCAGTATAATGTATGGGGAGAGTGTTTGTTCCCCGATTTAATTACTGCAGGGGGAAGCATTTCAATGGAAGCTTATCTTGACAACAGCGCAACGACCGTACTCTGCACAACTGCAAGAGAAAAAACGGTCGGAGCGATAACTGATTTTTACGGCAATCCGTCCTCCCTTCACAGTGTCGGCACCGCTGCACAAAAACAGCTTGACGCTGCAAGGTCAGCCGTTGCGGAGTCGCTCTCGTGCGAGCCGGAGGAAATTGTTTTTACAAACAGCGGTACGCTTGCAAACAACGCCGCTGTTTTCGGTGCGGTATATGCGCTTCGCCGCAGAGGCAACCGCATTGTCACAACCTGCGTTGAGCATCCGAGTGTTGCGGAATGTATGGCTCAGCTTGAAAAGGAAGGCTTTGAGGTAATCTATCTCAAGGTTGACAGATTCGGCAGAGTAAACCGTCAGGAGCTTATGCAGGCAATAAATTCAAAAACAATTCTTGTGAGCATGATGCTTGTCAACAACGAAGTCGGCAGCATAATGCCTGTAGAATTTATCAGAGCGGCAGTACGCAAGGCGAATGCACCTGCCCTTATTCATTGCGATGCCGTGCAGGGCTACGGCAAGCTGCCGGTTAAGCCGTCAAAGCTCGGCGTGGATTTGCTCAGCGCAAGCGGTCACAAGGTCAACGGACCCAAGGGTGTCGGCTTCCTTTATGTACGCAGGGGCGTAAGGCTCGTGCCTTATATCCTCGGCGGCAATCAGGAGGGCAAGGTTTATTCCGGTACGCAGCCGATGCCTGCAATTATGGGCTTGTGGGGTGCGGTTGAAGAATTTCCGAACCTTACGTTACAGCTTGAGCAGACAAGGCAGCTGCGTGACTATTTTGTGGGTGAAACGAAGAAAATCGGCGGTATTGAAATCAATTCAGGTGATGATGCGCTGCCGTATATCATAAATATTTCTTTGCCGGGTCATCCGTCGCAGACGGTGCTCAACTTCCTGTCGGACAGAGGAGTATATGTTTCAGGCGGTTCGGCATGCTCAAAGGGTCACCGCAGCCGTGTGCTCACCGCAATGGGCTTGCCGCCTGAGCGGATTGACAGTGCACTTCGCATCAGCCTTTCAAGGTTTACAACAAAAGCGGAAATGGATTTGCTGCTTTGTTCACTTGAAAGTGCATTGGTAACATTGAGAAAGAAAATGTAACAAACTAAAAACAGATAAAAGGAACTGAAATGAAAGAAGTAATTCTTATTAAAAACGGCGAGCTTGCCCTTAAGGGTCTTAACCGCCGCACGTTTGAAGATGTAATGATTAAAAATATGCGCCGCAGGCTGTCGTCGCTTGGTGAATTCACATTCACACCGGCACAGTCAACAATCAAGGTAGAGGGTCCCGACGGCGTTGACCTTGAAGAAGCAGTTGAGCGTGTTTCCCGTGTTTTCGGTATAGCGGGTTTTTCACGTGCATTGAAGCTTGAAAAGGATTTTGACCTTGTGCTTGAACATTCGGGAAAATATCTTGAACAGCAGCTGCTTGAGGCAGATACTTTCAAGGTTGTCGCAAAGCGTTCCGATAAAAAATTTCCGTACGATTCACCGCAGATTTGTCTGGCGCTTGGAGAAAGGCTGCTTGACGAATATCCGCATCTTACAGTTGATGTTCACAATCCTGAGCTGACAGTTATGGTTGAGGTGCGTGACCGTGATATATTTGTCCACGCAAACCAGCTCAAGGGTGCAGGCGGCATGCCGGTCGGTACGGCAGGCAGAGCAGCCCTCATGGTTTCCGGCGGTATTGACAGTCCCGTTGCAGGCTGGATGATGGCTAAGCGAGGCGTTGAGCTGACGGCTATTCACTTTGCCTCACCTCCCTACACGAGCGAAAGAGCGGAACAGAAGGTGCACGACCTGCTCGGTAAGGTTGCACGCTATGCCGGCAGAATTGAGCTGAGTGTGGTTGAATTTACTGAAATTCAGGAACAAATCAGGGATAAATGCCCTGAGGACCTGTTCACAATAATAATGCGACGCCTTATGGTGCTTTGTGCTGAGCGTATTGCAAAGCATATGGGCTGCGGCGCACTTATAACAGGCGAAAGTCTCGGTCAGGTTGCAAGCCAGACTCTGGGCGCAATTGCCTGCACTGATGCAGCAGCAACAATGCCTGTGTTCCGTCCGCTTATCGGTATGGATAAGGATGAGATTATTGGAATTTCCCGCAAAATAGATACCTTTGAAATTTCAATTCTCCCGTTTGAGGATTGCTGTACGGTCTTTACACCCAGACATCCCCGTACAAGACCGAAAATTGCCGACGTTGAAGCTGCCGAAGCAAGGCTGAATATTGATGAGCTTGTTGAGCGTGCGGTAGCAAACGTCAGAAAAATTATAATTAATTAAGGATATGTTGCTTTAATGAACTGTGAAATAATCGGCGTGGGTACTGAGCTTTTGCTCGGCGATATTTTAAACACCGACGCTCAGTATCTTTCACGTGAGCTCGCCGCTATGGGTATAGGGCTGCACTATCAGCAGGTTGTGGGTGATAATCCGCAGCGTATGCGTGAATGTATAAGCCTTGCGCTTGAAAGAAGCGAGCTTGTTATTCTCACCGGCGGCTTGGGCCCTACGGCGGATGACCTGACCAAGGAAATCTGCTGCGAGGTTATGGGCGAAGAGCTCGTGCTTGATGAGGATATTCTCCAAACCATAAAAAGCTATTTTGCCTCAAGGGGCAGGGTGATGGCTGAAATCAATACCAAGCAGGCATATGTGCCGGAAAACGGTGTTGTTTTCCGCAATGCAAACGGTACTGCGCCCGGCTGCGCTATTGAAAAGGACGGCAGAATTGCAATCATGCTGCCCGGCCCTCCCGGAGAGCTTAAACCCATGTTTGAAAACGAGGTCAAGCCCTATCTTTCAGCTAAAACAGGCGGAATAATCTATTCCTGTCAGGTGCGCACCTTCGGTATAGGCGAATCGGATATGGCTTCCCGTGTGGCAGATTTGCTTGACGGTGAAAATCCTACCGTTGCACCCTACGCAAAGGACGGAGAAGCGCTGCTGCGTGTCACCGCAAAAGCTGATACAAAAGAGCATGCAGTCGCAATGTGCGGTAAAGTGATTGAAAAAATACGTGAACGCATCGGTGAATATATTTATTCAACAGACGGCTCAAATCTTGAAGAAACGGTTGTCAGGCTGCTGCTTGAAAGCGGCAGAAAGCTTGCCCTTGCAGAGAGCTGTACGGGCGGATATATAGCAAAGCGAATAACGGATATTCCCGGTTCGTCGGGTGTTTTTGAATACGGCATAGTTTCGTATTCAAATGAAGTTAAAAAGAATCTGCTCGGTGTCAGATCCGAAACAATCGAACAGTTTACGGAGGTCAGCGAGCAATGTGCCGCAGAAATGGCACAGGGCGTAAAACGGCTTTCCGGTGCGGATTTTGCTCTGAGCGTTACCGGTATATCGGGTCCGGGCGGAGCGTCTGATGATAAGCCCGTAGGGCTTTCTTATATAGGCTTTGCAAGCCCTGACGGTGTGACGGTGAAAGAGCTGCGCACCGGCAAAAAAGAAAATGCAAGAGAATATAATCGCTATGTTGCCGCATCAACAGCGCTGCATATGCTGATTGAGTATTTTAAAGGAAGGGAAGGTTAAGTGAATGACAGATGATTTCGGATTCTCATCAAGAAACTCAAATTTTGATGAGCTTTTAAAGAAATACAAACCGGCAGAAGAAGTAAATCCGGCAGGTTCTGTTCAGTCGCAGCCTGTACAGAGCGGCAGTGAGGTTTCTGCAGCACCTGTAAAGCGTACAACCTCAAAAAAGGCAGAAAAGGCACATAAAGCACCTAAGGCTGAACAGCCGAAGCCGGCTGAAATACTGCCTGATGCTGAGGTTTTTGAAGAGGAGCTTAACAGCATATTCGATAATAATGATGAACCTGCTTTCAGTGTTCCCGAATTTGAAGAAGAGGAAAAATTCAGCTTTGATGATTCGCTGATTACGGGTGAACCTGCAGCAGAACCTGCTGTTTCTGCTGAGCCTGTAAAAGAAGAGCCGAAATTTGCATATGATCTTAATATGTTCGGCAGCTCTGTTCCTAAAGCGTTTGATGTTGACAGCTATGATAATTCCTGGCTGGACGACTCTCTGGATGACAGTGTTTTCTATAATCCCGAGCCTGCTGCACAAAGTCAGACGGCTTCGTCATACGGGGCAGAGATATCTGAGGAAACAGCTCCCGGGGAGGAGTATTTTGATCAGCCTGAAGAGCCGAAGGAACCCGCCTTTATTCCGGTGAATGAGCCGGTAAAGGCAGATTTTACAGAAGCTGCGGGCGGTTATGTTGCTCCCGATACGGTTGAAGATTTTGCTTTTGATGAGGACAGCAACCTGAGCTTTGACGATGAAGAAGGCGATACAAGCTACGGTGCGGATTATCAGACACCGCAGGAGCTTGAGGGGCTTCCCGTTTTTACTCCGGCAGTACCGGATAAAAAGAGCAAGAAGATAAAGTCCAAAAAAGAAGTCAATGCCGTAACGGGTTTCTCAAAGGATTATAACAAAACCGGCAGCGATGAAAGCACACCCAAGAAAAAGAAGGGCTTTTTCAAAAATAATTTTGTTCCTTCAAAGGATGACCCTGCTTCAGAGGTTCTCCGTAAAATCATAATGATTATTGCGGTGCTTGCAATTATCGGCTCAGGCGTATATCTGTTCAACGATTATGTTATCATGCCTTACCGTAACGATAAGGAAGTCAATGAGCTTAACGGACTGCTCGGTGACAGTAACAAGGTTCTTGATGAGATGAGTATAGCCGAAAAATATCCCGGAATTGATTTCCCTGACGGTATGCTTGAAAAATACGTAGACCTTTATGCGAGAAATCAGGACTTTGTAGGCTGGGTAGAAATTGACGGACTGGATATTTCGCTTCCTGTTGTACAGGGAGTTGACAACAACCAGTACCTCAAAACCGATTTCGACGGCAAAACAAGTAAATACGGTTCAATTTTCATGAATTCCGCAAACTCCTTTGATACGCTTAACTACAACACAACACTTTTCGGTCACCACATGAAGGACCAGAAGATGTTCGGTAAGCTCAAGGAGTACAAGACTGTTGCCGGCTATAAAAAAGCTCCGCTTATTGAATTCAATACGCTTTACGGCGATTATAAGTGGAAGATATTTGCAGTATTTATTACAAACGGCACATCGTCGGGTGATAACGGATATCTGTTCAACTATATGTTCACTGACCTTTCCACAAACGAAAAGGTGGAAGAATTCCTCGGTGAAATCAAGCTCAGATCAATCTACTATCCGGAAGTTGATATTGCGGTATCGGATAAAATCCTTACTCTTTCAACCTGCACATACGAGCTTGACGAGGGCAGACTTATTATCATGGCGAGAATGGTACGCCCCGGTGAGAGCGACTATGTAAATGTTGACGCAGTGCGTTACAACTCAAACCCCCGCTATCCGCAGGGCTATTACGAAAAGAACGGTAAATCCAATCCGTATACAGATTATCCCAAGTGGTATCCGTCATAAAAATGAAAGGACTGTGAAAGCCAAATGAATATCAGTTTTATCGCATTGAATATCAGCGGCGCAGAAACCGTCCAGATAGCTGCGGATAAGCTTAAAAGCGTTCTGTCGGGTTACGGCAGGTGCGATTTCAGGCTTTGCGGCTCTATGTCGCAAGTTTCATCTTCACTCAGTGATGCGTTTTCAAATTCAGAGTTGGTTGTTGTAGGTATCGAGCCTTCGGTTTACTGTAAATCAAAGCTCGCTATTCTCAGAGCCATGCATGTTAAAACCCAGCTTAATGATGAGCTCAAGTCACTTGTCGGTCAGCCTGACGGTATGACGGCTTATCAGGTTTCAATGCATTGTGCCATGCCTGTTTCTGCGGATATTTTCCCCACAGAGGATGCTCTTTATTCAGGCTTTGCCATCAAGTCGGGTAAGCAGCATTTTGTCATGGTCACTCTGGATAAAAACAGAATTGAGAGTACGGTAGCTAAGGGATTGCTGCCGTTCCTTGAAAAGGTTGCGCCGAAAGCAGAGCGCGGCGCGGAAATTGCTCCCGATGCAAATCTTGCAAAAAAAGCATGCGAGATGCTTCGTGAAAAGGGAATGAAGGTTTATTTTGCTTCAACTCCCTCGTGTGAAATGGTAAAGAGCCTTTGTGCAGAGGAAGTGGAAAACGGAACGGTTGTGTTTACTTCCTACACATCAAAACGCGGTGAAGAGGCTCCCAGAAGCTATATAGCTGACCTTGCACGTTATGCGATTCCGCAGGAAGAAAATGCCCTTGGTGCAGCTGTTTCAAACGTATTTACCGGTACGTCGCAGGAAACAGGTGAACAGAAATATAATGTATATGTTGCTGTGGCTGATACAGCGGCTTCAAGAGTGCTGCGTTTCGTTTCACAAAGTGGCGAAACACCTGAAGAGCTTATTACAGCTGCAATAGAAATGCTTATGGAAATGATCTGCGACAAGTGCGCAGAGCTTTCCGACCCGTCACAGGCAGCACAGGAATCCTTTGTTGCCAGACCTATTGAAGAATTCGAAGAGCCTACAGAGGGCGAAAAAACCAGAAAAAAGCACAGAGGTATCAGAATTGCTGTTTATGCACTTGTTTCGCTGATACTTGCTGCTGCGGTATTAATAGGCTTTTACGGATTTGAAAGTGCTGATGAAAACAGAGAAACAGCGGCAGCTGCGTTTGCGGCTGCTGCAGGCGGAGCCGTTGCTGACAACGGCTCTACGCCCTTTTTTACAGAGGGATTTTTTGATTTAGGACCATTTGTTGAATTTGAAGATGAAACAGCTTCTTTCCCCATTGTAAACGTAGCGCAGACCCATGCGTCTGAAACAGATACCACAACCTTGAAAACAACGGCTGAAACCGAATCTATAAATACAACAGCAAAAGAAGAAACGACAACCGATAAAACTGAAAAAGCTACAACCTCAAAAATAAATGCAGCGGTAACAACTGCGGCGCTCACTACAACACTGCGTGAAACTGCGGCAGTAACAACTGCAGCTAAAACCACTGCTCAGACTACCGCAAAAACAACCGCAAAAACAACTGCCAAAACTACAGAAAAGACAACCAAAGGAAAAACAGCATCGGCACAGGAATCTGAGCCGCAGTCGAAATACAGCGGTACATTTACATTTACTGTCTACGGCTACGGACACGGTGTCGGAATGAGCCAGGAGGGTGCACTCGGAATGGCTAAGGCAGGCAAAAACTATAAGGATATTTTGCTGCATTACTATCCGGGCACAACAATCGAAAAGGATACACAAATGCCTCAGACTATGTCATACGGCGGTGTGGAATACGATATGCTTGAATATATCTGCCGCACAACTGCTGCAGAAATAGGCTCGGTCACCACCTCTGAAAACAGAGAGGCGCAGAAAGCTCAGGCTATTGCGGCATATACCTATGCCAAGTTTTACGGCTTCAAAATCAGTACGGCATCACATGCCTTTAAAAAGGAATACAGCTTTGCAGGCACTGCACTTGAGCAGGCGGTCAAAGAGGTGCTGGGTCAGTATGTGTGTTACAACGGCAAGGCAGCTATAACAACATATTTTGCAATGGCTGCAGGCAAAACAACTACGGCCTCTTCCGTATGGAATAATAATATATATCCTTACCTTGAAAAGCCTGTTGACAGTCCGTACGATAAAAATTGTCCTAAATATAAAACAACGTATACTATCTCTGCTGACGATTTCAAAGCATTGATGAAAAAGAATATCGGAGTAGAGCTTGACGGTAATCCCGCAGACTGGGTCAAAATTCTTGAGCATGACAGTGCGGTCGATTCAAATACCGGTTACGTGCTTAAAATGACAGTCGGCTCAAAAACACTCAGCGGAGCGAATTTCAGAGCAACGGCTATGAACTATAAGTTGCGCTCACATTGCTTTGCGGTTTCATACAAGGCTGAATGAGGAGAATAAATTATGATTAAGACAGAGCTTGTTTCTTCACTTGAAAAGGTTTTTGCACAAAGCGAGGGCGATTTTTACGCAATAAAGTCTTTTTCAATGCTCAAAGGTGAACGCAGCAATTTCCAGCTTGCTGTTTTTGCGGATGAGCCGCTGCGTGTTGCGGTGAATGAAATTGACGGTGTTGATATCAAGGCATATAATGTTCTGCCTGTGCCGTCAAAACTTGCGTATTATGATGACCACGATGATGATATACTCGTTTCGCCTGACGGATATTATCCCGATTTGCTTGTGCCTTGCGAAAACGGCGAGATCGAATTTGTAAACGGCGGCTGGTGCAGCGTATGGTTTGAAGTGTCTGCTAAAACAGCAGGCAAAAAAGAAATAGAGCTTTCGCTTTTTAACGGGGAAAACGAGCTTGCTAAAAAGGAAAGCATCGAAATAAAGGTTATTGATGTTGAGCTGCCAAAGCAGGAGCTTATATGTACAAATTGGTTCCATTGCGACTGCCTTGCAACGTGGTACGGTGCAGAGGCTTTCAGCAACGGGCATTGGCAGATTATTGAAAACTATGTCAGAACAGCCGTTAAACACGGCATTAACATGCTGCTTACTCCGCTTTTCACACCTCCGCTTGATACCGAGGTCGGCGGTGAACGCCCGACAATGCAGCTTGTGGATGTTACGGTAAACGGAGAGGACGATTACATATTCGGCTTTGAAAAGCTTGACAGATGGATTGATATGGCATTGTCATGCGGCGTTGAATATTTTGAGCTGTCGCATCTGTTTACTCAGTGGGGTGCACAGCACGCACCGAAAATTGTCGATACAAACGGCAAACTGCTTTTCGGCTGGAAAACTGCCGCAGGCGGTAAAAAATACAAAGCCTTCCTTACTCAGTTTGCAAAGGCTCTGGATAGCTTCCTTGTCGCCAAAAACGTTAAAGAAAGGTGCTGGGTACACGTTTCTGACGAACCGAACGATTTGCAGGTTCGTTCCTATGCAAAGGCAAGCCGCCTGATTCGTGAGCTTTTCCCCGACTATAAAAACCTTGATGCTTTAAGCAATTTCAAATATTATAAGAAGGGTCTTGTGAAAACTCCCGTTCCGTCGCTTGACCATGCACATAAGTTCTATGGTAAGGTTGACGGGCTCTGGACCTACTACTGTTGCTGTCAGTATAAAGGCACGGCAAACCGCTTTATGGCTATGCCTTCCTACCGTGGCAGAGTTTTGGGCTTGCAGCTGTTCAAGTTCAACTGTGTCGGTTTTTTGCAGTGGGGCTATAACTTCTGGTACAGCCAGTATTCAAAGCGCACCGATTTGAATCCCTTTGAAGAAACCGATGCGGGTGAGGCTTTCCCGTCGGGTGATGCGTTTGTGGTCTATCCCGGTGAAAACGGTCAGCCGCTTGTGTCGCTGCGCTTTAAGGTTTTCTACGATGCTTTCCAGGATTTCGCCGCACTCAAGCTGCTTGAAAAGAAATTGGGGCATGAAAAAACGGTCGCCCTGATTGAAAACAATTCGGGCGAACCGCTTGGATTTAAAAATTATGAACGCGGCATAGAGCCTATGCTCAGAAAGCGTGAAAAAGTAAACGCAATGATAGAGGAGCTTTACTGCTGATTTGCGGTTTTGCAAACTCTTGCAAGGCTGCAAATTTCGCATTTGGGTTTGCGTGCATCGCAGACTGCTCTGCCGTGCAGCACACAGCGGTGGCAGAAATCGTTGCTTTCCTCAGGCGGCAGCAGCTTTTTAAGCTGAGTTTCGACCTTGTACGGGTCCTTCGTTTTAACTAAACCGAGTCGGTTGGAGATGCGGATTAAATGTGTATCCGCAACTACAGCCGGCTTTTTGTATACATCGCCCATGATAAGGTTTGCGGTTTTTCTGCCGACACCGGGCAGGCTTACAAGGTCATCAATATTGTCAGGTACCTTGCCGTCAAACTTTTCGAGCATCATCTGCGCCATTGCGATTATGTCCCGTGCCTTCATGTGGTAAAAGCCGCAGGGGCGTACAATTTCCTCAACATCTTCAATGTTTGCAGCCGCATAATCCTCAAGCGTTTTGTACTTTTCAAAAAGCTTGGGGGTTACTAAATTTACACGTGCATCCGTACACTGAGCGGAAAGCCGTGTGGCAATTATAAGCTGAACGGGGTCATCTGCGTTGAGTGAGCATATCGCATCGGGATAATCTTTTTTCAGCTGTTCAACGCAGAATTCCGCAATTTCTTTTTTTGTCATTCTTTAACACCAAACTTATAAACTGTTTTTGATGTGTATTCTTCACCTGCTTTGTAGGTGCACTGAGGGAAGTTTTCGTGGTTGGGTGCATCGGGGTAAACCTGTGTTTCAAGGCAGAAGCCTGCGTGCTGCACCATCGGGCAGCCGCCCTTCCCTGCCCTTGTACCGTCAAGGAAGTTGCCTGTGTAGAACTGAACACCGGGCAGGTCTGTGTACATTTCCATTGTTCTGCCGCTTACGGGTTCAAGTACGCTAACCTTAACGCCGTCACCGCTGTTGAGGCAAAGGTTGTGGTCGTAGCCCTTGGCGGCAACAAGCTGGTCGTAATCGGCGTGAATATCCTTGCCGATTGTTTTTGGGGTTCTGAAATCAAACGGTGTACCCTCAACGCTTCTGATTTCGCCTGTGGGTATACTGTCAGGTGTTGTGGGAGTGAAGTAATCAGCATCAAAGCGGATTTTGTGGTCGAGTACATCGCCGCTGTTGCAGCCGGCAAGGTTGAAATATGCGTGGTTGGTGAGGTTAATAAGCGTTGCCTTGTCGGAAACAGCAGAATATTCGATAATAACCTCGTTGGCATCGGT
Organism: Acutalibacteraceae bacterium; assembly: GCA_045536235.1. Lineage (GTDB taxonomy): Bacteria > Bacillota > Clostridia > Oscillospirales > Acutalibacteraceae > UBA8612. The sequence goes on along the minus strand of JAZSND010000003.1, from coordinate 65,908 downwards.
CAGAGTGTATTTTACGTTTACCTTAAGCGTGCCGGGAAAACCGTGTGTGCCGTCAGGCGAAACAGCGGAGAAAATAACGGAGTTTTCGCCGCAGAGCTGTGCATCGAAATTTGCATATGAAAACTCGCCGCAGCTGTGCAGGGTTTTGCAGCCGTCTTCGTTGCATTCAACCTGATACTGTGTACCGTCTATTGTAAATCTGCCGCCTGCAATTCTGTTTGCAAATCTGCCGACAAACTGACCCTGGTAGTCGCTGCGGTTTTGCTGACCATCCATATCGTCAAAGCCGAGCAGTACGTCCTGAAGTATATCATCCTTGTCGGGCATAAATGCGGAAAGCCACGTTGCGCCGTAGGTTATGAACTCTGCAAAGCAGCCCTCGCTGTTTTTGATTTTGTATTTTGTAACTTCGCTGCCGTCAGGCATGTAATCGTAAACACTCTTGGTAATCATAATAAAAGACTCCTTTAATAATGTAATTAAAACTTTTATTTATAATAGTATAAAGTTTAGTAATAAAAAAGTCAATGCCGATATGCCCCCAAAAAGTCAGATGCTTTTTGGGGGCATATCACGGTGAACCGTATTTTATTTTTCGTTGTGGCCGTTCATTTCATTTAAAATGTAACGTACCCTGTCAGGGCAGTCGGTGATAATTCCGTCAACGCCTGCTTTTATCATTTCACGGATTTCCTCTGCCTCGTCAACTGTCCATACGTTGACCTGCAGGCCGTTTTCGTGTGCCTTTTCAACAAAATTGCCTCTGATGCAAAGCTTGTGCGGATGTGCGGCTGCACAGTCCATCTTTTTCATTTCTTTAAAAGGCGGAAATACGGCAAGGTGAGCCTTGACATAGCCGGCAGGGTAAAGGAATGCGGTTTTGCATCCGGGCTTTACCTGCTTGATATATTCAAGTATTTCTGTGCTGAAGCTGGAGATGAGGAGAATATCGCTGAGTCCGTACTGCTCAACAAGCTCAAGAGTCCTGAGTACAAGGGTTTCACGTCTGGCAGAATCTTTTTCGGGTTTGAGCTCAATGTTGAGAACCTTGAGTCCCTTGCCCTGAGCAAGCTGAAGAAATTCTTCAAGGGTCGGCAGAGTTGTACCTCTGAAATCCTTATGGTAGTATGAGCCGAAATCGTAGGTTTTGAGCTGCTCGAGCGTCATTCTTTCAATTTCACCCGTGCCGTTTGAGGTTTCGTCAATAGTGTAGTTGTGGCAGATTACGGGCACACCGTCGAGCGTGAGATGAACATCGGTTTCAAAGCCGTCTGTACCCATTTCAATTGCCTTCTGGAAAGCGGGGAGAGTATTCTGCGGAGCACGCTTGTTTGCGCCTCTGTGTGCGATAATGTTTACACTGTACATTCGTCGTATCTCCTTTCAGCTTCTGATATTTACATTGATTCGGGAACTTCTATTTTGAGCATTGTAAGCACGCTGTGGAGTGTGGACTTGACACATGAGCAAAGGTAAAGCCTTGCGTGGCTGAGTGCTTCGTCCTCTGTGCTGACTCTGCATGCGTTGTAGAACTTGTGGAAAAGTGTTGCAAGTTCAACGCAGTAGCGTGTGATTCTTGCGGGGTCGTAGTTCTTTGCTGAATTTACGATTTCACCTGTGAGTGAAGCGAGGTGGCTGATAAGCTCTCTTTCTTCAGCGGCTGTGAGGAGCGCAAGCTCATCGTCGGTTGCTGTTATTTCTTCAATGCCTGCTACGCCGAGCTTTTTGAAGATGCTGCAGATTCTTGCATGTGCATACTGGCAGTAGTATACGGGGTTCTGTGCGCTCTGCTCAACTGCAAGGTCAAGGTCAAAATCCATCTGGGAGCCGGGCTCACGCATGTTGAACAGGAAACGTACAGCATCAATCGGAATTTCTTCAAGCAGGTCAACAAGTGTGATTGATTTGCCTGTACGCTTGCTCATTCTGACAACCTCGCCGCCGCGTGTAAGGCGGACAAGCTGCATGAGAATAATATCGAGCTTTGAGGAATCGATGCCGATAGCATCAAGCACACCCTTCATTCTGGCAACGTGACCGTGGTGGTCTGCGCCCCAGATGTTAATGGCTTTGTCAAACTTTCTGCTTTCAAGCTTGTTGCGGTGGTAGGCAATGTCTGCTGCAAAGTAGGTCGGGTTGCCGTTTGCACGGACAAGCACCTCGTCCTTTTCACCGCCGTGTTCGGTAGCCTTGTACCAGATTGCGCCGTCCTTTTCGTAAGTAAGACCCTTTGCTGCGAGAAGGTCAAGTGTGTCCTTAAGCTCTCCGCTCTGATAAAGTGAGCTTTCACGGAACCACATATCATAGTATATTCTGTATTTATCAAGGTTTTCGTGCATCTTGTCAATGTTTCTGGGGAGTGCAAATTCAACAAGTGCGGCTCTGCGCTCTTCCTCTGTAGCATCCATGTATTTATCGCCATGGATTTCGGCAAACTGCTGCGCACGCTCCTTTATGTCCTCGCCGTGGTAGCTGTCCTCAGGCAGCTCAACAGCATCTTCGCCCTTGAAAAGCTGCTGGTAGCGGATGTCGAGCGAAAGGCCGAACTTTGCAATCTGGTTGCCGGCATCGTTGACATAGAATTCACGGGTTACCTTGTAGCCTGCTCTGTCCATAACCGCTGCAAGGCAGTCGCCGAGTGCGCCGCCACGTGCGTTGCCCATGTGCATGGGACCTGTGGGATTAGCGGAAACAAATTCAACGTTTACCGTTTTGCCGCCGCCGAAATCAGAGCTGCCGTAGCTGTCGCCGCAGGCTCTGACATCACGCAGGATTGCGGAATAATAGCTGTTGCCAAGGTAGAAGTTTATGAAGCCTGCACCTGCAACCTCGCACTTTTCAACATATGTGCCCTCAAGGTCAAGGTTTGCACAGACTGCCTCTGCAATCTGCCTTGGAGCCTTGCGGAATGCTCTTGCGCCTGCCATTGCGGCATTTGTTGAAAAGTCACCGTTTGAGCGGTCTGCCGGTACTTCGATGTTGAATGACGGAATTTCTGCTTCGGGAAGTGCACCCGATGCAACAGCCTTTTCAAAGGCTGCGGTAATGGCACAGGTAAGCTTGTCCTGCACCTGCTTAACAATTTTAGACATATGTTATTACCTCTTATTCAAAACGGAATGTGATATTTAATTCATTGTGTGAGGAAAAGCCTGTGTTGAAATCAAGCGTGTAGCTGAAATAAAGCTCGCCTGATTCTTCTTCAATCTTTGCTCTGACCTCTTTACCCTGTACACCGAGCATAAGGTCGGCATATTCGGTTGCGTACATGCAGCTGTAGCGTTTGCCCGGCTCAACGATGAGCTGAGCGTTGTGCTTGAGTCCTCGTCGCTTCATTTCAACGGCATTGCCGCTGTAGGTTACGGTTGTAACGCTGCCGCTGAAATCCTCAGTTTCGTTGTATTTTAATATGAAACCGTTTTCTGTTTCTTCATATTCGCCGACGGTGGCAAGCTTAGCTTCTTCCTGCTGACCATCGATAATGTGTATGTCGGCTATGGTTATAACTACCTTTCTGGTCATTGCTCGCTCTCCTTTTTCTCGATAGCAAGCTTGATGAGTCTGTCAAGCAGCTCGGAGTAGCCGATGCCGCTGTGCGCCCAGAGTTTGGGATACATACTGATTGATGTAAAGCCGGGAATAGTATTGATTTCGTTGAGGAGAATATTCTCGCCGTTTACAAAGAAATCAACCCTTGAAAGTCCGGAGCAGCCGAGTGCTTTGTATGCTTTGATTGCCTGCTGCTGAACTTTTTTGAGCATATCCTCGCTGATTCGTGCAGGGATGAAAAGTCCGCTTGTGCCGGCAATGTATTTGGCTTCGTAATCGTAGAATTCATTACACGGTGCAATTTCACCGGGTGTTGCAGCGACAGGTTCGGCATTGCCGAGTACGGCACACTCAACCTCGCTGCCGATTACGGTTTCTTCAAGTACAACCTTGCTGTCGTTTGCAAAGGCGGTTTCAAACGCATCTGCAAGCTCATTGATATTGGCTGCTTTGCTGATGCCGACAGATGAGCCTGCTTTTGCAGGCTTTACGAATATCGGGTAACCGAGCTTTCCGGCAGCTTCATTAAGTGCCTTCTGCGGATTGCTGCGATACTCGTGTTCGGTGTAGCTGAGCCATTTTGCCTGAGCAATTCCTGCCTGGTCGGCAAGTGCGTTTGTTATTGCCTTATCCATGCAGGCTGCGCTTGAGGTCATATCACAGCCGACAAAGGGGATTTCAGCAAGCTGAAGCAGACCCTGTACCGTGCCGTCTTCGCCGTTTTTGCCGTGAAGCACGGGGAAAACAGCATCAATCCTGGTTGTTCTGATGCCGCTGTCAGTTATTTCTGTTATACCGCCGACTGTGGGGTCGGGGGAAAGAAATGCGGGGACAAGGTTTGCTGTGTCCTCAACCCATTTATCCTCAGGCAGAAGTGCTGTATCGCCGTTGTAGCGGTACCATGCGCCCTGTTTGGTAATGCCGATTTTTATTATGTCGTATTTGTCCTGCGGAATGTTTTCGATAACGGAAGCAGCAGATACGGTTGAAACGTCGTGTTCGCTGCTTTTACCGCCGAACAGTACAAGAACGGTCAGTTTATCCATTGGTATAATTCTCCTTGGTTTTATAAAAGAAAATTTATATTATATTTATACTCATACAAATATATATAATACCATAAAAACCAATTATAAGCAATTGTTTTGATGCAAAGTTTTATTTTTGTAAAATAGCAACAAAAAAGCGCTGTTACATAAGTAACAACGCTTTGATTTAGATAAAAAAGTTTTATCCGAGCTTTGAGAAGCCGTAGCTGTTGATAAGCGCATCAAGCTTTTTGCCTTGCTTGCAAAGCGGACATTCGTGTGAGGGCACGGTGAAATAACCGTCAAGGTCGTTGGGGTTGAAAACAGAGTTGACCTGATAGCCGGCACATTCGTCACTTGTTGAGAATATTGATGCAACACCGGAAACTTCGCCGCCGTAATACTTAACAGCTTCAATCGCTGCCTTTGCTGTACCGCCTGTTGCAACGGAAACTGCAAGCACAAGCACGTGCTTACCCTGAATCATGGGAACAATATTATCTCTGAACAGAAGCTGTGAACTGCCTGTCATTTCGGGGGTGACAACGTAAATTGTCTGGTGAGCGTTTATGTTCATAAAAGCGTTTTTGGTCAGCTCATCTGCAAGGCAGGTGCCTATAACCTCTGTGCCGTCAAGGCAGAGGATTGTATCTATAATTGTTGTAGTGTAGCTGTAGTTGCTGCAAAGCGCTTTTGCAACGGCCTTAGCTTCAGAAAGACGTGATTTCTGGGCAACAACGTCAATATAGTAGTTACTGTGGGAGTGGTTGGTTGCAAAGTGTCCCTGAGAAACACGAAGGAAAAGGTTGTTTTGCTTTGTCTTGATTTTGGTTATGTTTTGTGTAGGCATTGCGATACCTCCTTGGGTTTAGTGTGCTTATTGTACAATAAATATATATAAATTGCAAGAATTTTTAAGCAATTTTGTCACAAAATTTAATGTATGTGAAAAAAACGAAAAAACTGTTGACAGTTTGGCAAAAGTTTGTTATTATCTATGAGCAAAACAAAGCAGGAACATCCGCGTCCTCACCGTCGGGGCAAGGCTCTACGGCGGTCAATAACTTCACTTAAGCCGTTTTGCGGCTGTTGACAGGTGTATTATTGTGCGTGGATAGTTTCTGTCCGCGCATTTATTATTTTTTGGGGGTGCTTGAACATTAGTGCTAAAGAACTGCAGATCAATGAGGAAATAAAAGACAAGGAGCTGCGAATCATCAGCAGCGACGGTGAACAGCTGGGCATCATGTCCGCAAGCGAGGCTCTTAAAATCGCAGAGGAAAAAAACCTTGATTTGGTTAAAATTTCTCCTCAGGCTAAGCCGCCCGTATGTAAAATTATGGATTACGGCAAGTATCGTTTCGATATGGCTAAGCGCGAAAAAGAGGCAAGAAAGAATCAGAAGGTTGTCGATATAAAGGAAATCAGACTTTCTGTAAACATTGATACGCACGATTTTGACACTAAGGTCGGTCACGCCAAGCGTTTTATCGCAGGCGGCGACAAGGTCAAGGTTTCAATACGTTTCAGAGGCCGTGAAATGGCTCACACCAACCTCGGTCTTGAAATTATGCAGCGTTTTGCACAGTCCTGTGCGGAGTTCGCAAACATTGAAAAGCCCGCAAAGCTCGAGGGACGCCAGATGTTGATGTTCCTCGCACCTAAATCAGCAAAATAACAAGGAGGATAAAAAAATGCCTAAAATCAAAACACACTCCGGTGCAAAGAAGCGTTTTAAGCTTTCAAAGAACGGCAAGCCCATGAGAGGTCACGCCAACAAGTCACACATCCTTACAAAGAAGAGCACAAAGCGTAAGAGAAACCTTCGCAAGACAGCTGTTGCTGACGTAACAAACTGCAAGCAGATCAAGCGCCTTATCCCCTACAAATAAGAAGTAGGCACGGCTCAACACAAGTATAATTATTGGAGGTAACTAATCATGGCTCGTATTAAGGGCGCAACTATGACTCGTAAGAGAAGAAATAAAGTTCTCAAAATGGCTAAGGGCTACTACGGCTCAAAGGCAAAGCTTTTCAAGACTGCCAAGCAGGCTGTTATGAAGTCCGGCCAGTACGCATACATCGGCCGTAAGCTCAAGAAAAGAGATTTCCGCCGTCTTTGGATTTCCCGTATTTCCGCTGCTGCAAAGGCAAACGGCATGAACTACTCAACACTTATCAACGGCCTCAAGAAGGCAGGCATCAACCTCAACAGAAAGATGCTTTCCGAAATCGCTATCGCTGATCCTGCTGCTTTCACAGCAATCTGCGAAAAGGCAAAGGCTGCTCTTTAATAATCAATAATTCTGTCAAGCCCTCGGATATAACCGTGGGCTTGCGTTTTTTCGTGAGGGAATTATGCAGACTGTACTTACTGCAAAAAACAACGATAAAATAAAAGCGGCAGTCCGCCTGCGTGACAGCGCAAAGGCAAGGCGCGAAGAAGGGCTGTTCTTTTCCGAAGGGGCACGCCTTTGTACGGATGCTGCTGCGAATACGCAAATTGTACGGCTGTTTTATACGGCAAAGGCAAAAGAAAAATATCCTGACGATGTTTGTCTGCTCGAGGAAAAAGCTGACGATATCTGCGAAATAAGCGAAGAAGTGGCAGCTAAACTTTCGGATACTCTTTCGCCGCAGGGCATTTTTTGTGTGTGCAAAACTATTGACAAAAAACATTATATAGATAAAATATATAGTAGCGCAAAATTGATAGCGTTGGAAAATATTCAGGATCCGTCAAATCTCGGTGCAATTGCCCGTACGGCAGAGGCGTTGGGAATCGGCGGTGCCGTGCTTTGCGGCTGCTGCGATATCTACAATCCCAAGGCTCAGCGTGCGGCTATGGGCTCGCTGCTGCGTCTGCCCGTGCTTTCGGTTGAAAGTATGCCTGATGAACTGAAACACCTCGAATCGCTCGGTTACACAACTCTTGTTTCAACTCCGTCGGAAAAGGCAGAGGATATAACAAAGTGTAACCTCGGTGAAAAAACGGTGTGCGTTATCGGCAATGAGGGCAACGGAGTGACGGATGCAACAGCTTCGGCAGGTATGCACCTCGTGCGTGTGCCGATGAAGGGCAGGGCTGAATCACTCAATGCGTCAATGGCTGCTGCAATAATTATGTGGGAGTTAATGCGATGAGCGGCAATTATCCTGACAGCGTTTATCAGATATGGCTTGCTGAGGCGCTCGGTCCCGGCTCTGATTATATTACTGCCGTTGCCGAGTTCGGAAGCGCAAGAGGCTTTTTTGAGGCAAGCGAAATCGAATGGCGTATGCTCGGTGTATTCAAGCCGGCTCAGCTTGCACGGCTTTCAAAGCGTGACCTGGCTGCTGCGGCACGAAGTGCCCGGATATGCGCAAACAACGGCTGGCATATAATTGCACAGGACAGCGAATATTATCCCACACACCTGAAAAACATAAAGGATAGTCCGGCGCTGATTTATGCAAACGGCGACCCGGAATGTCTGAAAGCACCTATCTGCATTTCTGTTGTCGGTGCAAGAGATGCATCAAACTACGGCAAAGAAGTTGCTTTCCGTCTGGCGGCATCGCTTGTAAACGGTGGCGCAACGGTAGTCAGCGGCGGTGCACTTGGTATTGACAGCGCAGCGCACGAAGGTGCGATAAGTGCCGGCGGCAAAACGGTTGCCGTTATGGGCGTCGGTTTAGGCGCCGCTTATCTGCCCGAGAATGAAGCGTTGCGAAATTCTGTTTCAAAGCACGGTGCGGTTATCAGCGAATATCTTCCGCTTGCAAGGTCCACAAGGGCGAGCTTTCCCTTGCGTAACCGTATAATCAGCGGCATGTCGCTGATGACGGTTGTGATAGAAGCCGGTGAAAGAAGCGGCTCATTAGGCACGGCAAGACACGCCATAGCTCAGGGGCGTGATGTCGGCGCAGTACCGGGTGATGCAATAAGCTCGGCTTATATCGGCTCAAATGTACTTATTGCAAACGGTGCAAAGCCTGTTTTCAGCGCAGCGGACGTGCTGTCAGACTATGTCTATGACTATCCTGAGCTTATTGATTTGAACAAACTCGAACGTACGCTTGAACGTAAAAGCAACGAAGAAAAAGCACCCGCCAGAAAGCGTACTCCCGACCACCTTACCGCACGTCAGAAAGCGGTGTATGAGCTGTTTGGCGCACAGCCGCTCAGCTACGATTATTTGGTAATCAACAGCGGGCTGGATGCTCCCGGGCTTTCGCTCACGCTCACACAGCTTGAGCTTGAAGGGCTTATCAGCATACTTCCCGGTTCAAGATATACGATATCAGAGTAAATGAAAGGACATTAGTTTATGTCAAAGCTTGTTATAGTAGAGTCAATTTCAAAGGCAAAGGTAATCAAGGGCTTCCTTGGCGACGGATACGAGGTTATGGCATCTGTCGGTCACGTGCGTGATCTGCCTGCATCAAAGCTCAGTGTTGATGTCAGAAACGATTTTGCCCCGAAATACGAAGTTGTAAAGGGCAAGGAAAAGCTTGTTGCAGAGCTCAAGAGTGCCGTTAAAAAGAGTGACGGCGTTCTTCTTGCAACTGACCCTGACCGTGAGGGAGAGGCAATTTCCTGGCACCTTGCAACACTGCTGAATCTTAATCTTAAAGAAAAAAACCGTGTAACTTTTAACGAGATTACACGCACAGGTATAGAAAAAGGTATGTCTGCGCCCCGTCAGGTTGACCTTGATATGGTTAATGCACAGCAGGCAAGACGAATTCTTGACAGGCTTGTCGGCTACAAGCTCAGCCCCTTTGTCAGCCAGAAAATTCGCAGAGGTCTTTCCGCAGGCAGAGTTCAGTCTGTTGCCGTAAGACTTATTGTCGATAAAGAAAACGGAATCAACAGCTTTGTACCTGAGGAATACTGGTCACTCGATGCCAAGTTCACTTCTTCTGCACGCAGAGTATTTTCCGCTGCCTTTGCAGGTGATGAAACAGGCAAGGTAAAGCTTGTTACAGAGGAGCAGACCAAGGGCTATATCGAAAAGCTTGACGGTGCCGTTTATACTGTCGGCACAGTCAAAAAGGGCACACGTAAAAAGAGTCCCGCACCGCCCTTTACAACCTCAACAATGCAGCAGGAGGCTTCACGCCGCCTCAACTTCCAGTCACAGCGCACAATGAAGATTGCGCAGGAGCTTTACGAGGGTATCAACGTCAAGGGTCACGGCTCAATGGGTCTTATAACCTACATGAGAACTGACTCACTCCGTATCTCCGACCAGGCAAGAGAGCAGGGCAACGATTATATCAAGGCTGCATACGGCGAAAAGTTCCTTCCTGAAAAGCCGAGATTTTTCAAGCAGCGTGCAAACGCTCAGGACGGTCACGAAGCTGTCCGCCCGACAAATCCTGCACTCACTCCCGCAATGGTAAAGGACAGCCTTACAACAGAGCAGTATAAGCTCTATAACCTTATCTGGCTCCGCTTTATGGCAAGCCTTATGGCGGATTGCATACAGAACACCGTAAAGGCTGAAATCAAGGCTCAGAGACCCGGTGAAGAAAATTACTGCACATTCACCGCAACGGGCTATGAGGTCAAATTTGAAGGCTTTACGGCGCTTTACGAAGAAGCAACGGAAGATGATGACGAAAAGGACGGCAAGCTGCCCGAACTCAAGAGCGGCGAAGTCCTCAAGCTCAAAGAACTTGTTTCCGGTCAGCACTTTACTCAGGCTCCGCCGAGATACACAGAAGCTTCACTTATCAAGGCACTTGAAGAAAACGGTGTCGGCCGTCCGAGTACCTATGCTACAATCATTACTACAATTATCAAGCGTGAATATGTAAAGCGTTCCTCAAAGCAGCTTGTCCCCACAGAGCTCGGCTTTGCCACAACAAAGCTGCTGGGTGAGCGTTTCCCGAAAATAGTCAATGTCAAATTCACCGCACAGATGGAAACAACCCTTGACGAGGTTGAAGAAGGCAAGGAAGATTATATTGCCATGCTTCACGATTTCTACGGCGATTTTGAAAAGACACTTGAAAAAGCCAAGGCAGATATGCAGGGTGTCAAGATTGAGCTTGAAGAGGATAAAACCGATATTCCCTGCGATAAGTGCGGCGCAATGATGGTTATCAAAACCGGACGTTACGGCAAGTTCCTTGCTTGTCCCAATTATCCTGGCTGTAAGAATGCAAAGCCGCTTGTTCAGGAAACAAATGCAACCTGCCCCAAGTGCGGCGGTAAGATTATCGAAAAGCGCAGCCGTAAGGGTCACACCTTCTTTGGCTGCGATACATGGCCCAAGTGCGATTTTGCCACATGGGATAAGCCCACAAACGAAGCCTGCCCCAATTGCGGCAAATCGCTGTTCAAGCAGCGTGGCGGTGTAGTTGCCTGCCTTGCAGAGGGCTGCGGCTTTGAAAAGAAGGCAAGCAGAAAGAAAGGCAAAGAAGATGAATAAGGCTACGGTTATCGGTGCCGGTCTTGCCGGTGTCGAGGCTGCGTGGCAGCTTGCAAAAGCAGGCATAGAAACCGAGCTTTGGGAAATGAAGCCCGCTAAGTTTTCTCCTGCACATAAAATGAGCGGCTATGCCGAGCTCGTCTGCTCAAACTCGCTCAAGGCTATGCGCCTTGACAGCGCTGCGGGCATGCTCAAGGAAGAAATGCGCCGCTTCGGCTCAGTCTGTATGATTGCTGCCGGAAAATGTGCTGTTGCTGCCGGCGGTGCGCTTGCAGTTGACAGGGATAAGTTTTCCGAGCTTGTTACTGAGCTTATAGATAACGAGCCGCTGATTACCGTAAAGCACGGTGAGGTTGAAAAGATACCCGAGGGTGTTGTCGTTGTCGCAGCAGGTCCGCTTGTGTCGGACAGCCTTGCAGCCGATATTGACAGGCTCTGCGGCGGCAGGCTCAGCTTTTTCGATGCCGCTGCACCTATTGTTACCGCAGAAAGCCTTGATAAAGACCATATCTTCACCCAGTCACGCTATGACAGAGGCGGTGAAGACGACTATATAAACTGCCCGATGAATAAGGAAGAGTATGAGGCTTTTTATGAAGCTATCACTACCGCCGAAAGGGCAGGTGTGCATGCATTTGATGAGCGGCACGATGTTTATGAGGGCTGTATGCCTATTGAGGCTATGGCTTCCCGTGGGGCAGATACAATGCGTTACGGTCCGCTGCGCCCCGTTGGCTTACGTGACCCGAGGACGGGGCACCGTCCGTGGGCTGTGCTGCAGCTGCGCCGTGAAAATGCAGAAGGTACGCTGCTCAACCTTGTAGGTTTCCAGACAAACCTGAAATTCGGCGAGCAGAAGCGAGTTTTCTCTATGATACCCGCTCTGAAGAATGCCGAGTTTGTACGCTACGGTGTTATGCACCGCAATACCTTTATTGATTCACCCAAAATGCTCAATGCGGATTATTCTTTCCGCAGCCGTGAGGGGCTTTATTTTGCAGGTCAGATTACCGGTGTTGAAGGGTATATGGAATCGGCTTCGTCGGGTATCCTTGCAGGACTTAATGCTGCAAAATATATAAAAGGCGAAAAGCCGCTGATACTTAAAAACACAACCATGATGGGTGCTTTGGCTGAATATATCAGCACATCACCGTCAAAGGATTTTCAGCCTATGGGCGCAAATTTCGGCATATTGCCGCCGCTTGACGAAAAAATAAGGGACAAGCGTGAGCGATATGCAGCCCTTGCAAACAGGGGTCTCGGAGATTTGGAAACCGAATAACATACAGGAAAAAGAAGGAATAAAAATGAGAATTATTGTTGATGCGTTCGGCGGCGATAATGCACCGCTTGAAATACTCAAAGGTTCGGCAAAGGCTGTTGAAGAGCTTGGTGTTGAAATTCTGCTTTGCGGTAACGGCGATAAAATCCGCAGCTGCGCAAAGGAAAACGGCATTTCACTCAAAAATATGGAAATTCTTGAGGCTGATGCTGTTTTTGAAATGGAATATGACCCGAGAACGGTTCTCAAGGAGCACAGCGATACTTCTCTTGCTGTTGCTATGAAAGCGCTTGCAGACGGCAAGGGTGATGCTTTTGTTTCCGCAGGCAGTACGGGCGCAATCGTAGTCGGTGCAACATTTATAGTCAAGCGTATCAGGGGCGTAAAGCGTACAGCTATTGCAAGCGTTATGCCGTCGGATAAGGGTCCGTTTATGCTGCTTGACAGCGGTGCCAATATCGAATGCAAGCCTGAGCATCTTGTCCAGTTTGCAACAATGGGCAGCGTTTATATGAACCGCATTATGGGCTACGATAATCCGAGTGTCGGTATAGCAAACATCGGTGTTGAGGAAACAAAGGGTACACAGCTTCAGCTTGATACCTATGCTCTGCTTAAAGAGAGCAAGCTCAACTTCATCGGTAATGCAGAGGTACGTGATATTGCCGCAGGTGCAGCAGATGTTATCGTTGCAGACGGCTTTACGGGCAACGTAATTCTTAAAATGTACGAGGGTGTTGCAAAAACACTCACAGGAAATATAAAAGCCGTGTTCAAAAAGAATATTATTTCTATGCTTTCGTACCTTGGTGTAAAGAGCGGTATGGATGCGTTTAAAGCCAAGATGGATTATAAGGAATACGGCGGCGCAGTATTGCTGGGCGTTACAAAGCCTGTTATCAAGGCTCACGGCTCGTCGGATGCAAGAGCGTTCAAAAACGCAATCCGTCAGGCAGTCAACTGCGTAGATAAAAACGTAATCACCGTAATTACGGAAAACATCGGAGAGTGATTCGTTTGAAAACAGACCTCAGAAGCTTTCAGGAAAAGATCAACTATAAATTTAATAATGAAAATTTACTGCTGACTGCGCTTACGCATTCCTCCTATGCAAATGAATGCGGCGGTGCATTTAACGAGCGCCTTGAGTTTCTGGGCGATTCAGTGCTTGGCATGATAACGGCGGAATTCTTTTTCAGCCAGAATAAAAAAGTGCCCGAGGGTGAGCTTACAAAGCTGCGTGCAGCTACCGTTTGCGAAAAATCGCTTTTCGGTTTTGCAAAGGAAATTGATTTAGGTTCGTACATACTTCTCGGCAAGGGTGAAATAAATACCGGCGGCAGAGAGCGTCCGTCAATTCTGTCAGATGCGTTTGAGGCAGTTATTGCCGCAATTTACCTTGACGGCGGTATGGATAAGGCACGTGAATTTGTTTTGCGCTTTGTCAAAGAAGCGGCAGCACACAAAAATCCCCAGGCTTTTAAAGATTATAAAACAATCCTTCAGGAAATCATCCAGCGTAATCCGGAGGAAAGGCTTGAATATGTTCTCACAGGTGAAAGCGGACCTGCACACGATAAGGTTTTTCAGGTGGAAATTCACCTCAACAGCAACTGTATCGGTGTCGGCAGCGGTCACAGCAAAAAGCTTGCAGAGCAGGCTGCAGCAGGTGAAGCACTCAAATTAATGGGCGTTGAGATATGAAGCACGCAAATATAGCTGTTTTTGTGCCGCACAGCGGCTGTCCGCAGCAGTGCAGCTTTTGCAATCAGCGCACCATTTCGGGTCAGACAAAGCAGCCGACTGCGGCTGACGTTGATTCAGCCTGCAAAACCGCTATGCAGTCAGGCTGTGAAACTGCTTTTGTTCAGCTCGCTTTTTTCGGCGGCAGCTTTACAGCAATAGACAGAGAATACATGCTTTTGCTGCTCGAAGCTGCTCAGCCCTACATAAAAAGCGGCTTTTTGAACGGCGGCATACGTGTTTCCACAAGACCCGATTTTATTGATGATGAAGTTCTGACACTTTTAAAAAAATACGGTGTTCGTGCAATTGAGCTCGGTGCGCAGAGTACGGATGATGAAGTGCTGAACCTGAATAAAAGGGGACACAGCTCAGCGGATATTTTTGCAGCAGCCGGAAAAATCAAGGCATACGGCTTGGAACTGGGACTTCAGATGATGACGGGGCTTTACGGTTCTACACCTGAAACGGACATGAAAACGGCAGATGATTTTATATCAATGAAGCCCGATACAGTCAGAATTTATCCGACTGTTGTATTAAAAAATACGATGCTTGGCGAAATGTATGAAAACGGAAAGTATTCTCCGCCGGGCATCGACAGTACTGTTGAGCTTTGTGCGGTGCTGCTTGAGAAGTTTGAGAATAACGGGATAAAAGTTATCCGTCTGGGTCTGCACGCACAGGATTCGGTCGGGCAGGATTATCTTGCCGGTGCGTATCATCCGGCATTAAGGGAGCTTTGTGAGGGCGAGATTTTTTATAAAAAGATGCTCGCTTTGCTCAAAACCAAACCTCAAGGCAGTTATGAAATATTTGTTGCAAAAAAAGATATTTCCAAAGCAACAGGACAGAAAAAGAAAAATATTATCCGCCTGAATGAGCAGGGCTATATCTGCAAAATCAGCGGATGTGACGGTATAAATCCACATGAAATCACAATAAGAGGAATGACAGAATGTTTTTAAAATCGCTTGAAATGCAAGGCTTTAAGTCCTTCCCCGACAAAACCGTGCTCGAATTCGGGCAGGGCATAACCTCTGTTGTCGGTCCCAACGGCTCGGGTAAAAGTAATATTTCCGATGCTGTTCGTTGGGTTCTCGGCGAACAGTCAACCAAAAATCTGCGTGGCTCCAAAATGGAGGACGTTATTTTCAGCGGTACGGGCGTGCGCAAGGCAAAGGGCTTTGCTGAGGTTACGCTCAGGCTTGACAATACCGACCGTGCTTTGAAGTGCGACAAGGACGAGGTGTCGGTCACACGCCGTTACTTCCGTTCGGGTGAAAGTGAATATATGCTCAACGGTGAGGTCGTAAGACTCAAGGACGTAAACGAAATGTTTATGGATACGGGTCTTGGCCGTGACGGCTATTCAATGGTCAGCCAGGGCAGAGTTGCCGATATGGTTTCTTCAAAATCGAGTCAGCGACGTGATATGCTTGAAGAGGCTGCAGGTATTTCGGCTTACCGCTACCGCCGTAACGATGCTAACCGCAAGCTTGACCAGGCAGAGGAACATATGATTCGTCTGCGTGACATCCTCACAGGGCTTGAGGACAGAGTAGGTCCGCTTAAGATACAGAGTGAGAAGGCACAGAAGTTTCTTGTTCTTGCAGAGGAACGCAAGGTGCTTGAAATCGGTCTGTGGCTCCATACAATAGATAAGGTGCGTGAACAGCTTAAGGCTCATGCCGATAAGCTCGACACAGCTATGGCACAGTATGAAGCTGTTGAAAACGAGCTGAATTCCATTGCTGAAGAAATGGAAGAGGCTATGGAACACAGCCGTCAGATCACAGTTAAAATAGACGAAATCCGTCAGGGTGCATCAAGCATTGAGGAGCAGGCAGCACAGATTGATGCTCAGGTTGCCGTCGAGCTTAACTCAATCGAGCACAACAACGAAACAATCGCCAGAATCACACGTGAAATGGAAATTGCCGTTGAATCAAAGCAGAACCTTGACGATGAAATAACAGAAACAATGAAAACGGTTGAGCTGCTTAAAAATGCCGAAAAGCAAAAGCGTGCTCAGCTTGCTGAGGCTGCCGAAAAAATTGAAGGTATCCGTGCTGAATCAAGAGTTTTCGTTGAAAGAATAGCAGCTCTTTCCGATGAGATTTCGCAGTATGCAGTTAAAATAGGCGATTGCCGTGTTGAGATTTATACAGCCAATTCTTCAATTGAGGAAATCACTTCACGTCTTGAAGCTATAGACGATATTGTTGCTTCCCGACAAGATGCCAAGGCTCAGCTTGAAGAAAAGAAAGCGCAGTGCGTACAGAAGCTGAATGAGGCAAAGGAGCTTGTTGTTTCAACAGGTAACGCTGTCAGAGGCTACGAGCTTAAGGTTCAGTCACGTACAGAAAAGGCAGAAAACTTAAAGCGTGAGATTGACGAGCTCGGTTTAGAGATTGACCGCAGACGTTCACGTGCAAGAATGCTTGACGATTTAGAGAAGAACATGGAGGGCTATTCAGGCTCTGTCAAGGCAGTTATGCGTGAGGTCAAGCGCGGTACTCTGCGTGGTATTGACGGTGTTCTCTCTCAGCTTATTACGGTAAATGAAGAATATTCCGTAGCTATCGAAACAGCGCTCGGTGCTGCACTGCAGAACATTGTTACCCAGACGGAAAACGATGCAAAGCGTGCAATCAATTTCCTTAAGGATAATAAATCGGGCCGTGCAACCTTCCTTCCGCTTACTGCTGTCAAGGGCAGAAACCTTGAGGAAAAGGGTCTTGATGATTGCTTCGGCTATGTTGCGGTTGCAAGTGAGCTTGTCGGCTGCGATAAAAAATACAACGAAATTATCAGCTCTCTGCTTGGCAGAACGGTTGTTGTGGAAGATATGGACTGCGCAATTATGATTGCCAAGAAATATAACCACAAGCTGAAAATAGTTACTCTCGACGGTCAGGTTATCAACCCCGGCGGCTCAATGACGGGCGGCTCACGTACACAGAATTCAGGTATTCTCAGCCGTGCCAACGAAATTGAACGCCTTAATGCCGAATGTGTTAAATTAAATAATGATCTTGAGGAAAAGCAGCTTGCAAACAAGACGCTGCTTGCAGAGCTTTCTTCCTGCCGTGCAGACCTTGCAGGTACACAGGCTGATTTCACACGTGCTCAGGAAGATGTAATCCGCTGCGAAAGCGATTTGAAGCTGGTTGAAGAAAAACTTGACGATACGATGCGCTCAATTGATGAGCTTGCCGTAGAAAAAACAACGGCAGATGAACGACTGGCTCAGCTTGCAAAAACAGTTGAGGAAGCACGTGACAGAGCAAAGCAGCTCGAAGATCATACTGCAGCCCTCCGTGAGGAAATTGAAAAATCCAACCTTGGCAGGGCAAAGCTCAGTGAGGATGAAACCGAGCTTCAAAGGGCAGAAAACAGAGCTAAGCTTGATATCCTTGCTGCACAAAAGGACATTCAGGCTAAGATGGAGGCTGTTGCAAACCTTCGCCACCGTATGTCCAACCAAGGCATCAGGATGGAAGACCTCAACAGAGAAATCAGCGAAATTGCTCAGAAAAACTGTGATATAAAAGAGAATATCACAGTGCTTGAGGAGCAGGCTGCAGCTTTGCGTAATAAAGGCAAGGAATCCAAGGAGGATGTTGCAAAACTCATCGAGCAGAAAAACGTACTGGATGCAAGGGCATCTCAGCTTCGTGTTGATGAACGTGCAAAAGCCGGTGACCGTGAAAAACTCAGCGGCGAAGTCGCCAGACTTGAAGAGCGTAAATCCGTTATGCAAAAAGAACTTGACGATACAGTTTCAAAGCTGTACGACGAATATCAGCTCACTCGCAGCGAGGCACTTGAGCTCAATATTGAGCTGGGTGATGCAGCTGAGGCTAAGCGCCGCTTGCAGGAACTCAAGAACAAAATCCGTGCGCTGGGCAGCGTGAACGTTGCAGCGATTGACGAATACAAGGAAGTTTCCGCGCGTTACGAATTTATGAGCGCACAGATAGCTGATATCGAAAAATCCAAAACAGAGCTTGAAAAGCTCATTTCTGAGCTTACCTCAAAAATGGCGGCTCAGTTCCGTGAGCAGTTTGCAAAAATCAACCGCTACTTCGGCGAAACCTTCTCCGAGCTGTTTGACGGCGGTAAGGCAGAGCTTATCCTTGAGGATGAACACAATGTTCTTGAGTGTCCCATTGAAATCAAGGTTCAGCCCCCCGGAAAGAATGTTCAGAATATTGACCTGCTTTCAGGTGGTGAAAAGGGACTTTCAGCTATTGCACTTCTCTTTGCAATACTCAAGGTTTCTCCCGCTCCGTTCTGTTTCTTTGATGAGGTTGAGGCTGCGCTTGACGAAGTCAACGTTGCACGCTACGCACAGTATGCACGCCGCATGACAAAGAATACACAGTTTATCCTCATCACACACCGCAGAGGCACAATGGAAGAGGCAGACGTACTCTACGGCGTAACTATGCAGGAAAAGGGCGTATCAAAGCTGCTTGAACTCAAAACAGCAGAAATGGCACGCAAGCTTGGCATAGCATAAAGCTGTTGCCTGGCAAGCTTGAAGAAACTGTAAAAATATGTGTTGAATTGAATTAATATAAGGCTTGCACAGGTGATTTTACTATGCAAGCCTTTCTCTTTTTATAAGATGTTGACACTTGAGCCTATTAATATTAGAATATATAATAGATTATTATTGAAAGGAGCCGCAGTTTATGGATATGAACGATGTGTTCAGCTTTTCCGTTCTGATGAGCAGGTATCTGATTGCAGGTCTTGCCGTGCTTGTGCTCGGCAGCTGTGTTGTGTCGCTTGTAACACGTCGCTTCGGTAAACGTGTCGGCTCGTATCTCATGCAAAAAAGCACAAAAAAGCGCTATCCGCTTACCCGCTGGGAAAATGCTATAGGCCGCAGCACTACCTGCGATCTGGTTTTTGATGTGGCTACGGTTTCACGCTTTCACGCTGTTATTTCAAAACGCCGTACAGGCTGGGTGGTTGCGGATACAGGTTCACGTACAGGTGTGTTTGTGAACGGTGAAAAAATTGAAAAGGTAACGCATCTGACTCACGGCGATACGGTTGCTTTCGGTACAGCAGCGTTTGAATTCGTCGATGCCGATGTTGACGATATGGAGCGTGAGCAGGAGAAGGAACGCCGCCGTAAGGCAAAGGAGGCTGCAAAGGCAGCAAGGGCGGCAAAACCCGAAAAATCAGCAGCGTTTATGCCTGCGCTTATTGATGAGGCTGCGCAGAAAGCGTATGTGCTTGGCTGTGACAGCTGCGTTGTAGGCCGTTCGCCTGATTGCGATGTCAGGCTGCGCTACAGTGCGATATCATCCGTGCATGCCAAAATTTACAAAGTAGGCTCTGCGTGGTTTATCGAGGATATGGATTCCGCTACGGGCACAAAGGTCAACGCACGTGCACTCGGCGCAGGCAGACGCAGGCTTAAGGACGGAGATATAATCGGACTCGGTGGAGTTATATTTGTGTTCAATGAGTACTACAAAGTAAAAAAACTATAGAAATTCTCTTGTTACTTAGCCATTATTACTTTTTACTTTAAAACAAAGGAGGTGAACGCTTAAAATGGCTGAAAAGGTTAAAAAGGCAAAGCAGCCATTCAACTGGGTATCAATGCTGATGTTTGTTACGGTGTTTCAGATTGTTTCCGCTATGCCCGTGCTGTTTTCGGGTGAGGAGGTAAACCCTGAGCTGCTGATGGTTTTCGGTGGATTTATGATGGTTGAATGGATGTATTTTATATTTGCCCGCTGGCTTGCAAATCAGCGTGCAACCGAGCTTGAAATAATTGCATTCATGCTTTCAGGCATAGGGCTTACAACCGTTGCGAGCGTTTACCCTGAATATGCGATGAAGCAGTTTATTGCAATAATGATTGGTTTGGTTGCTTTTATAATACTGCTTGCTGTTATGCGCAATGTTGAGGTTATATCGGTGCTGCGTCCTGTTGTTGCGGTTGCAGCGGTTGGCTTGCTTGCACTTAACCTTGTGCTTGCAAGAACAATCAACGGTGCGCTCAACTGGATTGAAATCGGCTCGTTTTCCATTCAGCCGTCTGAGCTTGTAAAAATTGCGTTCATCTTTGTGGGCGCAGCATCCCTTGAAAAGCTGCAATCCACACGCAGCCTTACAAAGTACCTTGTTTTTTCGCTCGGCTGTGTCGGTGCACTTTTCTTAATGCGTGATTTCGGTACGGCGCTTATCTTCTTTGCAACCTTTATGGTTATTGCTTTTTTACGTTCGGGCGATGTTAAAACAATCGGCTTGCTCGGTGTCGCTTCTGTACTTGGTGCGGCTTTGATTATATTCTTCCGACCGCACGTTGCCTCACGCTTTGAAACCTACAGACACATCTGGGAGCACGTTAATGAAGGCGGTTTCCAGCAGACAAGAGTGCTGATTTATTCCTCAAGCGGCGGACTTTTCGGACTGGGTATAGGCGAGGGCAGACTGAGAAATGTTTACGCTTCAACTACCGACCTTATTTTTGGTGTTATCTGCGAAGAGTGGGGTATGATAGTGGCATTTTGCGTTGTGCTTTGCTTTGCCTTTGTTGCGGTTTATGCGCTGCGCCTTGCACGTCACGCACGCTCAACCGTTTATTCAATTGCTGCGGTTGCTGCTGCTGCAATGCTGCTTGTGCAGCTTGCTCTCAACGTTTTCGGAATTACCGATTTGCTGCCGCTTACGGGTGTTACCTTGCCGTTTATCAGCCGCGGCGGTACAAGTATGATTTGCTCATGGGCGCTGTTTGCATTTATCAAAAGCGCCGATATCAAAACCTATCCAAAACTTGAAAAACAGATGGATGATAATTAAATTACAGTTTGTCGGTAAGACCGACTCCAAATGCCACCTATTGAAAAGTTTTACTAATAATACAAATACATCAACGGCGGAGATTAGAAAGCGTAAAAGTAATATCACTTTAAAAAATGAAAGATGCTGTGATTTTGAACGGAACAGGCTGACGAGCTGAAACAAACCTCATTTATATCGCTACAGTTTATAAAGGCAGGTGTATCGTTTAAGTGAATACCGTAACAAAAAGAGCATATGTATTGCTCGGGCTTATCATTGCGTTTATGATAGGTCTGGTTTTGCTTGGTACAGGCTTCTTTTTAAACGGCGGTACCTGGGCTACAGACAGCCACAACGGACACCTTTATTCAAACGGTCAGATTACAAGCGCCGGCAAAATTCTTGACAGAAACGGTGCAGTCCTTGCAGAAAGTGTAAACGGCAAGCGTATATATAATTCAGATAAAGCTGTTCGTGTTTCAACCCTTCACGCTGTGGGCGATACATACGGCTATATCGCACACGGTGCACATACACTTTGCCGTGATAAGCTCACGGGCTACAGCTTTGTCAACGGAATTTACGACCTTATAAATTCAGGTGAGGGCAGCGATGTTGAACTGACTATAGATGCTGAGCTTTGTAAAACTGCCTATTCGGCCCTGAACGGCAGAAAGGGTGCTGTAGGAGTTTACAACTACAAAACAGGCGAAATAATCTGTATGGTGTCGAGCGGCAGCTATGACCCGCAGAATAAACCGTCAGATATTGAAACAAATGATAAATACGAAGCTGTTTACATGAACAGGCTGCTCATCGGTCTTTACACACCGGGTTCAACCTTTAAAACGGTTACGGCAGCCTGCGCTATAGAAAACATTTCCGATATTTTCACCCGTACTTTTGAGTGTAAGGGCTCGCTCAAAACAGCACAGGGCGGTGAGGTTATCTGTAACTCAACTCACGGCACGCTTGATTTCAACACGGCTCTCACAGAATCCTGTAACTGTGTTTTTGCACAGCTGGGTATAGAGCTTGGTACAAAAAAAATTGAGCAGACAGCAAAGGATATGGGCTTTGGCAAACGCTTTGATGTCAGCGGAGTCAAAACTCAGGCAAGCCGTATTGATTTGAGCGATGCGGTTGAAATTGACCTTGGCTGGGCATCAATCGGTCAGTATACCACACTCGCAAATCCGCTTCATATGATGATGCTTGCAGGCAGCATTGCAAACGGCGGCGCAGCTGCCACACCGTACTTTGTAAGCGATGCTTTAAGCAGCGTTACAGGCAGCATAAAATCAAACACTTTCCTGAGCCAGACAACTGCAGATACGCTCAGGACAATGATGCGAAACAACGTAATAAATAACTACGGCGACAGTAAATTCCCCGATATGGAGTTTGGCGGCAAAACAGGTACTGCCGAGGTTGCAGACGATGAGCCGCATTCATGGTTTATAGGCTTTTCGGCTAAGAGCAGCTTTCCGTATGCTATAGTTGTTGTGGTTGAAAACGGCGGCAGCGGCTCGGGCGTTGCCGTGCCGATAGCAAGTAAGGTTATGCAGGCGCTTCAGGGTTAAAGGAGAAAAGAATAAATGAAAAATAAAAAGCCATTGCGCATTGTTGCTGCAGTATTTGCTGCTGCACTTGCTGCGGCCGTATGCTGGCAGCTTGGCGTGTTTGAGTTTTCGGGCAAACCTAAAATCTGTCTCGATGCAGGCCACGGCGGCAGCGATGTCGGCGCAGAATACAACGGCAGATACGAAAAGGACGATAATTTAAGGCTGACCCTGGCTGTCGGCGAAATACTTGAAGAAAACGGTGTGAAGGTCATATACACACGCACCGGGGATGAAGCGGTTGAGCTTGAATCAAGAGCAGAATTTGCCAACAAAAAAGGGGCATCCTATTTTGTGTCAATTCACCGCAACAGTGCCGCTGCTGATGTGAGCGGTGTGGAAATATGGATTGAAAATACGGCAACGCTTTATGAAGAAAGCATGGCGCAGGATATACTTGATAAAATAGATGCGGTAGGCTTTGGCGATAAAAGAGGTGTAAAACGCGGTTATCAGGGCGATGTTTCGTCAAACTATCTTGTTAACGCTGCAACCGAGATGCCAAGCTGCCTTATTGAAATGGGTTTTATCACAACGCAGAAAGACAATGACCTTTTTGACGAAAGGTTTGAAGAATATGCTGCGGCTATAGCAAGCGGTATAATGGAAAACCTTGATGTTGAGATAACAGAGGAGAACTAAGATGCAGTATACTTCCCTTGATAAAAATGCAAAAAAAGTAATGTTTCTGACTGCCTTGCTGCAAGCAGATGCTTTTGCGGCGCTGTGCTTTATTGCGCTGAGATATGCTTTCGGTATCGGTTCAGAAACCTTTCTTGTCCTTCTGGTTGTTGCACTTGTATTGGCTGTACTGTGGGTAATTGTTGTACCGACAATCCGCTTCAGACGCTACAGATATCTTATTACTCCTGACAGAATAGAAGTTATAGAAGGCGTGTTCTGGATTAAACGGACCGTTGTTCCCATTGACAGGGTGCATCAGATAAGCGTGAGCAAAGGCCCGCTTGACAATGCTTTCGGCGTAGCAAAGGTTCAGGTGCTGACAGCGGGCTCAACTGCCGTTATGCGTTTCCTGAACGAAGAAAAGGCGAACGAAATTGCGGAATATCTCAACACAAAGGTAAAAGAAAAGCTCGGAGGCAGCAGCGATGTTCAGTAAGCCGACAAGAAACCATATAACGGTTATTCTGGAAAAGCTCGGCACAGTCGGAGTCCTGATGCTTACATTTCTGTTTTCGGTGATGCGGGAAACGCTCACCGGTGCAGGCGGCATAAAGGCTGTGCTGCGTTCACTAAGGTACGGAGCTGCTTCGCAGAAAAGCATTGTGTATCTGATTCTTGCAGCGGCTGCTGTGGTGCTGTTGGTGTGGCTTATACTGCGTTGGTATAAAACTTATTTTTATATTGAGGGTGAATACCTTGTCTGCGAACGAAGAACGCTGATGAAAAAGGTATCACGTCTGCCGTTTTCATCACTTGCAACGGTGAACCTTGAACGCAATGTTTTTGAAAGAATAGTCGGTACGGCAAAAATTAAAATTGATATTAATTCCTCTGTTACCGCAGACCAGACAGACTTCACCTTCATTTTGTCGCTTGAAAAGGCAAAGCAGTTTGAGCAGCTGTTGCTCAAAGCTAAAAGTGAAGCGGCAGATGAAAAAATACAGACCGATGCACAGCCAAGAGAGCTTGTATGTGTTTTTACTGCTTCGCAGGCAGTGCGGCATGTGGTGTTCAGTCAGCCGATAATTCAGCTGCTGGTTTCGTTTGCGGTTTTTGTGTTCGGTATATCTGCACAGCTGCAAATGACCGATATATCCGTAATATTCCCGACGCTTGTAATTGTTGTCGGTGCATGGATATTCGGCATAATTATGAAGATTTTTTCTGTATGCAATTTCCGTGTGGAATGTGATGAAAAGAGCATCTACATTTCATCGGGGCTTCTGAAGGTGAAAAAATATTCCTTTGAACGCAGCAAAATCAATGCGCTTGTTGTGCGCCGTCCGCTGCTTGCCCGTATGGCAGGGCTGTACAGTGCTGAGGTTGCGGTGGTAGGCTTCGGAAATGATAAGGAGGAAACTCCGCAAATCAGTCTGCTTGTAAAAGGTGAGGAGCTTGAAAAAATTCTTGCCTCCTGTGTGCCGGATTTCAATTGTACCGGTGAAACCGTAAAAGCGCATAAAATGGGCTTGTTGCCCTGCATAGCAGGTTATGCTGTTGTTTCGCTTTTGGTTGCTGTGCCGCTTTGGTTCTGGCAGCCGGTGCTGAGTGCGGTTGCCGTTGTAATCGGCATTGCTCTCGGAGTAATCAGCCACAAAACAAAAACACTTGCAAGGGATGAAAATATTTTTTCGTGTTCTCACGGTGTGCTTGCTAAAAAGACAGGCTATTTCAAATACGGCGATATCCAGACTGTTCAGCTGCGCTCAAACGCAGTTTGCCAGCGCTTTGGAATAGGCAGAATAAGCCTTTCCATTCTTTCGTCAAATGCAATGCGTGTGCATACTACAGGCTGGTTTGACAAAGAGTACTTTGAAGCTCTGAGTTTTAAAATCAATTGTTAAAAATAAAAAATGCTTGTACAGGTTGAGTGCCTGTACAAGCATTTTTGTTATGTTTTCTTTTTTACCGTTACTTCATTCCAAAGCGTAAATCCGAGGATAAGTATTCCGCCGATTACCTGCCACAGCGTCATGCTCTCGCCGAGTATAGTTACCGAAACGAGCACGGCAACAAGAGGGTCTATATAGCTGAGTATTGCTGCCTTCTGTCCCGGTAACTCCTTGAGCGATGAGAAGTACAGACAATATGTTATACCGGTGTGTATCAGTCCGACAATCAGCAGGCATACCCAGCCTTTGCTTTCAAGTGTGCCGAGGTTAACTCCGCCGGTAAATCCGACATAAGGTACAAGAACAATTATCGCAGCAATAAACTGCAAAAATGTGCGGTGTATGCCGTCAACATTTTTAATGAACTTGTTGAGCAGAATTACCGTTGCATAGAATACTGCTGCACCCAGACCGAACAAAATTCCTTTCAGGTTGCTGCTGCCTGCGCCTAAATCGCCAAGACCTGTAATAAGTACAAGGCCGAGCGTGGACATGACAAAGCAGATAAGCTGTTTTGCTGTCAGCTTTTCACGGAAAAGGAACGGACAAACCGCCGTAACAATAACCGGCGCAAAATAATAACTGAGTGTCGCTACTGAAACGGTAGTGTATTTGTATGCTTCAAAAAGCAGTATCCAGTTTATTCCCATGGCTATGCCCGAAAAAAGCAGCAGAGGAATTTCTTTCTTGATTTTTGCAAAGGGAATACGCTGCCTTGTTATCAGCAGGTAGAATCCGATAAGTACTGCTGCCATTACCGCACGGTAAAGTGCCAGTTCACCCGACGGCAGCGGAATATTGCGTACGAACAAACCTATCGTGCCGAAAACGGTCATAGAGATTATTAACATAAATCTGGAATTAAGTTTTTTCATATTTTAACCTCTGGGATTTTATAAAACAGCTTAATTATATGATAATAATTTTACTTTTGCAAGACTTTACAAAAGCAAAAACTGATATATAATAAAATAAGCACACTAAAATTTGAAAAGGCAGAGGCAGCAGCCGGTTCTGCTTTATAACGGAAGTGTTAATATGATTTTTGAACAGACTCAATTAAACGGTATTACCCTTAAAAACAGAATAATCCGCAGCGCAACGCACGACGGACTTGCCGATGCAAACGGCGCACCGAGCGATAAGCTGATAAACCGCTATGAGTTTATGGCAAAGAACGAAGTCGGCTGTATTATCAGCGGTTACGCTGCCGTGAGCAAAAACGGCGTTTCACCCTATCCGAACATGCTTAAAATTTTTGATGACAGCGTAATTGGAAAATATGCAGAGCTGACAGCTGCCGTGCATAAGCACGGTACACCTATCGTTTTGCAGCTTGCTCATTGCGGCAGACAAACCTCGTCAAAAGCTATCGGCGAGCAGAAGGTTGCACCGACAAACGTGCTGCACACTTTTTATCCCGATAAGGCAAAAGAGCTGACGGAAAGAGAAATATATTCGCTGATTGATGATTTTGTGAATGCTGCGGTAAGAGCGGAAAAGGCAGGCTTTGATGCTGTGCAACTGCACGGCGGCCACGGCTATATTCTGCACGATTTTCTTTCACCCTACGGCAACAGAAGAAAAGATGCATGGGGTGGCAGCCTGGAAAACCGCTGTAAGGCGGTTGAGCTTATCATAAAAGGAATTAAAGAAAAGACCAGGCTTCCCGTATGGATAAAGCTCAGCGCAGAGGATAACCGCAAGGGCGGAATGAGAATAGACACATCGGTTGAAATTGTAAAAAGGCTTGAAAAAGCGGGGCTTGACTGTGTTGAGGTTTCCTGCGGCACGGTGCAGGACGGCATGAACACTATGCGCAGCAAGCTCATGCCGATGGACGCTGTATTTAAATATAAAGAGCCTTGCGCTTCATTTCCGTCTGTACTCAAAAAGATTTCTCTGCCGATAGCAAATCTTGTTAATCCCCTTATCAGACAGCCGTCACCGCTTGAGAATTTCAATATTGAAAATGCGGGCATAATTAAAAACAGCGTTTCTATACCCGTAATTGCAGTCGGCGGTATACATATATTATCCGATATGGAAAAATTTGTTGCAGACGGCAAGGTAGATTATGTTTCGATGTGCAGACCGTTTATCTGTGAGCCTGACCTTGCATTAAAGCTTAAAAACGGTCAGCCGCAGGCAAAGTGTATCATGTGCAACTACTGTGGACTTGTAATCGAAAAGGAAAGCACAAAATGCCTTTACGGAAAAGTAAAGCTGTAAATTGAGATTTTCAAAACAATATGGTATGATTTAAAAAAGTGCTTGATAAAGGAGAGCTTTACAATGTTTAATAAAAAAATCCTTGCAACAGTTTCTCTTATACTTGCGGCAGTTGTGCTTTTGATAACAGGCTGTGGCTCGGAAAACGAACCCGAACCCACAACGGCTGAGCCGACAAGTGCGGTCAATGCCGAAACAACAGTTAATTCATCTGATGAAATAACCGTTACTGTTGAAAATAAAGAAGAAAATGTTTCTGAAAGCACAACATACACCGAGGAAACATCAGCGCCTGAAAAAGAATCTTCAACGGCTGAAGAAACAAGCGTTTCAGCCGTACCGCAGACGGTTGAAGAAATAGTTGAGCTTTTCAACAAAAGTGCAAACAGAATCAAGTCTGAAGCTAAAACGGTTACCAAGAACTGGGAAAAGCGCACGGTAAACAAAGATAAAACCGATATACCCGATGCTATTGAATCCTTTGCCGAAAATATGCTCACTACTCTTATGGGTGACGATACTGAGCCGACGGTGTATGACACACGGGAAGAAATCAGAACAGAGTTTCTTGTTCCGGATCAGGATTATGTAAGTAAGCTCAAAGCCGAAAGTGTTGCCAAAGCAACGTGTACCGACAACGGCAAGGAATATGAGATTTATTTAATGCTCAAGGACCATAAAAATCCCACTGCGGGTGTGGGCGTCGGCTCGGTTTGCGATGTTATCGAATCGGCTGAGGTTGCAGACGGTGCACCGTTTGTTGAGGAATTTTCAACCGAATACTATAGCTGTGAAGTGCGTGTAGCTATTGATAAGGAAACCGGCAAAGTTACTCACGCAAACTATAAAACCCCGCTTGTGCTTCTGCTGAGGGTCCAGCTTTTCGGTACACACAGCGGCTCAATCGGTTTTACATTTGAAAAAGATTATACAATTACTTACTGATAAAAAAGCTGTCACTTCATATTGAAGTGACAGCTTTTATGGTGTTTGATGTTATGCGAAAATTGAACCGAATATTTCTGCAAAGAAACCGTATACAACACCGAGTACATGGAAAACAGTACCCATTATATCAAACATTTTTGTAAAGGCTTCGGGTATCTGTATGTCCGTGCCCTTTGTGTTGATAACCGGCTGTGTGTTTTCGCCAAGTTCAATTTCATCAAGCTTTTCAAGGATGGCAACTGCAATCTTCTCGTTGCCGAGTGTGCTCGGGTGAATATCGTCACTTGCGAAGTTATCCATTGTGTCGCTGAGCGCTGTTCCGACGTCAACAATAACAATCTCACCGGGGTATGCCTCATTGTAGCGTGCGATTGCTGCATTGATTCTGTCTGCACCTGCCTGGTACGCTGCACGCAGATAGCCGGACTGAGGATTGTAAAGCGTCTGCATGAGTATGACTGCATCTGCGTTGAGTGCGTTTATGCGGTCAACAATGCGGCAGAAGTTTGCATAAAAGCTTTCACCTATAGCGTCAAACTGTGTGTAGTCCGACTTGACAATAGCGTCAAACATCAGCCCGAAAAGGTTGCTCATCAGAAAGTCGTTGCCGCCGATAGAAATGCTGATAATGTCTGCCTTTTCAATGTCTGCAATAACAGCATCTTCCTCAAGGCGGTTTAAAAGGTTGGTGGTTGTGTGGCCGGGTATGGCGTGGTTAGCGTAGTCATAGCCGTTTGTGTCGGAAACGATTTTACCGTAGCAGGCATCCTTCGGGTTCATGAGTCCCGAGCCGTATGCGATTGAATCGCCCAGCACAACGTAAAACGGTTTGCTCTCCTGTGCAAAAGCAGCAAAGCAAAGTGAAGTGATAAGTAAGGTAATACTCAGTAAAATTGAAACAGCTTTTTTCATGTTTTTTCCTCCTGTATTGTTGATTCTAATATAACATATCTGTAGATAAAGTCAAGTTTTGGAAAAACAGACTTGAAAACATAAAAGCGATATAGTAATATTAAATTAAGAATTAAATGAGGAGTGATTCCATGTCCGCTAAAACGAAACTGAACAAATCAGCACCCAAAGAAAAGCTCACGGTAAAACAGGCGTTTCTCAATTTTGTTGATGCCCTGACCGATAACAGGAATTTCTGTATGCTGTGGTTGATAGCCGGTTTTATCTTTTTCACAGTTTACGGTTTTATTGATAATCCCGACCTTGTGAAAACCGCAAGCGTTATCGGCAAAACGCATCCCCGTCTTTTTGTTTGGTGGGCAGTTTTTTCGGGAGTATCGCTTTACCTTAACCTGCAATATCTTTACAAGCTGAATTCGTTTAAAAACGAAAAGCTTGCAAAATTCGGCAATGTGTGTACATACCTCGGATTTATCTGTATTGTTGCCTGTGTCAATATTCCCTCTGTCGAACCTGAGGACGGCAAGCCCATACAGATGGCAGCGCATTGGTCAACCGCTCTTCTTTTTGCTGCGTTTTTTGCCGCAGCAATAATTGCGTTCCTGATTCACAAATCAAAGCAGAAAAGCGTTAAGCATATCGTTATGCTCGTAACTCTTGCCGGTACGCTTATACTGATGATAGTTCTCCTCATCCTTTTTGGCAAGAGCGGCGGAATCGAAAGCATACCGATGTGGGTAGCATACATTATTGTTTTCCTTATGAACTATACCAGACCTTTCCAACCTGTAAAGAGATAGTATAAATAAATACCGGGAGGCTTTCTTATGTTAAAGCTGATAAGAATTTTTGTAGCAATTTTTGTATCTGTCGAAACACTTTTTACCGCAACCTTCAGCGGTGTACAGCTCAAGAGTGTTGAAATGCCCGAAACCGTTACGGGACAGTATACTCAGTACGTTGACCCGTTTATCGGTACAGGCGGTATTCCGTGGACAAGTGCTATGTTAAGCCCCGCTGCAACCGTACCGTTCAGCACGGTCAGACTCGGCCCCGATACAAGCTTTGTAGGCGGCGCCTATATCTTTAAAACCAACACATCGGGCTATTATTACGAGCATGGTCATATTAAGGGCTTCAGCCATTCCCGCCTTTCGGGTACCGGTGCGGAGGATTACGGAATGTTCCGTGTTATTCCCGCTGTCGGCGATAATGAGCCTGCCATATTGCCGTATTCTCATAAAAATGAAACGGCATCAGCCGGCTATTATGCGGTTTATCTGCCTTCTGTCAGCTGTCTTGCTGAGATGACCTCAACCGTACACACGGGTATACACCGCTATACCTTTAAAGACAGCGATGATGCAAGGCTTTATATCGACGTTACAAGTGCGTCTGCCAACAGGGTTTCTACAAACGGACACGCAGAGTATGACGAAGAAACAGGGCTTATCACAGGCGGCTGCCTGCTCAGCGGTGCATTTGCCAGCAGATATGACGGACTTCCCGTGTATTTTGCCGCTGTAACGGATAAACCCGTGGTTTCCTGCGAAATAATCAGCGATGAAAACGGTTGCGGTATTGACCTGAATTTTGGCTCGCTCAACGGAGAAAGTGTTGAAATGAAGGTTGGTATCAGCTTTGTAAGCACCGAAAACGCAAAGCTCAACCTTGAAACCGAAACAGACGGACTTGATTTTGATGCCGTTCGTGAAAAGGCTGTGGAAGATTGGGAAGAAAGGCTGTCCGTAATTAAAATCGGTACAGATGATGAAGAAATCAAAAAGATTTTCTATACTGCTCTTTATCATACAATGATAATGCCCACAAACTTTACAGACGTCAACGGCGAATACCTCGGTTTTGACAAGCAGACACACGTTGCCGATGGATATACCTACCGCTCTGATATGTCGCTGTGGGATACTGTGCGTACAACTCATCCGCTCTATACGCTCATAGCACAGGATATACAGACCGACTGTCTGAAGAGCCTTGTTGAAATGACCAAGGACGGCATCGGCGCTATTCCCAGATGGCCCATGGGCGCAGGCTATGCAAGCTCAATGTTCGGCGACAGCGCAAATATAATGATAACCGAAAGCTATCTTAAGGGTATAAGGGATTTTGATGTAAACACATTATACGAAAGCATGAAATACACTTCGGAAAACGCTGTCAGCAAGGCGGGCAGAAACTATGTTGATATGTACAATGAATACGGTTATGTTCCGCAGGACCTTGCACCGGGCGACGAATCAGTCAGCCGCACAATAGAATATTCGTGGGAGGATGCGGCAATTGCAACCCTTGCTGCTGAGCTCGGCAAAACAGAGGATGTTCAAAGGTATGCTGAAAAATCCATGTACTACAAAAATGTGTTCAATCCTAAAAACAAGTATTTCCAGGCAAGAAATTCCGACGGCAGTTTTGTATGGAACTTTGCCCCTGGCATGACCTCATTCTACGATATGGTTATGATAAAGAAGTTTGCCGACTGCTATGCAGAGGGCAGTGCACGTCAGTGGCGCTGGAATGCTCTTCACGATATTGACGGCATGATTGAGCTTTTCGGTTCGGAGGAGTACTTTGTCAGCGAGCTTGAAGACTTTATGGAGGATGCTTCCCTTAGCCGTGCGGCAATCGACCCCGGTGCAGGCTTCTGGATCGGCAATCAGCACGATATTCATACGCCTTATCTTTTCGGTAACGCAGGCAGATCAGACCTCACGCAGAAGTGGGTACGCTGGACACTTAAAAACCGTTTCAGTACCGATATAAACGGACTTGACGGCAATGATGACGGCGGCACAATCAGCGCATGGTACATCTTCTCGTCAATGGGCTTCTATCCGCTTGCAGGTACTGATAAGTACTGGATAGGCTCACCGAATCTTGACAGCGCTGAAATTACACTTTCAAACGGAAATATACTTAAAGTTACCGCAGAAAATCAGAGTGATAAAAATGTCTACGTCAGCTCTGTTACATTAAACGGAGAAAAAATTGACGGCTTGTATGTCACACACGAGCAGCTCATGAACGGCGGCGAGCTTGTATTTAATATGACAAAATAAAATGCAATCAGCAAAAAATCAGAACGGAAATTCCGTTCTGATTTTTTTGTTGTCTTTTTTTATCAGCGTGTTATAATAGAAACAGTATTATTAAAACGGTGGTGTTTTAAATGTTTGATGCATTAAAGGTAAAAAACGAATGTGTTGAATGGATAAGAGAATTCTTTGAGAAAAACGGTCCGGGCTGTAACGCAGTTGTCGGTATTTCCGGCGGTAAGGACAGCTCTGTTGTAGCCGCACTTTGCGTTGAAGCTCTCGGCAAGGACAGGGTAATCGGTGTGCTTATGCCACAGGGTGAGCAGCACGATATTGATATGGCATACCTGCTGGTAAATCACCTTGGAATAAAGCACTATGTTGTAAACATCAAATCAACGGTTGATGCGATTTTTTCAAGTTTTCCCGAGGATTTGGAAATTAGCGATATGAGCAGAATTAACCTTCCGCCAAGAATCCGTATGTCAACGCTCTATGCAGTCAGCCAGTCGCTTAACGGCCGTGTTGCAAATACCTGCAATCTTTCCGAAGACTGGGTCGGTTATTCTACACGCTACGGCGATGCGGCAGGCGATTTTTCACCTATGTCACACCTTACTGTTACTGAAGTAAAGCAGATCGGTTATGTTCTCGGCTTGCCCGAAGAGCTTGTTGACAAGGTTCCGATTGACGGCCTTTGCGGCAAAACGGACGAGGAAAACCTCGGTTTTACCTATGCTGAGCTTGATGTTTATATCCGCACGGGATATATTGAAGACCAGGCTAAAAAAGAGCTTATCGACAGAAAACACAAGGCGAATTTGTTTAAGCTTGAGCTTATGCCGAGCTTCAAGCCCGAATTTTGAGTGAAATATTATGAACGAATTAAGCAAACTTATTTTAAGTATTAACAGTGGTGATACCGTTAAGCTTGAAAAAAATAAAACCTACCATGTCCGGCAGGACGATTCTTTTGAGCTGACGGGGTATTACTGTTCCAATACCGCTAAAAAGCACGAAAATCCCGACGGACTTCGCAGGTCAGCCGTTTATATTAAAGATAAGCACAATGTTGTGCTTGACGGTAACGGCGCAACGCTGCTTGTGCACGGTAAAATGACACCGCTGCTTTTTGACAGGTGCGAAAATGTTACCGTTAAAAATTTAACAATAGATTATGCCTGCCCGACCATGGCAGAATTCACCGTCCTTTCAAATGAAAACGGTGTCTGCACAATCCGTATCAACCCCGAATACCTTTACCGTGTTGAAAATAACGAGCTTATATGGCAGGGCGAAACGGGCTTGAACGGTGAGCTTTATTGGGAGGACAGCTATGTCGGCAACCGCAGACACGTCAAGTATTTTGGCCCTGAAAAGGAGATTTGCCTTGACTTCGGCAGGGATAAACTCAAGTGTGAAAAAATCGAAATAATTGATGAAGGCACACTTCGTTTAACTCTTGAAAACAAGGATGCCGTTTTGCCTGCGGGCAGCGTCATACAAACCCGTAATATCGTGCGTGACCAGACGGGCAGCCTGTTTCAGCGGTGTAAAAATCTCTGCTTTGAAAATATGCGTATTAAGTTTATGCACGGCCTCGGTATGGTTTCTCAGTTCTGCGAAAATGTAACGTTTATAAACTGTGACCTGACTCCGGGTGATGGCAGAACGGTAGCAAGCACGGCGGATTTTTTTCAGTTTTCCGGCTGCAGAGGCGACCTGGCAGTTGAAAATTGTGCAGCACGTGGCGCACATGATGACTATATCAACGTCCACGGTACGCATTTGCGCATCGTTGAAAAGAATGAGACGGAAAAGAGCATAGTTGTCCGCTTTATGCACGCTGAATCATGGGGATTTCAGGCTTTTGAAAAAGGCGATGAGTTAGAATTTATCAAGTGGGATACGCTCATTCCCTATGCAAACACCGGAGTTCTCGATTACATAAAGCTCAACGATACGGATATTAAGCTTTATCTTGACCGTGATTTACCCGATATTGAAACAGATAAGGATGTTGTGGAAAATATCACGTGGACGCCGAATCTCTACGTAAGAAACTGCGATTTTGGTCCCACGGCAGGCAGAGGAATACTCTGTACCACAAGGGGCGAGGTTATAATCGAAAATAACCGTTTCCGTAACCTCTGGGGTCCAGCACTGCTGATTGAGGATGATTGCAACTTCTGGTTTGAATCGGGCTATACAAGGCAGATTATTTTCAGAAACAACCGCATCATCGGCTGCGATTACGGTATTACCTGTGAGGGTGCGCCTGTTATCCGCTATACGCCCAAGGTCATGAATGAAAATTCAGCCGAGTTTGTCCACGGCAGGCTTGTTCTCATGGGCAACAGCTTTGAAAGCCCGAGAAGGGACAAACACCTGATATGGCTCGAATACCTGAAAGAAGCGGAAATTACCTGCAATGTTTTCGATGCACCGTATGAAGTTAAAACAAAGTGTGTCGGAAAAGTTGAAGATAATTGTAACATGGTCAGATAAAAACAAATCAGATTTATAAACATAAGAGCTAACTGACTTTGAAAATCAGTTAGCTTTTATACTGTAAAGGTAAAACTGAACCTTCCGGCTTTTTGGGATTTGTTTATTGAAAATTTGATATTTGAGATATAAAAACCGCTTCTTTCGGAATTGACCGATTGAAGCGGTTGACTTTTTTATTCTCTTGCAAGCCGGTATATCAGCTCATATGCAAAGGTAAGATCCTCAACGGAGCAATGATTCTGAACAAAATGAGAGGTGCAGCATATCCATCTTTTATTTTTGAGAAGCGAAAAAATCCGCCTGATTTCTTTTTCGAGTTCTTCTCTTTTCAGAATTCCTATAGCGGACTGAACGCATATGCCGCCCATGACTGCAAAATCGTTGCTGTAATTTTCAAGATATAAATCCAGAGGCATATCTGCATTTTCCTGCCACGGATGAACAACATCGAACCCGATATCACGTATTCCGTCAAGCACTTTTCTGATGCAGCCGTCGGAATGAAGGCTCGCAAAAGCTCCCTTGGAATGAATATGATCAACTATTGTTTTCATGTTAGGATATATTATCTCTTTCCATGTGTCGGGGCTGAAAAGCATATCCTTCTGTGAACCCCAGTCATCCGAAACATGTATCATATCGGCTCCGAGTGAAATGCACTTGTCAGCAAATCTTATTGTCCATTCAGCCTGCCGCCTGTAAAGCTCACAGAGCTCTTCCGGATAAAGTGCGGTATATAAAAGGTGGTTTTCAATGCCGAAAACTGTGTTGAAATGCTCAAAAAGTCCCGGTGTCTGCATATAGCAAAAGCGTTCTCTTTGCTTGTGATGAGCAATTTCTCTTTTAACGTTTTCAAAATCTGCATCATTATCGGGCGCGGTGAAAAGGTTGTAATCAAGAAGTATATCGGGCGTAAGCTCATCATGGCGGCTTCTGATTATATCAAATGAGTCGGCATCGAACGACCACGGACCGCCGAAAATATGTGCGGCATCAAACTCAAATCTGTCCTCAAAGGCTTCAACGCTCCCGAACTTCATTGAAATCTCATCGCCGAGATTTTCTTTAACCCATCCGTATATCGGCTGACGGTCGGTTTCCTTGCCGATAATTGTGTTGCGTACTCTTTCGGTGCTGTTCATAACGCACATTCCTCTTTATATAAGAATATACACTGTATCTGCCTGTGTTTCAAAAGAAACAGTATTGCCGTTGCTTTTGTATGGGATCTGCATTTTGTCCGATTCTCTTACGATGCACTTTATATCAGAACATTCCACATTACACGTTCTGCCTTTAAGGCTTTTAATTTTCAGTGAAGTAACTTTTCCGTTTTTGTTTTCAGCGGAAACCAGAAATGCACCGTCTGCCCTCAGGTTTTCAAAAGAGGCGGACATTTTTTTGTCCCAGCAGGGGAACAGTCTGATAACTCCCTCATAGCTTTGCATAAGCATTTCGTTAACGGTTGCGGGAACCGTTGTAAGGTGTTCAATTCCGCCGCCGTGATGACGGAAAAGCCTGTTGGGAAGTCCGAATTCTTTTATGTTCTGACGGATTCCTTCAATCAGGAATTCGGGATCAACGCCGATTCTTGCACCTGCGGGAAGGTATGAATTTGAACCGTTATCATCAAGCCGTCTGTCATTGATGAAATATGTGTTTTTTGCAATTTTAAGCAGCTTTTCACCCGATGAAAAACCTACCTGTGATGCGGGGTAAATATGCTGAAGACCTACGGTGTTCTCATTTCTCCAACGCATGCCCTTTTTGGTGTAGCGGAAGCATCTTTTTCCGTGTTTTATAAATGTCGGGAAATCGCTTAAATTCTCAATTATATCCTGCCATACCGGATATTTTTCGGCATTGAGGTTGAGTTCCTTTGCCATATCATAAACACCGCTGAACAGTAATTTTACAAGGCCGAGAGAATTTATGGCGTTTACTGCTTCAATCTGATTTTTATGTGTGAAATAATTGAACTTTTCGCCGCGGTAATAAGGGATTTCGTGTGCCGCATCATTTTTTATTACATATCTGCCTTTTTTCTTAACAAGGTAGTCCTCCCAGAAAGCGGCTGTGTTCAACACAAAATTATAGTAGTTTTCAAGTGCGAAATTCTTGTCATACGTTGAAAACCAATGCATTATGGGAATTACGCAGGCATAAGCGGCATGGCTCTTCTGACCAAGGAAAAGTATGCCGTGCTCCTTGCAGTCCTTCTGACTGTAAAAATCAAGTGCTTTCGGGCCGAAGCTTACCGGAAGTGCGTAACCGTTGCAGCCGAAGAGCTTTGCAAATTTCTTCGCGTTTTCAGACATCTCGTTAAGGGGAGTCATATAACCGTCAAACAGTTCGGGATGGTTAGCTGAAAATACGCAGTAGTAGGGAGCTTCAAAGTTATAATTCATATGATAATCTCCCGCCCAGGGGAAGAAATCGTCTGTTACGAAGTTGCCGAATAAGCCGGGCGGAAATTTTTTGTTTCCCATACATCCTGCAAGATGATAAAGGCTGGAATTATAAAACTTTTCAATTTCTTTATCTTCCAGAATTACTCTGGAAGCTGAAAAGAATTCTTCCCATTTTTTCTGGGTTCTCGCTTTGTCACGTTCGTAATCGCTTTGTATTGCGAGTTCAACGCCTTTAGCTGCATACTGACTGTCATCAAAGCCGGTAACTGCAGAAATGCAATAGCTGACACATTTAAAGCCGTCAGCGCTGCGGGAATCAAGCTCACGGCAGCAAAGAATTACTGCCGATTCACGCTCGACTTCTTCGCCGCAAAATTTGCGGAGATAACATCTGACACCGTTATCCGTAAATTCGGAATTGAGTGAATTACAGGTATCCGGAATTTCAATGTCAACATGCGGAAATTCTTCTGAATCCGGTGCTTTGATTTGAATATAAATAATATTTTCGGGAGCAACAAACAACTCCATTTCTGTGTTGCGGAAATTGCATTCAAGAAGCCCTTTGTCAAAATACTGTTTTATATTATATTCCGACAAATCAACATTTCCGATTCGCAGATTGCCTACAGCTTTTATTCCGCCGTCGGTATGCGCACCGGGAGTAAATTTCCAGAAATCACATTTTGAAATATGAATAAGCAGTCCCTTTTCGTCATTGTCGAAAACAACCCCAAGGTCACCGTTGCCGCACAATGCACCTGCCGGTATTTTATAAAGTATTTTGCCGTCAACGGTATTAACGGGCTTTGAAGTTATCTCATTAAAATAAGTGTTCATAATATATCACCAACCGTTGATATTGTAATTGTTTTTTATACTTAAATCAAGTGAAATAAACAAATTACCTGAATTTCAGGCTGAAAACAGCAGGCAAAATGAGCTGACATAAAGTGTTGCATTAAGTGGTGCTGTCGGTGCATCAAATAATATTGCAGGCTGAAATAAAAAAGAGCCGACTGACTTGAGAAAATCAGTTGGCTCTTATCGGTTTTAATAAAATCTGAAAAATGTTGTCACAACGTTGTCACGGGCTTCGTTATAACCCACCGGAAATATTGTCGCACTGCTCGCTTGGAGCGCTTCGCATTGCTCGTATTTTCGGCAAATAATCAACTTCGCTTAATCTGCCACAGGCAGCGCTCGGCGATTATTCCCACTCGATTGTGCCTGTGGGCTTCGGGGTGAGGTCATAGAGGACACGGTTGATGCCGTCTACCTCTGCGGTGATTCTTGCTGTGATAGTGTTAAGGACTGAGTAGGGGATTTCTTCGATTGTTGCGGTCATCGCATCTGTTGTATTGACTGCACGGATGATTGCCGGCCAGCCTTCGTAACGCTTGCCGTCCTTAACGCCGACACTCTTCATATCGGGAACAGCGATGAAATACTGCCATACGTGAGCTGCAAGGCCGCTCTTGTCGAATTCCTCACGGAGGATTGCGTCAGCTTCACGGAGTGCATGAAGTCTGTCACGTGTGATTGCACCAAGGCAACGTACGCCGAGACCGGGGCCGGGGAAGGGCTGACGGTCAACCATTTCAGCGGGAAGACCGAGTGCTCTGCCTACTACACGAACCTCATCCTTGTAAAGGAGTTTGATGGGCTCGACAAGGCCGAAATTAAGGTCTTCGGGGAGACCGCCTACATTGTGGTGAGCCTTAACGCCCTTGCTTTCGATAATGTCGGGATAAATAGTACCCTGTGCAAGGAAATCAACATCGTCTGCGAGTTTGCGTGCTTCCTCTGCAAAGAGGTAGACGAATTCGTTACCGATAATTTTTCTTTTTGTTTCGGGATCGGAAACATCAACAAGTTTGTCGAGGAAACGGTCAGTTGCATCAACATAAATAAGGTTTGCATCAAGTCCGTTTTTGAAAACTTCGATTACGTTTTCGCTTTCGCCCTTACGCATAAGACCGTGGTTGACGTGTACACAGACAAGCTGCTTACCGATAGCTTTGATAAGGAGCGCTGCAACAACGGAGCTGTCTACACCGCCGGAGAGTGCGAGAAGAACTTTCTTATCACCGACCTGCTCACGCACGAGAGCAACCTGCTCGTCAATGAATGCGTTGGCAAGCTCGGGGGTGGTGATGCGAGCCATTGATTCGGGTCTTTTGTTTGAATCCATATATTTGTTTCCTCCTTGAGAAAGATTACAATAAAATTATAGTTTATTATAAGCCTTATATATTTAAAAATCAACAGTATTTTTAACGCTATTTTGTCTTTTAATCATAAATTTTTTGTGCAATTATAAATATGTTCTTTTTGTGCTGCATTTGAACAGGCAAGGCAACCGACCGGTTACCTTGCCTGTTCTGATTTATGCTGCTGCGAAGAGCTTGTTAAGCGGGCATTTGCCGGAATTGTACTTGGGTGTGTCGATGGATGCATCCTTGACGATTGCAAAGGAGTCGATGTTTTCTGTGCCGTCGGCTGTTACAGCGTAAGAATCGAAGTAGAGTGAGCTGCCTTCAATTCTGATTGCTGCAAATACAGGGTATACAGCATCAACAATAACTTCTGCTCTGGGGAAGAGCTCGTCTGTGTCTGCTGCATCTTTTGTCTGGTAGTACTTGACGCCGGAGCATGCATCAATAACATAAACTGTACCGTTGGGGTTGACCTTTGCGGTGTAGGTCTTGCCGCTGTTGTCTACGCTCATTTCGTAAACCTCAACAACCTCGTTGTTGTTCATTGCATCTGTTCTCAGGTATACGTGGTCGTGACCCTGGAGAACGATATCAACACCGAGTTCGGGCATGAGAGAAGCGAGCTGCTTTCTCATTTCGACAACATCATCGTCATCATAGTGTGAGCCGTTGGAATACAGAGCCTTATGAGTAGCAACAAATTTCCACTCTGCATCGCTTGCAGCGGCTGTTGCCTTGATCCATGCAATCTGCTCGTCGCTGAAGCCCTCATCTTCGTTGAGGTTGTTTGCATTGAGAATCATAAAGAGTGCGTTGTTGTAGGTGAAGGAATAGTATGTACCGGTTTCCTCATCCTGTTCGGGATGTGAGGGGAGAACAAAGTTTTCTTCAAGAGCAAATGTGCCGTGTTCTTCGTGGTTGCCGGCTGTGGGCATAAGTACGGTATTCATAAGGTCATCGGCTGCAGTATTAAATAACCACTTCCACTGGTTGAAGTTGTCACCGTGGTCAACCTGGTCACCCGTGGTGACAATAAACGATGCGTCGGGATACATGTTGAATGCTGTATCAACTACGTTTGCCCATACTTTATATTGACGTTCCATGCCGGACTGTGGGTCACTCATATGGAAGAATGTGAAAGAATCCGAATTGTCAGCTGTTGTGATTGTGCTGACTTTGCTCCAGTAGCCCTTTGAAGCGTCACCTATACTGTAGTAGTATGTAGTGCCGGGCTGCAAGCCTTCGATTTTAACAGTATGACGGTTGATGTCAAAATTGTATTCGAGAATACCTGCAATACCGATATCTATACCGTAGTTCATTCTCTGTACGGTTTCGTTGGTCGCAGTTACAGTAACACCCTCGGGCAATTCGTTTCCGAGTGCGGCTGCATCAAGTGAAATACGGATATCTGAACCGGTTACGCTTTTCTTGGTATACCAGCTGATGTTGCATGCGGTTGCAGAATCGTCGCCGAAGGTAACGGAAACATGAGAGGGGAGTCTGAGATTATCTGCTGTTGCTTCGACTTCGTAGCCGCCGTTGACGTTTGCGGTGAGCAGAATGTTATTATCTTCTGAATTATCGTCGATGCAGAAATCGTTGACAAAGGTTTTGAGTTCACCGTCGATTGTTTCAAACTGGCTTGTTGTGAGGTATTCGTTGATATAGTGGTCAAGCAGGCCGTTGAGGCTTGAATATTCGAGAATACCAAGTCCGCCAAGAAGGCTGAAAACGGTTTCGACAATATTGGTAAAGGATTTGTCACCCCAGAGAACAACTGTGAGTATGGTGTCAATGGCGCCTATAAGAAGGTGACCGATTGTACCGAACGGGAAAGCGGCGGAGAGGTTGAGCTCAAGTTCGCTGAGCAGACCGTCGAGCAGTAAGCCATTTACAAGATGATCAATGAGTGCGTCAAATACCTTTGTGGAAACTTCGCCTGTTTCAAGTGTGGCCATAACGTCCTGAACAAAGGCATCGTCCGTAATATCAGCACCGGGCATATACATATAGACAAGTACACTTGAAATCATATCGCCGAAGGTGCCGCCCTTTGAAGCGTCACCGAAACCGTAGCTGTCAAGGAATTTTGTGCAGGGGATATCGCTTACCTGAATGTCAAGCAGACCGTCAAGAAGGTCGGAAACGAGAGCAACGAGCTCGTCTGGATTTTCAACATATGTTCTGTCAATCTGATCGCAAAGGTCCTTGATAAGACCCATAGCGTTCTTTGTGCCGAGGATTGTAATGCCGGCAAAGCCGATACCGCCGCCGAGCAGGTCATCGAACAGACCGTCAATCAGATCTTCAAGTCCGAGCATATCGTTGAGGAAGTTGTAAAGGCCGCCTGCCTGCTTAATCTGAGGAAGGTAGAGGTCCAAAGCGTAATAGCTGAGAAGATCCATTACCATATCCTTTGCGTTGTCACCGACAAAGTTGATAGAAAAAGCATAGTTTGAAAACGGCTGATCATATGTAATGCCGTTCCAGGTAAGGGGCTTGAGCTCGTCAAAATTGTGGCTCTTTATATCAGCTTTAACAACACCTTCGGTTGTGTTGTCAAAAGCAACTGTTCTGATAAGGTTGGGGAAATTGATAAGAGAAGATGTTGCAATATCGTGAATAATATTGCCGTTATCTGAAACGTGCTTTGAAATATCGTGAACATGCATATGGCCTGTGAACACATAGTTCATACCTGCGTCTGCAAGTTTTTCGCTGACATACTGACTGTCCTCAATGAGGAAATCCGTAAGCGTTGCATGCTCTTTGTAGCCAAGGTGGGAAACGATATTCCAATGGGTCATACCGATAACGCTGTAGCCGCTGTCTTTTGAAGCGGTAATCTGTTCGATAATCCAATCAAAAGCAGCATCGGAAAATTTGCCGCCTGTTTCTTTTTCGTCCAGACCGCTCTCGGTGATGTCTGCGGTGTACATACCGCCATCCATAACGATAAGGCGGTAGCCGTTGTCAAGCTGTGCAACGTAGGAGAGCATGCCAGCCTTTTCGCCTGCGGGAGGAGTGAACTCTTCAACAGCAAGGTCATAGCCGAGGTTTTTGTAAATTTCACGGAATTCTTCGGGTGTTGTTATTCTTGCACCGTCTGTTGTGAAAGCACCGTTTCTGAACACCTTTGCGTTGTAGTTGTTGATATCGTGGTTACCGTTTGCTACAATAACCGGAACGCCTGTTTCTGTTTCCCATGCTTCAAGGATAGCTGCAAGATTTGAGTGGCTTACATAGTCGCCGTCCTTTGTGAGGTCACCGGGAACGATGATGTAATCAAGTTCGCCTTTTTCTGCCTTGATCTTATAAAAATCAAGTGCTGTCATAAGTATGGCATTTGAAAGGTGGCTTGCGCTGATTGTCTTTTCGCTGACTTCGCCGAACTTTGTCATATCGTCAACGTTTTCGGGTGCATAATAGTGCAGGTCTGACATAACACCGATATCAATTTCACCTGTGTCTGTGTTCTGTGCAAATGTGCTCAGCGGCACGGCAGCTGTAAGCAGTGCGACGGCAAGCACTACGGAAATTATTTTAAATAATCTTTTTTTCATTGTCTTTTTCTCCCTGATTTTTCTTTCAGTCAGCCTTCTGTGCGATTGATTATATCTTCAAACTGCTTTGCGACAATGTGGGTGATTTCAACGCTCAGACCGTTTGTTTCGTGGTAGTGATTCCGGTCAAGATTATCTCTGTAGCTGGAAAGATAAGCCTGAGTCGGGTGAAGAACAGCGTTGTTTGTGGGTACCATATAACCTGTCATATCGTTTGTAACGCCGAAAATGATAAGGTTGGGGTCATCTGCAATTGCTCTGAGCGGCTTTGCGTTAACCTCCGGGCCGATACCTGTACCTGAATGCTCTGCGTCAAAATACTTTCCGTCAACGCTTTCGGCAAAGGCTTCGCCGCCGAGTGTGAGAATTTTCTGTTTGCCGATTTTTATGTAGTTCATTTCAGTCAGCAGCGCAAGACCCAGAGAGCTTTCTTTGCAGGGGAATGCACGGGCATCGCAGAGCTTGAGAATAAACATAAGAGAAAGAACGTAGTTTTCAATCGGTGCATAGTAGGGCTGGTGAACAACTGTGATTTCAGCATCCATAAGCTCGTCGTTGTCAATACCGAGTGCTGCAGCAGCCAGCATTTCGCCGCCGAGTCTTGTTCTTTCAACTCTGTCTTCTGCAAGGTTGTTGATGTTGATAGATGCAATCGGACCTGCGCTGAAAAGGACATTTACAGGCTTTACTTTGTTTATGGCCTCACGAAGATAGTAGGGGTAGTCTGCGCTGACCTTTGTGCAGTCGCCGCCCATTGTGTTGGGGTGTGCACCAAAGTTGAGGAACCATGTTTCATCGCTGCCGTCGTTAGGTACGAAACGGAAACGTGTGAGCCTGTCATCAACAGAAGCTCTGCCTGTATCTACGGCATCGGGCACATGCACAGAGCCGACATACATTTTGCCTTCCTTGCGGTTTTCGTATGCCTTGATACAAACGGTTTTAATAGCAGCAAGCAGCTGCTCCATATATTCCTTGTCAACGCCGCTCTGCGGAGGCATAAGTCTGCCCCAGTA
The DNA here is from genome assembly GCA_045536235.1 of Acutalibacteraceae bacterium. Lineage (GTDB taxonomy): Bacteria > Bacillota > Clostridia > Oscillospirales > Acutalibacteraceae > UBA8612. The sequence goes on along the minus strand of JAZSND010000003.1, from coordinate 21,996 downwards.
GCCAACGGTGTCAATGCTTGCATGTGAGTGTGTGCAGCTGATGTTTATGAGCTTGCATCCGGTCTGCTTTGTGAAATCGCTTAAGGATTCACGCACACGGTTAACAGCATAGCCCGTAAGTCCGATTACATCGGCACTTACCATGACGATACCGCCGTTATCTTTACAGTCAAGCCACATTGCACGTACAGTAAGCGGGTCGTTGACGCCGGTTACACGGTGATCCATTCTGTAGCCTGCTATGTAGTATTTCTTTGCGGTTACATCCTCGGGCATAACCTCCATACTTGCAAAGCCTGCATTGAAGAAGCTGTCTGTCTTATTCTTCATTCTTATCGGCTCAGCTTTTGCAATAGCGGGTGCGTCGCCTTTTCTGGCAAGGCTTTTACCTTTACTTGCGGCAATCTTTTTCAGTGCTTTGGTAGCGAGATCTGCAATATCCATTTTAATTTCCTCCCACAATTTTATATTTACACTGGTCTGAATATAAGCGTACACTTTATAATAACATTCTTATATATAAATTGCAAGCAATAATTGCATTATCGCATTATAAATAATGTCCGGTTAAATATACATCAACAGCTTGAAAGCGGCGGAAAAATATCGTAAAATAACAGCAGATTTAAATGAAAGGATATATATGCATGAAAAACTCTGTAAAAAGAATATGTGCACTGATATTAAGCCTTGTCATGGCGTTTTCAGTTGTTCATACTGTGGCAGCTGCGGAAGAATTAACAACACAGGAACCCTCAACAGAGATTGTTCCGCCCGAAGAACAGGAGTATACTATAGTTGCAAGAGTGTCACTGTTTTCTGCTATGTATGTTTTTCCGTTATCGTCACACAGCTGGATTTATGTTGAAAATCTGACAGACAGCCCGATGACGGTGGGTATATATGAAGTTCCGGCGGGTCAGGGTGTGTCCGTAGGTACATTCTCTTTTTCTGTAAATGACGGTTGGGGAATCTACTATAATCTTGAAGCATTCCGTGAAAACAGAAACGGCAATATAGACGACTGTTGGGCAATTACGCTTGATTTTACCCGCAGCGAGCTGGAAAAGCTGAGCGACTCAATTAAACACTACCCGAACATGTGGGAAATGTTTATTTTTAACTGTACGTTTTTCTCAATTTCAATCTGGAATGCAAACACAGATTATTTTCTCATTCCGTTTTTTATACCGGCAATTCCCTGGATTGAGATAATGATTATGGGCGGTAAAAAAGGCGAAACGCAGATGTATTATCCCACAGCGGACCAGGTTTTCCGCCAGAGAGGTACGGGCGATTCCGCATATCTTGAACCTGTAGGCGAAAAAACACTCAACAACTGAGAGGAAGAGTTTAATGGTAAAAATTATGTTTGTCTGCCACGGCAATATCTGCCGCAGCCCCATGGCGGAATTTATACTTAAACGTATGGTTGAGGAAAAGGGGATAGCGGATAACTTTTTTATAGCATCCTGTGCCACAAGCACAGAGGAGATTTGGAACGGTATCGGCAACCCCGTATATCCGCCTGCACAAAGGGAACTGAAAAAGCACGGCATCTCCTGCGGTAACAAGAGAGCCGTGCAGCTCACAAAAAGCGACTATAATAAATACGATTATTTAATCTGTATGGATGAGAATAACCGTCGCAATATGCTCAGAATTCTGGGTAGTGACCCCAAAAATAAAATCCATAAGCTGATGGATTTCACATCAAGACCCGGCAACGTTGCCGACCCTTGGTACAGCGGCGATTTTTTGACTGCCTATAACGATATTTACGAAGGCTGTGAAGGCTTATTGAAAGAACTTAATCTTTATTGATAGTAAGCCTTTTTCTGTTTCCCATTTAGAAACGGTTTTATCGCTTATACCGAGCATATCTGCGAGCTGACGTTGAGTCAGCTCTTTTTCTTTTCGCATTGCTGCAATAAACTTTCCCGTCTTTATCTGGTCCATTCTGAACGCTCCTTTCGTTTTTATAATACACAAAGGAACTTAAAAACAACACCCACGAAGCGTAGAGTCGGCACTATTCTGCGCTGTATAGAATCAATTCCGAAGAAAGTGACGATTCGATGTTTACTTTTATTCCGTTTGTCATAAGCTCATAGCCTGATACAGTAAAGCTTGCGCCGCTGTTATCAAGCGTGAGCTTATATTTTTTATCGGCACGTATACCTTTAGGAACAACTGTATAAGGCTCACAAATTGCAAGTGCAAGGTTTAAAACGCCTATTGCACCTTTGCTGCCGTCGGGCGATGCGATTTCGAGCACACAGCGACCGTCTTTGAGGATTTTATCTGTTTCAGGCGTGTGGTGGTAAATATTCGCTGTGGGTATTATCGGTCTGATAAAGTTCTTGTAAAGCTCCACGCTGTGACGGACAAAATCCATCTGCTCTGAATTTATAACTGCGCTTGCAGGCGAAATAACATTCAGCGACATATGGGTCAGCATTGTGTTACGCATATGTAAATCAAGTGTGCCCGTTTCGTGGCAGCCCATACCTGCAAAGAGTCTGTCCACTCTTTCGGGCGGCAAAGCCATCGTCATGCTGTTGGTTATCAGTACAGACTGCGGCGCACGCTGACAGTCGGACACCCACGAGTGGTTGAAATATTTCATAAGACCCAAATCTGTTCTGCCGCCGCCACCCGCACAGTTTTCAAATATAACGTCCGGGAATCTGCGTTTCAGGTTGCCGTACATTTTATAAACAGCTTTGAAATGCTTAAGTGATACGCACTCCTTAATACCGCTGCCCGTATCACGCATACCGAAATAATCACGGAAGGAAAGGTTATTATCAACACGGAGTAAATCAAGGTTATATTCCTCAATTACACGTGCAAGCTCATTTTCAGCCCATTCGGCAACCTCCGGTACAGTGAAATCAAGGAAGTTGTCGCTGCGTTCACCGTAGGCATTGACGCTGCGCCATTCGGGGTGGGAATCAAAAATTCCGCACTTTCTGCCCATGGACTCTATATCCATCCACAGCGCAAATTTCATACCCTGCTCATGGCAGTAATCCGAAATCTCTTTCATACCGTTGGGGTAGCGTTTAGGATGCGGAATGTTGAGGCCGTTATATCCGCTCCAGTCAATAGGCATACCGGGCGGACAGACCCAGCCCGCATCAATTATAAACACTTCCGCACCCATTTCTTTGAACTGACGGATGAAATTTTTTGTGGTTTCAACCGTCATATCGTGTTCTGCGCCCATGCCTGCGCCGACAAGGCATGCCGAGCCGTCGGCCTCAGGGAGATTGAGAACGGATTTTCTGATATGCGCATGCATCTGAATGACAGCCTCATCAAATCCGCCGTTTATTGCGCCCATATGCACCTCGGGCGAAACAAAGGTTTCATGCGGTGCGATAACGGTTATCGGGCTGTGGGAGGTAATTTCCGCCTTGAAAGCAAGCGTGCTTCCGTTGCGTTCAGGCATAGCGTTGTAATCAACGGTAAAACGGCAGCCCGCAGTCCAGCCAATCTGCGAAAAATACATAACACCCGTCACGTTGTTGCGTATAAAAATCATCGGCTGACGGAACCTGTCCCTGCCGTAGCGCATTTCAACGCAAAGCTTATCCGGGGTAAGAGTGTGCCAGTTGAAATTGCCTTCTCTGCCCCATTGGTCGCTGTCAAAGTAGCCTACAGAATAGAATTTATCAACATCTTTTTCGGTAGTCAGCCAGTTTCTGTCCATAGCCTCTATACCGCCGCCGAGTACGGTCAGTCGGTTAAGGCACAGAGGCTTGTCCGAAAGGTTTTCGATTTCGATAAAGCGTGTAAACATATGCGTGCCGTCAAGCAGCGTATTTACACGTATACGTACCGGCTTTACCTTGCTGTCAAGGGTCAGCATGGCGGCTGTCGTGTCGCCTGATTTTTCAGTTGTGAAGTCAGCGAATTCAAGGTCAAAATCAACACTCTGACCGTCAATTTCAATATTAAAAGCAGTCGGCTCAACAAAATTGCGCTTATCAAGCCTTGTAGGATAGCCTGAAAGTACATCGAGCGGATATCCTGCCGTATTGTAGCCTGCGGCAAGCAACGCACCGCCGTCAAAAACCTCCTCGTAAACAGCCAGAGCGCTGCGGTAACAGAAGGATTTTACTTTTTCATTTTTATAATAAACATCGCTGAAACAGGATTTGTTCATGGCACAGGTACCTCGCTTGAATCTGATGATATAATTTTAACCGTAACATATTTTTTTGTCAAATATGTTTTTATTTTTTACTTTACAAAAAATTATTGAAATTTCATTCCGCAGCATATATAATAGTATTGTTTTCCGCCTGTAGCGAAGCTGGATATCGCAGCAGATTCCGATTCTGAAGGACGGGGGTTCGAATCCCTTCGGGCGGGCCAGACAGCGCCTCTGTAAGAGGCTGAAAGAAGAAAGAATAGAGAATAGATAAGAATTTAGAAAGAGCAAAATCAAACTTATGCTGTTTGTATTATTCTTTATTCACTATTCTTTTTTCTTTATTTTTGAGGTGAAAAAATGAAAGATAAATCAACTTTAGTGTTCACGGGCGATATCGGTTTTGACAGATACATGTACGGTCAATGGAATGACGATGAGCTTTTATCGGATGAAATTCTCAGCTTTTTGCACAGTGCGGATCATGTTGTTGCAAATGTTGAAGGTCCTGTTGCACCTGTTGAACAAAATACGGTTCAGGGCGGCGTTAAGCAGCTGCTGCATACAATTGACCCCGAAGCTGTTAAAGTGTTGAATAAAATGAATGCGGATATATGGAATATCTGCAACAATCATATTATGGATGCCGGCGAATTCGGCATGAAGAGTACGCTTGAAATTGCAAAAGAAAACGGTGCCAGAACCATTGGTGCCGGAATGAATATATCTGAGGCAAGGCAGCCTGTAATTCTTGATGAAGCGGGCGGAATCGGTATGTTCGGTGTGGGATATCAGCGTGCATGCAGAAAAGCGGATGGAAACAAGGCGGGCTGTTACAGCTGGAGCGATCTTGATGAAATTCAGAATACCATAAACGAAATTAAAAAAACATGCCGCTGGTGCATCGTTGTTGCTCACGCAGGCGAGGAGTTTACTCCGCTGCCTTCGCCGTACACAAGGGAGCGTTACTGCAAATATCTTGAAATGGGTGCGGATATTGTTGTGGGTCACCATCCGCATGTGCCGATGAATTATGAAACGGTGGACGATAAAATTATTTTTTATTCACTGGGAAATTTTATTTTTGATACAGACTATCAGCGTTCGCAGTTTAATACGGAATTCGGCCTGCTTGTAAAAATCAACTTTACCGAAACCTCATTTTCGTGGGAGCCTATGGGTCTGGAAATTCTCAGAGGACCTGAACATGTTGTAAAGGCACCGCTGCCCAGGATTTTCACAGATGTGCAGGAGGAAGAATTCAATCTCCTTTCTCCTTTGTCAGCAAAGATGCACATTGCTGCCACAAAGCGACAGATGACATATTTAAACCCCGAACGGTTCAAAGATGCAACCGAGGAAGAATGGGCAGAGCACTTTGCAGAGCCTTTGAGAACAGGAAGAGTGCCGGGCGAAACGCTTGATTTCTTTATCCTTTGCCCTCTTGCTGAAAAAGAAAAGGAAAAAGCATGGAAAAAGAGCAGACTGGAAGAAGTCAAGCAGTATATTTTAGAGCAGATGTGATTATTGCTTGTTCTTTTCTGTTTGAGGAGCTGAAAAAATGAGAACCCGCAAGAACAATTTACGGCTGGCATATTCTTTTGTGTTTGTTATAATTCTGGCTGTTGAGGTGCTGATTGCCCTTTTTGTCAGGGACAGATTTATCAGACCCTACGGCGGCGATGTTCTTGTAACAATACTGATTTGCTGCTTTGGCAGAATCTTTTTCCCGGATAAAATGCGGCTTCTGTCGCTGTGGGTGTTCCTGTTTGCAGCCGCAATTGAGGTCGGGCAATATTTTAATTTTGTTGAGCTTATGGGCTTACAGGATATAACTTTTTTTCAGATTGTACTGGGCAGCACGTTTTCGTTTGCTGACCTGATTTGCTACGCTGCCGGCTGTATACTGTTTTTTGTCAGCGAAAAGCTTATCAGAAAACAGAAAAAGGTAGAGTAACAAAAGTTAGCATAATAACAAAAAATAACCGCTCGTGACAGAGCGGTTATTTTTATGCTTAATCTGAATTATTTATATTCTTTTGCAAGTGCCTCGAATGCTGCAAGTGAACGCTCAATCATTTCGGTTGAAACGCAGTAGGAAATGCGCACATATCCGGGGAAGCCGAAGCTGTCGCTTGCGACAATAAGCAAATCGTGTGCCTTTGCCTTTTCGCAGAATGCACGTGCATCATCTTCAAGTGCTTTGACAAACAGGTAGAATGCACCGTCAGGCTTTACAACTTTGTAGCCGTACTGTGTAAGGGCGGTACAGAGTATATCCCGGTTCTTTTTGTATACGGAAAGGTCGGCTGTTTTGCCGATGCACATGGGAACAATTTTCTGGAAAAGTGCCGGTGCGCAGACGAATCCGAGTGCACGGCCAGCACCGCAGACAGCAAAGTAAACTTCATCGTGTGCCTTTACTGCGGGGGGAACGAGAATATAACCTATACGCTCACCGGGCAGTGAAAGCGACTTGCTGAACGAGTAGCAGACAAGTGTGTTTGCATAGAAATTCGGGATAAACGGAACAACCGTTTCAGCATCGTAAACAAGCTCACGGTAAGGCTCATCGGCAATGATGAAAATATCCTTGCCGTACTTTTCTTCGGCTGCCGAAAGAATTGAAGCAAGCTTTTTAATTGTATCTTCTGAGAATACTGCACCTGAGGGATTGTTGGGTGAATTGATGATAACAGCCTTTGTGTTTTCGGTGAGCGCTGCTTCAAATGCTGCAAAATCAATCTGGAAATCCTCCTCGCTGCACTTTACCTCAACACACTTCATGCCTGCCTGGGTGATGAAAACCTTGTATTCGGGGAAATACGGTGCAAGCACGATAACCTCATCGCCGTCTTCTGCAAGAGCATTGAGCGAAACTGTAAGTGATGCGGCAGCACCGCAGGTCATATAAAAATCGTCCGCCGTGCAGCTCATTGAGTGTGTTTCGTTTATATAGTCGGCACATGCTTTGCGTACAGCGGCATCACCCTGCGCTGAAGTATAGCCGTGAAGCGCAACGGGATCACCGTTCATAACAAGCCGGGAAAGAGCATCTTTAACGCAATCGGGTGCGGGAACGCTGGGGTTGCCGATGCTGAAATCAAAAACGTTTTCTGCACCGACCTCGGCAATTCTTTTTTTGCCGTATTCAAAGAGCTCTCGTATTTCCGAACGCTTGCTGCCAAGCGCATACATTCTTTCATTTACCGTGTTTTTCAAAATTATTTCCTCCTTCGGAAAATAAAACAAATATGCATTAATTATAATACTGTAAAAACTTAATGTCAACAAAAAGCGCTGAGCATAAGCAAGCTCAGGCAACAATCAAATCTTTACAAGCCGCAACAACTGTTGAGATAATTGCCAGTATCAGCACAATCAGGAACAACAGTCTGAAAGCAGATTTAAAAGGCTTAAAAAGCCGGTAAAGAATTGCGGATACAGCCGCAATAAATAAAAAAATAAAAATAAACACGGAGCAATTCTCCTTACTTCAGACTGATTTCCACACCATTCTGTTATCCTTGAATTCGTAGCTGAGTTTGTCGGCATCGGCAAGGTATGACAGATATGACCTTACCGTACTGCCGACAAGGACATGCTGGTTGGCGTTCATTAATAGACCGTATTCATCAAAAACAAATTTAAGCACATCTTCAAAGGTGCTTTCGTTTCTGCAGGCAGTATGTATCTTTTTTATAATTTCATTTACTTTGTTCCGGTTCAGCTCAATCAGCGCTGATATATCGTCCGTAGCCTCGCAGTGCGACGGAATATAAAGTGCAGCATCTGTACTGCTGAGAAAATCAAGCGTATTTAAGAATTCCTTTACATCATAAACAAAAGAGAGATGATATTTTGTAACGGTTTCTTCGCTGAACAGGGAATCTGCCAAAAAGCACACATTGTCACTTGTTCTTATGCCGATCATATCAAAAAAGTGACCTTTTAACGGGAACCATTCAAGCCCTTCGGGCAAGTTGTTCTCAAGCGGTTTAACGGCAGATTCTTTTGCCAGCAGGAACTTGTTTCTTATACCCTTGAAAGGATAACCGCCGTACAAAAAGGACGGTTCCAGAACGGGATACTCGGTAAAGCTTTTTTCAATGCCAAAAGCCAATACATCACAGCCCGTTCTGTCCTGAATAAGCCTGTTTCCGCCGATGTGGTCAGCGTTGGAATGTGTGGTGATAATGCCTTTGACAGTCCAGCCCTGATCGTCAATAATCCTGAGTATTTTCTTGCCTGCATCTTTATCGTTGCCTGTATCAATAAGGTAAACGTGGGTTTCGTCAGCCTTATATACGCCGATATTAGTTGCATTTTTTATATAATAAGTTTTTTCGCCGACCTTTATAAGTTCCATAACGTCACTTCCTTCAGTTCAGGGCGAATCGCCGCTGACAATGCCGGTGCGAAGCGCACCCTATATGCCGCCTGTTGAAAAGTTTTACAAAAAATAAAATACATCAATGGCGGAGATTAAAAAGCGTAAAAGAATCCCATTTATATCGCTGCAGATTATTCGGGCAGTTCGGAAAGATTGGTAACTTCCTGCATAGTTACGTTTTCTTTCTGATAAAGGGAAGTGTATTTATCCTGGTAATAGTTTTCGTTTTTGCAGTCAAAGCTGCCGTCAGGTGAATAGGTGATAACCGTGCAGCCGCGCTGTGCACCCATTTTATAAATTCCGGGATATGCAAGGTAGTCAACGCTCATTGCATAGGAAAGGCGGATACCCTTGTAGTCGATTGAGAAATTGTTTTCATGGTCATGTCCGCAGAAAACAGCCTTTGTTGAATCAAGCTCCAGCATTGTTTCAAAAAGATTGTCATCGCCTATACCGGGATAAACAATTTTTCCGTCCTCACCGGCTTTACCATAGATGAATTTTACATCATCTGTATCTTCAAAGCCGTTTTCAACATATTCATACCAGCCATCGAGGTATTCGGTCAACGGAATATGGAAGAATGCACTTGATTTGACTGTGGCATTTTCATCGCCTGTAAGCTGAGCGTTGTGTGCATTAAAAGCTTCAACGTTTTTCTTGTACCATTCAACCTGGTTTTCGTGAATGTTGTCGTATTTCCAGAAAATTCCGAAATAGTCGCCGTCGGTGTATGAATGGCTGTCGAAAACATAGATAGACTGAGTTATAAGGTCCTGAGAATTTTTGATGTTGATTACCTGGTTGCCATAGCCGTCAACATCTTCGGGTCCGCTGTGGTAAAGGCAGTATTTAAATCCGCTGTTTTCGTAAAAATCCGAAATTTCTGCTCTGTTATAATAGCTGTATGCCTCAGTATCGTGGTTGCCGAAGGCTACAGTCCAGTAAACACCGAGCTTTTCCATAAGCTGTGCAAAGATTTTTGCTGCGGAAAGGTTATTGAATGTACCTGCCTGGAAGGGGACTGGGTAGGCAATATCACCCGTGACAATAACAAGGTCGGGCTTTTCAGCTGTTATCATTGCTGCAACAGCGTTGAGTGCCATTGCATCTTTTTTGAGTGACATCCAGCCTGCACCGATATGTATGTCAGTCAGCTGCACAACCTTTACATCTCTGTCAGCGGTAAAGGTCCAGTTGCCGTTTTCATCCTTTTCGGGTACGAGCTGATTTTCAATCTCTACCGTTTCAAAGCTTGCTGCCTTTTCGGTGTTGGCTTTGTTACCGATAGCTGTTACACATACAGTTACCGCAACAAACAAAGCTATAATTGCGGCAATAATGCCAATGATTTTAATTGCTTTTTTACCCTTCATATTGATTTCCCTTTCTTATTATAATTGTATCTATCCCTGTCTGCTGCCTGATAAGCTCGCAGATTTTTTGTGTGTCAGGAGTATCGTCTTTATCAGGAGCAGCTGTTACAATGCACATATCCGGGCTTGCAAACCGGATTGATGAAACATCGTTTATTATATCTGACGATAAAAGTATATTTTCTATTTGTGTGCGTTTTTCACTGCTTACATAGTTTATCAGCAAACGCACAGCGTTGACGATGCCCTTAACGGCGGATACGGATATAATAACGCTTATTATAATACCGCATACTGCATCAAAAGCATATCTGCCGTTTCTTGAAAGCAGAAGTGTCATCACCGTGGTGCAGCTGATAAAAAAATCAAGCAGGCTGTCCGTTGCCATAAGCCGGGTTACGGGTGAAGCACTTTTTTTGTATGCTCTCCTGAACACGGCGGCAAGAAATAATTTGACAGCAGCTGTCATGCAAAGAAGAATAAAATATTTCTGCGTGTACCATACGGGTGTGGGGTACATCAGCCGCTCGGCAGATGAATACAAAAAATAAACACCCGAAAAGCCGATAAAGCAGGAAATTATCAGGGACAGCAGCTGCTCCGTTTTTTCGGCAAAGTAACCGGCACCTTTGCTTACCGCAATAACCGAGCCTAAAGTCAGCGCACCGGAGAGACTGTCAAAAAGGTTGTTGACAGCGTCAGAATAAACGCTGATGCTGTTGGCTGAAAGCCCGATAAACAGCTTTATAAAAAAGAGCATAAGGTTGATACACAAAACAGTTGCAGCAGTCAAAAGCACGGATTTGTTTTTAGAATTTATTTTCATATATTTCCCTTAAGATTATAATTTCATGAATTGAATCAAATCATGGAGCGATAGTGAGAAACCGTGGCGGCACACAGTTTAAATATGCCTCAATCACTTTTTCCGGAAGAAGCAATTTTAATTTTAAAAAAATATCCGAGTTGTTACTTATCAATCTTTTCAAGAAATTCTTTATCTTTCTTTGACAGTTCTGCTTTTTTGAGCATATCGGGTCGTTTGGCGAGGGTGCGTTCAAGCTGCTTTTCACGCTGCCATTTCTGAATATTTGCATGGTGACCGCTGAGCAGTACATCCGGCACACGCCTGCCCTGCCATTCTTCGGGGCGTGTATACTGCGGATGCTCAAGCAGCGAATTATAGTGGCTTTCGTTCATAAAGCTTTCATCGCTTGAAAGTACGCCCGGCAGCATACGGCACACGCTGTCCGCAACTATAATTGCTGGCAGCTCACCTCCGGTAAGCACATAATCGCCGATTGAAATTTCCTCATCAACTATTTCTTCAAGCACACGCTCGTCAATACCCTCGTAGTGTCCGCAAAGCAGAGCTATATTATCGTATTCAAGCAGCTCGATTGCCTTTTTCTGTGTCAGCACAGTTCCCTGCGGTGACATGTAAATAACATGCGGCTTTTTGCCCAGATCCTCGCAGAGGGATTTATAGCAATCATACACGGGCTGAGCCTGCATTACCATGCCTGAGCCGCCGCCGTAAGGTGCATCGTCTACTCTGCGGTGCTTATCAAGTGTATATTTGCGGATGTTGCGGCAGTTTATTTCAACAAGCCCTTTTTCCCTTGCTCTGCCGAGTATGCTTTCACTAACCACGGTTTCGCACATTTCGGGAAAGAGGGTCATTATATCAATCCTCATCGTCAAAAATCCCCTTAAGCGGTCTGATGAAAACCTTTTCGTTTTCAACATCGGTTTCAATTACTACCGGCGGAATAACCGGAATAAGGTATTCTTTACCGTTTTCGGCTGTAATATGCCATACATCGTTAGCGCCTGTCTGGCTGACATCGGTTACTGTACCCCAGATTTTTGTTTCATCATCCGCATCGTGTGCCTTGCAGCCGATAAGGTCAGCAATGAACCAGCTGCCTTTGGGAAGCTTTGCATCCTTACGGTTCATATAGAGGATTTTATTGCGCATTGCCTGAGCCTGTTCAACGGTATCAATCCCCTCAAGCTTCATCAGCGCAACATTGCCGTGTGGACGTGACGAAATAACCTTGACGGGCTTTTCACCCTTATCGTCAAGATATACGGTTTTAAATTTGCAGGCAAATTCCGGGCTGTCGCACCACGGGTTTACACGCAGCTCGCCGCGTACACCGTGTGTAGATACAATCTGAGCCAATTCAAGATATTGTTTTAACATTTTTATCCACCTGTATTTTAAAGTCTATAAACACCAATAGCCCTATGGCTTTTATATTTCTTAAAAAGCACATAGAGCACTGGTGTTTTATTAATGAATGGGAACTGGTATGCGAGATTATTCGATCTCAACTGCGATTTTCTCGTTGTTGCGGGTCGCAGCGGCACGCATAACGGTGCGGATAGACTTGGCAATACGGCCCTGTTTGCCGATTACTCTGCCCATATCGTTCTCGCCAACATGAAGGTGATAGACTGTTACGCCCTCTTCGTTGGGTTCGTCAACAGTAACGGTTACTGCGGACGGATCCTCTACAAGACCTTGTGCGATTGCGATTAAAAGCTCTGTCATAGACAGCACCTCCGAAATATTTTTCGACTGTTAAGCTTCTGGCTTTAATCAGCCGATAACGCCTGACTTCTTAAGGATAGCCTTAACTGTATCTGTGGGCTGTGCGCCGTTCTTGATCCACTGCTGAGCCTTTTCAGCATCGATTTTGATTTCAGCGGGGTCCTTCATTGTGTCATATGTGCCGATTTCTTCGATGAATCTGCCGTCACGGGGATAACGTGAATCAGCAACAACGATACGGTAGAAGGGTGCCTTCTTTGCGCCCATACGGCGCAGTCTGATTTTTACTGCCATTTGAATTTCCTCCAAATATATAATAATAATTTTTTTATAAAATTACAATATACCTTTTATTAATCAGTGCATATTGTTTTTATCGTTGATTATTTGCGCTTTCTTTTGCCTTTGCCATGCTTAAAGCGCTTGCCCATGCCCTTGCCGCCAAACTGCTTGAACATTTTCTGCATCTGTCTGAACTGTGCAAGCAGGCGGTTGACGTCTTCAACCTGCATACCACAGCCTGCTGCGATACGGCGTTTGCGTGAGGGGTTGATGATATCGGGATTTTCACGTTCGCCGGGGGTCATGGAAAGAATAATAGCCTGAATTCTGTCGAACTGGCTTTCGTCAACATCAACATCTTTAATCTGCTTGTTGACACCCGGAATCATACCGAGCACGTCCTTGAGCGAGCCCATTTTACGAATCTGCTCAAACTGGTCAAGCAGGTCGTTCATGTCGAACTTGTTTTTTCGGATTTTTTCTTCAAGCTCTCTTGCCTTTTTCTCGTCAAGTGCCTGCTCTGCCTTTTCGATAAGGGAAAGCATGTCGCCCATGCCGAGAATACGGGAAGCCATACGGTCGGGATGGAAAACATCGAGGTCTTCGAGCTTTTCACCGATACCGATGAACTTGATAGGCTTGCCGGTTACAGCCCTTGCTGAAAGAGCAGCACCGCCACGGGTATCACCGTCAAGCTTTGTGAGGACAAGACCGTCAATGCCTAAGGCATCGTTAAAGCCGTTTGCAACCGTTACGGCATCCTGACCGGTCATTGAGTCAACAACGAGCAGGATTTCGTGCGGATGAACTGCACCCTTGACTGCCTTGAGTTCGTTCATCAGGTCCTCGTCTATATGAAGGCGGCCGGCAGTATCAAGGAATACATAATCGTAGCCCTGATCCTTGGCAAGCTTTATAGCCTCCTGAGCTATCATAACGGGGTCGGATTGACCCATTTCAAAAACAGGTACACCTGCCTGTTCACCGACTACCTGCAGCTGCTTGATAGCAGCGGGACGGTAAATATCGCAGGCTACAAGCAGCGGTCTGTGACCCTGCTTTTTGAGCATAAGGGCAATTTTGGCGCTGTGTGTGGTTTTACCTGAACCCTGCAAGCCGCACATCATAATAACTGTAGGCGGATGCGGAGCGGAGGTGAGCCTTGTCTGTGTGCCACCCATGAGGTTGGTCAGCTCTTCGTTGACGATTTTGATAACCATCTGTGAAGGTGTAAGGCTTTCCATAACCTGTGCGCCGATTGCACGCTCGGTTACCGTGTTGGTGAAATCCTTGGCAACCTTGAAGTTGACGTCTGCCTCAAGAAGTGCCAGACGAACCTCACGCATAGCCTCACGAACATCGTGCTCGGTAAGGCTGCCCTTGCTTTTCAGGCGTTGAAACGCAGATTCAAGTCTGTCTGAAAGACCTTCGAATGCCAAGAAATACACTTCCTTTAATCTGAATTATATGTAAAGAGAGGTTAAATCAGTTTTCAGTGAGCATTGCGGCTATGGCACGGATGCGAACCGTTGCTTCGTTGATTTCACGGGAGAGACCGAAACGCATATTCTGTTCAAAAATTACATTTGCACATTCGGTGATTTCTTCAAGACCTTTTCGCTGCTCCTCGAAACGTGCAAGCAGTCCGAGCTTATTTTCCATATCAAAAAGCTGAGCCTCCGCACGCTTGATAGCGTCACGTACACCCTGCCTTGTGATGCCTTCGTTTTCTGCGATTTCAGAAAGTGAAAGGTCATCGTTATAATAATATTCCAGGAAGCTGCGCTGCTTTTCTGTCAGCATCTCGCCGTAGAAGTCGAGCAAGACGGTGACTTCAAGATTTTTTGCCAAAAGGTTCTCCCCCCTGAGTACTTTACAGTATGCGTGTAAAGCACTTATTCTTTACAGACAGGTATTATACTAAATAAACTTCAATGTGTCAAGGGCTTTTTTGCACACAAAACATTCACACAATTGTGGAAAACCTTGTGGATTTCGGTGAAAAAGTCGATTAGTTGCGCTTTATCCGGATAAAGAACACTATATGTCGGCAAGAAATCCACATTATTTAAATTTTTTTACAGAAAAATATTTTTGAAATATTTTTGCAAGAAATCGTTTACAGTTTGTTCACAAAAACGTCACTATTTATTATCAAATCGCAACGTTTTTTATTGTAATATTATGTCAAGGAAAGTAATATAATCTTTCCATTGATTACTTTGATTTCTTCTTTTTGTTTCTTTTTCATTTACTCCTTCCTTTTGCAAACAGGCGAGCCGTCAGGCTCGCCTGTTTGCATTTACAATCTGTTTGACACAAAATTGCCTATAATATATAATACATTATATATCATCATTAAAGGTGAACCAAATGAAAGTAAAGGTTTCAAACTATATATCGCAATTTCTGGTTGACAACGGCATTGACACGGTGTTTACCGTCACCGGCGGCGGTGCAATGCACCTGAATGATGCTCTGGGTCATCAGGCAGGTTTGCACTCTGTTTACAACCACCACGAGCAGGCGTGCGCCATTGCAGCCGAAGCGTATGCAAGAATACACAACCGCATAGCAGCAGTCTGCGTTACTACCGGCCCCGGCGGCACAAACGCCATTACGGGCGTTGTCGGCGGCTGGCTCGATTCTATCCCGATGCTTATAATTTCCGGTCAGGTGCGTTACGATACTACAGCCAGAGGCAGCGGACTTAATCTGCGGGCAATGGGCGACCAGGAATTCGACATAACAAAAGCTGTTGACTGCATGACGAAATACAGCGAAATGGTCATTGACCCGAATAAAATCAGATTCTGCCTTGAAAAGGCTTTGAAGCTTGCTCAAAGCGGCAGACCCGGCCCGTGCTGGCTGGATATTCCGATGAATGTTCAGGGTGCATATATTGAAACAGACGAGCTGATTGGCTACAGCGGTGAAGATGATGAGGTACTGCCTTCGTCTGTCAGCGACGAAACAGCGGATACGGTGCTTGACCTTATAGCAAAAAGTAAAAGACCTGTATTCAATGTCGGCAACGGTGTACGCATTGCAGGTGCGCATGAGGTGTTTTACCGTGTTGCAAACAAGCTGAATATTCCTGTTGTTACCGGCTGGAACAGCATTGACTGTATCGAGGATGAGCATCCGCTTTATGTCGGCAGAGCAGGCATCATGGGTGACAGACCAGGTAACTTTGCTGTACAGAACAGCGATTTGCTGCTGAGTGTAGGCAGCAGGCTGAGCATTCGTCAAGTCGGCTACAATTATCAGACCTGGGCAAGGGCAGCTGAAAAAATAGTAGTAGACATTGACAGCGAGGAACTCAAAAAGCAGAATGTGAATGCGGATTATCCGGTATGGGCTGATGCAAAGGATTTTCTTGAAGCGTTGGAAAGAAGAATTGAGGCACGGAATTTCCGCTTTGAAAAATCAGACTGGCACGACTACTGTACAGACTGGAAAATTAAATATCCTGTAGTTCTGCCGAAGCACTACGAAAGCGAAGAGGCAAATGTATACGCATTTATTAAAGAGCTCAGTTCAAAACTCAACGAAGGTGATATTACCGTTGTAGGCAACGGTTCAGCCTGTGTTGTAGGCAGCCATGCATATGTAATAAAGAAAAACCAGAGATTTGTCATAAATTCCGCCATAGCCTCAATGGGCTACGATTTGCCTGCAGCTATAGGTGTTGCCGTGGCTGAAAAGGATAAGGATATTATTCTTATCACGGGTGATGGCAGCATACAGATGAATCTGCAGGAAATGCAGACAATTCTGCAAAATAAATTACCGATTAAAATCTTTATGATAAACAACGGCGGCTACCACTCAATCAGGCAGTCGCAGATGAACTTCTTCGGGGAGCCGTTAGTAGGTGTCGGCCCCGAAAGCGGCGACCTGAGCTTCCCCGATATGTCAAAACTTGTACCCGCTTACGGAATGAAATATTTCCGCTGCGACAAAAACAAGGAGCTTTCAAAGGTTATTGACGGTGTCCTTGCAGAAAAAGGACCGGTATTCTGCGAAATTACAGTCAGCCCCGAGCAGAAGTTTGAACCCAAGGCATCCTCAAAACGTCTTGAGGACGGCAGCATTGTATCCGCTCCGCTGGAGGACCTTGCACCGTTTTTAAGCAGAGAAGAATTAAAAGAAAATATGCTTATTGATTTGGTTGATTAATTAATAAACATATAATATTAACGGTGGGATATCTACACCCCGGATGTATAAAGGGTGTGGATATCCCACCGTTTTGTATTATCTGAAATACAGCTTATCGTTCCGTTCAAAGTCAAAGCATCTTTCATTTTTATAGTGATATTGCTTTTACGTTATTTAATCTCCGCCGTTGATGCCTTTTATTTCTTAATAAAACTTTTCAACAGGCGGCATATAAGGTGCGTTTCGCACCGGGATAGGGTGCAGCGTCACGCTGCTAAACTGTAATTCAGCTTTCAGTATATTTTTCAGCTTGCAGCTTGAACATATAGGCGTATTTGCCGTCTTTAGCCATCAGCTCATCGTGGCTGCCGCATTCAATGATTTTGCCGTTTTCAAGCATCAGTATTCTGTCTGCATGGCGTGTGGTTGAAAGCCTGTGCGAAATGAAAATAACCGTTCTGTCCTTGCAGCTTTCGCTGATTGCACGGTTGAGCTCGTACTCGGAAACTGGGTCGAGGTTAGCGGAGGGCTCATCAAGAATGATATACGGACAATCTTTGTAGAACACTCTTGCTATGGCGAGCTTTTGCTGTTCACCGCCCGAAAGCATCATTCCGTCGTCGCTGAATTCACGCAACAGTATAGTATCGGCACCGTCGGGCAGTTCTTTTGTAAAGCCTGCCATTTCAAGAGCTTTTAATACACGCTGCTTATCGTAGCTTTTGCTGAGTGCAACGTTTTCGCCGACTGTTGCACCGAAAATCTGAAAATCCTGAAAAACTGCGGCAAAACGGCCACGGTGCGATTTTACGGTTTCTTCCCGTATATCTCTGCCGCCGATTTCTATTGAACCTGAATCGACATCGTAAAGCCTTAACAGCAGGTTGGTGAGCGTGGTTTTGCCTGCACCGTTGTAGCCGACAAGCGCTATCTTTTCACATGGCTTTATTTCGAATGAAACACCGTTGATGCTCTCTTTTTCGCTGCCGGTATATGTGAAGGTGATATCCTTTACAGAGATTGTTTCGGGCTTGCCGCACTCGGCGACGTGGTCGCCGTCGGTAATTGTATTTTGCACAGCAAGGAAGCTGCGGCATTTTTCAATCATTTTAGAACGCTCCGTAAAATTGCGCAGGCTGTAAACGGTTAAGTAAAGCACACATGCACCAATCTGCGTTGCGCCGTTGAAAGTAGCAACAAAATCGCCCGCACTCATATTGCCTGTAACTATTGTCTGATAGCCGATGTAAAGGCTCAATATCAGTATGAAGCCTACAACCTGAATTGAAAATTCCTGTATAAAGAAAAGTCCGTCAAGCTTTCGTATAAATCCCTTCTGTGTTTTGATAAGGTCGTTTGCACTTTCTCTGAAGCGCTTTCTCAGCAGGGGATAAATGCCGCTTGTGCGTATTTCGCCAGCATAGTCGGGCAGATAGAAAACGCGGGCAAAATAGTCGCCCTTGCGGTGCTTTTCGGTTACGGCTTCTCTGCGCTTTGTCTGCAGATTGCCTGTGTATTTGCCAAGCGGTATAAAAAGTATAACAGTACCAAGTACAATCAAAAGGCATACAGGGTCAATTGTGAGCATGATCGCTACAATTGCCGCAAAGGAAAGAATTTGCTCAATATAGCCCTTTACAATGTTGAGAATGTGGCTCAGGTTATCGGAAATATTTTCTATTGACAGAATAAAATCGCTGTAGTAGCCGGGGTCATCATATTTGGCGATGTCAAGCTCTGCGGCTTTACGGTAAAAAATTGACTGAATTACAAGATCCAGCTTTTCACGCTCTCTGTGAACAAAAAGCTCGTAGAAAACACGTGAAAAGATTTCGCACACAACAATTATGGCGAGCATGATTATTATGCCTGTGATGATTTTTTTGGGATCGCTGCCGCTTTGAACTTCATCAATTATGTATTTCAGCCCGATTACGCTGATCAGCCTGCCGGGCATGCTGCTTACTATCTGCTCAAAAATACCGCCGATTACAAGCCACGGCGAAGCTTTGAAAATCATGCCGAGCATATAAACAATGTTGGAAAAAGTGTTGTGCTTCTGCTTGCCTTTCTCTTTCATTTTCAGCTCACACTCCTTTCCTCATCTTTGTAGCTTGAGGCCTGAAGTGTAAACATTTCGCAGTAGTTACCCTGTGCTGCCATAAGTTCATCGTGAGTACCGTACTCAATAACACTGCCGTTTTCAAACACATAAATTCTGTCGGACAGTACGGCGCTTGAAAGTCTGTGCGAAATATAAATAACTGTTTTTTCCTTGGTTGCCTCAATAAGGCTTTCGTACATTTTATATTCTGCTATCGGGTCAAGGGCAGAGGAGGGCTCATCAAGAATTGCAAAATCAAAATTCTTTGCAAACATTCTTGCTGCGCAAAGTTTCTGCTGTTCACCGCCCGAAAGTCCGGTGCCTTTTTCATCGAATTCGCGGGTGAATACAGTGTTTCTGCCCTCGGGCAAGGCAGCAATACGCTCATAAATACCTGCCGCTCTGAGTGCTGAATCAGTAATATCAGAATCAGCTTCATTCTCAACCTCACGGCAGAGCACGTTTTCGTCAACAGTCAGCGCAAATACCTTGTAATCCTGAAATACGGTTGCAAGTCGCTTGCGAAGCGATGCAATGTCGTATTCTCTGATATCTGTGCCGTTATAAAGTATTTCGCCGCTGTCCGGGTCATAGAAACGCAGAAGCAGTTTGACAAAGGTGGTTTTGCCTGCACCGTTCTGACCTACTACAGCTATTGTTTCGCCCTTGTTTATTTTAAGGCTCAGGTTTGTAAGTGACGGCTTTTTTGCGCCGGGGTAGGTGAAGCACACATTTCTGAATTCAAGCGTTTCAAGCTCATCAGCAGGCTTGCTGCCACCCGTAACCTTCGATTCGTACCCCATAAATTCCTTGAGGTTCTCAAAATAAGCCACCTCTTTTTTTACTCCCGAAATAGATTGGCCAAGGTCGTTGACAACATCTTTGAGGTTGCTGACAGCAGTCATTATAACGGAAAAATCGGAAATTGCCAGGTCCTGCTTTATAACAAAGCGGTATGCGGCATATGCATAGCTTGCCGCAATGGGTACGGCCTTGCCGAAAAAGCCTGATATACCTTCAAGCAGCATCATTTTAAAGCTGTATTTTTTGATTATGGCACGGTTGGTTTCAACGGCTGTTTCAAGTCTGCCAAGCATAACTGCAAAAATATCCGAGGTGCGCATGTCTTTTGAAAAATCTTTCAGGAAAACCGTGCGCTTGACATACTCCTTTGAACGCTTGTGAGGAGTCATTTCCTTGTCTTTTTTTACATCAATTTTGCCAATCGCTATACCTGCAAGTACAACAAAAATGCCGACTGACAGTATAAGCAACAGCTTGGGGTCAATTGAAACAATGTAAATAATAAGGAAAGTACCGGTAAGTGTACCTGCAAAAACATTGGCAA
The DNA here is from genome assembly GCA_045536235.1 of Acutalibacteraceae bacterium. Taxonomy (GTDB): domain Bacteria; phylum Bacillota; class Clostridia; order Oscillospirales; family Acutalibacteraceae; genus UBA8612. The sequence goes on along the minus strand of JAZSND010000003.1, from coordinate 1,607 downwards.
GCCGCCATGTGAATTCCATAAAATGGTCGCCGGTTATAATTTCGGTTGCGCGCTTGTATTTGTCGTAAAATTCAGGGTCTTCATAGCAACTCATATCCACCTCAATCGCTTTTTTGAATATCCGTTCGTTGAGGTTTTTGTAAAAATACTTCATACGGGTACAAACGAAGTAGTCGGTAATGCAGTCCACAGCCTTGGCAAGCAGACCTGCAACGGCAAAAATCAGCACAAGTACCGCATATTCCTTAAAGCTGCCGCCTTTTTCAATAAGCTGTAAAAGCAGCTTTAAAAACAGAATTTCCTGAATAAAGCCGGTGAAAAACCAATATGCCGTCTGGGTAAGGGTGTGTGCAGTCAGCAGTAACGGTGCGCACTGCACGCAGATTTTAACCGCATAGAGCGTGCTTTTCAGGTTTTTGAAACGCTCTTTTTGCTTTTGCTTTTTATCTGGTTTCACGTTAAATCTCCTTTGAGTAAGTAACCGTGTTTTATTTTTGTTTGCCGAAAAATAAAAAAACCCGAAAAACAATACTGTTTCCGGGATTGATAGCTACATGTTTGCCTATCCGTTTTCAGCAAGCAGAAACGGACACAGTTACCGGAATTTTGTTTTTGTTGTTGAATGTCATAATCATTATGTCCGCTCCTTTCTTTAAAATGTTTTACGCCTTACATGGCCGGTGCAAAACTGAAAATAGCATATTTTCCTTGATTTGTCAAGGAAAACCGCAATTTTATTTTGCCTTTTTCAATTCCTTGATTTTGTTGTTGAAAAATTCGACGTAGGTGTCAAATCTGTTTATTTTTTCTTCATGCCCGAATATTTCAATCATATTAAGTGCGGTTTGTGTTTCAAGTATTGCTTTTTCGGTTTCGCCGATGTCGCGGTAAAATTCTGCTAATTTCCACAGCATCTGAATAAGCGTTTCAAACGAAATCCATTTTTGCTTTTCGGCGGCATCGTATTTTGCTTGCCCCTCTGTAATAAATGCCATTTCGGACAGTTTTGTGAAATAAATCTCCGGAACCTGTTCGAGAGCAGCTACCGCACTTTCGTTGTCGCCCTTATCATGGTAGGCATAGGCAAGAAAACGAAGAGCATCATATTTTATATCAGCTTCATTGGTTGTATCAATCAGCCTGCTTGCAAGGCGTATTTTTTCATCCGGGTCGGTAACGCAGTAAAGCAGGTTATTTAACAGTATATCGTTGTCGGGATATTTCTGCAAAGCCTTTTCAAGTATTGCACGTCCCTTTTTGTGGTCTGTTTCACGCAGTTCGTAAGACTGTCGGCAACAGCTTTCAATTTCTTCCTGCATTTCTTTTGTACTGCAGGAAAACAGCTTGTCTATTGATACGCCGAAAATTTGTGCAAGCTTTGGCAGCAGTGTTATATCGGGCAGAGCAATGCCGTTTTCCCATTTGCTGACTGCCTGAAAGGATACACCTATTTTTTCAGCTAACTGCTTGAACTGCCCCAAATTGTGCGGACAGTACAAAAAAGCCCCTGTGGCAGAAATATTTAGTTAAGCAACAAACTGATTTCGTTTTTCTAACGGAGTCAGTTTTGTTTTTAATTGGATTCGTTCGTTGTTGTAAAAGTGTAT
>JAZSND010000011.1:0-153327 GCA_045536235.1 Acutalibacteraceae bacterium | reverse complement strand
TGAAATTCCTGATACAGTAACAACTATAGAAGCAGGTGCATTTTATCAATGCAAAAATCTAAAATCTGTAACAATTCCTGACAGCGTAGTAGAAATTGATGGTAATGCTTTTACACATTGTACTTCTCTGGAAAAGGTCGTAATCCCCTCAAAAGTTCAGTCTGTAGGAGGCTCTGCGTTTGCAGGTTGCACATCACTCAAAACTACAGAATTCAAGAATCCTGACACCACTCTCGGTACAAATATGTTTGACGGTTGCTCAAAGCTTGAAACAGTCAAGCTTCCCGAGAATCTTAAGGTCATAAAAAATTACACATTCAGAAACTGCAAACTTCTTAAAACCGTAAACTTCCCGGCAAATATAACCTCAATTGACGGATATGCTTTTTATGACTGTGATGCGCTCGCAAAGGTTGTTATCCCCGACAGTGTAACGTCTCTCGGCACATATGCATTCTACGGCTGTGAAGTGCTTTCGGATATTTATTTCGGCATCGGTCTCAAGACTATTCCCGATTCCGCTTTCCGTCTTCTTCCCGCGCTCACAGAGGTTTATCTGCCCAGATTCCTCACAACAATCGCCGCAAATGCATTCTCTGAAAACACAAAGCTCAAAGAAGTAACAATTCCCGCAACCGTAAACTCAATTCAGGATAATTCATTCTCATATCCCACAAGACTTACCGTTTACGGTATCCCCGGCTCATATGCACAGACTTATGCAACAAATAAGAGAATGACCTTCGTTGATGCAAGCGATGTAAAGGTTGATACAATTAGGTTTGATAAATCAAGCTATGAATTCCTTGCAACAGGCACAGGTACAAAGTTCGTTGCTGAAATGACAATTGATCCCAAATCATCGGTTGAGCCGATAGCCTTCACTTCATCAAACACAAGCATTGCAACTGTTGAAAACGGTGTTATCACCGTCAAGGGATACGGCACAGCTGCAATCACCGCAACAACCGAATCGGGAAAAACAGCAACCTGCCAGATAACAATCAACAGAAAGGTCACAGGTGTTTCGCTCAACAAGTCAAAGCTTTCTATCAAGCAAGGTGAAACATCAACCCTCACTGCTACGGTTTCCCCTTCAAATGCAACAAATAAAAATGTTACTTGGAGCAGCTCAAACGAAAAGGTTGCCACCGTCTCAAACGGCACTGTGGTAGCGGTTGCTCCCGGGGTTGCAACAATTACCGTTAAAACAGAGGACGGAGCTTACACCGCAAACTGCGAGGTAACTGTTACAGCTTCAACAGTTACTCTGTCGTCAATATCCGTGAAAACGCTTCCGAATAAAATAACTTATGTTGTTGGCGAAAGCCTTGACACTACCGGTCTTGTGCTTGCAGCTAAGTATTCTGACGGCTCATCAAAACTTATAAGCACAGGCTTTACATGCAGCGGTTTCAGTTCATCTTCAGCAGGCACAAAAACCGTCACTGTTTCATACGGCGGCAAAACAACAACATTCAGTGTTAAGGTTAATGCAGCAGTAGTTTCTGTAACAGCTGTAAATATTTCAAATACTTCTTTAAACCTTACCGTTAGCGACACAAAACAGCTTACGGCTACGGTTGCTCCGTCCAATGCTACAAATAAAAATGTTACATGGTCCTCAAGCAACAGTTCTGTTGTTTCAGTATCTGCAACCGGTCTTGTAACTGCAAAAGCAGCAGGCAGTGCAACAATCACTGTCACAACAGTTGACGGTAGTAAAATAGCAAGATGTAATGTAACCGTTAAAGCTGCTGCGGTTTCTGTAACCGGAGTCAGTGTTTCACCGACGAATATTTCACTTGAAATGGGTACAACAAAGCAACTTTCTGCTACAGTTGCTCCATCCAACGCGACAAACAAGAGCGTAACCTGGTCCTCAAGCAACAGTTCTGTTGTTACTGTTTCGGCAAACGGTCTTGTAACAGCAAAATCCGTCGGCACAGCTACAATCACAGTAACAACAGTTGATGGCAAAAAAACTGCCGAATGTACCGTAACGGTTAAACCGATTTCTGTAACAGGAGTAAGCATTCAAAACCCAGCGGTGACACTTGAAACAGGTGCGACAAAGCAACTCTCTGTAACCGTTGCTCCTGCAAATGCAGCAAATAAAGCTGTAATATGGTCCTCGAGCAACAACTCAGTTGCTACTGTTTCGGCAAACGGTCTTGTAACAGCAAAATCTGTCGGTATAGCTACAATCACAGTAACAACAGTTGACGGTAGCAAGACTGCAGAATGTAAAGTAACAGTTGTCGATATAATGCCAACAGTATCAATAAAAACTCCTTCAAAGGCAACGGTTAACTATGGAGATACTCTTGTAATTAACACTGAAGTTACAGACTTGCCCGAGGGGTATTCTATTCTCTGGAGTGTTGAAGGTTCAGGCTTTAATATGTCACCTGCTGAGGACGGTCTGACCTGCAAAATGACATCCGTTGCAAACGGCAATGCAACTGTAAAAGCAACACTTGTTGACGAAAACGGTGAAGTTGTGCTTAATGCAGAGGGAGAAGAGATCTCTGCTTCGCAGCAACTCACCTCAAAAGCGGGTTTTTGGCAGAAATTCATATCCTTCTTTAAAAACCTCTTTGGCATTTCAAGAATAATCCTTCAGTCAATATAAAAAAACAAATAGCAATATAACCCTAACCACCCGACTTGAGCCACAAACTCAGGTCGGGTGTTAGCTATTAATGAGAATTTAATTATGCAGATTCAAGTCGATTACAAATATAAGATTTCTCTAACTTGAACAGTTGTTGTGTTTTTGTTAGTTGCAAAAATCTTCTTGCGTATCTTAAAATCGTGGAACGGATGAAGAATCAGCCAATCCATTTTTTGCTTAGCGGCAACTGAAAGATTAAGCTGTTCGGCATAGTCCTGCAGTCGCTTAATATCTTTGTTTTTACTTTCGCGATATTGTTTCGAGAGCTCACGCAGACAACGGTAGCTGATGCGAGTGTGGTTTTTGAAATAATCACAGATTGTACGCTCAAGGTCATAGCAAGGAAACCCATCCGGAGATACAGTTAAGCCTATTTCAAAATGCTCCGGCTTGATATTGTAAATCTGCAAATCAATATCTTTTATAAACCTGCTGTCCGAATGGACAAAACCTCTCGGAACGGCAATTTCATGTTCATACGGTTTCCGTTTTCGGAACCCGTGAATATACAGTGCTTCACTCATACAGAATACGCCATGAGGTATGGCGGCGAGAATTACATCTCTCTCGTCGCTTATCTTCAGGGCTTTTATTTTATACAGACCATGTTTGAGACGGATAATATCTCCGTTGTTGCAGAGTCGATTGATACAGTATCCGCTGATACCTGCTGCTTTCAGCTCTTCTGTTGTTGCAAAGCCCTTTGGAAAATTCGTTTTTGTCAGCTTGTCCTGATGATTCATACCACACCTTCTTTTACACGGATTTTAACATAATTCGGAAATTTATTCAAGAGCAAGGCGCAAATACTGCAGATAATAACGTTTGTAATCATTAGAGCTAAATTATCAATTATTCTTTGTAAATCAATGCAAATTAAGCATACTATCCTTTGTTAAATATTAGACACCACGTCATTCTTACATATTTTAAGTGATTAAAGAAGTCAACAGGAGTAAAAATCACAGCGCAAGTGATTGAAAAATCCCGTTTTAGTTCAACTGTCAGGGATAGAAATTGCGAAGGCGGTTGAATGAAATAAATCAAGAAGGCAATCAAAGCGGTATGCACTTTCGGTCCGAACATACCAAACGGAACCAAATAACCTCATAAAGGACACGGTGTCATTGAGGTGTGCAGCAGAAGATATGCTGCGTTCGTTTGCGGAAAAAGTGCGTACCCGATGTGATCCGAACAGCTTTGTGTATATGCAAGGGTGTTCGGATCAGCAGTGAGAATGTCAGCGAAAACATTGCCTGTACCGGTGCTTTGTTTGAGTTGACACTTCTCACAGACACGGCAGCTTTTCGAAAGAAAAGAGCCGGTCTTACTAACGGTTATTCAGGTTATTAACCGGAATAACCAGTTAGTAGGGCGAATAAACGGGTTTTCGCATATACGGAATTCGTTTTGGCGTTATGGTTTGCATCGACCTTAACGGATAGCTTGTTCAGAACAAGGTATCGCTTCAGGATGAAGCCCCCGAACAGTTTAACACTATTTTTTAGTGGGCGTTTTGGTAAAGTGACGTTGCTATGCAGAACACTTTCCGAATATCGAAGAAAGGAGAAAAAGCCTTGAGTAAGAAAAAGAAACATTACAAGCAGAGCATTTCAGGCAAGCTCAAAAACGATGCTGCACAGCATTTTAAGCAGTACGAAAACAACGTAACAAGAGCGGCGTTTATCAAAAACTATGACAAATTCATCAAGTTCTGCCGTGAACAGTACGACTGCAAAACCAAGGAAGAATGTGCCGAGCATATTGAGGATTACATTGAGTATTTGAAAGAAAAGGACCATACCGCAAGCACAATTCATACATATATGGCTCCTGTGGGACTGTATCACGGGATTCCACTTAATGTGTTGAATCTGCCTAAAAGGTATGCTGCAGAAAACACTCGTTCCAGAAAAGAGCGTAAGCATTACCGTTCGGACGGCGATGAAAACAACACCAAGTATTCAAGAACGGTTGAGCTGCAGAGATGCATCGGAATACGCAGAAACGAACTTAAGAATCTTCGTGGTAGCGATCTGAAAGTGGATGAGTGCGGATATTTGTGCATTGTCGTTCGCAGAGGCAAGGGCGGCAAAGAAACCTATCAGCGTATCTTGGCGGAAGATATCGGCACAGTAAAGTCATTCTTTGACGGCACAGAAAACAAAGTTTTTTCGGCGCAGGAAATGAACAACAGTATTGATTACCACCATATGAGAGCTGAACAGGCTGCCAGGGCATACAACTACTATCTTGGCAGAATCAACAACGAGCCCGGATACAGAAAACATCTTGAGGATGAGATTATAAAGCGTTGGAACGAAAAGTGCATTGATAAGAAAACAAAGAAACCGAAGCATCTGGATAAAAACAAAATCCGTGGCGAGTATTTCATACGTGGAAAGAACAAGCAGCTTGCACTTGAAAAAGGACTCCCGATAGTCTATGACAGACTGGCACTTATGTCAGTTTCGATCTATCATTTGTCGCACTGGCGTCTCGACGTAACCGTCTCAAACTATATGCTCGCGGTGTAACTACTGCACCAACTGAGGATACGGGCAGGATTTGACGCCACCCGTTTTGATATAAATTCTCAGGATAAACACGAATATAACTCACTATGAGTTCAGATAAACAAATCCTCGAAAAATACAATAACAAGGAGTAAATCATGCTCGGTCAAAAGCAGGATAAGTATACGCTTATCGGTGAGCTTAATCTTATGATCGAGGAAAATAAATATGAGGTAACTCTTTTCGGTAACAGCGAAAAGACAGATGATGTTAATAGAATCATAAGCAGATTAATTGAAAAAGAAACAAATAAAAATTGAAAAACTATCGACAAGAGCCGACAGACGCGCTAAACTTAAGTCGCAATAACTGTCGGCTCGGAAAGGAGAAGAGATTGTTAATTAAACATGAGCCCGACAAAACTATCGCTCTGTACTGCAGATTATCCAATGCAGATAAGACAAATAACGACTACAGCATAAGCATCCAGAATCAGATGGATATTCTGAACAGCTATTCTAAGGAACACGGCTTTTCCAACACTCAGTTTTATATTGATGACGGTATATCCGGTGCCTATTCAGACAGACCGGGATATATGGATATGATTAACGATATTGAATCCGGCAAGGTGAATACCGTCATTGTAAAAGATCACTCCAGACTTGGCAGAGACAGACTTTCTATAGGCTATCTGCTTGAAATCCTGTTTCTGGAAAAACAGGTCAGATACATAACCGCTGACGGAAAGGTTGATACCGGTCTGTACGGCGTTCCTGACGGACTTGCTTTTGAAGATTTGTGCAACGAGTGGTATGTCAAAAGCACCAGTGAAAAGGTCAGAAGAACAAAACAGAAGAATTCAGCTGAAGGTAAAAGTCTTCGTTCAAGAGCGCCTTACGGATATACGAAAGATCCGAACGATAAATTTCATCTGATTCCGAATCCAGAAACAATGAATAACATTGTGCTTATATTTGAAATGTTTGCAAACGGTACATCTTTAATGGATATATCCAAAGAACTCAGGCACAGAAAAGTGCTTTCACCGTCTGCATACGATTTTCAGACCTTGGGCAGCTACGGTACGGCAGAATCAAAAGAAGACCCGTATTATTGGGATATTGGAACGCTGACATATATGCTTGACAATGAGGTGTATATTGGCACAACTGTAAACGGATTACGTTACAAGCCGTCATATAAATCAAGGAAGATTATTAAAATGCCTAAGGAATCCCATAAGCGTTTTGAAAACACGCATACAGCTATAATTAGCAAGGAGCTTTGGGACACGGTCAGGCAGAGACGTGAAACCAAACAGAGGCACAGTATGACAGGCGAAAAGGATATCTTTTCAGGTAAGCTTTTTTGTAAGGATTGCGGAAGTGTTCTGCATACAAATAAAAACTGCTATATGTGCGGCAGGTATAAGAAGTATCAGTACCGTGACGGTAACGGCTGTACACCGCACAATATATCCAAAAGTGTGGTGCGTGAAATTGTTCTCTCTGCAATAAAAGCGGTAACGGAACAGGTAAAAGAACACAAGAAGGATTTTATTCAAGCTGCAACACAGAATTCCGACAAGGAAATCTCAAAGGAAAAGGTGCGCATTGAAAGAGTTCTCAGCAAAGCCAGAAACGAAGTTGAAGAGCTTGACCGCTATCTTATGAATCTGTATAAGGATAAAGTTGACGGAGAAATTACTGCCGAACAGTTTTCTGTTCTTGCAGACGGCTATACCAGAAGCAAAGAAGAACAACTGAACAGGATTGCCGAAGCGAACAAGAAACTTCAAGAGCTTAACAGCAAGACTATTGATGTAGAAAGGTTTATAGCAGTTACCAACAAGTATACGGATATATCTGAACTCAATCAGGAAATTGTAAACGCCTTTATCGAAAGAATAGTAATCCACGAACGCTCCGAACCGCATAAACGCAAAGGTTATACTCAGAAGGTTGATATATACTTTAATTTCATTGGTAAGTTGGGTGGCAGTTAACTCTTTGAATCATTTGTGTTGTATAACTGTGTTTTACAAATTTAGCTGTTAAGGTGCTTAAGTACATATCTGCAAACTTGTTAGTAAAATTAGTTCTTGAGTTATTCCACTAAATATATTATAATAAATCGGCAAGCAGACCCCAAGCCTGCTTGCCATCAAAAACAAATATTTAATTTCTCTATTATTAAACAGTCTTCTTCGTTCCGTCGGAATATGTTACCTCAAGTTCGATACCGGTAAGATCGATATTATTATCAATCTTGTAATAATATTGGAGCTTATTCGGTTGTTTGGACACAATAAAAGATTCTACCTTTGTAAATTTTGCGACAAGTGAAACATTTTCTTTTGCAACAAAAGAATAGTCTTTATTTTGAGTTACAAGCACACCTTGTTCCGTATACCAACCAAGGAAAAGATTAACCGTATTCGGTGTTGCGCTGACAGTTACATAGTCACCCCTTGTTGCATTATGGCTATTTGTTACAAAGCCATCGCCATCTGCAGAAACCTTGATTTCAACAGTATTAAAGCCGTCCTCATAAAGCTTTTCAGTCGGAGCTATTTCGGTTCCGGATTCATCCTTCAATTTGAAATCATCTATGGTAGAATTATCAGAACCAAACTCGCTGTTCATTGAAACGCCTTTTACAACTTCAACATCAAAGTAATTTATTCGTTCAGTTTCGCCTGTATCTGAATCAACGCTTCTGACAATATAATCCATTGTGCCTTCGTCGTTACCGGTAAGAACAACTTTATAATCGCCGTTTGAAGGAAGCCAGAAGGATTTTGAATCACCATCAACAGTCATTACAACGGAGTTTTCTTTTGCGGCAATTGTTTCATCAATAACATTATTTCTGATTCTGCCGACAAGCTCACCTGTCTGTTTGTCATAAATATCAACGTCAACAGGACAGTCTGCTGAAACACTGAGTGACTTTCTTTCTTTACCTTCTGGTAAGTTTAACTGTTTCTCAGTCATTGAAAGCATATATGCGCAGTATGTTTCCATTTGGTGAGACATTGCAAACTCATTCTTATAAATAACAAAGTAGTTAAATATATAAGATAATGTTGAATCATCGTTAGTAAGTATAGAAGAAGCTCCAGTCCCAAGCAAATCCGACAAGTTTTTATCTTTAGCTAAATATGCACATAGGGAAAATTTCAAGAAATAATATGGAATATGTTCATACTCACGATCATTCATTTTGTTTTGCAGGATTTTATCAATATATTCAAGATCGAAACCATAATAAAACTCATTAATGTTAAAGCTATTAAATTTTTGCACTACTTTATAAGTTTGTACCTCGCCGTTATCATAAGGCTTATATTCCTCACCTTTTTTTAATATAGCATATTTTACATTCATTGCTTTAAGATATGAATCATAAGCATCATCATTTGTTTTGCTTGGTAAGACGAGAGTTGTTCCATATCTTTCAAAGCCCCATTTTTCAGGCATAACTTTTGTAACAAAATCCTCAGGATTAACAATGTTAAACAATCTGCTATAAGTATCAGATGTTGCGTTAGAATCTATAACGCTCCGCGGTGTTGCAAAAGCATAGGTGAACACACTGTTTTTGCATGTGTAATATTCTCCGTTTATCAACGATTTGCCCAATAAGTTAGCTGCAGCAGCTCCCCTACTGTGACCAGTTAATATAATTTTAATATTATGAGTTTTGTAGTTGTTGTCATACTTGTTTTTCATATAATCCTCAAGCTTGTCGAACACATATGTTTCTGCGTCAAAAAAGCCTTGATGGATATATTTTTTCAACTCATTGCTTGCACCGTTTTCGCGATCAATTCCCCACGGATCAAAATCAGAATACCACTGGTCTTTATAAGAACCGATTAATCCGACGAATATGACATCGTATACTTCACCGGTTTTCAAATCCATTCCCTGTCGTGTAGCGATGAAATAGTTAACTTCGTCTCTGCCGGTTTGCATGTTGATATCAACAAGCTTAAATCCAACGCTTTCAAGCGCAGTCTTAAGCTGTGTTTTAGAATTAACATTAACCGCTTTTCCGTAGCAATCACTGTAACCTATCATAGAAAACTGTGAGCAAAATTGTGCCAAACCGTGGTTGTAGTTTATAGAGTCGTTTACCAACCAGCATTGTTCAAAAGATATCGTTGTTGAACCGGGTATACTTTTGCTATCATCAAGAGGATCAGCTATTGCAAACGAAACCGAACTTTTTTTGTCAGCAAGTCCAGAGCTCAAAGCATCAGCTTTAACATATTTACAATTGGTTTTTGCATTGTAATCTGCTGAGTGCTTCATATTGCCTATTCTTGCTAATAAATCAACATTACCGTAAATCATTCCGTCAGCATAAACACCGTGTGTGAGGAATTTATCAGCTGTTGTTTCATTATAAACTTCAACATTGAATGTTGATCCTTCTGAAACACTTGAAGGTAAAGTGTAAAACAATCTGAAGTAATCACCATAATTTTCATTATATATTCTTACTGTTGCATTATTACCGTTTTGGGTGTATGAACCATTTAATGCAGAAGTAAGCCTGTATAATTCCGCATAAATGCCGGTTTGCTCATTACGAAGATATTCGGGGGCAATTTCAGTTCCGTCGATAATAACCTTGGAAACAGCCGAAGACCAGACTGCATAAAGTGTGCAATTGCTGTTTTGTGTATAATTTCCACCTGCACTATATGTAGCGCTTGTTGCAGTAGCGCTTGTTGACCAACCAAGGAAAGTGTAGCCCTTTTTTGACGGAATAACTGTGCTTAATTTTAAGGCGACATTATACTGCTTAGTCTGGCTTGCAGGCGCACCTGTGCCTCCTTTTGCATTATATGTTACTGTATATGTTGCGTTGTTTGTATAGCCGCAACATTCGCAAATGTTACTGCCGGATGGATATGAATGATTCTCCAAAGACCTATTTGCATCGTCGGTAACGTGTTCTTTAAATCTTGCACCGCAAACGGTACAATCCCAGTTATAATACCAGACAGAATAGTGCTGAGAATCGTTATACTGTTCATACTCCAATTGGGAGGAAATATTGAATTTATCAACATCATACGTCTCATGGGGGCACTCAATTGCCTTATCTTTTGTTGTAAATGATATCGCTCTGCAATATGAAGTACCCATTTCGTTTGTAGCATAATATTTGTAATAATATTTTGTTGAAGGAGATAGTCCTGTTACTAATGTAGTGAAAGATCCTTTATTATCTCCAGCGCTCTCAAGAGGATAAACAATCCCCTTATCGAAAGTAAGACTTGAGCTCGAGGTACCTATTATAAAGCCGTGTTCTGTTACAGGTTTGCCGCCATTCTTTTCCAAAGTTGCAGAAATAGTAGCATATGTGTCGCCGATGCCTGAAGCTTTACCTGTGGATACCGTAGGAGCAGTCGGTATTGTTCGAAAATAAGCTATACATCCGGGATCACCCTGAACTCCGTTTTCACCATTTCTGTCTGTATATCCACCGACCCAGATTTTATATAAACTGGCACCATCCAATTCATATAAAGAAGAAAGATTGAAGTATTTATTTGTTGTAAGTTCGCGCTCAACCAAAAAATTATCTGTTTCATTGCCCTTATCATCAAGCTGTCTAATTGTGTATCTGTATGACCTGACAGATGAAGATGAGCATGACCATTCCACGCGATCTGAATCTATATCCAACCAAGTATCCATATCACTCGGATTTGCATCCCCAGTTGTAATAACAATAACGGTTGCAGCTTTAGCGGTTATTGCAGGAAGTGAAAAAATATTTTTAAGACTGAATTCTGTAAACCCTGAAACAGGAACTGCTGAAAAAATAATTGCCAAAGCTAAAAGGAACGATAATATTTTTTTCATTTTTTACACCCTTTCGTTTAATTATTCAGGAAAAATCAGATTAACTATTGAATCAGTTAATCTTTCATTAAATTGAACAATATCTGCAAAATCAACATTTATTACGAATATTATCAGTGCCACAATTATTGCTGCCTGAATGAAAATAGTACGTAATATGTGCTTTTCCATATAGGATTCAATTATTTCTTTCAGAGTACATATTAATTTCATTGTTAATACCTCATTTTCATCAAATAAACGGTGCAGCTATGCCGAGATAGTCAAAAATATAACAGCTAAGACCGTTAAGTACGAAGTAAAAACCAACAAAGGTTCCGCCTTTAGCAATAAAATCTGCAAGACCGTAGGCAACGCAAGGCGGTACTCTCAAAAATGAAAAGACTTGTGCTATGACCACTTTTCCGATAACGCAGGCAATATAGAACAGTATTACCGATGCTACTGTTTCTCCCATGGCGTAGAAGCCGCCGGCATACACCCAGGTAGGGACTATATAACCCAGTGTAAAGATTAATTCTATTACAGCAGACATTAAGTTAAACACAAAACCTACAGATATACTTATGCGACCGTTGCCTTTCGCTGTAGTTGCGGTTTTGAACAAAGCACTTACTATGAGAAAAACAGCGAACAGAACAAGGGTGAATGCCAGATGGTTGAACAGCCATTCCAATGCGATTGTCAGCGCTGATGATGCAAGTGCAAAGCCTGCAGCTGATAATACCAGTGTAATTACTGCTGATAAATCATAAACAAAAATCATAATCAGACATCCTCCTTATCAGAAATGAAAACGAACTTATGATTGTGCGCAAAGATTTCAGCGTAAGAACCTTCGGAACCTACGACGTGAACATTCGGTTCGCCCCAGCGTTCACGGTTCCAGAATGCATTGGAGCTGATTCGCTTGACTGAATCCGGTATATGTATTTCCAAAAGTCCGGGACAGTTTGAAAAAGCTCTGTTGCCAATGAACTCAAGACCCTCTGAAATATAAACATATTCAACGCTGTTGCAGTCGTAAAATGTTTTGGCGGGAAGTGAACCTTCAGACATTTCGACAGATATCTTTTTTACACCGTTGCAACACTGGAAAACACCTTCACCTGCAATGTTGATATTGTCCGTAAGCTTTAATTCGGTAAGCCGGGTGCAACCCCAAAACGCACCGTCGTTCAAAACAAATTCACGCGAGGAAAATTCAATCTCTTTAATGCTTGCAAATTTAAATGCATTTTTACCTATCTCAATCGGTTTGTCACTGTCGGCAAAAACCAATTTTTCGATATATCTTTCTTCAAAAGCACAATCATTTATTTTAATAACCGATGAGGGTATGGTTAACTTGTCGGTGTCCCAATAACCGCTGAGCTGTACATGTGTTGTTCCCTCTTTAATCTCTTCTTCCAGATCATAGCCTTTAACGGCGTATGCATATGTACCTATATAAATGATTCCGTCGTCGTGATTGTTGTACCATGGGGTGCCTTCGAATGCCTTGGGTGCAATGTCGTAAATCTCACCTTCGAAAACAACCTCCTCCAGAGCACTACAGGTGCTGAAGGAAAAAAGCCCTATAGACTTAACCGTTGCGGGAATAACTAATTTCCTGACTTCGTGATTTGCGTTTAAGAATAATCGATCGCCTATACCGACAACGGTGTGGCCGTCTATGCTTTCCGGAATTTTCAGTTCTTCCGATTGATAGTAATAAGCGGTTATAACAGCACCTTCGTCAGTAAGTGTATATCCCCAGTCTCCGGATTTGTATTCTTTTCCGCTGCACGACGTCAGCAATAAAGCCAGAGAAAGAATACCGATAAGCACCAAACATCTTTTAATAGATTTCATAATCTGACCTCCGTTAATATTGACATAAACCATGCGTTAATGATAGAATTTTCTTGGATTTAATTATAATTGAGTTTTATACATTGTCAAGTTAAGTTACATCGAAAGCAATTGTATAATAAGTGTATTCACCGGACTCTTGTTCAAAGTATTTCAATCCGAGTCCGAAAGCGCCGGCTACAGTTGCGAGGTCACAGATTCCGATATCGCTTTTAACCAGTGCAATGCCTGATGTTGAAAGCTGATTGCAAATGGCTTTGAACGAAGATTGATGATCAACATACACATATCTTTCATCACAGTAAGTGTACGAATCACAGGAAGCATACTCTGTTTGATCCCACTCTCTGCTCATAAGCATATAAGCATCAGGCACGGCAAAATATTCGTATCCGCTGTCAGTAGCATCATCCCATGTGACATCAAACCAGTATAAATCGCCTTCTATTCTGGCACAGTTCCATCCGTGTCCGGAACCGTAGCTTTCTCCCGTTACATAGTACGCTTCAATGTCACATGCACGAAGCAATAGGGCGTAAGCTTTTGCGAAACCGGCACAGACGCTGTATCCGTCTACAAGTGCACCGTAGGATGAAGCACTGTCAAAAACATATGACATTTCGTTTTCAGGGTCTGCGGCATCATCATCGTAGGCTGCTTTGTCACGCACCCAGTTGTATGCTGCACGAGCAACATCAATTTCCTTCATATTGCTGTTCACCGTGCTTTTAAAAGTGACTACTTCATTGTATAAAGATAATTCACGCGTGCTTAAGTAGTCCGTTCCTTCGGTGAGAGCCTTGAGAATACGTTCATCTTCATCAAGGTTTTTCCATTCGGTACTCTCGTAACAAGCGGAAGATGCTTGTTCTGTCTGAGATACATATGTCGTGGAAATGACCGGGATGTTTTCTTCTTCGTATGCACTTGTCTGCATATTATTTTTCAGCAGCAACGCAGTAAGCAGCATTGCTGTAAAAATCCCGGTGCTTGTTATCATTTTGCCGAAGTGTTCGTCGATGAATGAATTTGAGTTTTTCATTTTTTTACCTCCGTTTTCAGAAATACAGATTGTACCACTATACTACATCTTTGCAACGAGGTAAGGATAAAAAAGTTGTTTCTCAAACCCTTTTATTTTATTATAATTATTATAATCAAAGGAAGTTTTGCTATGCAGGAAAGCACTGTTTTTTTCGACAAAAAAGCCAAAGAAGCTGCAGATGTTTTGTCCCCCTTAAAGATTTCTGCACAGAACGATTTTTTTATAGCGTTAGATGAAGTCAATAAAAAAAGAAGATTGTTCAGCGAAACTTTAACAGAATACTATTACAACTATTCGGAAAAGCACGGCATAGTACCCGGCACGAATATTGCCAAGGAAATTTATATTCTGCTTGAGCAGGAAGCGGAATCACTTGATAGCGAATGGCATATATCGCAAAGAACCGTTCAGAATTGGTTGCGGTATCAGGATTTTTCTCTTACCAAGGCTAAAAGTAAAATAAACTTTTACCATCTCAGCTTTTCTTTCGGACTTTCCCGCGAGGAAACTTCCCGTTTTTTCTTCAAACTCTTTGCTCAACCTGCTTTTTCACGCAATCCGCTTGATCTTATTTTTGAATACGCTTTTTATAACGGATTGAATTATAAACAGGCAATTGCCATGTGGAAAAACTATCGGCAAAAATCAGCCGAAAAGTATGAAGCAGCTTTCAACAATGCTTACAATATTGAAAATAATTCAGATTATATTAATTATTATGCCAGTGCTCTCAACTGTGACAGTAACGCATATTCTCTGATTAACCATATAATCAATCAGCCTGACAGCACGGAAAACGCAGAGATTCTGCTGAAAGAAAACAGTATATCGGATTATTTAAGCAATATCATCTGCAGTTACGAAAAAGATAATTGTACGCAGATTAACAGAAAAATGCTTGATGAAGTGGCTGCAAACCTTGTTTCTCCGGCGATCAAAAACAAGTATATCAACAGAATCAGCACCGACAACAGCAGGATTAATGCATGGCGTGAAGGCAAAGGCACACCGGAACTTATGGATTCTTTTGCCGACAGGCTCTTGATGTATGCGCTCATTCGAATGCTTAAGGCAGACCGGAGACAGATTTCCGATTTGATTCTTTTGTCAGTGCACAACAAAGCAAAACGCTTTCTGGGAAAAGATTGTAACGGCAAATCGGATATTGATTTGATCAGAAAGTATATTGACGAAAAAAAAGATTCGTCTCTGCCCGCAGCTTGTGCTGAGGATATAGAAATTTTCAGCTTTATCTATTACGGTGCAGTGGTTAATATAAACACTTTGAAAGAAAGCTTCCTTAATACACACGGAAAAAATTCAATGGCGGATTTGTTTGAACTCGATCCGGAACAGTTTGCAAATAAATTACATGAATTTCGTCTTGAGTTTTCAATAAACAATGTCAGAGCGCGGAATATGGCTATTAATTATCTTCAGGAAATTTCTGCCGATAGACCCGGAACGCAAACTATTCTGCAAATATCTGAAGAAACTGACTACGCCGAATATGACACAGCGGAAAAATTAGATGAAGACAGTGATTTCTATGAAGATGATGAGTTTGAAGATGACTTTTATGACTGTGAATTTGATGATGACCGTGCGGAATTCCGTCTGACAAAAAAGTTCTGGATTGAAACCGTAAAAAAATACTTTGAAAAAAACACAGAAGATGATTGTCAGGATGAGAGCGAAAAATTATATTTTCCATGGTTCTGGGTTATTGCAACCTACGGCTATTCAAACAAGAATATTATAAAGCAGATATTCAAAGAAGCGTCAGAGGAAACAATAAGCTGTCTTGACAGAAACAGCAGATTGTGGGTGACAAATGATGTCAGTAATACAGCTTTGAGAAACTTTATACTGAAATCAAAAGATTATAATATTGCCGACTTCTACAGCGGTTCTTCCTTATTTGATGATCGTGATTGCTGGGGAAAATTTATGGAGTATTTTGATGAAAACGAAATTAATATTAAATACGAAGAAACCAAAAAAACTTTTATACGATATTGCAACAAAAAAATACTGAACCTGTATGAGAAGAAGATGAATATCATTTTCAGATCGCTTGAATCAGATGATTCGATTGAAGGTTACAAACGGTTTCTTTGTTCAGCTTTTAAGAATATGCCTTCGCCATTATTTATTGAAGGAAATCATTTCGAGACGGGAAAAGGCAATATGAATACATATGAACAACTTCGATCTCTGCTCATTTTCCTTCACTTTTTTGTTTTTTATAAAGCAAAAGGCAATACATTTAATGACTACAAGCATGAAATCAATGCATTGCTGTCTGAATGCGGATTCAGCCCGCTTTATTCCAAAGAGCCGTTGGATTTTGTCTTTCTGACCTGTGCGCAGTCGAAATCGCCTATGAAAAGCTTTTCTCTGATGTGGAATCTCGCCTTACAGGATTGATCCGGAAAGAACTTTTCTATTCTCATATCGTTGTGTGATGATAATATACTGGCAACAACTTTAAGGAGGAAATATTATGATAAGAATACCGCTGAAAAATGGTTGTTGCTATAAGCTGAAAAGCAACGATCGGGAAACAGAATACCGCATTGTTTCACATATCGGTTCCGGAGCAAACACGCTGGTCTATACAGCTGAAAGAGAAGATAATTTCGGCAGTGCCAAGAGATGCATCCTGAAAGAATTTTATCCGGAAAGAGTGCAGCTTTCCCGAAATGAAGACGGCAAAATAGAAGCAAAAGATCCTGAAGCTTTTAAACGTCTTAAATCTTTATTTTATGGCAAAAATGCACAAATCGCTGATTTGTCTGCTTTTGATGATGTACATGGCAGTTTTTCTGTCTGTCATATCAATGATTTTCTTGAAGGTAACGGAACATTATATGCTGAAATTCCTGTTGAATCGTATAAAACTTATGCTGAGATAAACAACGAAACCCTTATTGATATGCTTAAAGCAACTTGCGATTTATGCGCAATTGTAGGTGCTTTGCACAATTTCGGATATCTTCATCTGGATCTGAAGCCTTCAAATCTTCTTTGTATTGAACATTCATATAATCAAAAAAGCTCAAGATTATTAAAGTTTCTGGATCTTGATACAGCTGTTAAAAAGGAAAATATTTACAGCGATGATTTCAATTTTTCATACTCAGAAGGATATTCTGCACCTGAACAAAAGCAGTTTAATATTGGAGAAATCAGCGAGAAAACCGATATATTTTCAATAGGCGCTATTCTTTTTGAAAGGATTTTCGGATATCGCCCGTGTTTTGATGATATGAAGTCCGACGCTGAATTTGTTTTTGAAAAAGAAAACGAACTGTTCTTCGGGGTGAATGCCTGCTTCTATAATGAGCTTTCAGATTTTTTCAAAAAAACCATCTGCTGTAATCCAGATAACAGATTTGAAAGCTGTATAGGCGACGGAGGCAGCGTTGTGGAAGCTCTTAAAGAGTTGATTAAGTTTGTTGAGAATTCCGCAAGTGTACAACCGTGGAAAATCAGAGGCCGTTTTTGTCCGAAATGTAAACCTGTTGATGAAACAGGAGAGCCTTTTGACAATTGTCTATATCCGCAGTTAATTGCCAGATTCAAAAATGATGAAAATTTATGGTTTAGTAATTTGGCAGAACTATTAAAAACAACCGATAAAACAGGCTTTGTTATGGTTTCTTCAGATGGATCATTAATAGATACCAGTTCTAGAGAAAAAAATATTTATGCTTCATCAAAAAACAATCGTTATATCCTAACCGGTTTCAAAGATGGAGGTAAAAGCTCATTACTTAAAAAACTCTATAATGATTTAATAAATGAAGAAATAGAATATTCTTCGGATTTGGAACTCGCTTCTGCTCCGATTTATATATCTGTCAGTGACCTTAATGTTGGCGAAACAATAATACAAAAAATATTAAAAGATTATTGCGGATATGATCTTTCAGACATTATCACAGGATATGAAGATAAACTTAAAGAGGCATTCTCAACCACTGAAGACGGCAAAAAGTTTCCTGCATACACTTTGTTGATTGACGGCCTGAATGACGTTCCCATTGACAGACGAAAGCCTATTACAGAAGAAATAAACTCTTTTGCCGGGTTTAAAAATCTTTGTATAATTGTTTCATCAACCGATTTGGGAAAGGATTTAAAAATTGCAACATCAGCTGAAGAAATAACAAGTAACCCGGGAAGCTTTGTTGAATTAAGAGTTGATAGCCTGTCTCAATCACAAATCAAAAAATATATTATCAAGAACAATCCGGAGTGTGCAAAAAAGCTTGAAGAGCGCTCTTTGTATAAAATTCTTGGTAATAATATCAGCGTTATTAAAATGCTTGCCAAACTAAAAAATATTGAGGCGATCGAATCTGAAACGGATATCATTAAATATTCGTTCAGCAACATAAGCAGTTCGCTTGCCAATAAGCTTGAATTTGAAAAAAGCGATGTTGAATCAATCTTTGCGCAAGTTTGCAGGAAAATGCTGGAGCACGATACTAACGTAACCTTTAAATCGGATTTTGAAGAAATTGTAAAATCAAACAATTTAAATGAATCAGCAGATGTTCTGTTTGAAGAGTTTTCAAAATGCGGTGTTTTCAGTCACGACGGTAAAGAAAGACTTGTTATCGGCTCTACGATGCAGGATTATATAGTTGCAAAGCTTCTCAAATCGGAACTTGAAAAGATTTGTGATACAACCTGCGGATTTTCTCCTGATAATGATTTTCTTATCAGTTCCCGAGGTTTAAATATTAACACATTAACTTATTTGAGCGAGTTGACATCTGAAAAGAAAATGCTTGCGTACGGAGATAACGGAAGACTGATTTCGGATTCCTATACAGCTTTTTTTACATATATTAAAACGAATCAGACAGTCAGACTTGACAGTAATCCTCATTATCTTCTCACACTTGCTTTTACAAAAGTTAGCAGCATTAAGTACAAGCAAATCAAAGCGATGGCTGCTGTCAATATTCTGAAGGCTATGCAGATTGCACGAAACAGCGGCTTCTTTGAAGAAGAGCAGAAGCTGTTGAAACTGCAGAGTTTTAATGCTGATTTTTCTTGTGTGAAACAAGATGTGTACGCCGCTGCATATTATAATGAAATCAAAGCTTTTATCGGCAGGAAGGTTTCTGTCAGAAATATGGTGAATGCGATTCTTTTTCCGGTATCGGCTGCACTCATCATGGCGTTTGTTTTTTTCTATGCACTTCCTCATTTTTTTCTTAAGCCTCCGGAAATCGAGGTGTCTGCAAGTTATGATTATCCTTCGGAAACAATTTCAGACTGGAGCGAATACAACTTTACGATTGCTGATGTTAACTGTACCAACACGATTGCGCGTTCATCGTTGATTCTTGAATCTGCTTTCGAGTTTTCGGGATTCAGCGGTGAAATAATCCTGGATAAGATTATTGATGCTAACCACGCAACTATGAAGCTGAAGGTAGATAAAATAACCGATACCGAGTGCTTCGTTTATCTTAAGGATGGTGTGCTGGAGTCAATAGGCGACTATAACACCTTCGAAAGCAACAAAGGTAAAACACTCTTTGCATTTGACACCGAACCTAATACTCAATCTCCGATAATAGGGCTTAGTATTAATGGTGTTAAATACAGCCCGAGTTACAATACCAGTATCAGTGTAAATACAGGAGATATAATAAATGTTAAAGCTATCGCCCCGACTGATAATGATTCCATTGAATACATAAAATATAAAATCGGAAAACAAGAAATTGATACGGTATACGGCGACAATATCAACTTTGTTATCACTGACGATTTTCAATCTTTCTCTCTTCAGGTTTTGGCAAGAACCAAAAACGGAAATGTAAACAAAAAATGGTTGAACTATAATATCTATGTTCTTCCGATTGCTCCGCCGACAGTTGAAGTGAGAGTAAATGATGTTCTTTTGTCTCCTTTTGATGAAAATCTGACAATAAAGCCCGGAGATTATATAAGAGTTACTGCTATTCCTTCCTTGACAACGGGCTCTGATATTGCGTACATTGAGTATAAATTCGGCAAAGAGGATATTCAAACTGTTTATGAAAGTGATATTCTCATCCATGTCCCTGAAGATTTGGTCGAGTTTGCATTTCAGGCAGGAACAACAGATGTTGAAGGAAATTGTATGCCGCAAGCAAGCTATTTTATTTTTACAGTTGAAAGATAACTATAAACCTGAGCGTTAAAAAGATATTGCCGTCTGACAGTTTGCAAACTGTCAGACGGCAACATCTTTTTTATTTGCTTATCGTTGTATTGCTGTAATATATCCTTAACAAATATTTTTGTGGAGGAATATTATGAACCATATAGTTATTGATTTTGAATTCACACCTGTTACATCAAACTTTGTTGACAGAAATATCTTACAATATGAAATAATTGAGATTGGTGCCGTAAAGCTGAACGACAGCTATCAGTTGATTGACAGCTTTTCGAGCTATGTTCAACCGATTTATAGTAATATCTCAAAAAAATGCAGTATGTTAACCGGTATAACAAATAAAAATCTGACAAATGCTCCCGAATACATAGAATCTGTTGATAAATTAATTGCCTGGATAGGTAATGAACCTTTTGAAATATATGAATGGAGCGATAGCGATAAAATTCAGTTTGTTGCTGAGTGTAATGCAAAAGAATGTGCAGACAGTTATCATCTTCTTTATGATAAAGAATGGATTGACTTGCAAAAAGATTTTTCTGTTAAAACAAGACAGAAATCTGCAACTAATCTTCGTAAAGCCCTCAGAATGTTGAATTTATTTTTTGAAGGTCAGGAACACAGCGCTTGTGATGATGCATATAACACAGCCCGTATTCTGCAAATCTTAAACGATAAAGAATCTGTACAAGAAGCCATACCATCAAATGCACCTATGACCTTTTCTTCCGAAAAAGCCACATTTACTATAGGCAGCTTGTTTTCTGATATAATAAATCGACTCTATGAAGTAGCTATATAATGAATCTGATAATTTAAAAAGAATTAATGTAATCTTTTTTATGGTAATGTAAATATAAATAGATTTTATACCCGACTTGAGCAAAACCTCAGGTCGGGTGGTTCTCTTTTGCCCCTGAAACGAAATCACACCCGTTTCGGGGGTTGATTTATGCCTAAAAATGGATGAAAACGCAATTTTTGCTGAAAATCAGCCTGTTTTTAACAGGAAGATTGAAGTTGGATTTTGTAGTGCCGGTCATTCTTACATATTGGTATATGAAATGAATCACGATAGGAGTATAAATCACAGCGCAAGTGATTGAAAAATCCCGGTTTAATTCAACTGTCAGGGATAGAAATTGCGAAGGCAGTTGAATGAAATAAATCAAGAAGGCAATCAAAGCGGTATGCACTTTCGGTCCGAACATAGCAGACGAAACCAAATAACCTCATAAAGACACGGTGTCATTGAGGTGTGCAGCAAAAGTGTGCTGCGTTCGTTTGAGGAAAAGTGCGTACCCCATGCAATCCGAACAGCTTTGTGTATATGCAAGGGTGTTCGGATTAACAATGAGAATGTCAGTTAAAACATTGCCTGTACCGGTGCTTTGTTTGAGATGACACTTCTCACAGACACGGCAACTTTTCGAAAGAAAAGAGCCGGTCTTACTAACGGTTATTCAGGTTATTAACCGGAATAACCAGTTAGTAGGGCGAATAAACGGTTTCCGTATATACGGAATTCGTTTTGGCGTTATGGTTTGCATCGACCTTAACGGATGGCTTGTTCAGAACAAGTCATCGCTTCCGGATGAAGCCCCCGAACAGTTTAACACTAATTTTTTAGTGGGCGTTTTGGCAAAGTGACGTTGCTATGCAGAACACTTTCCGAATACTAAAGAAAGGAGAAAAAGGCCTTGAGTAAGAAAAATAAGCATTACAAGCAGAGTTTTTCAGGCAAGCTCAGAAACGATGCCGCAAAGCATTTTAAGCAGTACAAAAACAACGTGACAAGAGCGGCATACATAAAGAACTATGACAAGTTTATTAAGTTCTGCCGTGAGAAGTACGACTGCAAAACAAAAGAAGAATGTGCCGAGCATATTGAGGATTACATTGAGTACCTGAAAGAAAAAGACCATACCGCAAGCACAATTCATACATATATGGCACCCGTCGGACTCTACCACGGGATTCCGCTTAATGTTTTGAATCTGCCTAAAAGGTATGCGGCAGAAAACACCCGTTCCAGAAAAGAGCGTAAGCATTACCGTTCAGACGGCGATGAAAACAACCCGAAGTATTCAAGAACGGTTGAGCTGCAGAGATGCATCGGAATACGCAGAAACGAATTGAAGAACCTTAGAGGTAGCGACCTGAAGGTGGATGAATGCGGATATCTGTGTGTCGTAGTCCGCAGGGGTAAAGGCGGCAAGGAAACCTATCAGCGCATCTTACCTGAAGATATTGAAACAGTAAAGCCATTTTTTGACGGTACGGAAAACAAAGTATTTTCTGCACAGGAAATGAACAACAGCATTGATTACCACCATATGAGAGCTGAACAGGCGGGCAGAGCATACAACTACTATCTTGACAGAATCAGCAACGAGCCGGGATACAGAAAGCAGCTTGAGGATGAAATTATAAAACGCTGGAATGAAAAGTGTATCGATAAAAAGACAAAGAAACCGAAACATCTTGATAAGAAAGAAATCCGTGGCGAGTATTTCATACGCGGAAAGAACAAGCAGCTTGCACTTGAAAAAGGACTCCCGATTGTCTATGACAGACTGGCGCTTATGGCAGTTTCGATCTATCACTTGTCTCATTGGAGACTCGACGTAACCGTCTCAAACTATATGCTGGCGGTGTAACTACCGCACCCACTGAGGATACGGGGAAGATTTGACGCTACCCGTTTTGATTTAAATTCTCAGGATGAACACGAATATAACTCACTATGAGTTCAGATATACAAATCCTCGAAAAATACAACAACAAGGAGTAAATCATGCTCGGTCAAAAGCAAGATAAGCATACACTTATCGGTGAGCTTATCCTCATTATATGTTTTAGCATAAACAGACTCATATTTTTTATAACCGTCAATCGACACTTCCTTTACATATCTTGCTTCCCATCTGCCGTCCTTTCTTTTATAAATATTTTCGCCTCGTCTTGGCATTATCATCACCCCTTAATTTATGTAGAACTATATTTTCAGAAAAGATACAGCTTTTATGATTAGTCTTATTCTACTGACTAAAAGATGATTTTTCTGTTCTACAAATTGGAATTTATCGGTTAAGTGAGTTCCACTCTTCGCGTGTTATAGCATACGCGTAAGAAATCTTATTTTTATCATCGGGATATTCCTTTACTTTTTTCATTCCATTTGCAATGGCGGTAGAATATGACCCAACATTTGTATATTTCATATAGGAATATAGACAATCATATTCCGTATTTTCAAATGCCTAATCTCTAACTGCTCTCGCGGCTTCACTCCCAAACCCTTTTCTCCAATAGCTCTTATGAATATGATACCCAATTTCAGGAAGTAATTCTCCATCTATATTTTGAATTGTCATTCCACAGTCGCCAATAAATTCACCTGTTTTCTTCAAGATTACGGCCCATATACCAAAACCATATTTTTGATAGTTCTGAATATTCCATTCAATCCAATGCTTTGTCATTTCTTTATCATAAGGTTTTGGATAATGTTGCATTGTTTCTGCGTCGGATAGGATTTCGAATAGTGCTTCAAAATCCTCCAAAATGTATTCCCTCAATATTAAGCGTTCTGTTTCTAAAACCATTTTCATCCCTACAAATTCTTATTTGTCGAGATAATTATAACACACAGTTGCTATGCTGTAAATACAACTCCCCTGCCATTGCGCAGATGTTTTTTCATTCTAAAATATCCCGGCTGAGCCAACTGTCGTAGCTACTTTTCAATCCCAGCTTTTATAAAACAGTTCTTCTCCAAATAAGATTGCAAAGCAAAAAAGAAAAGCCCGCCTGTATGTGCACAGGTCCGTAAAAAACGGACAATGAAAAAAAGAGCCCCCTATGGTAGAATTAAAGAAACTACCATAGGGGGATTTTGTATGCCAAGAGAATACAGACACATAAGTCAATATGAAAAAGAAATAGTAGAATTACGAAATGAAGGATTCACATTTAAGGAAATTGGAGAAAAGTACGGTTTCACATTCAGACAACTACATAACTTTTTCACAAGATACAACAAAAAGCAAGAAAAGCTTAAGGCAGTTCACGAGCAATCGGTGGGGATTTTCATTTTCAAAAAGTCCTTTTAATCGTACAGTTAATATGATATTATAAAAGAAAAGGTGATGCATCGGCATTTTTGAAACGACTGAAAGAAAAGTATAGGATAAAATAATCCTTGGGATGGTGAGGAAAATGCTTTGTAATGAAAAAATCATAAATGTGTTCTTGGGGCAAAATGAATATGATGATATAGCGGGAGCAAATTGCTGGTTTGATTGTTACCACGATATTGCTTTTCATACTACCGAGGGTTACAGATTTGTATTAGAAACTGAAAACCATATGATTTCTCTTGGCGCAGATGGTGTGAGTATTCAAAGTAAGAAAGAATTTATACTCCGTAATAATGAATGGCTGGAAAAAACCGTTCATATTTTTGAAGATAAAACCGAAAATGGAATAGAGCAAGATATAATTGTAGATTTTGAGAACACTCTTTTTGTTGGGCAAAAATTACAGTCCGTGGAGAAAAGCGACGGAATTTTTATCCTGAAATTTGATGATTTCAAATTAAAACTTATTCCGTATAATTCAGGCGAAGATATACCGGGATTAAGAAACGCTGACCACTGGTCATATAATTATGTTCTGGGGTTTGACAGATTTCTCAAAACAAAATGTCCCGTTTGCGGTGGCGATGGCGAAATACTGCTTGACTTCGTATCAGACTACGTTGTTTGGTGCAAACAATGCAAAAAATCCACCTGTGCAGAAAAGCAAATTAGACACGCTGTTGAGAATTGGAATAAGGGTGAAGTTCAATGCGATTTGTCGGATATAACCATTGAATGATTTCCCTCTTTTGCTAACCGCCACCCGGGTAGCTATCAAGGGATGAGGGGAAGGGCTTAAAAAAACAGTGATATCAAGGACTTTCACCTTTCCAATTGTTCGTTTTACAGCAGCAGGGCATTAAATATGCAAGCAGTTCCCCGTATTCAAAAGAATACGGGGGATTTTTGTATAGACAAGGCAATTTAAATGTGATATGATTTTCCGGAGGTGAAATTCCATGCAAAAAACAAAGTCACAAAACGGTTTGTATAAATACCATATTTCCGGATTAAAAGGTTTTTCTTGTTTTATGGTTATGATAGGACATTATATTGGGCTTTATAAATATGCAGAAAATTTCCCGTATAATTCAAAATTCTTAGATGTTTTTGATGCTTTTTTGTCTTCAAAACTGAACTTTATTTTGGACGAATCCTTTTGGGTTGTTTTATTTTTTGTTGCAAGTGGGTATCTTGCGGCTATGAGTAACATTTTATGCATAAAATCTTTTGCTCAAAAATCTGTTATCCGTTTCTTGAGATTAGGGCTTCCTGTTCTTTTCTCCTATGCGATAATTTTCTTGATTTATAAAGTAATCGGTTTTCACACAGCCGGTACAAGCACTTTGTTAGAAAATGCATTTATCCAAAGTGCTTATACCTCAGAATATTCCATTTTTCAAGTGCTTGCCTCTCCGATTTATGTTCTTATTCTCGGTAAAACATCCTTAAATAGTCCTTTCTGGGTTTTGCGAGAAATGTTTATTGCATCATTATTGATTTATTTTTTTTCTTTTCTGAAAAACAAATTAAAAAATCAAAACATCTTTTTTACAATAGTATTTTGCTTGCTTTTTATCTCTTTGGTGTTATCGAATGTTGTTTTTGCAAGCGTTTTGGGGATGCTTATATATTATTTCGAAAAAGACAGTAAATTGATTTCAAACAAAATATTTATTTTGTCAATAATAATTTTTTGTGCAACCTTGAATTTCATCCCAAGAAATCGTATTGTATGTATTTTTTTTGGAGCATTGATAATTCTGATACCAAAACTTCCGTTATTGAACGCAATGTTTTCTTGTCATGCCGCACAGCTTATTAATAAAATAAGTTTTGGAATATATTCATTTCATTGGCCGATATTTTGCTCAATGGGAATGTTGATATTCACAAAATTCTGCGAAACAAATAATTTGTTTATTTCCGGAATTATAAGTTCCCTTATCTCTGTTATGATTTCTGTGTTGTTGGCAATTGTTTTTTACTATACAATTGAAAAACAGATTTATATCTTGTTGAATAAGCTCAATAAAAAGGTGGGAGGTTCTTTAAGATGAATAAAGTTACAATATTAGTAAATTCCTGCGACTTGTATGAAGATGCATGGGAACCGACATTTAAACTCTATAAAGTACAATGGCCTGACTGTCCTTATAAATTTGTTCTTAACACAGAAACTAAGGAATATAGTGGTGAATCAGATAATGTTAAAACAATCTGCTATGGCAAAAAGGGTACGTGGACAGAGCGATTTGAATATGTTTTAAATCAGATTGATACACCTTATGTGCTGTTTACTCTGGAGGATTATTTTTTACTTGACAGGGTGAATTCTGACGTTTTTGAAAAGGCTGTTTCCGTTATGGATAACAATTCTAATGTTGGTATGATATGTTTGTCTCATACGGAGCGTGAGAATATTGCAACCGGAGAATACGAAGACGAAAATTTTTATTCACGCACCATTGATCCCCAATGTAAGATTTGGTGTCGTATATGTTTATATCGTCGAGAATATTTACTTAAATTATTGAAAAACCATGAATCAATATGGGATTTTGAACAATATGCGACATATCGTGCAATGAAACTCAACTATATGATTTTGCAACAGAACAATAATCAGTCGGAGGTTTTTACGTTTAAGGTAAAAATTGAAGATGGTTACGGTATCACATTAAGAAAATGGTTGCCTAAAAATGTTGAATTGTTTGAAAAATTTGATATTCACGTGAATTTTGATAACTTAGGAATGTTTGATCCGGAAGTTCTTAAAAAACCGCAAAAAAGTGAAAAAGAAGAAAAGAATCTTAAAGAACAACTTTACAATATAAAACGTTTTGCGAAGAATACCAAGAAAAAAATTAAAAAGCAATATAGAAAATTTAAATCGATACATTAAAGGAATTTTTGTTATTGCTTTTGGAAAATATCCTACACTCCTTCCCTGCCACACAGGTAACAATTCAATTAATGACTAATTCCTGAATAAAACAACAAAATCTGCTATCCCGAAAGGGAGGGCAGATTTTGTATTTTGCGATATAAATCCCTTGCGGGATTTTCAGTATGTTGCGTTGCAACCTGATAGTCACGTAGCTGGAATAAATTATATCTCCTATATTTCTTTCCTACACCACAGGCAGTAAAAGTGGAATAATCGGAATTATTAAAGCTTTTCCTGTAACATATCCTCTTCTTTTTTTATTTAAAATATGATATAATCATTCAGATAAATCTGAGCTTGCGGAGGAGCAATATGACTGAATTGACATTCAGATATGCAGAAAAGAAAGACAGCGGACTGATTCTTGATTTTATAAAAGAACTTGCTGCTTATGAAAAAATGCTTGACGAAGTAGTGGCAACAGAAGAACTGTTGCAAGAATGGATATTTGAAAAGAAAAAGGCAGAAGTGATTTTTGCTTGCGTAGGAGGGCGGGAAATCGGATTCGCCTTGTTTTTTCACAACTTTTCTACCTTCCTCGGAAGATCGGGAATATATCTGGAAGATCTTTATGTGATGCCCGGATACCGGAACAAAGGATATGGCAAAGCGATATTGAAAAAGCTTGCACAGATTGCTGTGGAGAGAGGCTGCGGAAGACTTGAATGGTGGTGCCTTGACTGGAACCAACCGAGTATTGATTTTTATTTGTCCCTCGGTGCTGAACCCATGAAGGAGTGGACAGTTTATCGCATTGCAGGCGACACCCTGAAAAAATTGTCACAATAAATGAGATATCGGATATTGAGGAGGGAACGGTATTGCCAAAAACGAAGAACGACACATTATCCCCAAAGGATATATTTATTTTTATACTCATGGGCTGTACGGCGGTGCTTATCACTATTGCAGGTATTTATTTTAATCAGAGCTTTTTGCGGATACTGCCGCTGTATATCTCATTGGTAATCGGTCTGCTTCAGTCCCGCATAAGCCGGTATGCAAGTCTGCTCGGCAGTATGAATTCGCTGCTTTACGGTGCGGTTTATATTTATTACAGTCTTTACGGCTCGGCATTTTCTGCAATCCTTTTTTCTTTTCCGATTCAGCTGTTGACTTTTATCCGCTGGAATAAAAACAAATGGAAACATTCTACGGTGCTGCGTAAATTGAGCATGAAGCAACGGATATTGATTCTTGTGGGCTTTACAGTTTCGTTAGCTGCAATGTGGATTGTTCTTCCGCTCATAGGTTCACAATATGTTTTTCTTGACAGCGTTACTAATTTGCTTGGAATACTTATATATTTCCTGACAATGTTCGCCTATGTTGAGTACACATTTTTGATGATTGTCAATGGCATAATCGGCACAGCTTTGTATATCGCAATGCTTAAGGATACTCCCGAAATGACAACGTATCTTATTTATTCGGTTTATTCTTTTATATGCATTGTCTTTGCCTTCTTTCAGGCGAAAAAGCTTTATAACAGTCAGCAGACAGAGGTGAAATAATGAACATAGAACTTATCGGTAAACCTGAAACAATAATGTCAAATCCGCACAGCCGCCACGGATATTTTGCATGGCCTACTGTTGCACTTATGCAGGACGGTAAAATTGCCGTGGGAGCATCGGGGTTCAGAAAGGAGCACATATGTCCCTTTGGCAAAGCTGTCGTTTCCTACAGCTTTGACGGCGGCGAAACCTACACTCTGCCGGCGCCCGTAATCGATACGCCGCTTGACGACAGGGATGCAGGTATCTGTACTTTCGGCGACAAGGGAGTTGTGTTTACTTCGTTCAATAACTCAGCCGATATGCAAAGGCAGCACAACAAGGAAGATAAATATGCACAAAGCTATATAGATACAATCACCGCAGAGGATGAAGAAAAATATCTCGGCTCAACCTTTAGGATAAGTCACGATTGCGGGCTCACTTTCGGCGGGCTTTACCGCTCACCCGTCACTTCGCCACACGGTCCCATAGAGCTTAAAGACGGAACGGTTTTATGGGCAGGAACAAAGTTTGACGATATTTTCGGAGGAGTTGAAGTGCGCCGCCTTGATACGGAAAGCGGCGAAACCCGGCTTATTGGCAAAATAACATCATCAGATAAAAACATTGTTCTCAACGAGCCTAATTTGATTGAACTGCCGAACGGCAGACTCATCTGCCACATCAGAGGTGAAAATGCAGAGCTTTTTGATGGCGGAGAAGAAAAGCTGTTTACCGTTTTTCAGAGTGTTTCCGATGATAAGGGAAAAAACTGGTCAAAGCCCGAAATGCTTCTTGACGAAACAGGCGGGGCACCGCCGCATATTATTCAGTTAAGTTCAGGTATCCTGATTTCAACTTACGGAAGAAGAAAAATGCCATACGGAATTATGGCAATGATCAGCCTTGACGGCGGAAAGAGCTGGGAAAAGGATATACGCATTTACGAAAACCACGTCAGCGATGATATTGGCTATCCGTCAACAATTGAACTGCCCGGCGGAATGCTGTTAACCGTTTTTTACGCAAAAAGCAGCGAAGATAATCCCTGTGAAATAATGCAGCAAAAGTGGAAAATAGTATGATTTGAATTAAATCTCTCTGTATATGAACTGACCCGGTTTGAAATGTCTGCACAAACCGGGTCAGTTCATATGTTGACGGATTTTTTTGCGTGGCGACGGTAAGCTTTGTGCTGTAAACGCATAAAAATCTGATGTTTATACCAAATAAGCATATTAAAAATAAATTTTTTAAAAAAGTTGAAAATTTATGTTGCGTTATGCAAAACTTATTAGTATAATTATAGTTATCTAATTTTGTCGAAATGTGTGGCGTTATAATAGAAATGATAAAAAAATCAGTTTATTTGCTTGCGATGATACTTTGCATATTGGCTCTGGTGCTTTCCGGGTGTACGGACAGTTCCGAGCCGGAAACCTCCGTTACTGACGAAAACAATACATCGTCACAGACGGTTGAAACAACTGTGACAGAAACGACAACTGTTCTCAGTATAGCGTTTACCGGTGCTGACATAACCCTGAAGAACAAAGGCGACGCATCTGAAATTTATGTCGGAACTGTTCCGGCGGATTCAGTTGTTTTTACAACTGACGATGAAAAAGTTGCGTCTATTTCCGGCGGTAAGGTAACTGCAGTCGGCAGAGGAAAAACTGCTGTTCATGCAGAATATAAAGGTGTAACGGTCAGCTGCGTTGTGCGCTGCGATTGGGAGGATGTTACAACAAAGCCTCGCAGCACGCAGCCTCCGGGCAATGTGCAGAGCGATCCGTCGTCTGATCCGTTTTTTGATGATGCAGTCTTTGTAGGCGATTCGATAAGCATGATGTTGCGCAACAGATGTGCATCTACAAAAGCATTAGGCGGTGCAGTATTTCTTGTGCGTGGCAGCTACAGTGCATGGCATGCTGTTGACAACACAATGCTTCTGAACTACCGCGGTCAGGATTTGTCAATTCAGGACGCAGTTGCTGCAACAGGTGCCAAGAAAGTATTTATTATGCTCGGCATGAATGATCTGAATGTAAGCGGCGTTAACGGGACAATAGATAACTGGGGCAAGCTGGTTTCCAAGATCCGTTCTAAATCGCCTGATACAGAAATATATATTCAGTCGATGACGCCTGTTTTAAACGGTGCAGAAAAAGGAAAGCTGAATAACAGCACAATTGACGAATATAATGTTGCTCTTGAAAAATTTGCACAGGAAAACGGATGTTATTATATCGATATTGCATCTTCGCTCAAAAACGGTGCAAACGGTCTTGAAGAGATCAACTGCTCTGACGGTTTTGTGCATCTGACAAGCCGCGGTGCGGATGTCTGGATTAAAGTTCTGAGAGAATACGCTGCAACACGCAATTAAAAATGAAGGAGAAATACTTATGAAAAAAATATTGGCTTTACTTCTTGTAGCAATCAGTGTTATTTCACTCGCTGCGTGCTCATCCGATAAACCATCTGACGGTGTGCAGCAGGGCGGCAACGAAAATTCAGAAGTGCAGAACATTGCACTTGAAGGCGTTTATAACGATTGCGCTGCGCTGATGCCCGAAATGCTTGCACTTGATGAAGGTATGCTGCTTGATTATTGTGGCGTAAGTGCAGCAGACTGCGCACAGTTTTATGTTTCCATTTGTTCAAACAGTCTGCGTACCGATGAAATCTGGCTTATCGAAGCAACAGATTCCGATGCGTTAAAAAGAATTTCCGATCTGGCACAGGTCCGTTTGCAGGCAAAGGGTGAGGAAAGCATAACTTATTCACCTGAGCAGTATGCAATTGTTCAGAAGGCAAAGACGGTTACTGTCGGTAATTATTTTGCTTTGCTTGTTTCGCCTGATGTTGATGCGCTTGAAGCAACTGTCAACGCTGCATTCGGAAAATAAAAATAAAACTGCCGAACGCCGAACCGTAATTCAGGGTTCGGCGTTTGTATGAAAAAGCATAAGGAGGAAGACAGTTGCTCTTTTCAAGTAACGTATTTTTGTTTGCATATCTTCCGTTGGTTTTGCTGCTGTATTATATCTGCCCGCACAGTGTGCGTAATGCTGTGCTGCTATTGTTCAGCCTTTTGTTCTACGGATGGGGTGAACCTGTATATCTTTTGC
Source organism: Acutalibacteraceae bacterium (assembly GCA_045536235.1). Lineage (GTDB taxonomy): Bacteria > Bacillota > Clostridia > Oscillospirales > Acutalibacteraceae > UBA8612. The sequence continues at coordinate 121,432 of JAZSND010000011.1, read as the reverse complement.
TGATGGTTTTCACCATTCTGATGGATTATGTTTTCGGTATACTGATTCATTCAAGGCAGAAAAAAGGCAAGTCCGCAAAGGCGGTTCTGGCGGCAGGCGTTGTGGCAAACCTGCTGATACTCGGTTTCTTTAAATATGCAGGCTTCCTTGTTGAACAGTTAAGATTTATACCGATTCTGTCAGATATGTCTGTTCCTGAAATTTCGCTGCCGATAGGAATATCATTTTACGTATTCCAGTCAATCAGCTATGTTATTGATGTTTATCGCAACGATGCACCTGTTCAGAAGAATCCGCTCACATTAGGTACTTATGTTACTCTGTTCCCTCAGCTTATTGCAGGTCCTATTGTCCGCTACGGTGATGTTGCACAGCAGCTTGAAAGACGCAATGAAAATCTGACGGATTTTTCGTCAGGTATAATGCTGTTTCTGTTCGGACTCGGTAAAAAGGTTCTTCTTGCAAATCCGATGGGCAATCTGTGGAATATGCTGCAGATGCAACAGGGTACGTTGCCGGCATGGATGGGAATTGCCGCTTATTCATTACAGATTTACTTTGACTTTTCGGGATATTCTGATATGGCAAGGGGACTTGGCAGAATGTTTGGCTTTGAGTTCCTTGAAAATTTCAATTATCCCTATATTTCAAGAAGTATTACCGAATTCTGGAGAAGGTGGCATATAAGCCTTTCAAGCTGGTTCAAAGAATATGTCTATATTCCGCTTGGCGGAAACAGGCGGGGCTTGGCACGTCAGATAATTAATATACTTGTGGTGTGGTCGCTGACGGGACTCTGGCACGGTGCGAGCTGGAATTTTGTGCTGTGGGGTCTGTATTACGGTGTACTGCTGATTATTGAAAAATCATTCCTGCTCAGATTGCTTGATAAGCTGCCCAAAGCGGTTGGCCATATTTACTCTGTTGTGGCTGTAATGCTCGGTTGGGTACTGTTCTATTTTGAAGATACAACAAAACTCGGCGGCTTTTTTGTCAGCCTGTTTACCCCGGAGTCATCTTCGGCTGACGTAAATATAATTATGCTGTCTTATCTGCCGCTGTTGATTGTCAGTTGCATTGCGGCAACACCTGCTTTAAAACGCATTTTTGAAAAGCGTCAGGATTCACCTGCGGTACGCTACGGCAAGATAGCGTTGGGCGCTGTGCTGATGCTGCTGTGTGTAGCGGCACTGGCAAGCCAGAGCTACAATCCGTTCATTTATTTCAGATTCTGAGGAGGGTAGGTATGAGAAAAAAAACTGAACATGTTATTACTGTTTCGCTGTTTTGCGCATTTCTTGCAGTAATGTCCCTCCTTTTTATATTTCTGCCTAAAGCAGACTTTTCTCAATTGGAAAAAAGGTTCCTCAGTGAAGTGCCGGAAATAAATGCAGAAAAAATTGCTTCCGGTGAATTTGGCGAAGACGTTGAGTCATACATGGCTGACCACATACCTGCACGTGACTTTTTTGTAGGACTTAATGCTTATTTTGAGCTGATAACAGGCAGACAGCCTGCAGACGATATTTATGTAACGGAAGATTCGGCGCTTGTTGAAGCTCCTGTTGCATGGAATCAGCCGGCGATGGATAAAAATATGGCAGCAATCAACCGCTTTGCAGCGGCTGTAAATAAGCCTGTTGATTTCCTCGTTGTACCTTCTGCCGGCTGGGCATCAAGAAACAGTATTTCGGGTCTGTCAAAGCCGTATAACGATGCGGAGTTTATCAGCACAATTTACGGTATGGCAGGCGAGAATGTAAGACCGCTCGATTTTTCCGGCATATTTGATGATCCGTCGCTCTATTATAAAACTGACCATCACTGGAACAGTGAGGGAGCATATAAAGCATACGAAGCTTATGCGGATTTTCTCGGCAAAGAATACAGGCATAAGGATGGCTTCAGTATTGAAACGGTTGCCGGTTTTCATGGTTCTACCTATTCAAGGTCAGCACTCTGGCTTACAAAATCAGAAGAGCTTGAGCTTTGGAGCGGTGCTGAAAATATTACAGTGACAAACGGTGAGAGCGATAAAACGAATAACGGTGTGTTCTACCGTGAAAGACTCAGCGAAACGGATAAGTATACAGTTTATCTTGACGGCAACCATTCTTTGGTGCGCCTGAATAATCCCGATGCAAAGGGCAAAGGTACGCTGCTTGTGGTAAGAGATTCGTATTCCAACTGCCTTGGCGGTTTCCTTGCGGAATCGTTTGAAAACGTAATACTGGTTGATTTGCGCTATTATAAGCAGCCGGTATCGCAGCTTTGTGAGGAAGAATCGGTGGACAGTATACTTGTTTGCTACAGCCTGAGTAACTTTATGACTGATGCCAATGTAATATGGCTTAAATAAAAAACAAAATACAAAAGTAAAGGCTTGTGCAAGGGGATTACCTGCGCAAGCCTTGTTTTAATGATATCTTATTTATACTGGTAGCATCTTACGTAATCAACTCTCATTGAAGTGGGAAGGAAGTCGTTTTCGTATACTTTTTCGTCTACACCGATGGAAATAATCAGGTAGAGCGGTACCTGATAATTCTGTTATAATACACAAAAAAGCGGTTTACAAGTATAGCGGATTGATTGTTACAGGTTCTTCTTTTACGGAATTTTCTTGCCAAAAGAAAAAACATATGATAACATGAAACCGGCAGATATAAAAGGATTTGTGTTTGTTACAGTAATAATGTAATCGAGCTATAGAAAGGTACGGTAATTTATGTATAATATAGAGCTTGGCAAAAGCGGTTTGAGTGTTCCCACTGTTGCGGTAGGCTGCATGCGTATCAGCAACATGAGCGAAAAAGAGGTTTCAGCATTTATTGATACTGTACTTGAAAACGGTGCCAATTTTTTTGACCACGCTGATATATACGGCGGCGGTAAAAGCGAGATCGTTTTTGGCAAAGCTGTTTCGCCCTCAATGCGTGAGAAAATTATAATCCAGACCAAATGCGGTATAGTACCGGGCAAGATGTTCGATTTTTCATATGAGCATATTATGAACTCTGTTAACGGCAGCCTTGAAAGGCTCGGCACGGAATATATTGATGTCCTGCTGCTTCACCGCCCCGATGCACTTATGGAGCCGGAAGAGGTGGCAAGAGCGTTTGATGAATTGAAGGCTTCGGGAAAGGTGCGGCATTTCGGCGTATCAAATCAGAACCCGTATCAGATGCAGCTGCTTCAAAGCTGCCTTGATATGCCGCTTTGTGTTGACCAGCTGCAGTTTTCCGTAATGCATGCACCGATGATTCAGTCGGGCATAAATGTCAATATGTATAACGATTCTGCGGTTAACCGTGACGGCGGTGTGCTTGATTTCTGCCGCCTTAACAAAATCACAATTCAGCCGTGGTCACCCATGCAGTACGGCTTTTTTGAGGGCTGCTTTATTGACAATGAAAAATTCCCGGAGCTCAATAAAACGCTGGATGATATTGCCGGAAAATACTCGGTTTCCAAAACGGCTGTTGCTTTTGCGTGGATTCTCCGGCATCCTGCAAAAATGCAGCCTGTTACGGGTACCACCAATCTTACCCGCCTGACAGATTGCCTCAGAGCAGCAGAGGTCAAGCTCAGCCGTGAGGATTGGTACGAAATTTATAAATCCGCAGGCAACATTCTTCCGTAATAACTCTGATCAGCAGAATATATTGTTTGTACCGTTTGCAGGCTTTGCTGCAAACGGTTTTTTTAACAGGAAAATTTATATATGTGTTGTAATTTACAGCTGATTGTGATAAAATTAAAATCTATTAGTGGGAGTGTTTATTTTTTGCTTGTTAAGCGTGTAACTGCAACAGGAGGATAACAAGATGTATGACATTCATTGCCATATAATACCCGATGTTGATGACGGCTCCGGTAATCTCAGCGATTCCATTGAAATGGCAGAGATTGCAGCAGCCTCAGGCGTAAGGGGGATGATTGCAACACCGCATTGCAATGTTCCGGGGGGCTTCCGGAACTACTGGAATGCGCAGTTTGATGCAAAAATCCGTACTCTGCAGGACGCTTTGAATAAACGTAATATACCCGTGACTGTTTATCCCGGTCAGGAAATTTTCCTTTTTAAGGGCTTTGTCAGCAAGCTGAAATGCGGCGAGCTTATTCCGCTCAACGGTTCAAAATATCTGCTTGTTGAGTTCGATGCCCGTTCGGATGAAACCTCAGCTATGTTAAAGCTTAATCAGCTGACGGCGTTGGGATATGTTCCGATTGTTGCACATCCTGAGCGCTACGGTTTTGTTATGGAAAACCTTAATGTTATTAATCACATCCGTTCTTCCGGCTGCCTTGTGCAGGTGAACAGGGGAAGCCTGATGGGCGATTTCGGTGCTTATGTACAGAGAACCGCTCTTGCAATTATCGGCAGCAGAAAGGCTGATTTTGTTGCCAGCGATGCACACAGTCAGTACAGCAGAACACCGTTTCTTGCCGATGTACATGAAATGATAAGCGAAAACTATTCGGACGAATATGCTGAGCTTTTGCTTGACATCAATCCCGAAAAGGTTTTGAACAACGAGAATATCTATTAAACTTTGAATGTTTCAGGAACGGTAAGGAGTTCTTAAGCCATGAAAATACTCAGAAGAATAACCGTTATACTTTTTGTGGTTGTCCTGCTAATGTTTGTCGGATTTTCCATTAAAGAAAAGTATACAACGGACATGACATATCCCGTTATAGAATTAGCCTCGCAGACTCTTGAGATGAGCATTAACGACAGTTCGGGCAAGATGCTCGAGGGTGTTACAGCTCATGACGGTAAAGACGGCGATATTTCCGATAAGGTTTTTGTCGAGTCTGTGTCAAAATTTGTGAGTGACGGTACTTGTATAATCACTTACGCCGTTGCAGATGCTGACTGCCATATAGCAAGAGTTACGCGGACCTTGCACTATACGGATTATACACCGCCTGAATTTTATATGAAGCGCTCCCTTGTCTACGCTGTTGATGAAGAGATTGAAATAAGGGATGCTGTCGGCGCCAGAGACTGTATCGACGGTGATATAAGCGACAGGATAACAATAGTAGCTACAGACTACGTTACAAACACAGCCGGTGTTTTCACCGTTTCCATGCAGGTAACAAACAGCATGGGTGATATTATTTATCTTGATGTGCCGGTTTATGTTGAAAATAACAATAAGCTTGCACCGACCATTGCACTCAAACAGAATCTTATTTATGTCAAGAAGGGCGAAAAACCCAATTTTGAAGATTATATAGGCGAAGTAACCGTCAACGGTAAAGTAATGAAAGATTACGGCGTGCTGCTGTCTACAAACTTTGACAGCGATAAGGCAGGCACTTACAGCGTACATTTCTATGTTTCCAGCCCCGACGGATACGAAGGCCACAGTATACTTACCGCCATTGTAGAGGAGTGATAAAATTTGAATAGCAACAATTCACGCCTCTCAATCACGTTTGAGTGGAACAGCCTTTTACGTGACATATTGCGTAATATATGGGCGATTATTCTTGCCGGTCTGATTGCGTTTATGGGCATTTACGTTGTTGAGCAGAGCCTTTATACACCAAGCTACAGAAGCAGCACGGTTCTTGTTGTGCGCTCAAAGGTTGGTACCTCCGGCGCATACAGCAGCCTTTCTGCAGCATCTGAAATGGCAGGCATTTTTACCAATGTTTTTGAGCAGCCTTCAATGAAAAAGCTTGCTGCGGAAAATATAGGGCTCAGCTCTTTTCAGGGTTCAATTTCCGCTACTGTTGACGGTAGTACAAACCTTATGACCCTTTCCGTAGATGCGCCGAATCCTGAGCTTGCATACCGTCTGCTTGTGTCTGTGCTGGAGGTTTATCCGAATATATCGGAATCGGTTTTCACCGATGCTGTTATAGATATTCTTTCAACCCCGCAAATGGCAGCCGGTCCGTCAAACTCAGTGCTGACTACTTACCGCAATCAGATAATTCTGCTGGCTATGCTGCTGGAATTCGGACTGATAGTTCTGATTTCACTTCTTCGTGAAACCGTCAAGGATGACCGTGCCTTTTCAGATAAGGTTGATTCCAAGCTCATCGGTACAATATCTCACGAAAAACCTCACCTGTCACCGCAGGAAAAGTTTGCTCGCAAAAAACGTGCGCTGCTTATTAACGATGCATATTCAAGCCTTAAATTTACTGAGGATTACCAGAAAATTGCAACCAAGCTCAGCTATATGAAAAGAAACAGCGGTAAATGTGCATTTTCTGTAACCAGCGTTGCTGAAAACGAAGGTAAATCAACAATTGCTTCCAATATTGCCATTGCTCTTTCAGAACGCGGCTACAAGGTTGCACTGCTTGACCTTGATATAAGAAGACCTTCGCTTTACAAAATTTTTGACTTTGAGGAAGAGGTTGAATCTGAATTTACGGACGTGCTTTTAGGCAAAACACCGCTCAACAAATTCAGCGTTTTCCGCTACCGTAAGGGCAACCTGATAATAGCATTCAACAAAAAAATGCATAACTCAAAGGATTTGTTCAGCAGCCAGATGCTTGAAAAATCCATCGAGGCATTTAAAGCAAAAACCGATTTTATTATTATTGATACACCGCCGCTTTCCGTTTCTGCCGATGCGGCAACCATTTCTTCTTCTGTCGACGGTACGCTGCTTACTATTCGTACTGACCGTGTCGCCGTTGCGGATATCAACGATGCTATTCTTACAATTGCCGACACGCAGGGCCAGCTTGAAGGATGTATACTTAACGATGTTTATAAGCCGTTCAGCTTATTCGGCCAGATGGGCACGGATGAAACCGGATATTATAACTACGGCGGCTACAGCAACTATAAAAAGTACGGCAAACAGTCTTATTCAAACATATCTTATGATGAAAGCTTGCCTGATGACAGCTTTTGACTTAATCCATAACGGACAGGAACATTTTCTATGAACAATAACACAAATAACATTGAAGCCAATGCTGAGTCAATGGTTGAAATACGTGTGCTGTTAAGCGACTTGTGGCGTGGTCTGATTAAATTCGGCTGGATTGCTGCGGTGCTTGCCGTAGTTCTGGGCGGTATACAGTTTTACAGAAGCTATATACGCTTTACGCCTGTTTATAAGGCTTCGGCAACCTTTACCGTTCACACCGAAAATGCAGTTATTTCGGGTGATGACGGTGCATCGGCATATTCATTTTTCTATAACAGGAATACTGCCGACCAGCTTGCAAATGTATTTCCGTATATTGTCAACAGCCCGATTCTTCGCCAGCAGGTGTGTACGGATCTTGCTGTTCCCGTAATGCCTGCGCAGGTAGCAGCTACCTGTGTTGAAGGCACCAACATGATTACGATTACTACTACGGGCTCGCAGCCGCAGATGACGTATGATGTTTTACTGTCGGTTATTCAGAATTATCCGTTGGTAGCAGACTATATTATCGGTCGAACACGACTTGTTATGATAAGTGATCCGGTAGTGCCGGAAACACCGTCAAACAGCCTTGAGTGGCGCAGCTCCGTGCTGACAGGTGCTGTTATCGGCTTGGTAATAGGTCTGGCATGGATAGTGCTGTATGCTATTCTGCGTAAAACAATACGCACAAAAGAGGATATACGCAGCATTCTCAATCAGCACTGTGTCGGTGTGCTTCCGCAGGTTGTATTCAAAAAATACCGCAGAAGAATCAATACCGATATAATTCTTACAAATCCGCTCATAGGTAACGAATTCCTCGAAGCTTTGCGCCTTCTCAGGAGTTCGGTCAAGGGCGGACTTGAGGAAAACGAAAAAATGGTTATGATTACGAGTACTGCTCCTAATGAGGGTAAGTCTGTAGTGACGGTTAACCTTGCTGCGATTTTTGCCAAAAACGATAACAGAATTCTTGTTATTGACGGTGACCTCAGGAATTCCGGTGTACAGGCTCTTTTGAAGTACAGTATGATTTCTGCTGTTACATTGGAAAGTAACGAGTATTACAGCATCCGTCATATCAATATGCTGAATTTTGACCTGCTCAGTTTTAATGACGGTGTTGACAGTGTTCAGAAAATAATGCGCACATCAAAGCTTAAGGAGCTTTTGCCCAAGCTCAAGGAAAAATACGATTTGATTCTTGTAGATACGCCGCCCTGCGGTATGATTTCCGATGCAACAATTATTGCCGAAGCATCAGATGCTGTTTTATATGTAATCCGTCAGGACTCTGTTTTGCAGGCCAGTATCAGGGCCGGTATCAACTCCATGCTTGAAACGGAGGCAAAATTCCTCGGCTGTGTGCTCAACGGTGCAACCGGCGGTCCCGGCGGCTACGGAAGCTACTACAGTTACGGTGGCTACAATAAATATTACCGTTACGGCTACGGCGGTTATGGCGATAAAAAGTCACGCAGGAACAGCAGACGCTCATATTAACACACTACAGAAAGGGAAGATACAGTGTGCTCATGGCATAAGTTATGCCTGTGCCGCCGAGTATCAATTAGCTTATTTATGAAAAAGCCCGGCGAATATGCTGCGCTGTTCCGCAGCATGGGTGCGGAGTGGAAATGGCTTCTTAAATACATTTCACGTTACCGACTGCAAATTTTCATATATGTTGTGATAGGCGTCTTAAGTACGGCTATGGGTATTGGCGTGAGCGTTGCGAGCAAGTACCTTATTGACTCTGTTGTGTCACACAACCGTGACACAATATTTACAAGTGCCGCACTTGCAGTAGGTCTTTCTGTTACACAGATATTTGTAAGTGCGTTGGTATCACGCGTTGCCACAGTTGTCGGCACAAAAATCAGCAGCGAAATCCGCAGCAATATATATGAACATATTATTTTTTCGCGCTGGGAAAAAATCGGAAAATATCATTCGGGTGATCTACTCAACAGAATAGAGGGCGATGTCGGTGCTGTTTCAAACAGCATAGTTTCCTTTATTCCGAGTGTTTTTACAAGGGCAACACAGTTTATAGGCTGTCTGGCTGTTGTGCTGTACTACGACCCGATGATGGCGCTTCTGGCGTTTATGAGCGCTCCGTTCCTTTTTTTTACATCAAGATTATCCACTAAAATGATACGCAAATTCAACAAGGAAAGCCGTGAACTCAACGGCAAAATACTTTCCTTTTTTTCGGAATCCATTCAGAATTTGCAGACAATAAAAGCGTTTGATATTACATCCCGCTACGTAAATCAGCTTAAAACAAGCCTTGAGCTTTACAGAAAAGTACGCCTGGACCATGACAGATTCCAGATTATTATGACGATGTGTATGTCATTAATAGGTCTTGTGGTTGCATATTCCTGCTATGGCTGGGGTGTATGGCGACTCTGGCAGGGCTTTATTACATACGGCACAATGACCCTTTTTCTTCAGATTTCCGGTCAGCTTACAGGCTCATTTTCTGCACTCGTTTCGCTTTTGCCGACTTCTATTTCAATAGCAACGGCAGCCGGCAGAATTATGGAAATAACCGATTTGCCGCTTGAGGAAAACACGGACAGACAAAAGGCGGAGGAAATGTATGAAGCAGCCTGCCAAAGCGGTATAACAATCAGCTGCAATGATCTGAGCTATACATATACCGACAGCGATGCACCCGTTGTCAAAGACATTGAGTTCAGTGCTGCACCGGGTGAAACCATAGCTTTTGTCGGCCCATCGGGTGAGGGCAAAACAACGCTGCTTCGTCTGATTTTAGGTCTTGTTGAGCCGGATTGCGGCTCGGTTACAATGAGCACAGCAGACGGCAGAACGCTTAAAGTGTCCGAAAGTACACGCAGATTCTGTGCGTATGTTCCGCAGGGTAATGCTATCTTTTCAGGCTGCATAGCCGATAATCTGCGCATTGTCAAGCCTGAGGCGACAGACGAAGAGCTTGAAGCAGTACTCAGAACGGTTGATGCGTGGGGCTTTGTAAGCGATTTGCCCGGCGGTATGTATACTCAGATAGGTGAACGGGGAGTTAATTTTTCCGAGGGACAGATTCAGCGTATTTCAATAGCCAGAGCCTTGCTCAGGGGAGCACCCGTGCTTGTTATGGACGAGGCAACGAGCGCACTTGATTCCGTGACCGAAAACACGGTGCTTGAAAATATAATGAAAGCATATCCGAACCGCACCTGCGTTATAACAACGCACAGACCCAGCATGCTCAGATATTGCACACGTGTTTACCGGATTAAGGAGAACGGTGGACTGGCACAGGACTAATATAACTTCGATTATTTTATTTATTTTTATTGACAAGTTTTTTTTGCTATGATATTTTTATAGTGAAGTATGGTATTTATTATTTGAATGTGTTATGACGGATAAACAGTTTTCTTTAGCAGCAAACGGTAGCAGCGTTAATAATCAGCGTAGCCTCTCCGTTGAACAGTGGCACAGGCTTGCATTAGACGGGGCATGCACTTCGGTTAACCTTAAGCTCAGTGGTGCAAGTATGCAGCCGCTGATACGAAAAGAAAAGGATACTGTTACGGTAGTGCCTGTTTTTCGTGAATTAAAGTGCGGCGATATTGTGCTTGTTTCACGTGCGGACGGTGTTTATGTTGTTCACCGTGTTCGCAAAATCACCGTAAACTCGGTGCAGACTCTGGGCGACAGATGTGTTGCCGCTGATGATTGGATGCCGCTGTCTGCCGTTTGGGGTATGGCTGTAAGGCTTGAAAGAAACGGCAGAACCGTCAATCTGGACTCAGCTTTTTCAAGAGTATACGGCAGGATTCACATGTCCACAAGACCTGTAAGGTCATTATGGAGAAAGCTGCTGAGATTTGCGGCACAAACAGTCAAAAGGGTGAAGGGCAAAAGATGAATAAAAACGAAAGAATGTTGCTTCTTCAGAATGCAGAAAGCTTGCCCGGATTGATTGCGGACCTCAAAGCAAACGGTGCTGAGCCGTGGATGTTCGATTGGGCTATGCGCTCCTACCTTGATATGCAGTCACGCAAAAGGGCTGTGCCGCTCAAAGGTGTTTTTGAGCTGACTCCGTTTTGTAACCTTGATTGCAAAATGTGTTATGTTCATCTTGACGCACAGCAGCTTTGCGGTCAGAAGATTCTTCGTGCCGAAGCATGGGAAAAGATTATGTCACAGGCGATTGACGCCGGAATGATATACGCTACCCTTACCGGCGGCGAATGCCTGACACACCCCGATTTTGAAAGATTATACCGGTTCTTATATGAGCGCAGCGTGCGTATAGTTGTACTGACAAACGCAGTTTTGCTTGATAAACAAAAAATAGAATTTTTCCGAAAATATCCGCCGTTTGCCATTCAGGCAACGCTTTACGGTGCGGATGAAGAAATGTACGAACGTGTTACCGGAAAACGCGAATTCACCCGTGTGACGGATAATATACGGAATGCTGTTGAAGCGGGATTAATGGTTAATATAACGGTAACACCGAACATATATTTAACAAAGGCAGAAAACGAAAAGGTTATCCGCTGTGCGGCGCAGCTGGCAGGAACATTCCGGGTCAACAGCGGCTTGATAACTCCCCGCTCCCGTACGCAGCGGGATGTTGACTTCAGCGATCTTAGCACAGAAGACTACATTGATTTTATAAAGCTTGAGTTGTCGCTGAAGGGCGATTTGCCGCCGTCAGAATGTGAAAATGAATTGCCGCCTGTAGGCAGTACAAGTTCAGCTGATGTACCTAAAGGTCTTCGCTGTGCAGGCGGAAGAAGCACGTTCAATGTCACGTGGGAAGGGGAGATGGTTCCCTGCAACCGTCTGACACATATAAATGCAAAGCCGTTAACCGACGGATTTGTAAATTCATGGCAGAAAATTCACACAGGCGTAATGGAATATCTGTTACCTGTTGAATGTGAAAACTGTGCATACCGATTTGCAGCAAAGGGCTGCGCTGCAGGGCATTCGGATGCCGGACCCGGTCACGCTTCCCCGTTTCAGTGCGAATGGTGCCGTGCAATGGTAGAAAACGGCCTTGCAAAAACAGTGTAAATTTCAGGCTTAAAACAGTTTTCTGTTTTAAATAAAATCCCTTAGTTCAAGGAGGCTTCACAATGAAAAAAACTTATGAAACCCCCGTTGCGGAAAAGATTGAATTCCGCTACAACGATCAGGTCGTTGCCAGTGGTACATCATGTACTCAGATTTGGTATGGTTACGGTGATTTCATTACACCTAACTGTACACATGAGGTGGCTGTTCCCGATTCAGGCTATTAATAGCTACGTGTGCTCAAAGCACACCTCGTATCAACAGAACAGAAAGGAAGCTGTCTGGCGGCTTGCCGGCAGCTTGATGTAATTACCTGATGAAAAAGAATGAAGGCAGCACTGTCCGTATTGCTGGTTTGTATTTTGAAGTTGCGGACAGTCTGCCGGTGTTCAACGAATTTATCTGTCATTCTTCACAGGAGAGTGACGGTGTGATTATCCGTGCGGCAAACAGCTTGCTTAACGAAGCATCCGAACCTGTTGTACAGCACGGCGAAATTAATGTTTACCTGAACGGTGACGGCTCATGGCTGTTTGTTCAGCCGCATAGGCCGGATTGCGTTCAGGTTTCTTTGTCTTGCGATTACCGTGAAATCAGGTATTATATGTCTGTGTGCGACGATGAATCGGTTTACTATCCTGCACTCAGGGTTCTTCTAAGAACGGCGGTTGAGTGCGGATATTTCCGGCATTCATGTCTTTCGCTGCATTCTGCGTGCGTAGAGGTAAACGGTGTTGCCGTTGCTTTTACGGGCAAATCGGGCTTAGGCAAATCAACCCGTGCCAATGAATGGGTGCATGTAAACGGCGCTGATTATATCAGCGGTGACAGACCTACGCTGCGGATCGGTTCCGACGGTGTAACTGCTTACGGTGTACCGTGGGACGGAAAAGAGCAGATATTCCGACAGGTTAAATATCCCCTCAAGGCGATTTTTGATATCCGCCGTTCATCCTCGGTTTATATCAGAAAACTGAGCTTTAAGCAGGCTAAGGCGGTTCTGGTCAGGCAAGCGTTTATTCCCATGTGGGATACACAGTCTGCCGTTTCGACAATAGTTAATGTAGCTGAGCTTGCAGAAAAAGTTCCGGTATACAGGCTGTTTTGCGGCCCGGATGCCGACAGCGCAAAAGAGACCTACGATATTCTTTTTAACAGAGCTAATGAAATTTTGGAGGCAACAGAAGAAATGAAAATTAAAGAAGGATTCACGCTCAAAAATATAGCCGGTGAATATATAGTTATGCCTACAGGCAGCAACATAGCGAAATTTGACGGTGCAGTTGTGCTTAACGGCGTTTCCGCATTTTTGTTTGAGCAGCTGCAAAATCCCGTTTCAAAAGAGGATCTGGTCACAGCTTTACTCAATGAATACGAGATTGACGCCGAAACTGCAGGTAGGGATGTTGATGCACTGCTTACCAAGTTCAGCGAACTGGGCTTAATGGAATGAATATTTATGAGATGCATTGCTTTGAGCAGTGCATCTTTTGTTATATTCAGCCGGATTCATATTTATTAATAAATATTATATTTATATTGATTTAGAAAAGATGAAGTGCTATAATTAATTTGGTATGGATTAATTATGGCTGATAGGTGGGGATAGTTATGTATAAGCTGAAAAACGGATTTATTGTCAGAAAAATCGGTGAGCAGATTATGGCTGTGCCCGTCGGCAGTCAGACAAGCGAGATTCACGGCATGATTGCGCTGAGCGAAAGCGGCGAGCTTTTGTGGAAGGCACTTGAAAACGGCTCCGATGTTGAAGCACTTGCCGATATACTTACAGAAAATTATGAGGTTGAGCGCAGCGCTGCGGTTGCAGATATCGAAAAGTTCCTTGCCGGACTGAAAGAACAGGGTGCTCTTGAATGATGAAGTGCGAAATCTTCGATAACGATTATTTCGGTCAGCTTAACGCATGGGCAAAGCAAAACTGTGTACCGCTTACGGCAAGTTTTGAGCTTACGCCGTTTTGCAATTTCAGCTGCGTTATGTGCTATGTACACCTGAACAAAGAGCAGGCTGAAGCGCAGGGTGAAATGCTTACTGCCGATGAATGGCTTGAAATAGCACGTCAGGCAAAGGAAATGGGTACACTCAATATTTCACTTACAGGCGGCGAACCGTTTAGCCATCCCGATTTCTGGAAAATCTACAGCGAGCTTAACAAAATGGGATTTCTGATTTCAATCCTGTCAAACGGCTCACTTATTGATGAGGCTGCAATGGAAAAGTTCAGGCGCTTCGGTATGCCGTACTGCATTAAGCTCACGGTATACGGTGCAAGTGACAGTACTTACCTTCGCACCTGCAATTCGCCTGATGGCTTTACACGGGTTTCAAAGGCGATAGACCTTTTAAAAGAAGCAGGTGTACCGCTGAAGCTGACCTCAACAATTGTGCGTGAAAACGCTGCAGACCTGCAGGCGATTTACCGCTTTGCTCACGAAAAAGGTTTGCCGATGCAGCACACTGTTTCAGTTGTCAAATCTGCAAGGGGAGCAGAAAACACGGTTGAAAAATCGCGCTTTGCTTTAAGCGATTTTCCCGATGAGCTTACCCTTGATGAGCTGGAGCAAAGCAAGTTTCCGCCGCTTGAATCTCCCTTTGCGTGGTGCTCAAGCTACAGAAACGCTTTCTGGATGACGTGGCACGGCCACATGCAGCTTTGTTCATTTATGAATGTTCCGTATGTTCAGTATTCAGGAAAGCTGAAGGATGATTTTACGGCATTACTCGAAAAACTGAAGGTGCTTAAAAGTCCTGCGGAATGCGGCGGATGCGAGTGGAAAATGTTTTGTCAGCGCTGTCCCGGTGTTCTTTGTGCAGAGAGCGGACACCCCGAAAAAATTAACAGCAGTCTTTGCGACATGGCAAGAAAGCTGTATGAAATATACCAAATGAAAAGTTTAACGAAAGAAGAGGGAATGTAACATGAAGAAAAAATATGTAGCTCCCGAAAGCAGACTTTTTGCAATTAACTTGAGCGAAAGCATTGCCGCATCAGGCGGTATTTCAGAAATCAGCGGTGCTGCTGTCATCAAATTCACGCAGCTTGTAGACGGTTGCAGAGGTTATTATACAGGTGATAACACAGCACCGGTTAAAGCA
Organism: Acutalibacteraceae bacterium; assembly: GCA_045536235.1. Lineage (GTDB taxonomy): Bacteria > Bacillota > Clostridia > Oscillospirales > Acutalibacteraceae > UBA8612. The sequence goes on along the minus strand of JAZSND010000011.1, from coordinate 106,352 downwards.
ACCGGCTCATCTTTCATAGATTACTATAATGAACTGCTTTCTTACAACAATTTTTATGCATATTTCAACTGCTTCAGATATCAGACAGGCTCATGAATATACGTATTGCGGATTTATCAATCAATTGGCAGGATGATTATTCCGATTGTGTCAGCGGCTTTGCCGGCGAAGCTTGTCAGGAGCAGGCAATGTCGATAAGCTTTGCTGACAGTCTGCCTGAATGTTACGGAATACAGTACACGGATATTCCGACTGAGAATTTGCTGCGGTTGGCAAACGGCGAGATGCTTTGCGCAAACAGGGATTGGAGCAGGGCTGTATCTTTTTTTTCACCTAAGTGCGGCGAATATGCTTTGCCGCTTGCAGCGATTTGCTCCAGATTAGCATATTTCAGTACAGTTTTGCTGCACGCTTCGTTTGTCGAATATGACGGCAGAGGCATTGTGTTTACCGGCCCGTCCGGTGTGGGCAAGACAACTCAGGCACAGCTCTGGCAAAATCATCTCGGTGCTCAGATTGTAAACGGCGACAAGGTGTTTATCCGCTGTGCTGAGGATAGCGTTTTTGCCTACGGTTTGCCGTGGAAGGGATCCTCTCCCTACTGCCTCAACCGCAAAGCACCTGTCAGCGCAGTTGCCGTATTGCGTCAGGCGGAGGAAAACAGTATCAGAAAGCTCAATGCAGTTGAGGCTACCGAGCTTTTTCTGCCGCATGTTTTTTTACCGCATTGGGATGATAAGTGTTTGAATGAAGCCCTTGACACTTTTGAAAAAATTTTAAAAAGGGTGCCTGTGTTTGTGCTTGAATGCCGTGCTGATGAAGATGCGGTCAGGCTGCTGCACGACACGGTTTTTGATAAAAGTTTATGGAAAAATTAGTTTGCTCAGCGGCTGAGTTTTCACAGACGATTGAAGAGATGATTAACAGCGGGGCATGTATTCCGCTGTATGTTTCCGGCAGCAGCATGAATCCGTTTTTGATTGACGGGCGTGATATTATCCGCCTGCGTAAGTGTACGCAGGCTGATTTCAGGCGGCGACAGATTTTGCTTTTTAAGCGCAGCGACGGCAGCCTTGTATTGCACAGAGTCTTTAAAGTGTTGCCCGACGGTACGCTGCTTATGAACGGCGATGCACAGAACTGGTGCGAAAGAACGGATAAAAACCAGGTCATAGCTGTTGCGTACGAAACTGAGCGTAACGGAAAAATACGTGCCTGCAATTCTCCGGCAGTTCTGCTAAGAAACTTCGTGTGGCGGTTGCTCAGGCCGTTTCGCCCGTGGATAATGACTTTGTGGAGAAAGCTGAAGCGTAATTCGGAGTAAATGAAATGGAACGGACCACAGAAACAATAATACAGTTAATCGGCAATGCAGTTTGCGGCAATGCTTTTTCAGTACCGCAAAACGGCTTTTCCGACAGCTTTTTGGTTAATATGTTCATCGCATCCGACGTACACGATGTAACCCATATGATCGGTTCTGTTTTGATGAACAACAAGCAGCTTGACGGAAAAAGTACCGAGGATCAGTATAAAAATTCGGTATATACGGCAGTTTACCGGTATGAAAAGTTCAATTATGTTTTGGGTCAGGCATGTGCAGCTCTTGAAAAAGCGGAAATACCGTATATCCCTCTTAAAGGCTCTGTAATACGTGATATATACCCGCAGCCGTGGATGCGTACCAGCTGCGATATTGATATTCTTGTGCATGAGCAGGACCTGCAAGCTGCAACCCGGGCGCTTTTAAATATACCGGGCTACAGCCTGAAGTGTAACAGTGAGCACGATGTTTCCGTTGTTTCGGAGGAAAATGTGTGCGTTGAGCTGCATTTCAGCCTGATTGAAGAACGCCGTGCAGAAGCGTCGGCAAAGGTGCTCGAAAGCGTGTGGGATCATGCAATGCCTGCCGAACAGGATAAATACAGATACGTGCTTGACGATGCCATGTTTTATTTTTATCACATTGCGCATATGGCAAAGCACTTTATTTACGGCGGCTGCGGCATCCGCCCGTTTCTTGATCTCTGGCTGATGGAAAAGAATCACGATTATCATACTCATCAGACTGCACAGTTGCTGAAAAAAGGTAAGCTGACCGATTTCGACGAAGCTGTAAGAGCTTTGTGCAAGGTCTGGTTTGACGGGAAAGAACATAACCGGATAACATATCTTATGCAGGAATATGTTTTAAGCGGCGGTTGCTTCGGAACAAAAGAAACAAGAATGTTATCCGAGCAGCAAAAACACGGCGGCAGAAAGAAATATATATTCAAGCGTATTTTTGTTCCGTATGACGATTTGAAGGAACGCTATCCGAAGCTTAAGAAATACCGTTTCCTGCTTCCTTTTTACGAAATTTGCCGGTTATGGTCGCTTATATTCGGAAAGAGGAAACACTTCAGAAAATCTTATATGAATAATTTAAAAAATGTGTCCGATGAACACGTTGAAGATATAAATACTTTGTTTGAAAGAGTTGGGTTATAGGTGGAAAGAGAAAAAAACAAAAAACCAATAAATGAATTTGCAAGCATTACACTTATCAGAATATGCAAGCTTGTCCATTTGCTTCTGACAATCGGCATGTTTTGCTACTGCCTTGATTTCTACAATTCCGTATACAATCAGCGCGGAGTCGGCGAAACAAGGTTTATGATTTTTGTTGTGCTTTATTCACTTGTGCTCTGGTTTCTGCTTCGTACGTACAAGGCATACGATTTCGGAATGGCCGGTAGCGGTATGCTGATTTATTCGCAGACACTTGCAAACCTGATTTCTGACGGTATATTTTACATTGTGTTCGTCATTGCCAATTCAAAGCTGTTCAATCCGTTGCCGCTTATGTGTTTCTTTGTTGTTCAGGTAGCGGTAAACATAATATGGAGCAGTGTAGTCAATCGGATTTATTACCGTATGCGTGCACCGAAAAAGACAGTTGTGTTATACCGTAGCGAAGCTCAGATGTTAAGACTCAAGGATGCTTACGGAAGAAAACGCAATTTTGATGTGGTTAAAACCGTACGGATTGTTGACAGCAGCAACTGGCTTGATGAAATAGCAGGCTGTGAGGCGGTTTTTCTTGCAGATTTGTCTTTGGATATGCGTAACAGTATTCTGGAATACTGTATGGAAAACGCTATTCAGTGCTATATCGCCCCGTGTACAGGCGATATAATCATGATGGGTGCTACTCATATGGATATGTTCAGTGTGCCTGTATTTGCAGCAACAAGAGCAACACCTAAAGTGGAATATGCGCTTATTAAGCGTGTGATAGATATAGTTTTATCCTTTGCCGGAATAATTGTTTTAAGCCCTGTTATGGCAATAACCGCAATTGCAATAAGGCTTTACGACAGGGGACCGGCACTTTACAAGCAGGTCCGTCTTACCAAAAACGGCAAGCAGTTCAAAATTCTCAAATTCCGCAGCATGCGTGTAAATGCTGAGAGTGACGGTGTAGCACGCCTTGCAACAGATAAGGATGACCGCATAACACCGGTAGGCAGAATTATCCGTGCGTGCAGACTTGACGAGCTGCCGCAGCTGTTCAATATACTCAAAGGCGATATGTCTATAGTCGGTCCCAGACCGGAACGCCCCGAAATTGCTGCGCAGTATCTTGAAGAGTTTCCGGCATTCAACCTTCGCTTGCAGGTGCAGGCAGGTCTTACGGGTCTTGCTCAGGTATACGGCAGATACAATACTGAGCCAGCTGATAAATTGCAGATGGATCTGATGTATGTAAACGACATGTCAATGCTTCAGGACTTCAGACTTATCATGGCAACAATAAAAATTCTGTTCATCAAGGAAAGTACACACGGCACTGCCGAAGGTCAGCTCACAGCTATGGCTAAGCAGGCTGAACCGAAAGAAATGGCAGATATAAAATAAACGAGCTGACGGCTGTGAATATCTGAAAGAAGCAGCTGATTGAAAAAATTTTATTTTGTATTGCAAATGATAAAAGCAGTTCTATGATTGTTTCATAGAACTGCTTTAAAATTTTGGTTAACTTTTGTGATTCTTTAGCTTGTTCAAAAACCGGATACCTTCCTTGATCAGGTCGGCAGGTGACGAAAGTGCGGTTTTAGCGGCTTGTATTATCATGTTTCCATACATTCGGTTGCGCTTATAACCTGCTGTAAGCACCGCATGGTGCCGGAAACGTATAAAGCGGATTTCGCTTTTGTTAAGCTGAGGGAAAAATTGCTGCTTGAATTCAAACAATGCCTTTTCGCCTTTGATTTTATTTGTTCCGCCGGAAATGCCGCCATCAGGATGCCGGTATGCTTTAACATAGCATTCGGGCATGTACCCGATTTTTAAACCGCTCTGTATTGCTTTGAGCATAAGGTGAAATTCCTGGCCGACCTTTACAACGTCAAAGCCGCCGATTGCTCTGAGCTTTTCGGCTTTGAACATAAATGTCGGTGTGCCGGTCATGTGTCTTGTCAGATGATAGTGAAGCAGATAATCGTTGTCAAAACTCTTAATGCCGCTGTATTCTCTGAAATCTACAACAGTGCCTTCGGGCGAATAAATAGCAAGATCGGTAAAGGACATTTCAAGCTTTTTATCAAGCATAAACTGAAGCTGCTTTTCAACCTTTTCAGGCAGATATTCATCATCGTCATCAAGAAAAGTTATGTAATCTCCGGTAGCAGCCTGTATGCCGCGGTTTCTGGAAAGTGAGCCTCCGAGGTTTTCCTCGTTTTGCAGGTAAATAACATTTCCTTTATTTAAAGAGGAAAAATATTTTTCCGTTTCTTTTTGGTTTTCATAAGCCGATGTGCTGTCGTCAATAACTATAATCTCAACATTCGGATAAGTCTGATTTATTACGGACTCTACCGCTTTTGATACGTACTCAACAGTTCGCTTATATGTCGGGATTACAACGGAAACCAATGGCTTTTCATCCGTCTGCATAGCATCCCTCCTTAAATCTCAACAATTCTGTAACAAATATAGCACAAATATGTGTTTTTTGACAAGTGTTTTTAAAAGTAAATTAAAAAAAGCTTTGTGATGAAGCAATTTTATTTTTGCCCCTATTGATTTTTCAATATGGTATGGTAAAATAAATCATAACTATATTTATATTTATATTAAGAGAGAAGCAGAAAAATGAACATTCTGGTTTTGACAAATGTGTATCCCTATGAAAAGGACAAAAATATAGACATAACTAAGGTTGTGGCATATTTTGCCCGTGAATGGGTAAAGCAGGGTCATAGAGTGGTTGCTATAGTTAATTCGACGGCGTTTCCAAAAGTGTATTATGCTGTTGGAAAATGTGCACAAAAGATAATTACAGGGCATTACGGTATTTCTGAAACACCGAATTATTTATGGAGCAAGCCTTTTGAGTATGATGATTACGGTGTAACGGTCTATAATATGCCGATGATAAAGATTATTCCTAAGGGCTTTTTCTTTGAATCAACTTTTAAAAAGCAGATTGAGCTAATTAAGGACAAGCTCAGCGGTATAGGCTTTGTTCCGGATGTTATAACAGGACACTGGACAAATCCGCAAATGCGTCTGGTAGCAGAGCTTGCGGAGCATTATAAGGCAAAAAGTGCACTTGTGCTTCACTCTGACCATAAAAAAGAGCTTTGTGAGCGTTACCGTGTAAACGATTATATGGATAAAATCGACCGTTTCGGTTTCCGCTCAAAAACAGCTATGGAAAGAGCAAAGCAATATTTGAATTTTGTGAATGAACCTTTTATCTGTTCTTCGGGTTTCCCGGAACATTTCCTTTCGTATTGCATTGATATAGAAAATAAAAAGAGCGATAAAAACAAAATTACTCTTATTACAGCTTCGAGGCTTGTAGATTGTAAAAATATTAATTCGGTAATCGAGGCAGCAGATTCAGCTTTGAAAGAAACTGATTTTGAGTATATAATTGCCGGAGACGGACCGCTCATGGAGCCTCTTAAAGATCAGGCTAAAAATGCGGGACTTACGGATAGGATACATTTCTTAGGTCAGATAGACAGAGATGAGGTCCAGAAAAAAATGGCGGAAAGCAATATTTACGTCATGATAAGCCGTGAAACCTTCGGCTTGGTGTACATAGAGGCTATGCTTCAGGGCTGCATAGTAATTGCTTCTCGCGGCGGCGGAATTGATGGTATAGTGGTTGATGGCGAAAACGGATTTTTATGTGAAGAGGGCAACGCAAAAGAACTTGCGGAAATATTCAAAAGAATTATTGCTATGTCACCTGAAGAAAAAAAGAAAATGGCTGTCAATGCAATTGAAACCGCTAAACAGTACTCAGAGCCTGACGTTGCAAGACGTTATCTGGAGAACATCACTCAGTGATGAGGAGGAAAAGATGAACATGCCTCAAAAGAGAATTCTCTTGATTAACAGCCATTTCGGTGTCGGCGGAATACAGTCTTCACTGATCAATATGGCAAATGAGTTGTGTGAGTTTTATTCTGTTGATTTATTGGTTTATTATCCGGAAGGCCCGATGAAAGAACGGCTTGATTCCAGGGTTAATATCATAAAATCTTCTTTTGCTTTTATGGCAATGGGCATGTCGTTAAAAACAGCTCTGAAATCAGGCAACTTCTTAATTATCCTGTTCAAATTATTGGGAACTTTGTGGTCCCGTGTTTTTGATAACAGATTACCGATTTTTATTGCAACAAAAATTCAGCCTGAACTTAGCGGGTATGATCTGGCGATTGCTTTCAGGCAGGAGGCAAGCAAATCCGAATTGGCATCCGGTTTTATAAGAGTTTTGCAAAGCTGTGTTGAGGCAAAGAAAAAAATAGCCTGGATACATTGCGATTCAACACAGTTTCCGGAGAACCAATCGTTTAACAGAAAATACTACAAAAATATTGATACAATTGTAGGTGTTTCGCAGTCAGTTGCTAATGCATTTAAGTCGATGAATCCCGAGTTTTCAAATAAAATGGATTACTGTTATAATTTTCTTGATTACGGTAAATTTTATGAGAAAAGCAAGGAGGAACAGCAGCTGAAATATCCGGAGGATAAATTTATTTGTTTTTCTGCTTGCCGTTTAGGTGCTGAAAAAGGTCTGGTTCGCGGAATAAAAGCAATGGCGCCTGTTTTTAAAGAAAATAACGATATTATGTGGTATATTGCAGGCGACGGTCCGGAACGAGAGAACATCGAAGCTGCAATTGAGCAGGAAGGCTTGCACGGCAGAGTAATACTTTTAGGCAATCAGAGTAATCCTTATCCGTATATGAAAAACGCAGATTTATATATCAGCCTGTCTTTTCACGAAGCAGCACCTATGGTTTATACAGAGGCAAAAGCATTGGGCGTTCCTGTTTTTACTACACGCACTCTCTCTTCTGATGAAATGCTTCAGGACGGTGTAAATGCTTTTATTTGCGAAAACAATGATGAAGGTATTTTTAAAAGCTTTTCTGAGGTTATCAGCAACAAGGAAAAAGCCGTAGAAATAAAAAAACGGTGGGCAGATTATGTGTGCGGTAATGAGGAATCAATGCGCAAAATAGCTGAATGGATAAAAAGCGGGGGATAAAACGTGAAAATCAAAAAATTTATCGGATATATAATTTATCATGGTTTTGCCAAACGTTTACCGATTTCCAATTCCAATATTAAATTGCTTCAAAGAAAAATCCGTGCATTTTGCGGAAAGCTGATGCTTGAAAAATGCGGTGACGGTGTGAATATTGAAAAGGGTGCAGTCTTTTCAAGCAAAGTTTGCTTAGGCGATCATTCCGGAATTGGCATCAATGCTAAAATAGGCGGTAAATGTATAATCGGAAATTATGTGATGATGGGACCGAACTGTACAATTTATTCGCGGAATCATGAGTTTTCAGATATTACAAAGCCTATGATGTTTCAAGGTTATAAAGAGGAAGAACCGGTTGTGATTGGCGATGATGTCTGGATTGGCGGAAACGTTACAATTCTGCCGGGTGTTACAATAGGCAGTCATTCAATTATCGGTGCATGTTCAGTTGTAACAAAGGATGTTCCGGAGTATGCAATTGTTGCCGGCAATCCGGCACAGGTTAAAAAGTATAGAGCTTAATTAAAAGAAAGTAGAAATCGGAGGTGTGCTGAGATGCGTGGTTCAATAAGAATCGACAATAATAAAATCCGCTGGGGCATGTCAGCACTCTTTGCTTTGCTGATACTGTTCGGAACATATCACAGTGTTTTTTCATTGGCGGCATTTGCAATCTGCGGAATGATGATATTCTTTTTTGACCGTGAGTTTATACTTTTGCAGATGTTTTTTATTTTGCCTTTGGCTAATATTTTTAAAATGTCTCCCGGTACTCAGTCGTTTTTTACCATATTGCTGCTGGTTTATGTTGCACTGCATTTGGTCTTGCCTCGTAAAGCGACCGCTTTGATCGTTCTTTTTGCAGTTTATTTAATTATCGGAGAATTGTTTTACGGACAATTCAATTTGTTCAGAACAATAAAAATGATTTGCAATATACTGTTTTTATCCAGTGTATTGAACAGCAGGGTTAAAATAAACCTCAGAGAAGCTTGGATGAGTTACATAATCGGAAATCTGATAGCATCATTTTACGGAATGATAGATTCGCCGATTTTTAAAATACAAGCATACGTTGTGTTTAAAGATCTTGGAATTGGCGGCTTTGAAGATGATGTTACCCGTTTTGTAGGTTTGTGCGGTGATCCGAACTATTATGCTGTCAATTTAATTATTTCCCTTTGTCTGATTGTTGTTTTGTTACATAAAAAAGAAATACGTACTTGGGCTGCGTTTTTGCTTGCGGCACCGTTTGTTTATTTTATTATTCTTACCTACAGTAAGTCAGCAATAATTATGCTTATGTTTGTTATAGTATTGCTTTTGTATTCGTTGTTTACTTCGAAAAAGTTTTTATCCGGCGGGTTAATTATTCTGTCCGTTATTCTGGTTTTTGCTCTCGTCATGTCAGGACAGATTTCTGCTCTGGATGTAGTTATTGCTCGTTTTGAATCAAGTGATACGGTAAGCGGTACGGATATCAATGCGCTTACTACGGGTCGCTTTGAGCTATGGATAATGTATATCGATTATTTAATAAAAAACATAAAGGTTGGTTTGCTCGGCTGCGGAATAAGTGCAGGCTATCTCAACGGATTCGGTGCACATAACACTTATTTGGATATTTTCTATTTTCTTGGTGCGGTGGGCGGAATGTTGCTTCTGGTAGTGTTATTAGCAATATCCGGGCAAAGCAGACATTGTGTGATAAGAAGAAACTTTTTAAATTACAGTGTTCTGATTTCCGTATTGATTATGTACTTTTTCTTGAGCGAATTATTTATGTATGATTTGTCGTTCCATATATTTTTAGTTTTTACGGTGTTGAATATGCCATTAAAGAAACAAAAGTTGCCGGCTCAGGAACGGCAGGCTCTTAACTCATAACCTGTATAAGGGGAATATCATGAAAATCAAAGGTATAATTAAAATAAGTTTATCTTTTATTGTTTCTTTCGCCATTCTTAACGGAATTTGTGTTTTTTATTATAATATTCCGGTGCATGAACAGGCGGAACACGCCGCAACAGATCATATCTGGAAGAAAAATACATTCTTTTCAAGAGGAACAGAAGGGTTTGCTTCCGGCGTGACTGACGGTAACGGCTATAATAACCTTAGCGTTATACCTGAAGGAGAAATTGATATTCTCCTTATGGGTTCATCGCATTTAGAGGCTTTTAACGTCAGCCAGGAAGAAAGTCTCGTTTCACAGCTTAACAAGCTGTTTGATGATAACGGCGTTGATATGAAAGGTTACAACATCGGCATTTCTTCGCATGCTTTTACCCGCTGTCTTTTTAATTTAGAAGATGCTCTGGACCAGTTTAAACCCAATAAATATGTCGTTATTGAAGCATCTTCGATCTTTCCCGATTATGATAAACTTTGTAAGGTAGCTGACGGATCGTTTGAAAGACTGAAGCAAACAGAAAATCCGCTTCTCATTTTTTTACAAAAAATACCGCTTATAAGGCGACTGTATGCACAGATCAGCAGCTTGAATTTGTTTGAGGATACTGCTGAAGGAACAACAGTTGCGCCTGAAAAAAAAGAGCCTGCTGATGCGCAGTATCAAAGTGTATTCAATGAGGTTCTTGAAAAAGCAGGTAAAACAGCGCAAGCCAATTCGGTTAAGCTTATAGTTTTATATCACCCTACTTTATATGTGGACAGTACGGGTTGTGTCTACAGAAATGTCACCGATGAAGAGTTAGCTATGTTTAGTGCTTTATGTGAAGATAATGATTTGGAATTTATAGATATGTACAGTTCTTTTACAGAATATTACAATTTGTTCCATCGTCTTCCTCACGGCTTTTCAAATACGGCTGTTGGAAAAGGCCATCTCAACCGGTACGGACATATGCTTATGGCTCAGGAATTATTTGAAAAAATAGTACAGTTGGAAAACAGGTAATTGCGAATTAACAGGAGGAAAAATGGTTTTTTCAAGTATTGAATTTTTTATCTTTTTTGCGATTGTTTTATCGGTAACTGTAATAATAGACCTGAATTGTTTCAGAAACCGTTTCAGCGAATATACCGTCAGAACAGCAAAACATATATTTTTGCTGTTGGCAAGTTATGTTTTTTATGGCTGGTGGGATTGGCGTTTTTGCTTCTTGATGCTGTTGTTGACAGTTATTGCTTATATATCAGCAAAGAAAATAAGTGAGGAAAAACAAACCCGCTTTTTTAAATTTATAGGAATAGCCGTACCTCTGGTTATTCTGGCAATTTTCAAATATTTTAATTTCTTTTTGGATTCATTTGCAGATGTGTTCGGAATAGAAAATATTGGTACGCTTAATATAATTTTACCGGTAGGCATATCTTTTTACACGTTTCAGTCAATGAGTTATACAATTGACGTTATACGAAAAGAAATAAAAAGCGAAAAGTTTTTGAACGTTGCTTTGTATATAGCATTTTTCCCCCAATTAGTTGCAGGACCGGTTGTAAAAGCATCTGATTTTATTCCGCAACTCAAAGAGGATCGCAGAATTAAAGTAAAAAATCTGATTGAAGGTATGCAGATTTTTGTTTTTGGCTTGTTCAAAAAAGTGGTTCTGGCTGACAATTTATCTGTATTTGTAGATGATGTTTTTTCAAAACCTCAGGCGTTCCATTCGGTTTCGGTTGTTTTGGCTGTTGTTTCATATTCGATACAGATATATTTTGATTTTTCCGGATATTCTGACATGGCAATCGGATGCGCTAAGTGTTTAGGCTATGATTTCAACAGGAATTTCAATATGCCGTATATTTCAAAGAATATAAGTGAGTTCTGGAAAAGATGGCATATCAGCCTTTCAACGTGGCTGCAGCAATATCTTTATATTCCGTTGGGTGGCAACAGAAAAGGTGTTGCCAGAATGTATATCAATCTTTTGATAACTATGACTCTGGGTGGATTATGGCACGGTGCAAGCTGGAACTTTGTTATTTGGGGCGTATTCCACGGAGTATTGCTGTGTATACATAAATTCTATAAATCCCTGAAAAAGTCAAAAAAAGAAAATGCTTTTATTTCTTCCTTGAATGTGATTTTAACATATATCATGGTATGTTTGGGATGGGTATTCTTCAGGGCAGAGGACCTTAATACAGCACTTGCTGTATATGAACGCATTTTTTCGTTCAGTGACGGTATATTGCAGATTTATTCCTGGACAGTAGCAAGTATAGCCGCTGTTATAGCTGCAACTTTTTTTGCCGCCGTGTCCGCAAAGAAGAAACAGCAAAAGTATATTAATGGCTTTTATCCTGTGCTGAATATGAGTAAAATGTCCCATCAAATATTATTTATTACGTGTGTAGGTTTAATATTGATTTTGGCTTATACCGGAAATAACCCGTTTATTTATTTTCAATTCTGAGCACTTTTGCTCTGTGCAAACGTTAAAAATCATGGAGTTGAAAAAACATGAAAGTACTGTTTATAATTGAAGATGATTTTCCAATGGCAGGAGCATGTACAAGTCTGCTTAATAATATATTCTTCAATGGCGGGATGCTGGAGAAAATCCGAACAGTTGATGTGTTGGCCGTTACCAATAAATATAAAGAAGAGCAGACAGAATTGTATAACGGTATTAATGTGCACCGGCTTATGATGATGCACAAGCTTTCAACGCAGGAACACAAGCGGTTGTTTGCCAAGCATCCCTTTAAGGTTTTGAATGGAATTATATATAAAACTTTTTTAAAATTTGATTCTAAGATTGTAAAGTCCGGGCCGGTACGTCAGGTATATAAAAAAATCAAACAGATAGATACGCAAAGCTACGATGTTGTGGTTGCTGTTTTCGGATATGCGGAAGTTGTTGCAGCCGCACTAAGTTATAAGTTGAAGCACCCGAGCTCTGAATTGGTTATATATCAGGTCGATCCGTATTCTTCCAATATCGTGTATCCCTCGAACACCCGGAAGGAACGCGATGAGTTTGAAAAAAAGCTTTATGAAACCGCAGACAGTATTATAACAACGCCGATTCTTGTTGAAGAGGCTAAAGGGAAATACCCGGAAGAGATTGTCAGCAAAATGGTTTCAATGGAGTTTCCGAATGTTGTTCCGCTTGACTGCCCCGCAAAAGAGCAAACAGGAAAAATTAACTGTATGTTTACCGGACACATTTACGGCAATTTCCGTGATCCCGATTATACGTTAAGGCTGTTTGACGGTGTTGATTCAAATATTGAGTTCAATATTATAGGTTCGGTTAATGCGGAACTTAAAAATAAGTTTTCAAATCACAAAGTTGTCTATCACGGACCGAAACCGCTTGAAGAAACAAAGACAGCGCTTCGTGCAGCAGACGTGCTTGTCAATATCGGCAACAGCATGACCAACCAAGTGCCCAGCAAGCTGTTTGAGTACATTTCATACGGCAAGCCGATTGTGAATATCTGCAAAAACAGAAACTGTCCGACACTGCCGTATCTTGAAAAATACCCGTATGCGCTTAATCTTTTTGAAGAAGATGATATTTTTGATGAGCAGATTAAGCTGTTAAACGGGTTCATTCTGAATAATCGCTCAAACAGAATTCCTGCTGAAGAAATTGCAAAAATCTATGAACCATGCACTCCGCAATATTGCGCACAGCAGATGATGAATGTGTTTGACAAACTGACAAAAGATTAAAAATAAGTAATCGCCTGAATATCCGCTTGCGGATATTCAGGCGATTAAATTTTGTCGGATATCAGCTTGTTAATTACTTTTCAGGGTGAATTTTAAGCATTTTTCCTGCCTTTCTGACAGCCCGTTTAATAAAACGCTTGGTTTTGGAGATTTTAGGACAGTATCGGTTTACAACTTCTTCTACAGATTGTGTCTGGATTCTGTCCATAAATTCGTTGCGTTCAGCGGGACGGGGAACCGATTGGGTGATTGCAGAGTTGAATGAAACAGCATCTTCCGTATCAACTTGCCGATATTTCATTTGTGTCTTCAATCGGTCAAATATTTCATGCCCTGTATGGCTGTTAACCAGTATTAACGATGTTCCTTTATCGTCATCCATATCGGGTGCGATTTCGTGAACTTTCCAAAAATCTGCAAGAGTGAAATCGCTTGCACGCAGCATTCCTTTAAAACTGCAATTGTGGCATGAAGGACGCAAACACATATCGGAAAGAAAACCTCTGAGAAAGATATCTGTGTTTTTGTTGTGCCATTGCTGTTTGCCGTTTTCAAATGTAAGGTGCATGGAAAAGGTTTTCCAGCCTGATTGTTTATTTCTGAATGATACTGTTTTAATCAGCGAAGACTCTTTGCTTTCGTGCCATTCCAAGTATTTTTTCCAGAAAACAGGTGACGGTGTACCGTGACAGATGATATCTTGCGTAATAAGATTTTTATAATTTTTTCCAAGGTATTTCAATAAGCCTTCAATCTGGCAGGGAGTTCCTGTGAACAACACAAGCTTACCTGTAAGGAGAAACTGTTTTGCCTGATGATATGTATTGCCGATATTGCTTTGAACATATTTGGAGCCACGCAGTTTTGCGAGTTCTTCCTTTTCACTTACGTATATATGTTCAACTGTCATGCTTTTATTTAACGCTGCGCCGAAAACAATACCGTTTTGCTCCAATACATATTCAGCAAGCAAACTGAAAAATCCGCCGGAAGAACTTTGCAAGCGGATTGATTCATTATTGATTTGTGCCGCATAGGCTGTTGTTTGAGTGTGGGGTGTGTTTTTGCTAAGTACAGGGCATGTTTTTTCACATGCGTTACATTTTGTGCAAGTAGTGCTGTTAATTATCGGATAACAAAAGCCCTCTTTATCCGGTGTCATAGTAATACTGTTGTGTGCGCATATCGCTGCGCATGCACCGCAACCGGTACAAAGAGTTGATTCAACCATTGTTTCACCTTCTAAGTATCTTTTTTACAGGTTTTAAAATCAGTTGCTTTTCAAAACTGTTTATGCCTATGAACCACATGGATAGGCTATATACTACAGAATAAATTATAATTCCTATAATTAACGAACCGTAAGTTGTCATGTTCATAAACCGGTTGATTATTATACCTGCTAAAATCGGAATAATCAATCCCACGGACAGACGCAGTATGCTTGCCCAAAAGGCAAGGATATCAATGCGACACACTTTATAATAATAAATATTCATAATAATTCCGTTTGCAACAATCAGGGATATCATAGTACCTGCAGCTGCACCGATTGCGCCATACTTCTGACAAAGTATAACGGTGAGGGCAACGTTTATTCCGGCCATGATTAAATATGCTATGCTCCTGAATTTGTGCTTGTTCATAGCTCGCTGAACTTCAATACCGATGTTTTGAATAAGAGCAATTGTACAGGGCAACACCAGAAGAATAGTAACAAAATAGGAATCGGAATAATTGTTTCCGACCCACAATGCAATAAATTCTTTTCCGAAAAACACAATGCCGGATGCCAGAAGTGCCAGGATAATATACTGTATTCTTCCGACTTTTATAAACAGTTGTGTGAGCATTTCACGTTGCTGTTTGAGTTGGTTCTTTGTTTCATTAATGATTTTATGGACTCTGGGAGTAAATACATTGGAAATTGATGTGGAAAAAAGCATGTAGTAATGGTACAGAGAAAAGCCGACAGAATATACGGCAACTGATTCCGTACCCTGATACCTACCTAACAATACTTTGTCAACATTGCTGTTGACCTGGTCAATTATAAGGTTAATTGCAATGAAAGCAGAAAAGGCAAACAGACTTTTAAACAGATTCTCAGGAAAATTGCGGAACGCAAATCTGACCTTGAGAACTTTTTTGGAATATATCAAATAAACGGTATCTGTTATAACCGCCAGAGTGATTGTTGTTGCAACAATTGAAACCGATCCGAGCCCTGATAAAAGCAATGGTATAGTCAGCAAAGGACTGGCTACATTTTTTACAAGACCGAGGATTTTTAGAAATATATATTTTTCGTGTGCCAGGATAATGTTTGAGAAAACACTCATCGGGAATGAGATTGCCATATTGATGCTGAGTAAAATCATCAGCTTCTTGGCAATGTTGTATTCCTGTGAAGTCAGACCCGTACTGAAAACTAAATCCAGATTCAGGGACAGTAACAGTCCGCATATCAAGGCTACTATACCTATTATTGAGAAAATGATGATAAATAAGCCGTTAAGCTTTTTTATAGCATCTTCATCTTTGGCAACCTTGTATTTCATGTAATAGCGTACATAGCTGCTGTTGAAACCTAAATTCAGTACAGCAAGCATGGCAATTGTTGAAGATACTGTGCTGTACAGTCCATACTCACTCTTACCCAGAATGTTAAGCATGAACGGGGTGTAGATAAGACTGATAGCGATATTTATGAACATTTGCAGGTACGATAAAATCGACCCGGCTTTTAGTTGATTAAGCTTCAATGTCTTTCAAATCCTTTTTTGCATTGCTGAGATTATTAATGAGATAATCCATTGATTTCTGTTTCATAAGTCCGTATTTTGGAGCTGGCTTGCTGTAATCTATTGCGTCAAGTGATTCGACATATTCAAGACTGAGTTTTTCCGGGGTATTGCAGAAGCGTTCCTGAATATCAAACAGATCAGCCAGGGCTTCAATACGCGAACCGAGAGATTGCTGTATTACACGGTCAAAAACCCAGAACTCTTTTTTAAATATCAGCGAAAAAACGCTTGCATGAAAACTGTCTGTAAAGATGTATTCAGCGTTTTTAATCAAGCCGATAAAGTCTTCCGGTGAAATATCATACAGATGTCTGTCACCGAAAGTTCGGTCACATTTTCTGTATTTTCCGTTGAGAAACGGAAGTGTGAAAATTCGGAGGTTATGCTTTTTTGCATATGCCTGCACAATGTTACGGTGCTCTGCCGAATTGCCTAAAAAGTAACAGAATATATATTTTTCGCCGGCGAAGCGGTCGGTTGCTATGCTTTGCCATTCTTCGGCGGTCAGCAGAAGTGTGGGGTCCAGTACACACTCTACTTTTTGTGCAACATGTGGCTGTAAAAGCTCAATTGCTTGTTTTTCTCTTACAGAAATTGCCAGGAAGTCCGATAAACTGTTTTTATAGCGTTTAATAATATTATCAGGTAATTTTTCGGTTGCGATGCTGGCTGCATACGACATTTTTGTCTTGCCGCTTGAGCTGACAAAATCCAAAAGATATGCATTGCAAACAGCGCTGGGGTGCCAGACCTGATCGCTGCCTGTAATAAAAACATCAAATTTATCAATTGCAGAAGATATGTTGCTGACAGTATAGGTTTGTGTGTGCGGGATAGACTGATTGAATTTCAAAACGGCACATTCCCGCAGGCGAAGTTTTGAACGGATAAATAAAGTTTTAATGCTGATTGGCAGCTTTTTGAAGCTGTTGAGCAGCTTGCGGATGAGCTTTTTTGCTCTTGTCAATACAGTGCTTTTTTGCTGTGTATCGTAAAATCTGACGTATGAAATTTGTTTAGCAGTATGGCCGAGTCTGTTAAGAACAGCACATAATGCATATGCCTGGAGATTACCACCGTAATTTGTACTTTTATGATAATGAGTTATTATTCCTATTTTCAATACGGAGCCCTCCTTAGCTGTTTATCGTTATTTTTGCCGAGTAATCTTTTGATATAGATTTAAATACTCATTGAACTTTGCCTTTTTATCAAACTTAACGGCTTGATTTCTGCAATTTTCTTCACTGTACGGTTTGGTTTGGCAAATACGGATTATTTCTTTTTCCATAGTATCAATATCGTTGCGTTCCACAACTGTCCCGCTGTCTTTTGAAATGCATTCGGGGCTGCCACCTGAATTGAAAGTAACAACAGGTGTTCCGCAGGCGTTGGCTTCTATATTTACCAGTCCCAATACTTCTTCTCTTGTGGGGTTAACAAAAACATCAGCGGCGGAATAAATTTCTGCCAGCTCCTGCTGATTGTTTGTGCGCCGCACACAAATTATATTTGACGTAAGAGCCTGTTCTGTTTTTTCGTCTGTTCCGATAAGCACGATTTGATATTTGTCTGCATCAAGTCGCCCGGATAATTCAATAAAAACGTCCAGTCCCTTTTTTTCTCCCCAACCGAAAGAAACTCCGAGAATGATGTGCTTCCCTTCAGGAATTTTATATTTTTCACGGAAAATGTTTTCCCTTTTGATGAATGTGTTCAGATCAATTCCGTTGTTTATTACTTGCACAGGATATTCCTTTAAAAATGATTTTGCCGCAAGGTCTGCAAGCCAACGGGACGGTGTTACAAGCGTCAGGTTTTTAACACCGCAAAACCATTTTTTCTTCAGTTTCCACATAGCTTTTGTGCGGTCAACCTTTGAAGAGGGATATAAGTGTGTTTGAGTGCAGGCGTAGCATCCGGTTTGCCATTTCTGACAGTTGATATAATCAAAATGAGCACACTGACCGGTGAAAGACCAGCAGTCGTGAAGAGTCCACACAACGGGAATGTTATTTTTCTTTATAAATCTGAATAACAACGGAAGGTTAATGTAGCCGTTGTGCAGATTATGTAATTGAATGAGGTCGGGTTTCAGCCTTTTTACTTTTCTGAGAAAAGTGAGGGTTGATATAAATGAACCGCAACCGTTAAATCCGGTGTAAGCATTTATTTTGCTGTGAATCCAGAAAGAAATCTTGTTGCCTATAAGAATACTGTTATCAACAGACTTGGCTGAATTGATTTTATATTTCGGATATGCAACCCATGCGTTGTGACCGTTTTGTCTTGCAATATCGGCAATCTGCAGCATTATGTTGCCTGTGCTGCCAAAATTGCAGGTGTTAATTTCAACAATGTTCACATCTGATTTCCCCTTTGAATATTGCTGATTACAAACTAAATAATATAAAAAATTATATCATAATAACATGCAGGTTTCAAGTGTTTGTGCCTGACGTGAACTTTAATTAATCTTTACAGCGGGTGCTGTTTGTGATAAAATTTTATTATCAACAATCTTTCGGGGAGATGCCGTTTATGAAGAAGCTTACATGTTTAATTATGGTGCTGTTGATTTGTGCAGGGTTTATGTTTCCGTGCTTTGCGGCTGAATCGGTGCAGGAGCCTGTTATAGTGGAAACTCTTTACCCGACGGACGATGTGGTGATAGCTGATATTGTTGCAACAGCTGCACCGTATAACGCAGACTGTACGGGCGCAAATGATGCAACTGCCGCCATACAGCAGGCGATTGATGACTGTGCTGATAACGGCGGCGGTACAGTGTGGCTTCCCAAGGGTAAATACAGAGTGACGGGTAATATTTACATACGTCAGTTTGTAACGCTCAGGGGTGATTATCAGGACCCTGATGAGGGCAAGGAATACGGCACGATAATTATAGCTGATGTTGAAAGCAGCGATGCCATGACACCGGGTCTGTTTACTGTAGGTGCAAGTGCAGGCGCTGTCGGTCTTACCGTATGGTATCCCGACCAGAGCTTAGATAACGTCAAGCCTTATCCGTATACTTTTTATATAGTAGGCAATGAGGATTACATGCTGCACACGGTAAAAAACTGTACGCTCATCAATTCATACAGAGGTATCGGTGCAAGCTCTGAATGTGAAAACGGTATTTACCAGTGCCACGAAATGCTGACGATAGAAAACGTGAAGGGGACCTGTCTTTATGAGGGGCTTAATTCCCATAACTCAGCTGATGTTGATACGGTTAAAACGCTTTATTTTCTCAATAAATACTGGGCTGATGCAGGCGAAGAATTCAACGCCCCCGAACTTGACGAGCTCAATGATTACACACGCAAAAATGCATACGGTATGGTTTTCGGTGACCTTGAATGGCCACAGTTTGCCGATGTAAAAGTGTCCGACGTGCTTTATGGTATGTACTTCAAAAAAGGTATACGTTACTGCTTCAGCGGTATTTTTACTGACCTTTATATAACAAACAGCACCAACGGTATTTATATCCCTGAGGAGGTTATTTACCGCCGTGGTGAATCATGGGGTATCGGTATAACAAACGGTACGGTTGAAGCAAGTGAATATGCTGTATATTCAGCCGACAACGATGTTATTATTCTCAATAATGTCGATGTCAGCGGTAAAACCAAGGGCACGAACATCCGCAGATACTGTGTCGATACGGATAAATATGCTCCCGATTACAAGTATACTTATACAAAGCCGTCGCTCAATCTCTATGTTGTTGATGCTGATAAGACCGGCAGAACAGATGCTTCCGCAGCTGTACAGGCTAAGCTGAATGAGGCAGCTGCTACAGGCGGTGTAGTTTATCTGCCCGGTGGACTTTACCGTTTTAACAATCCTGTGGTTGTGCCGGACGGTATCGAATTCAGGGGTTCATCCTCTGTGGGTACACGCTGCCTCAGCGGCAACAGCAGCGGTACGCTGATTATTTCCTGCTGCGGTTATGATAAATCGAGCGAACCGCTTATTACGCTGGGTAACGGTTCGGGCCTTAACGGAATCCGTGTAGACTATCCGCTCAATAATCCTGTTGATGCAAGCGGAAACTACAGCGAAACATCTCCGGTAGTTTACAGTAATGAAGACAACATATATATCACAAACTGTTTTTTTACCCTTGCAAGCTGCGGTATCAGACTTGAAAACTGTGATAACGCATTTATTAAAAAGGTTATCGGCTGCTGCTATGAGGCAATGTTTGACCTGAGCGGCTGCAGCAACACGGTTATTGAAGCCTGTCTGCAAAACGGCAATACTCTGCCGAGAAACGGCTATGCAAACTTTGATATTCCCGAGCTTCAGAACAGACTTCAGGAATCAAACCTTTTTGAGTTCGTTTTCATTCCGATTACAAGAATTAAAACCGATTATATAAAGCTTGATACTTGCAAGGATGTGAAGGTTTTCAACACTTTTATTTACGGCGGTAAAACATTCCTCAATTCCAAGGACAGTACGGTTGAGCTTGTCAATGTCGGTCATGACGGTTCGTCAAAGAGTGAATATGCATATATTATGTCGGGCGGCGAGGTAACGCTTGTCAATTCGATGCGCTCAACGCAGGACGGCCAGCTGGGTTACAGGTTTTATCTTGCAAACAACGGCTGCAAATTCAGATCCTACAACAGCCAGGCTGTAGACATGCTTTACAGAGAACATCCCGTGCTTAAAAATATTGATTTTGCTGAGCTTAAAAAGGATGAAATAATTTATTGGTTGCTTCAGCCGGTTTACAGGCTTATTTCCTTCTTCGGCAATATTCATATGGATGTTGAGCAGGGTTAAAAAATACAGTTGCAATTTATTAATAACGTGATAAAATATTTTCAATGTTTATTTTGGAGGTCAGTTTATTATGCTTAAAATAGGTCTTGTAGGTGTTGGCGGAATCAGCGGTGCGCATATCCCTGCATGGGACAGTATGGAAAATGCTGAGCTTGTTGCGCTTTGCGATATCCGTCCCGAGCGTATGGAAAAATACGAGGGCAAACGCTGCTACACGGATTTTGATGAAATGCTTGCAAATGAGGAGATTGATATTCTCGATATCTGTCTGCCTACATATCTTCATGCAGATTTTGCAGTAAAGGCTATGGAAAAGGGTATTCACGTAATTACCGAAAAGCCGATTTCCTTAAATGAAGAGGATATCGACAGGGTTTATTCAACTGCAGCAAAGAACAATGTCAAGTTCATGGTTGCGCAGGTGCTCCGCTTCTGGCCCGAATATGAGGTACTCAAGGATATTTACGATACAGGGAAATACGGCAAGCTCCTTTCCGGCACAATGACAAGACTTGGTCACAAGCCCCGCTGGAGCTGGGATAACTGGATGATGGATGAAAAGCGCAGCGGTCTTGTTCCGTTTGACCTTCACATTCATGACCTTGATTTTATGGTTTACGCTTTCGGCGAGCCGAAGATTGCGCATCAGTTCCGCTCAAAGCGTCCCGACCAGGATTTCCTGAGCGTCAGCTACGATTTCGGTGATTTTACAATCAATACCGAAGCCTCATGGTACGATAACTGCTATCCGTTTACAGCTCAGTTCCGTTTCCAGTTTGAGGATGCGCTTGTTGTAAACGAAAAGGGCAGAATGGTAATCTACGGCAAGGAAGAGGAATTTGACCTGACAAAGGAAACAAAGGGCGATACAGGCTCAATCAACCTGCCTAAGAGCGATGCATATGCAAACGAAATCAAGTACTTTGCACACTGCGTTGAAAACGATTTACCCATTGAAAAGGTTACATCAGACAGCCTTCTCTGCGTACTTAAAATACTCAACAGCTTATAATATTATTGAAAAATGACAGAGGCATTCTTCGTAAAAGAAGAATGCCTCGTTTTTATGCTTATTTAAATGTTTTTTCCACAAGTTCGGTATATTCTTTATAAGCCTGATATTCATTTAATTCTGAAAGGCAGTCGGCAATGCTTTGGTAGTACCAGTGATGTTCAGCCTTGTCTTTTTGATTGAATCGCTGCCAGAGTTCATCACCAATAGTGTTATAGTCGCGGTGAATTGCACGAATGTTTGAAAGCTTGTCACCGAGAGTTATCATCTTTACGCTGATATCGGCATCTTTCAGGTGATCCAGTGTTTCCTGCTTTCTTATTTTCCATGTTGATTCTGCTGAAAGATTTTCACGCTTGTTTTCACTTTCGGCTGATACCAATGCTGCTATACGTTCGCCGAACAGGTCGTAAATCTGAGCGTAGGTTGTATCCGTATCTTCAATAACATCATGTAATACGGCTGCTGTAATGATTTCTTCATCGCCGGTCATGGTTGATGTTATTGCTGCGGCTTCAAGCGGATGAAGAACATACGGTGTTGAGGTACCCTTTCTTAACTGACCGCTGTGTGCCTTTGTTGCAAATATAATTGCCGTGTCCAATAAATTGCTCATACGATAGCCTCCTCAGAATAAAATAATTATTATTTGCTTTCAACTATATCCCTTACAACATGCACACCGCTTGCGGAGGCATGAGAAAGTGAATGAGTGATTCCGCTGCCGTCACCGATGATATAAAGTCCGTCGTACTTGCTCTGCAGCTTTTCGTTGACCTCAACTTCCATGTTGTAGAATTTGACCTCTACACCGTAGAGCAGGGTATCATCGTTTGCTGTACCGGGTGCAATTTTATCGAGTGCATAAATCATTTCGATTATGCCGTCGAGTATACGCTTTGGCAGCACAAGGCTTAAATCACCGGGAGTTGCGTTAAGTGTGGGGGTGATGAATGCTTCGTCTATTCTGTCACGGTTGGAACGCTGACCTCTGATAAGGTCGCCGAAACGCTGGACTATAACTCCGCCGCCGAGCATGTTGCTCAACCTGGCAATGCTTTCACCGTAACCGTTTGAATCCTTGAACGGCTCAGAAAAATGCTTTGCAACAAGCAGGGCAAAGTTTGTGTTTTCCGTCTGCTTAGCCGGGTCCTCATAGCTGTGGCCGTTGACGGTGATAATGCCGTTTGTGTTTTCGTTTACAACCGCCCCTTTTGGATTCATGCAGAAGGTACGGACTCTGTCGCCGTATTTTTGGGTGCGGTAAACAATCTTGCTTTCGTAAAGCTCATCCGTCAGGTGTGAGAAAACCTCTGCCGGCAGCTCAACACGAACGCCGATATCAACACGGTTGCTCTTTGTAGGGATGTCAAGCTCATGGCAAACCTGTTCCATCCATTTGCTGCCGCTTCGTCCGACCGAGATGATACACTTTTTACAGGTGTATTCGCCGTTTGCGCAGATTACCTTGTAGCCGCCGTCAATAATTTCGATTTTCTCAACAGGCGTGTCAAAGAAAAAGTCAACCTTATCCTCAAGATGGGCATAAAGATTTTCGAGCACAACATAGTTTATATCCGTGCCGAGATGCCGCACCGAAGCATCCAGCAGGTGAAGGTCGTTCTGAATACAGATCTTCTTGAATTTGGAGCCTGCAGTGCTGTAAAGCTTTGTGCCTTTACCGCCGAAATCCATATTGATTTCATCAACGTATTTCATCAGCTCAAGAGCATTCTTTTTACCGATGTATTCATACAGCGTGCCGCCGAAATCGTTGGTGATATTATATTTACCGTCGGAAAATGCACCTGCACCGCCGAAACCGCTCATTATTGAACAGCTTTTGCAGCTGATACAGGTTTTTATTTTATCGCCGTCAATAGGGCAACGGCGTTTGTTGAGCGCATGGCCTGCCTCAAAAACAGCTGTCTTCATATCGGGGGCGAGCTTTGTAAGCTCATAAGCTGAAAATATACCGCCGGGACCTGCACCGATAATTATTACATCGTAATTCATTTACCGTATCCTCCAAAGAGAAAATATTAATTACCGTACATATTGATTTTATCATGTGCGTTTTTATTTTGCAAGTAAAACAAAATGGAGAATTAAATCAGTAAATTTTGCAAAAGCTATTCCATTTATTTCTTTATTGCGTTACAATAAAGAAAATAAGGAGGTAGCTATATGACCCTTATGGTTTTTGTGCGTTATCTTACTGCGTTTGCAATGGCGTGGTACTATCTTTTTAATTATGTGTTCAATAACTATGCCTATCCGGCAATCAGCTCATCGGGTGCATATCTTTTCTGCTACTTTGTGGGGAACGAAGTCAATGAGCAGACGCTGCATTTTGCAGTCAGCACAGACGGATATAATTTCAAAGCTCTCAATAACAATGAAGCTGTCATACAGCAGACTAAGGGCACAGGCTGCGTGCGTGACCCGTATATATTAAAAGGTAAAGATGAAACGGGAAAAGAGTGCTATTTTATTATTGCAACGGATATGAATGCACTCGAGGGCTGGACTTCAAACCATTGCCTTATCACGTGGAAATCCTACGACCTTATAAATTGGTTTGACGAAACCGTAATTGATATACGTGATTTTGAGGGCTTTGAAACCACTACAAGAGCATGGGCGCCGCAGGCCATATGGGATGATGATAAGCAGATGTATATGGTCTACTGGGCAAACTCAACTGTTGAGAACGACTGTGCGGGTCACTATTACGCTTACACAAAGGATTTCAAAACCTTTGAAACCCAGCCGCAGGTTCTGTACGGACGTTGGAATGAGCCGGACCCCGAAACAGGCGGAACACGCAACATTCAGTGCATTGACGGCGATATAATCTACAACGAAAAAGACGGATATTACTATCTTTACTTCAAAGAGGATATTACACAGAAGATTGCCTATGTAAAGTCAAAAAACCTTACAGGCCCTTATAATACCGACTACACAATATGCTCGCTGAATTACTGGGGTGTTGAGGGCAGTTCAATGTACCGCATCACCGGCACGGATGCATGGATGATGATTATGGATGAATACGGTCAGGGCACATTCTTTGCGCAGATGACAAGAGATTTCAAGAATTTCCGTCAGGTGCAGCGTTCAACCTATTCCATGGATCAGCTCAGACCCCGCCACGGTTCGGTTGTAGCCATTACTGAGGATGAGTATTTCAGAATGGTTGAAGCATACGGTATTCAGAAATAGCTGAAAAATAACAGAAATAAGAATGGAGATAATGACAATGAAAAAATTTCTCAGCATTATATTGGTTCTGACTATTGGTGTAATGGTGTTCCCCTTTACA
This sequence comes from Acutalibacteraceae bacterium, assembly GCA_045536235.1. Taxonomy (GTDB): domain Bacteria; phylum Bacillota; class Clostridia; order Oscillospirales; family Acutalibacteraceae; genus UBA8612. The sequence goes on along the minus strand of JAZSND010000011.1, from coordinate 81,197 downwards.
GCTTTTGCTGCGAAAAACGAGTTTCCCGTGTATGATGCGGTGATTGTTACCGGTGCAGATGCAAGCGCAACGGACAGATTTGCCGCAGGCAAACTCGAATACTACCTTGAAAAAATCCTCGGCAAGGATGTCAGCGTTGTTGACGATTCAGCAGACGGTGCAGAATACGAAATTGCTGTAGGTACAACCAACAGGGCTGAGCCTGACCTTTCCTCCTGCAATGACGGCGGTTATGTCATAACCTCATCGGAAAACACCGTTGTTATCTGCGGTAACGGCAACAAGGGCACAATAAACGGTGTTTATGCTTTCCTTGAAAAGTATTGCGGCTGCCACTGGTATGAAGCTGCTGTAATTGTCACACCCGAAAACGCTCAGCTTGCTGTGCCGGCTGATATTGATGTAAATTACAACTCTTTCTTTGAATACACCGAAACCGATACTGCAAGCTCGCGGGATATTGAGTTTTCGCTTGCAAACGGTCAGGTCGGCGGAGCATACCGTGATTTTACTGCCGAACAGGGTTCTGCGGTTGAATATCTCGGTAATTTCTGTCACACATTTACAACTTATTACTGCAAGCCTGAGAAGTATTTTGCAGAACATCCCGAATATTACGCTCTGCATGACGGTAAAAGAACAGGCGACCAGCTTTGCCTCACCAATGAGGATGTTAAAAGCATCGTAACGCAGGAAGTGCTTGATCTTCTTGCTGCACAGCATAATCCCGATGCGGATTTGCAGATTGTTTCGCTTACACAGCACGATAACCAGAATTACTGCGAGTGTGAAAGCTGCGCAAAACTTGATAATGAAAACGGTGCACATTCGGGCACGATGATAACATTTGTAAACGAGATTGCAAAAAGAGTAAGCGAGGCAGGCGAGTATGATAACGTTGCCTTCGATACCTTTGCTTATCAGTATACACGTCAGGCGCCGTCAAAGGTTGTGCCGAGTGATAATGTTATAGTGCGCCTTTGTTCAATTGAATGCTGCTTCGGTCATGCGCTTGATGATCCTGACTGTAAGGAAAACAAGGACTTTATAAATGACCTTGAGCAGTGGGGCAAAATCTGCAAGAGAATTTATATCTGGGACTACGTAACCAATTACAGTGAAACAATTTGCATTTTTCCGAATTTCGGCGTTTTGCAGCGCAATGTTCAGATTTTCTATGAAAACAACGTAAAGGGTGTTTATGAAGAAGGTATATACTATATTTCCGAATCTGACGGTGAATTCGGAGAAATGCGTACTTATCTGCTTTCAAAGCTGCTTCAGAACCCTTACTGTGATTACTATGCAGAGATGGACGGCTACCTTGAGGCTGTTTACGGACCCGGTTGGAAAAACATCCGTGAGTTTATTGATGTTATGACGGAACACGCTGTTACAAAATCAGGTCACCTCAAGATTTACCAGAAATCCGAAAATACGCTCTACAATATGACTGCCAAAAATGTTGAAAGCTGTAATAAGCTTTGGGAAGCTGCAAAAATGCAGGCAAAGACAGAAGAACAGCTTAGCCGTATTCGCCGCTCAGAGCTGAGCTGGAGATATTGGAAATGTGCAAACAAACGTGCAGAATTCTCGCTGTTCCGGTTTCCGTATCTCTGGATGAAGGCTAACGACGATCTCTATAACGACCTTGTTGAAATGGGTATACCCAGAATGGGTGAAGGGGCGACTCACTATTTGTCCGATTGCGATTTGCTCCACCTTTTCAGACATCCGTTCAAGTGGGTTACGCTCTACGATGAGCCGTATTGGGATGCGCTCAACCCCTATGCCGTGAAGCTTTATAATTTCCTCGGCGAAGTTTATTATTTCTTTACGGGTAAAAAATAAAATATCCGAAACCAGCTGTCTGCCGTTTTGTTACGGCAGGCAGTTTTTTTCGCTGTAAAAAGAAAATTTTTATTAAATTATCGGTTTTGCGGTTGCATTTAAAAAAAGATTTGTTAATATATAATCACTACAGTTATATTCGACAAATTCCGACAGCATATCAGGAGAGAAAATGAAAAAGACAGTAAGTTTAATTATGGTTGCGGTGCTTGTTTTGCTTTGCGGTTGCACAAGTGACTTCCCCGTGAACAACAGCTTTACCACTGTACCGGATCAGACACAGGCTACAGCCGGAGAAACTACAAGCGTATTGCCGGAAACACAGGCGCCGGCAACGGCAAAGCCTACAGAAAAACAAACACAAAAGCAAACCGAAAAGCCGTCTGAAACCGCAACTCAGCCTCCTGCAACTCAGCAATCTGAAGAAGCTGAAACGACTGAACGCAGCGGCAGTTTATCAGAGCTTCTGACCGGAGCAAGCTCTGCATTTGACGGCATGCCTGCTGACAGGCCGGATACTCCCGATTATGATTCTGACAAGCCTATGCTTGCACTTACGTTTGATGACGGACCGAGTGCGCATACCGAGCGTTTGCTTAATATTTTTAAAGCACACGGCGGTAAAGGTACATTCTTTGTAGTAGGAACTTCCATTGAAAGAAATAAAGCTCTGCTTAAAAGAATGGCAGAAGAAGGCCATGAAATCGGCAACCACAGCTGGAGTCATCCGCAGCTGACTGACCTTGGCAGACAGGATATAGTCTCACAGATTACCAGAACATCCGATAAAATTTATGAAGCGTCGGGACAGAAGTGCCGTCTTGTAAGACCGCCTTACGGTTCATATAACGATACTGTTCAATTGGTTGGGGCAAGCCTTGGCGTCAGCTACATTCTATGGTCGGTTGATACGCTTGACTGGAAAACCAAAAATGCGGATGCTGTTTATAATTCTGTTATGTCTTCTGCCAGGGACGGTGCAATCATACTTGTACACGATCTGCATAAGACAACGGTTGATGCGATGGAAAAGGTTGTCCCCGCATTGCTGAAAAAAGGATACCAGCTAGTTACGGTGTCAGAATTGCTTACATCAGACGGTGGCAAGCTTGAACCCGGAAAAGTTTACAGAAAAAGATAACTGTTCTGCCTGCTGAGCCATATATCAGCAGGCATTTTTATTAAAACAGTTGCAAATTGCAGCCTGAAACGTTAAAATAAAATCAAGAAATTTTTCGGGAGGTTTCTGATATGCAAAGAACCTATGTTCCTTTTAAGGATTGGAAAGAAAAATCCAAGCAGACAGAGTATACTCAAAAAACACCCTTGCTTGATGCGAACGGCAACCTGCTTGCAAAGGGTTGGGCAAGGCACAACGTTTTCGATTATGACCGTAACCTTGTAAAAGCAAAGCTCATGAGCAGAAAAGAGTGGGATTTCTATCAGGTTTCCGACGGTAAGTATATGGTGCAGCTCAGCTTTGCCAATATCAATATCGGCGGCTATGTCGGCGCAAAGCTGATTGATTTAGTCAACGGCAAGCTGATTGTTGATTCAACTCAGATTTTCCTGGGCGGCAAAAATAAATACGTTCCGCCGGCAAAGGGCGATGTTCCCAACCGTTTCAAGTGCAAAATCGGCAAAGCTGAATTCGATTTTGATACAAAGGAAAACACAAGAACGCTGTGGTTCAGAATGCCGATTAAAGGCAAACTTGTTGAATGCAGCTTTAATATGGACATTATGCCGGGGCTTGAAAATATCACAACCGTGCTTCCCTTTGCAGGCGACAGCACAAAATATTTCATGACCACAAAGCAGAACTGCATGCCGTGTGAGGGTGTGTTTAAATACGGCGATGATGTTTATAATTTTTCAAAGGCGGACAGCTTCTGTGCGCTTGACTGGGGCAGAGTAAACACTCCGCATAAAATGGTATGGTACTGGGGCAACGGTGCAAGCTACATAACCGATGCAAACGGCGAAAAGCACCTCTTCGGCTTTGAAATCACCTGGGCAATAGGCGATGAAAGTAACGCCACGGAAACCTGCCTTTTCCTTGACGGCAAGGCGCATAAATTCGGTGCGGTTGATGTTGAAACCTTCCCGAAGCCCGATAAATTCATGCAGCCGTGGAAGTTTATTTCAGAGGACGGCAGATTCAATATGACTATGGCTCCGACCTTTGACCATCATTCCGATATGAACCTTGGCGTAGCAAGAATGCATACTCACCAGGTGCATGGTCTGTGGAGCGGCGATGTAACGCTTGACGACGGCACAAAGCTTGAAATAAAAGATATGTATGCTTTTTGTGAGTATGTAGAAAATAAGTGGTAAATTACAGTTTGTCGGTTTTGCCGACAAACTGTAGCGATATAAATCCCTGACGGTGCGATATATGCTGTGTCATATGGGGATTTATATCATATCGGGTGAACGATTAGTTCACATATCGACAAATTATAATTCAGCGATAAAAGTGAGGTTTGTTATGTTACTTTTGTCAAGCGTTACAAAAGTAACCAAAAGAACTTTTGAGGTTATATGCACTTCACGACGGCTGACGAGAGTAAATCCGCTCGGCAGACAGAACAAAAAATGTTTTGTTCTGCTGCCATAACGGCTATTAAAGCAAATCTGACTTTTAAGTTTGCTCTACCGCCTATGGTTTCCTCGCTCGGATAAATGAGTTAAGTTTGAGCTCGTCAGCCTGTTCCGTTCAAATTCACAGCATCTTTAATTTTTTATATTGATATTTCTTTTACGCTTTTTAATCTCCGCCGTTGATGTATTTTGTTTTATTATAAAACTTTTCAATAGGCGACATTTAGTGTGCGTTTCGAACCGGCATTGTCTGCAGCGTCACGATGCTAAACTGTAATTTGTCGTAGATAGAATCAACTTACAAGGGAGGGCTTTTATGCCCTCTCTTACTTTTTGTCGTTAAGGCTATGCTTAATTCGGATAAAGGTCAAAGAAAGTCAAAGATTTTGAAAATTGAAGAAAAACAGAGCATTACGGAGCTATTTTTAAAAATTGGCGGATTAAAAACGGATTTGACCTTTATTGACCTTTGACGGTTTGGTCAAAATTGGTTAGAATATGATTAAAGGTCAAAGATAGTCAAAGTCAAACCGAAAGGAAGTGAGCGAAGTGAATATCAGCAACACTATCGCAAAGCTTATTATGGATATGCTTGAGGCTGAGGGCGGCATAGCCGAAATGCAGCGCAACGAATTGGCTCAGACAGTCGGCTGTGTGCCGAGCCAGATAAATTACGTTATTGCCTCACGTTTTACGCCTGAGCAGGGCTATACGGTCGAGAGCAGACGTGGCGGCGGCGGATATATACGCATTACCCGTACTGCCGTAAGCTCAAAAACCAATGTGATTATGCAGGTTTTAAATCATATCGGTACAAGGCTGGACGAAAAAACAGCACGTGCGCATATAATCAATTTAGCTAACAATGAAATAATCGCAAAGCAATCAGCCAAAATTATGTTGGCGGCGGTTTCGGATAACTGCTTCAGAGAGTTATCACAGCCCATTAAAGATACAGTCAGAGCAGCGGTGTTCAAGCAAATGCTGCTGCAAACCATATAATCGAAAATTGAAGGAGGAGTTTTATTATGTTATGTCAGAACTGCGGTAAGGCGCAGGCAACAACCCACATCAAAAGAGTAGTCAACGGCGATACTACGGAGCATCATCTTTGCTCGCAGTGTGCAGGTGAGCTCGGCTACACCGATATGTTTTCGGGCTTTGCTCCGCTGAGCCTGAGCGATTTTTTCGGCGACCTGCTTGGCGATATCAACCGAAAAGCCATCGGCGCAAAGGTAGTGCGCTGCCCGAAGTGCGGCAATTCGTTCAACGATATTGTGCGTGACAGCAGACTCGGCTGTGCCGAATGCTACAGAGTTTTTTACGATAAGCTGCAGCCCTCGCTTGAACGTATTCACGGCAGAGCGGTACACAACGGCAAAAAAATAGAGGTCAGCCGTACAGAAAGCAAAGTGCCCACAAAGGAAGAGCAGCTTGAACAGCTCAAGGCAAAAATGCAAAAGGCAATTGAGGAACAGGAATTTGAGCAGGCAGCAAAGCTGCGTGACGAAATCAGAGAGCTTGAAGGGAGTGACGCAAAATGAGTAAATGGTACATCGGCGGCGGTGAAAAGAACGAGGTTGTTATCAGCACCCGAATCCGCCTTGCAAGAAATCTGGAGGATTATCCGTTCCCTGCAAAGCTTGATGCTCAATCAAAGTCGCAGGTAAATGCGCTTGTGCGTGATGCGCTTCTTGGCAGCTGCGATGAGGATTTGAGCTACATTGAAATGGAGAGTCTTTCACGTGCACAGGCAATTTCGCTTGCAGAGCGTCACATGATAAGCCCCGAATTTGCAAGCGCAGTAAACGGCAGAGCTTTGCTTATGTCCGAGGATGAATCGGTCAGCATTATGCTCTGCGAAGAGGACCATATCCGCCTGCAGGTTATGGAGGCAGGTCTTGCACTCGATAGCGCATATAAGCGTGCAGACAGCCTTGATAACATTATTTCTTCTAAATTGCAGCTTGCCTTTGACGAGCGTATCGGTTACCTGACACAGTGCCCGACAAATCTTGGCACAGCTATGCGTGCATCCGTTATGCTGCATCTGCCCGGTCTTGGCAAGAGCGGCAGAATCAGCCAGATTGCGTCTACCGTTTCAAAGCTCGGTCTTATTATCAGAGGCGCTTACGGCGAAGGTTCAACTCCCAACGGGGATATGTATCAGCTGAGTAATCAGGTAACACTGGGCATCAGCGAGGAAACAGCACTCAGCAACCTTAAGGCTATCACTCAGCAGCTTGTCACTCAGGAGCTGAGCGTGCGTGAGCAGATGCTCAAAAATCCTGTCTGGGAAGATAAAATTTTCCGTGCGTGGGGCATACTTAAAAATGCACGGCTTCTCAGCTGCGAGGAGTTTATGCAGCTTTCATCGCTTGTGCGCCTTGGCGCAGCGCAGGGTCTGCTCGATGTCAGCCTTGAAACTCTGGGCGAACTGATGGTGGATATGCAGCCTGCTACGGTCAATGCACGTGAGGGCAAAACGCTTGATGCATCGGCTCGTGATGAGCTGCGTGCAAAGGCAGTCAGAGAAGCACTTGAATAAATAAAGATATATTTAATCGTACTTTGTGGAAGGAGTAATGATTTAATATGTACAAGTTTACAGGTTTTACACAGAAAGCAAATACGGCACTCAACGCAGCTGTTGAGGTTGCGGAAGAGCTTGGACACACCTATGTCGGCAGCGAGCATCTGCTTGCAGGCTTGCTGCGTACTGACGGCGGAGTTGCCTGCGCAGCACTCAATGCAAGAGGTATAGGCAGTGAAGATGTTGAGTCCGTGCTCAAATCAACTGTCGGTATAGGCACGCCTACTGTGCTTGTGCCGGACGATTTTACACCGAGACTCAAATATATTATTGAGCTTTCAATCAGTGCAGCACGCTCTATGGGTCACACCTATACGGGTACCGAGCATCTGCTCATTTCACTTATAAAGGAAGGTTCAAACTGTGCGGTGAATATCATCACAAAGCTCGGTGTTTCGCCGTCAGACGTGCTGGGCGATATAGTAAAGGCGCTCAATTCCGGCTCACCGGCAAAGCAGCCGAATGAAAAGGGCAGTAAGGCTGATTCAAAATCCGAAACACCTACCCTTGAACAGTTTGGCAGAGATCTGACAAATATGGCACGCAACAGCAAGATTGACCCCGTTATAGGCAGAGCCAAGGAAATAGAGAGGGTTATTCAGATTCTTTCACGCCGTACCAAAAATAACCCCTGTCTTATCGGCGAACCCGGTGTAGGTAAAACGGCTATTGCGGAGGGGCTTGCCCTTAAAATAGCTGCCGGTGAAGTGCCCGAAACCCTTGCTGACAAGCGCATCATCTCCCTTGACCTTACAGGTATGGTTGCCGGTACGAAATACAGGGGCGATTTTGAAGAAAGAATCAAAACAGCTCTTGAAGAGGTTGTTAAGTGCGGCAATGTGATACTGTTTATTGATGAGCTGCATACGCTTATCGGCGCAGGTTCGGCAGAGGGCGCGGTTGATGCTGCAAATATTCTCAAGCCCTCTCTTGCAAGGGGTGAAATTCAGGTTATCGGTGCAACAACGCTTGAAGAATACCGCAAGCATATTGAAAAGGACGCTGCCCTTGAAAGACGCTTTCAGCCAGTAACCGTTGGTGAGCCGAGCGAGGATGAGGCGGTTGAAATCCTCAAAGGTCTGCGTGATAAATATGAAGCACACCATAAGGTTAAAATCACGGACGAGGCGATTGTTGCCGCTGTAAAAATGTCTGTGCGCTATATCGGCGACAGATTTCTGCCTGACAAGGCTATTGACCTTGTTGACGAGGCTGCATCAAAGGTGCGTTTGTGTGCGTTTACCGCACCGCCCAATCTGAAAGAGCTGGAAGAAAAAATCAAATCGTTTGACGAGGAAATGTCTGCTGCCGTAAATGCGCAGGAATTTGAGCGTGCAGCAAAGCTGCGTGATGAAAAGCGTGAGCTTCAGCTCGAATTAAAGCAGCAGAAGGATGACTGGCAGCAGCGCAGCTCAAACTCTGCAGGGGAAGTAACCGCAAACGAGATTGCTCAGATTGTTTCCGGCTGGACAGGTATACCCGTAGTTGAGCTGACTCAGGAGGAAAGCCAGCGTCTGCTCAATATGGAAAACGAGCTGCATGAGAGAATAGTCGGTCAGGACGAGGCTGTGAAAGCGGTTTCACGTGCAATCCGCCGCAGCCGGGTGGGACTCAAAGACCCCAAACGCCCCACAGGCTCGTTTATTTTCCTTGGACCTACGGGCGTGGGTAAAACCGAGCTTTGCAAATCGCTTGCAGCGGCAATGTTCGGCGATGAAAACGCAATGATACGCCTTGATATGTCCGAGTATATGGAAAAGCATACAGTTTCACGTCTGGTCGGTTCACCACCCGGTTATGTCGGATATGATGAGGGCGGTCAGCTTACTGAGCGTGTGCGCCGTAAGCCCTATTCGGTTATTCTTTTTGATGAAATTGAAAAGGCACATCCCGATGTTTTCAACATGATGCTGCAGATTCTTGACGATGGTATACTCACCGATTCACAGGGTCGGAAAGTAGATTTCAAAAACTGCATTATCATAATGACCTCTAACATCGGCGCAAAGCAGATTGCGGGCAGCTGTTCAAGCCTCGGCTTCGGTGCAGAAAAAGGCGGCTCGATGAGCGATGAAAAAATACGTGATGCGGTGATGGGCGAACTTAAAAATGCGTTCAGACCCGAATTCCTTAACCGTGTTGACGATATTATTGTTTTCCGCAAACTGCAGAAGGAAGATATAGCCGAAATTGCAAGGCGTATGCTTTCTGTTCTGAATAAGCGTATAGCGTCAATGGGCATAGAAGTTGAATTCAGCGATGAGGCTGTTGAAAAAATTGCCGATGCAGGCTTTGATCCCGTTTACGGCGCACGTCCGCTGCGCAGAGTAATTCAGTCCGAAATCGAGGATAAGCTTTCTGAAGAAATTCTTGAAGGCAAAATCAAGTCAGGCGACAGATGCATATGTAAGCTTGACGGAAAAGAGTTTGTATTTGAAAAGTAAGGATTAAATATAAAAACAGCGAATGTAACGTAAAAAATTACATTCGCTGTTTTGTTATTTAAGATGGTTGGTGTTGTTTGCTGTGCGCAGAAAAGCCTGACGCGTTTCGCCTCTGTAGGCAACTGCCGTACAGCCGCAGTTGTCAATCTGGCAGCGGAAAAGATTATCCTCTTCTATGCCTAAAGCAGCACACAGCAGATGACTGAAAAATGTACCGTGCGTTACTGCAATTACCGTTTCGCCGTTGGAATATTGGCTTTTGATATAGTCTATGCACCGCTTTGCACGTGCCGTGATTTCGGGTTCAGGCTCGTTCTTCGGCAAACACAGCCTGCCGCCGCTTGGGGTAGGCTCTGCCGTACAGGGAATGGCAAGCGGAAATTCGTTTTCCAGCCTGTTCGGATAACAGCCTCTGACTGTTGAGCCGACTTCGAGCAGATCGGGCATCAGCTCAATTTGCATACCGAGCTTTTGCGCTGTGGGGTAGATGGTCTGTATTGTACGTGTCATGGGGCTTGCATAGATGTGTGCAACCTCACCCTTTTCAAAGCCGTTTGCAAGCAGCTTTGCCTGCTGTTTGCCGTAATCGGAAAGGGGAGTATCCTCTTCGTCGTAGCCCTCAGGTGTCGGCAGACCTATATTGCCCAGTGATTCGCCGTGCCGCACAAAAACTATCTGCAGGTTATAATCGTCACGTTCTTTTAAATCAAGCATAACTTAATCGAAAAGGTAAACTCTTGTTTCGTAAGGACGTGTGGTGAAGCCGTTGTTTACAACCTTGTTGTTGTCATAGTTGCAAAGAATGCACTTGCCCTTGCTCAGGTCGAAGCCTGCGGGGGCTGTGAACTTTGCGGCTTTTTCTGTGTAGGAGCAGATTACAAGCATCTTCTTGCCTTCGAAGCTGCGTGAATATACATACAGCTCAGAGCTGGACTTATTGTATTCTGTGTAGGTGCCGTATATTGCAATCGGGTTTTCCTTGCGGAATTTTATAAGTGCCTTGTAGTGGTTGAAAATTGAGTTGGGGTCTGCCATTTCAGCCTGTGCATTTATGCCGTCCCTGTAGTTGGGGTTGACAGGCATCCACGGTGTGCCTGTTGTAAAGCCTGCGTTTTCAGCTGCACTCCACTGTACGGGTGTACGTGCGTTACCTCTGCTGGAGGTTTTAAGACGCTGCTTTGCCTTTGCATCGGAGAAACCGAGGAGCTTGAGCGTTTTGTAGTTGTTTACGGCAAAAACGTCCTGATAATCTTCAACCTCGGGCAGGTCGATGTTTACCATACCTATTTCCTGACCCTGGTAGATGAACGGAGTACCGCACTGAAGCATATAGGAGTTGGCAATTGACTTGCCGCTTTCTGTTCTGTATTTTTCGCTGCCGTAGCGAGAGATAATTCTGGGATGGTCGTGGTTTTCCATGTAAAGTGCGTTCCATGCCTTGCCGTAAAGACCTGTCTGCCATTTGGAGAATGCACCTTTAAGACGCTTTAAGCTGAAGGGAAGTGACATGAAATCGGTAAACAGGCAGTCTGCCTCCATGTGCTGGAAATGGAACATCATATCAAGCTCCATTCCGACGCCTTCCTTGATGTATTTGAGTGCCTTGTTGGGCGTCATCATCGGTGCTTCGCCGACTACAAAGCAGTTGTACTCGTTGAGCACTTCACGGAATTCATTGAGGTATTCGTGAATGTGCGGGCCGTCCATATAGTGCTCCATACCGCATGCCTGAGGGATGGGGATACCGTTGGGCAGACCTTCACGCTTTGAAACGAAGGTGATAACATCCTCACGGAAGCCGTCAACGCCCATGTCCAGCCAGTAGCGCATGATTTTCTTGACTTCTTCACGCACCTCGGGATTGTCCATGTTGAGGTCGGGCTGTTTTTTTGAGAAAAGGTGCAGGTAGTACTGACCGTTTTCGGGGCAGTATTCCCATGCCTTACCCTCAAAAAGAGAGGACCAGTTGTTGGGTGCCTTGCCGTTTTTACCGTCACGCCAGATATAGTAGTCATGGTATTTGCTGTTCTTGTCAATGCCCTTTTTGAACCACTCATGCTCGTCTGATGTGTGGTTTACAACAAGATCCATAATAACCTTCATACCGCGCTTGTGTGCCTCATCAAGAACCTTCTTGAAAAGCTCGTTATCGCCGTAATCGGGTGAAATCTGCATATAATCGGAAATGTCGTAGCCAAAGTCTGCATTAGGTGAGCAGTAAAGCGGTGAAAACCAGATGCAGGTGATGCCAAGCTCCTGGAGATAGTCGAGCTTTGAAAGCACACCCTCAAGGTCGCCTATGCCGTCGCCGTTACCGTCGCAGAAGGAACGGGGCCAGATCTGATAACAGGTTATTTCTTTGTACCATTGCTTGTTTTCCATAGTTCTTAGCTCTCCTTATGTAAATATACTGTATCAATTATATCAAAACTTAATATATTTAACAATAGCATATTTCAAAATAATACTTTTCACAAGTATTGAGTAAAGGAGAAGATATATGTTCGGTATAATCACGGTAGAAAAAGAACAGAAAAAGTCACGCCTGTTAAGACGAAAAAAATGCAGAATAGAGGTAAACAACACTGCGGTTATAGGCGGAGCACCGTTTCGGCATATCAGGGTTTTTCCGGGGAGAAAAGGGATAGACTGGAAGGGTGTTGAGCGAGCAGCCGGCTGTGCAGCTGAAAGCATAATTACGCAGGTTGATACAGTTCTGCCGAAAGGCACATATTTAAAGCGGTTTGAGGCAGATACGCTGCCGCTGCTGCTGATGCTCAACACCGCTGCCGGGCGGCTTGACAGGGGAGAGAATGCAAAAAAAAGAACGCTGCTGATAATAGACGAAAACGCAGTTCTGCCTCAGTATATCGAAAGAATTGTGCTGTGTGCATACAAAATCAGAATAGTTACATCAAAGCCCGAAAAGTATTACTCAGCCTGTGCTCATCTGCTTGAAAATTACGGCGCTTCACCGATTGTCTGCAGCAGTACAAAAGGAAACGAAAGCTTTGATGTGTGTATAGCCGAAAATGAGTATGAATATGCAAAAATTAATTTTACAGCTGATAAGACAGGTGCACAGGGCTATATGTGCAAAATACCTGATGAATATCTCAGGCTCTGTCCTGACGGAGTGGATGCATTTTTGTTTTTGTGTGCACTTTTTGAATGCGGCGGTGTCAGCGTAATCGGTAACCTCAGTCTTGAATAAAATTCTTGCCTTTTATGCAGTTTTTATTTATAATAATTTTATTATAATGACAAAGGATTAAAACGAAATGAAAACCGTCGCTCCCGATTATTATAACAGCTTTTCATGCATAGCCTCTGCCTGCCGTCACAGCTGCTGTGTCGGTTGGGATATAGGTATTGACGGTGAAACGTACGGATACTATAAAACCGTCGGCGGAGAATTGGGTGAAAAGTTAAAAGCATCAATCGCCGTTACTGATGAGGGTGCTTGCTTTGTGACCGACGAAAATTTACGCTGTCCGTTTCTGAAAAGTGACGGATTGTGTGAGCTTATATGCAAGCTTGGTGAAGAAAGCCTTTGCGATATCTGCAGCGACCATCCGAGATTCCGCAATTTTTTTACCGACAGAACAGAAATCGGATTAGGTCTTTGCTGCGAAGCGGCTGCAAGGCTTATATTGAACAAAAAAGAGAAAGTCAGATTAATTACGCTCAAAGATGACGGAATCAAAGAAAGTCCTGACGGTGATGAAGCAGCACTTTTAAAATACAGGTACAATCTTACAGCCATTGCCCAGGACAGGGAATTTACCGTTGAAGAACGAATAGAAAATCTGCTGGATTTCTGCGGCTTTGATTTACCCGGAAACAGCTTTTCTGAATGGGCGTCAGTTTATTTTTCGCTTGAGCGGCTTGATAAGAACTGGGAAGAAAAGCTGGAACTGCTTAGAAAAGCAGATAAGTTTATTATAGAAAATGAATATCAGACTGCGTTTGAACAGCTGCTTGTTTATTTCCTTTTCCGCCATGTGCCGTCGGCACTTGATGACGGCGATGTTGTATCAAAGGTAGGTTTTGCAGTAATCAGCGTAAAGATAATTGCAGCAATTTTTTCGCAGTATGATGTTAAGAATATCGAAAAGCTTTCCGACCTTGCAAGAATGTATTCATCGGAAATTGAATATTCCGATGAAAATCCCGAAAGAATTTTTGAATTGATATGAACAGAACTTTAACCTATACCGTACCGCCTGAATATGACGGAGAAAAAGTGAATAAATTTCTGCGCAGCGGTGTGGGGCTTTCCTACAGAATGGTGCGTTCCCTCAAACAGATACGGGGCTCAATGCTTATGGACGGTGAGCCTGTGCGCACCATTGACCCGCTCAGGGCGGGTGCAACGCTGACGCTTATACTTCCGCATGACAAAAGCACTGCCGAACCGCAGCAGGCACAGTTTGAAACCGTTTATGAGGATGATGATATTCTGGTTATCAACAAGCCTGCAGGTCTTGCCATGCACCCGACACACAATCACCAGGGCGATACGCTGGCAAATGCCGTTGCCTACTATCTCACTCAAAAGGGTAAGGATGCCGTATTCCGTGCAGCGGGCAGACTTGATAAAGGCACATCGGGGCTTGTTATCTGTGCGCTGCATAAACTGGCTTCTGCCAAGCTTGCAGGTAGTTACGAAAAAGAATATATAGCAATAGTCGAGGGCGATTATACCGGCAGCGGTACGGTTGATGCGCCTATAATCCGCCCTGATCCGATGAAAACGCTGCGTGCAGTAGGCGAGGGCGGCGAATATGCCGTTACACATTGGACAGCACTTGAAACTAAAGACGGGCTGTCAAAGCTGCATATAACGCTTGAAACAGGACGTACGCACCAGATAAGGGTGCATTTTGCATCGCTTGGCACACCGCTTGCAGGCGATGAAATGTACGGCGGCAAAACAGACAGAATAAGCCGCCATGCGCTGCACTGCGCAAAGCTGACATTAATTCATCCCGTCACAAACGAGCGGATGGTGTTTGAAGCACCGCTGCCGGAGGATATGCAGGTGCTGATATAAAAGGAGAAGTGAAAAATGAAAGAATTCAAACGCAGTTTACCGCTGAGCATTTTAAGCTCGCTGATGTCACTTGTTATGGTCGGTATCATGCTCGGTGTATTTATGTATTTCTTCCCCGGTTCGGAAATGAATATAATGCTCGGCATCGCAGCTGTGGTTTTGGTGCTGCTTGTAATTTCGCTCATATCCGATATGAAGCAGACGGTTGTGCTTAATGAGGGTAAAATAACGTTCAAAGATTTCAAAATTAAAAATGTCCGCACCTTTGCTTTCGGCTCACTCAAAACCGAAAGCACCAAACAGGATTTAAAAGAATTCGATATACCCTGTTATAAAATTGAAAAAATAGAGGCAGGAAGAGATATACTTTTCTGGCGCTATAATTTACATCTGGTTGTTGACGATATACCTACCCCGATAGTTATCAGCAGCGCAATGAAGAACCACAAGCAGCTTTATTCCGGGTTGATTGCACACGCAAGAAAAACCAAACCGGGAGTATATGTGGATAAAAAATTCGGAAAATATTTATAATATCAGTTTTATTGAGAGGGAAATTATGATTTATAAATCAATAGATGAGCTTATCGGCAATACGCCTATGCTTCGCCTTGAAAGAATTGAAAAGCGTTTTGACTTAAAAGCTGAAATTTACGCAAAGCTTGAATATTTTAACCCCGCAGGCAGTGTTAAGGACAGAGTAGGGCTTTCGATGATAGACGATGCCGAAAAAAGCGGCAGGCTCAGAAAAGGCTCGGTTATTATTGAGCCTACGAGCGGTAATACAGGTATAGGTATTGCTGCAGTTGCCGTTGCAAGGGGATACCGTGCAATTATCGTCATGCCCGAAACTATGTCGGAAGAACGCCGCAGAATGATGAGGGCATACGGTGCAGAACTGGTGCTGACTGATGGCGCAAAGGGTATGAGCGGTGCAATAGAAAAGGCAAATGAGCTGGCAGCCGGAATACCCGGCAGCATGGTTGCGGGTCAGTTTGAAAACCCTGCAAACGCAAAAGCCCATTTGAAAACAACCGGTCCCGAAATTTATAACGATATGCAGGGTGATATTGATTATTTCGTTTCTGCAGTCGGTACGGGCGGCACAATAACAGGCACAGGTGAATATCTGAAAGAGAAAATTGCCAATATAAAAATTATTGCTGTTGAACCCGAAAATTCACCTGTTCTTTCAAAGGGTACGGCAGGCGCCCACAAAATTCAGGGCATAGGTGCAGGCTTTATTCCCAAGGTTTTGAATACGGAAATCATTGATGAAATAATAACCGTTCCGGATGAGGATGCTTTTGCAACAGGCAATCTCATCGGCAAAACCGAGGGCTTCCTTGCAGGTATTTCATCGGGTGCGGCATTGAGCGCTGCAATAGAAATTGCAAAGCGTGAGGAAAATAAAGGCAAAAAAATAGTTGTACTGTTGCCTGACGGTGGCGACAGGTATCTTTCAACGGAACTTTTTGCAGACTGACAAGGGCTTATTTATATGAAAATTATTGCGCAAATTTTTACCGATTTTTCAACCAAGTTCGGTCTGCCCAGACAGAGCGGACTGGTTGACGAAATAAAAGGTAAAATTGTTTTTGAAAAGGAATACCGCAATCCCGAAGCATTCAGAGGGCTTGAGGATTTTTCACACATATGGCTGCTGTGGCAGTTTTCCGAGGCTGTGCGTGAAACCTGGTCGCCTACTGTGCGACCGCCACTGCTCGGCGGTAATACACGCATGGGTGTGTTTGCAACACGTTCACCGTTTCGCCCGAACCCGATCGGACTTTCCTGCGTAAAGCTTGAAAAAATCGAATACACAAAAACTGACGGTCCTGTTCTGTATGTCAGCGGCAGCGACCTGATGAACGGCACACCCATATATGACATCAAGCCCTATTTGCCCTATACGGACAGCAGACCTGAAGCAACGGGCGGATTTACCGCAAGGCTTGAGGAAAGAAAAATTGACGTTGACTTTCCTGATGAGCTTTTAAGTAAAGTTCCTGAGGATAAGCGTGAAACGCTGGTTGCTGTTTTATCAGGTGACCCGAGACCTTCGTATCAGAACGATCCCGAAAGGGTATACGGCTTTGGCTTTGCAGGGCTTGAAATCAAGTTTACCGTTTCCGACAAAAAACTGACTGTTATCGCCGTAATTCCCGAAAATTAAATTATCTCTTACAAACACGGACAGCAAAAGTCCGTGTTTTCGTTTTGCTGCTCGGATTTGACATTAAATAATATAATTTGCAGCCGAACTCAATGCGTAAACGCTCAATTTCAATATAACCGATTTTTTGTTCCAAATTTTGCTATTATACTTTTCGAGATAAACATTTACCCACAAATAACACATTTAATTTATGCGAGAAGAAAGGAACAACGGTCGATTATGGAGAAAATTTGCAGAGTTCTGGTAGCAGACAGCAGTGAAGCCTTCGGTAAACAGTGTGTGCGTGCGCTGCGTAACCACGGTATGGAGGCTGAGTGCACAGAAAAGGATGGCAGAAAGCTGATTGATACAGTGATAAAAACACAGCCAGATGTAGTGGTTATGGATGTGTTTCTGCCGAATCTTGATGCTATAGGAGTTATAAGAAGTATTAAAACAAACGGTATGTCAAGGATGCCTAAATTTATTGTTGTGTCAGGCTTTGATAATCCGACACTTGAAGCGGAGGTTATGGCAGCAGGTACGGATTATTATTTCTTACGTCCCTTTGATTACGATGAAATGGCCAAACGTATTCTTTTGCTTAACAGCAGCCGCCGTGATAGTGTAACAACCGACAGCACAAGCCTTGAAATTCTGGTTACACAGACCCTGCACCAGATCGGTGTGCCGGCACATATCAAGGGGTATCAATATCTGCGTGAAGCGATACTTATGGCTATAGAAGATGAGGAGAGCATCAACGCTGTTACAAAGCTGCTGTATCCGGGCGTAGCCAAAAAATATTCAACCACATCCTCACGTGTTGAGCGTGCTATCCGTCACGCAATAGAGGTTGCGTGGGACAGGGGCGATGTAGAGGTGCTCAATTCCTATTTCGGCTACACCATTCAGTCATCAAGAGGCAAGCCCACAAATTCCGAGTTTGTTGCAATGATTGCCGATAAATTCCGCTTGCAGCTTAAAGCGGGCTAAATACAGCAAATAATATCAGAGATGAAAAAACAGTTTATCTGCACGGCGGATAAACTGTTTTTATGCTATTTACTTTTTTGATTTAATGTGCTAAAATATCGGTAATAACTTTTGGAGGTATTTGCAATGCCCCGCAATATCAGAGATGACGAAAATATAAAATTCCTTCTTCAGGCGGTTCTCAAGCTCGAAACGCTTGATGAATGCTATGATTTTTTTGAGGATCTGTGCACGATGACCGAGCTCAAATCCATGTCACAGCGCCTTGTTGTTGCCAAAATGCTGCGTGATAAGAGCGTTTACAGCGAAATCGTTAAAGAAACAGGTGCCAGCACGGCAACCATCAGCCGTGTCAACCGCTCGCTCATTTACGGCTGTAACGGTTACGATGAAATTTTTAACCGCCTTATGCAGGATAAGGAACAAGAGGATTAAGCTATGAGCGGATACGGCAGCTTTTCAGATGTGTACGATATCCTTACACAAAATGTTAATTATCCGCAAAGGGCTGAGTATATTGCCGACCTGCTGGCCGATAACGGCGTGAAGGGCGGCATTTTGCTTGATCTTGCGTGCGGTACGGGTAAGCTCAGCATTGAAATGGCAAAGCTCGGCTTTGACGTTATAGGTGTTGATGCGAGCGGCGAGATGCTCAGTTGTGCAATAAACAACGCATATGAAGCTGAGCAGAATATACTGTTTCTCTGCCAGACTATGCAGCAGCTTGACCTTTACGGCACGATAAATGCATGCGTATGTACGTTGGACAGTATAAATCATCTGACCGAAAAGGATGATGTGCAGGCTGCATTTGACAAGGTTTCGCTTTTTACCGAGCCGGGCGGCATATTTGTTTTTGATGTAAATACACCCTATAAACACAGGGAAGTTTTGTCAAACAATACCTTTGTTTACGATATGGATGAAGTGTACTGCGTGTGGCAGAATACTCTTGACGAAAGCACGGATACCATACAGATTGACCTTGATATTTTTGAAGAGGTTGAGGACGGGCTGTTTGAGCGTATGCAGGAGAGCTTTTGTGAAAGAGCGTATGAAATTGAAGCTTTGAAGGATATGCTTGAAAAGGCAGGCTTTGAAACGGTTGCCGTTTATGATGAACTGACGAAAATGCCGCAAAATGCCGGTTCACAGCGAGTTTTTATTACAGCGAGGAAGAAATAATATGGGAAAAATAATCAGAACAATCACAAACAACGGCGAAGCGGTGTGCATTGCCGTTGATGCAACGGATATAGTTGAGCGTGCTCAGCAGATTCATAAGACCTCTGCGGTAACTTCTGCTGCGCTGGGCAGACTGCTTTCTGCAGCATCAATGATGGGCGATATGCTTAAAGGTAAGGACGATTCGGTCACACTTCGTATCGGCGGTGATGGACCTGCAGGCTCGGTAATCGCCGTTTCGGACAGCTCAGGCAACTGCCGGGGATATGTTGCAAACCCCGTTGTTGAAATCGAGCTGAATAATAAGGGCAAGCTTGATGTTTCTGGTGCTGTAGGCAACGGTACACTCACCGTTATGAAGGATCTTGGTCTTAAAGAGCCGTATGTTGCTCAGATTCCCCTTGTATCGGGTGAAATTGCAGAGGATATAACAAGCTACTACGCAGTAAGTGAGCAGACACCTACCGTTTGTGCGCTCGGCGTGCTTGTAAATCCTGACCTTTCCATCAGGGCTGCGGGCGGCTTTATGATTCAGCTGCTGCCCTTTGCAAGCGATGAAACCGTTGACAAGATCGAAAAAGGTCTTGAGGGCTTACCGTCATTCACGCAGATGCTTTCTTCCGGCATGACGCTTGAAGCTATATGCAAGCGTGCCTTGCAGGAATTTGAAATAGAAATTCTTGATGAAAGCGAACCGACTTATAAGTGCTACTGCTCAAGGGAGCGTGTTGAATCCGCACTTATCAGCACGGGTAAAGCAGAGCTTGAGGATATGGCAAAGGACGAAAAAACCGAGGTTACCTGCCATTTCTGTGATGCGGTTTACACCTTTACAAGTGATGAACTGATTGCACTTGCAAAACGTGTCAGTGAAGAGGATGAGGAATAAATATGGCAAAGTTTGAAAAGACATTAAAGGAAGATTTTGACAGCCTTCTCAAACGTATTGAAAACGGTATTCTCAACGGCAGTATGACCGCATCGCTTGAAGAATCCAGTGATTTTGCAGGTGAAAACTGCCGCTGCAGCGTGCGTGTTTTTGAGCGGTACAGCTATTCGGGCAAAAACCGTGTAAGTCTTAGTGTTACGCTTTTTCAGAGTGGAAATACAATTCACGTTTCCGCTATTACTACGGGTGGCAGTCAGGGAATGTTTTTCAAAGTAAATACTATGGGCGAAGAATCATTCCTGGAAAAATTGCAGGAGCTTTTATAATCTGAAAACAATTAAAAATTAAAACGGCAGACTTCATTATGAGGTCTGCCGTTTTGTCTTGTGTATTTATTTTTTGCTTTTTGCAGCTTCAAGTTTATGCTGTCTGCGGTTTCTGACGTGGTCGGGCATCGGCTTGATTTCGCCTGCTGCCTGAAGTGCCTGACGTGTCATGAGCGGACCGACGAGCTCGTAAATAAGTACCGCAAAAAGGACGATGTTGCGGATTAAGTGACCTTCTTCGCCAAGCTGCATTGCTGTTGTACACATACCGAGTGCAACGCCCGCCTGCGGCAAAAGCGTAATACCGAGGTATTTGCAGATCTGCGGTTCGCATTTTACGAGCTTTGCACTGCCCAATGCGCCGAAGTATTTGCCGATTGAACGCGTGATAATGTATATTGCACCGATGAGTACTATTGCACCGTCTGTAAATACGTTCAGTTCAAGCTCTGCGCCGCTTATAACAAAGAACAGCGCAAACAGCGGAGAAGTCCATTTGTCTGCACCCTCCATGAGGTCGTGAGAAAGGGGACAGATGTTGCAGAATACCGTACCGAGCATCATGCAAACAAGCAGTGCAGAGAAACCGACGTGCACTGAACCGATTTCAAAATGCAGGTTTGAAAGCGCTGCCGTGAGAAAAACAAAGGCAATTGTGAGGTTCAGGCGGTTCGTGTTGGAATTGAACAGCTTTTCAAGCTGTGTAAGTACCCAGCCCATGAGTGCACCGAGTGCAAGGGAAGCTACAATTTCAATCAGCGGTTCGACAATGATTGAAATCATATCGGCAGAGCCGCTGATAAGTGCCTTTGCCACACCGAAGGAAACAGCAAAAACAATAAGGCCGACGGCATCGTCGAGTGCAACGATGGGGAGCAGCAGCTTGGTCAGCGGGCCGTGTGCCTTGTACTGACGGACAACCATGAGTGTTGCTGCGGGGGCTGTTGCCGTTGCGATTGCGCCAAGCGTAATTGCCTGCGAAACGGAGAGCTTATCGGGCATTGCAAGGTGGATTGCAAACAGCACAATGTCAACAATCGCTGCGGCTGCCAATGCCTGTAAAATACCGATTGTAAGTGCCTGCTTACCTGTCTTTTTCAAATCCTCGAGTCTGAACTCATTACCGATTGAAAATGCAATGAAGCCTAACGCCACATCAGAAATTACGCCGAGAGATTCCACATTTTCGTGTGAAGAAAAGCCGAGTCCGTTAAGTCCCAACGCACCGAGGCAGTAGGGACCGATAAGCACACCTGCAATGAGGTATGCCGTAACGCTCGGCAATTTGAGCGGCTTGAAAAGTCTGGTCATCATCAGACCTGCAAGCAAGGCAACCGATACGGATAATAAAGTGTTCATTGATTTATCGCTTCTTTTCTGTAAGATTTTTTAGTAGTCGCACGGTTTTGTATTATATGCTTTTATTTGTGGTTTTTCAAGCGTTTTTGCTAAAAAAAACTGATAAATTTAACTGCGCAAAACCGTTGACTTATAGTTAAAATCAATATATAATATAATTGATCCTGACACAAAGTGTTACTGAGTGAAAGGTGCGAGAAATTATATACTGTTTTTGTGTATTAATCCGTGCCTTGTTCAGGTGCGGATTTTTTTATTGGTTAAGGAGTAAGTGAAATGGATACAAGGGTTGCAGTGATGGGCATTATTGTTGAGGATAAAGACAGCGTGGAGCAGCTCAATGCTCTGCTGCACGAATACGGTGATGTTATCATCGGCAGAATGGGTATTCCCTATAAGGAAAGGGGAATAAGCATAGTCAGCATTGCGGTTGATGCACCGCAGGATACTATTTCGGCGCTTTCGGGCAAAATCGGAAAGCTGCAGGGTATCAGCTGCAAAACAGCTTATTCAAACGTGATAAGCCATGAATGAAAAATTATTGTATTTAATTGAAAAGTTAGAAAAAGAACATTCTTTAAGTCCTGAGGAATATGAATATCTCATAGAAAACAGAAGTGAAGAAGCGGCGGCGCTGCTGCGTGAAAAGGCGCAGTGTGTCCGCAAAGAGATTTACGGTAACGATGTTTATATCCGCGGGCTTATAGAAATCGGCAACTACTGCAAAAACAACTGCCTTTACTGCGGCATACGTGCAGGCAACAAGGTATGCGAGCGTTACAGACTTACTGAGGAAGAAATACTTTCCTGCTGTGAGCAGGGGTATAAGCTCGGTTTCCGCACCTTTGTCATGCAGGGCGGCGAGGATAATTATTTTGACGATGAACGCATGTGCCGCATAATTACGCAAATAAAAAAACGCTATCCCGATTGTGCGGTTACACTTTCTCTCGGCGAAAAGAGCAGGGAGAGTTACAAGAAGCTCTTTGATGCAGGCGCAGACAGATATCTGCTCCGCCACGAAACAGCGGATAAGGAGCATTACGGAAAGCTGCACCCTGCAGAGCTTTCATTTGAAAACCGTATGCGATGTCTTGACGATCTGAAAGAAATCGGCTTTCAGGTTGGCTGCGGATTTATGGTCGGTTCACCTCACCAGACCAACAGTCATATTGCAAAGGATCTGAAGTTTATAGAAACCTTTAAACCCGATATGTGCGGTATCGGTCCGTTTGTGCCGCACAGGGCAACACCGTTTGCTGAGTTTAAGCAGGGTACGGTTGAGCTGACCTGCTACCTGCTCAGCATCATCAGGCTGATTCATCCGAATATTCTCTTACCGTCAACAACGGCTCTGGGTACCATTGACCCCGAGGGCAGAGAAAAAGGCATACTCAGCGGTGCAAATGTTGTTATGCCGAATTTGTCGCCCGAAACAGTCAGAAGCAAATACGAGCTTTACAATAATAAAATTTCAACAGGTGCTGAGTCTGCCCAGCAAAAAAACGGTCTTGCAGGCCGTATGGAAAAAATAGGCTACAGAATCGTCACTGCACGTGGCGATATAATTAAATAATTTGTTTGGATTTTGAAAGAAGGAAACAGATATGGCAAATTACAATCCCAAATCACTCAAAGCAGAAGAGTTTATAAATCATGAGGAAATTCTTGCTACACTTGAATACGCTGAACAGAATAAAAATAATGTTGAACTTATAGATTCAATTCTTGAAAAAGCACGCCCGAAAAAAAACGGCAACGGCTGCGTATGTGCGGGTCTTACGCATAGAGAGGCTTCTGTGCTTCTTGCTTGCGATATTCCCGAAAAAATCGAAGAGATGTACAAAATCGCAGAGGAAATCAAGCTTGCCTTTTACGGTAACCGTATTGTTATGTTTGCGCCGCTTTATCTTTCAAACTACTGCGTAAACGGCTGTGTTTACTGCCCGTATCACCTGAAGAATAAGCATATTGCACGCAAAAAGCTCACTCAGGAGGAAATCAGGGCAGAGGTTATTGCGCTTCAGGATATGGGTCACAAGCGTCTTGCGCTTGAAGCAGGTGAGGACCCCGTAAAGAATCCGATTGAGTATATACTTGAATCAATTAAAACAATTTACAGCATCAATCACAAAAACGGTGCTATCCGCAGAGTTAATGTGAATATCGCCGCAACAACGGTCGAAAATTACAGAAAACTCAAAGAAGCAGGCATCGGCACATATATTCTCTTCCAGGAAACTTATCATAAAGAGAGCTACCTCAAGCTTCATCCCACAGGACCCAAGCACGATTACGATTATCACACAGAGGCTATGGACAGAGCCATGCAGGGCGGCATTGACGATGTCGGTCTGGGTGTCCTTTTTGGTCTGGAGCTTTATAAGTATGAGCTTGCAGGTCTGCTTATGCATGCCGAACACCTTGAGGCTGTTCACGGTGTCGGTCCGCATACAATCAGCGTTCCGAGAATCAAGCATGCAGATGATATTGACCCTGATGTTTTCGATAATTCAATTCCCGATGATATGTTTGAAAAAATTATTGCCATTATCCGTATGGCAGTACCATATACTGGCATGATTATCTCTACCCGTGAATCTCAGGCGGTCCGTGAACGTGTGCTTCGCCTTGGTATTTCGCAGATCAGCGGTGCATCACGTACATCTGTCGGCGGCTATACTCAGGAGGAGCGTCTGCACGATTCCGAGCAGTTTGACGTTTCTGACCAGCGTACACTTGACGAGGTTGTAAAGTGGCTTATGGATAACGGACATATTCCGTCGTTCTGTACAGCCTGCTACCGTGAGGGCAGAACGGGCGACCGCTTTATGAGCCTTTGCAAAAACGGTCAGATTCTCAACTGCTGCCACCCTAATGCGCTTATGACTCTCACAGAGTACCTTATCGACTACGCAAGCGAAGAAACAAAAAAGACGGGTTTTGCGCTGATTGAAAAGGAACTCGGCAAAATTCCTACCGAGAAGGTAAGAACAATTGCAATGAGCAATATCAGCGATATTAAGAATTCCAACCGCAGAGATTTCAGATTTTAAAACTTCGATTTTGGATGTGATACCATGAGTTTAAATGAAACTGTTTCGGCAGAAAGACTGCATATCGGCTTTTTCGGTCTGCGTAATGCAGGCAAATCAAGCGTTGTCAATGCCGTTACGGGACAGGATTTAGCGCTCGTTTCCGATGTTAAGGGCACAACGACAGATCCCGTAAAAAAGGCTATGGAGCTGCTGCCGCTCGGACCTGTTGTGATTATTGATACCCCTGGTATTGACGATGAGGGTGAGCTTGGGTTAATGCGTGTCAGAAAGGCAAAGCAGGTGCTCAACTACGCTGATATTGCCGTGCTTGTTGTTGATGCGCAAAAAGGCAAAACCGCATTTGATGAAGAGCTGATAAGCCTTTTTAAAGCCAAAGATATTCCCCATGTTGTGGCGTTTAATAAGGCGGATTTAATTGCTGATATACCCGCTGTAACAAAGAATGAAATATATGTAAGTGCTGTTAACGGTACGAATATCAATGAGCTTAAAGAAAAAATAGCAGGGCTTGTAAAAAGCAAAAACGATTCAAAGCGCATTGTAGCCGACCTTATAAATCCCGGCGATGCAGTAGTGCTTGTTGTTCCGATTGACAAGGCTGCGCCCAAGGGCAGACTTATTCTGCCGCAGCAGCAGACAATACGTGATATTCTTGACTGCGGCGCACAGGCTTTTGTAACAAGGGATACCGAGCTTGAACACACGCTTTCAATGCTGAAAAACAAGCCGAAACTTGTTATAACAGATTCGCAGGTTTTCGGCTATGTTTCCAAAATCGTGCCAGAGGATATTCCGCTGACTTCGTTTTCAATTCTGTTTTTACGCTACAAGGGTGATCTTGATGCAGCGGTAAACGGCGCCAAAAAGCTGGATGAATTAAAGGACGGCGATACCGTGCTGATTTCTGAGGGCTGTACCCACCACAGGCAGTGTGACGATATCGGTACGGTGAAAATGCCGGGCTGGGTGCTGAACCACACAAAAAAGGATATTAAGTTTGAATTTACCTCGAGCGCACAGTTTCCCGAAGATGTTTCAAAATATGCCCTTGTAATTCATTGCGGCGGCTGTATGCTGAATAACCGTGAAATGAAATACCGTATCCGTTCAAGCCTTGACAGCGGCGTGGCGATTACAAACTACGGCATAGCCATAGCCCATATGAACGGTATACTTAAAAGAAGTATAGCTGTACTGTAATATTAAAGGCAGAGCTTGCAATAAAGCTCTGCCTTGTCTTGATATTATAGGGCGGTGGCTTGCTGCCGCCTGAAAATCAGAAATTATTTGAGAGAACCTACAAGTGCGAGATACTCAGTAACAAGGAATGAACCTGTGTGCTTACCGACTGAAAGCACTTCGTCAGCAATTTCGTCGCCGATGATGTGACCCATGAATGCAAAGTTGTTATCTGTCAGCACATAGCCGGTAGCATCGTTTGTAAGGCTTACTGCATATGTTGTTACGCCGTCAACAGCTGTTGAAAGGCTGTCATAGGGCCACTCAGTACCGTCCCATGTCGGTGCACCTGCTATTTCATCGTCCCAGAAAACTTCGGGATAAAGCTCGCTCGGGAAAAGGGCAAAGCCGATTTCATTGCCGAATTCAAGGTAGCCCATTTCAGTTGCCATCATGTATTCTTTAAAAATAACGCCGTCTGTGTAAATCTTGTTGTTTACAAGTCCGATTTCACAGGCAAGGGTAAGTATGCTGTTTTCGGGTTTTATAAAGATTTCTCTGTGCTTAACGTTGAGAATCGGTTCAAGCTCTGTATCAAAATCGGCTGCAAGAATCAGCTTGCCGAGCTCGGTGCCGAGATATCTTGCGTCTGCGCCTTTTTCTTCATATTCTGTCATACCGGTTGTGTCAACTTCGATATCACGGGATACCTGACCTACAGCACCGGGAACCATCATAAAGTTGCCGTCATTTGTTTCTTTAATGTATTTATCAATATAGAAAATATAGTCCGAGCCGACAAGACCGTTGCTTGCGCTGAAAGAGGTAGCGTGGCAGGTGATATCTGCGATATATGTCTTTTCGCTGCCTGAATCAGGAACAAAGCAAAGTGCTGCTGTGTCGGGGATATCTTCCTTTGCGATAAGCTCACGCTTGTCCTTGAAGTATTCGCTGCAGTCTATTGCTTCAAAATACAGTTTGCCGCTTTC
This sequence comes from Acutalibacteraceae bacterium, assembly GCA_045536235.1. GTDB lineage: Bacteria > Bacillota > Clostridia > Oscillospirales > Acutalibacteraceae > UBA8612. The sequence goes on along the minus strand of JAZSND010000011.1, from coordinate 54,506 downwards.
CATATCGCCGAGTGCATCTTTGATACACTCTACAGATTCTGCAATGAAATATTCTTTGAAATATTCCGCTGTTTCAAGACCTGCAAGGGGAGCATCGATACCCAGAAGATTAAGCCAGAAACTGCCGAAGAGTTTTCTGAAAAATTCTGTGCTGACACCCTGTGTGTCAAGTGCTGAGTGTGCGTGTGTGGCAGAAATATTGATGCTTGATACTTTAATGTTCTTTTCTTCACAGTAGCTGAGTACAGCCTTACGGATTGTTCGGGTGTCTGTTGATGTAACGCCCATGCTGTCTATTGCGCCCCATACGACTGCACCTTCACCGCTGTTATCATCAATAACCGTTACTCGTATACGCTGATCATCGTATACACCCTCAGCGAGCTTGTTTAAAAGGTCACGTCCGAGGTTATATTTGCCGCTGTTTACGTCTTCAGGGAGTATGCTGCGGCTTGCGTAGCCGAGCTTCCATTGGTTTGTGTCAGCAGCCTCGGTCTGATATGTATCACGTCCGGGAAGAAAACCGATTTCATCACGGTCGTATTTGCTGATGTCTTCCCAGTCCTTCGGGTTGACGTAAATTTTGCATATTGCGCTAACAAGACCCTCAACAATACCGTTGAGTGCTTCGTAAAGTCCGTACATTATTACATCACCTGCGGAACCGGAATCAGCTGCAAGTGCTGTAGTGCTGCCCGTAAACAAAACGGATAAGCAGACTATTGCGGAGATAATGCGTAAAAAATGTTTTTTCATAGTTTTAGCTCCTTTATTTTTACGGCTGAACCGTTATGGGTTTGTCTTCGCTTTCGTGTTCGATGAGGATGAAGTTGTTGCGCTTAGCATATGCCCAACGCATTTCAAATATTTTGACTGCATCCATCGGGATATAAAGCTGATTCTTTTTAGCTTCATTTCTGTAAACGGGTTTTTCAAGAGTTACAGTGCCTTGGTCTGTTTCAACGATGTTGCTGTCCTGTGTGAATCTTGCCCAATGGCCGTAGCCTTCAAGATAAACCTGGTTTTCTGTTTTTTGTACATAGCCGCCAAAGTATGAGAACAGTACGGACAGACAGCTGAACCATACGCCGTCCTTTTCTTCACAAGTTGTCTGGTACTGGCAAAGTCCGAGGTCGGCACCCTTGTACATCATTCTTGTGCGGTTAAAATAGGGGGCAAGCGCATACGGTTCAATAACGTCACGTTCTTTATCTATAACACAGCGGTCAGCAATTCTGCCGTCCTCAAGCTCTGCTGTAATAGTCATTTTTTTGCCCTCAACCTCAGCTACAGCTATCATGGAGGTTCTGTCCTCCATAGGGTAGAAAGCACTGTGCCATACCTTGCTGAGTGAACGTGTGCCGGGCGGATTCTGATTTGAGTTACCCATTATATAGTTTATCATGCCCTTGCTCGGCTGCTCAAAAAGCTCTTCGTTCTTTCTGGGGAAGCTTCTGCCGAAGCTGTGCTCGTGGCCGGAGAATAACAGGTCAAGCATTTCCATACCTTCGGTCATAACAGGGTAGCAGTCGTAGTTCTGGCAGTCGCTGCCGGTATAGCTGGGCGGGAAGTGATATGTGCCGATGTTCCAGTCTGCCTTGCTGTTTTTCAGGTCCTCAACAAGCCATGCATTAACGTCTTCCGGGCCGTTTACACCGAGTACGGTAAAATGAACATTACCGTAGTCGAAGGTATAGTTTTCGGTTTCCCAACCCTTGGGTCCGTTGTAAGGGTAGCTGCCTCTGAGCTGCTTGCAGAAAAATTCGGCAGGCTCGGAATAATATCTGCCGATGCTGTTGCGGTAGTCCTTGAAACCTCGTGTGTCGTGGTTGCCTTCGGTAAACATGATCGGAATGTATTCTGCAATACCTTTGAGTCCGAGGAATGCGCCGTTCCACTGCTGCTCATGCTGACCGCAGTCAGTATTATCACCGGCTGTAAGTATAAAGGCGGTGTCGGGGTGCTTTCTGAGGAAATCCTTGAGCAGTTGATTGAAGTGAGAATAATCGGGCTCATCAAACGGCTCGCCCTTCTGCTGATCGGATACAACGAAGAATTTGAATTTTTCAAGGTTTTCAGGCTGAGTTGTAAAGAAATATTCTTCGCTTCTGTATGTATCGTCGCCGCAGGTGTAGTAATATTTTGTGCCGGGCTTCAGGTCTGTCGGCTTTGCCCAGAACATGTGGCTGATGTCTATATCGCTTTCGAATACATCCGTGTCGGCAATACATTTTTTGTATTCGTCGCAGCCATCTTCACGGTAAAGCACATATCCGTCGGAAACATCGGTACTTGTTCTCCATGTAATTGCCATAGATGTTCTGGCATCGCCGTTGATGCTTATCATTATATGGTCGGGCTGAGGCGTTGAGCCTCTTACGGGCTTTATTTTTTCCATATCTGTTCTCCTAAAAACTGTATTGATAAAGATTATAAGCCTTTTGTTTTTTATTTTCAATAGCAACATTGCCTTTTGTGAAATATTCCAAAAATCACCGGTGATATTCAATCATTTTGACTGTTGCTTTTGCGCTTAAAAAATATATAATTATATAATAAAATCTTTTAAAGTACGGAGAAGAAAAATGACAGAAATTATCGGGCAGATAATCGGTTTTGTTGCAATGGCGATTATTGTTTTTTCATATCAGCAGAAATCTCACAAAAATATACTTACTTTTCAGATGGTGTCGGGTTTGCTTTTTACCCTGCATTTTCTGCTTATAGGTGCATATACAGGTTGCATATCAAACCTTATTGGCGCTGTGCGCTCGTTGATATACGCAAACAGGGGCAAAAACAAATTCACTTCAAGTAAGCTGTGGCCTGTAGTTTTCAGCATTGTTTTTACCGTTTCGGGTATTCTTACATGGGATAATGTGTTTTCTGTTTTTCCTATAATCGCTATGGTTATGTCGTCGGTTGTGCTGTGGATTGACTCGCCGAAAATCAACAGAGCTCTTTCAATGCCTACCTCTGCCTGCTGGCTGATTTACAATATTCCCAACCGCTCTTTTGCAGGCATCGCAACGGAAATTTTTGTCCTTGCCTCAATTGTAATCGGTATGATAAGGCTTGACAGAAAGAAGGACAATTGATTTTAATTGTGGAATTTCAACAATAAAACCGTGTAATATTTTACAGATTTAACGCTTGCTTTTGATAGTGTATTTTATATAATTAAGTTGTAATTAAATGCCGCCTGATGTGCGGCAGAAAGGAATAGATTATGGATAAAAAACTTAAGGTTGGTATTATCGGCTGCGGCGGTATTGCAAACGGTAAGCATATGCCCGCTATCGCAAAAATCAAAGAGGCTGAAATGGTTGCTTTCTGTGACATCGTTGTTGAAAAAGCTCAGGCAGCAGCAGAAAAATTCGGCGTTGAAGGTGCAAAGGTTTACGAAGATTACAAGGAACTTCTCAAGGATGAGAGCATTGATGTAGTCCATGTCTGCACACCCAACCGCTCACACAGCTTTATTACTATAGATTCACTCGAAGCAGGCAAGCACGTAATGTGCGAAAAGCCCATGGCTAAGACCTATGCAGAGGCAAAAGCTATGTGCGAGGCTGCCGAGCGTACAGGCAAAAAGCTCACAATCGGCTATCAGCAGCGCTGGAGAGATGATTCCATCTATCTTAAGGAAGCTTGCGACAATGGCGACCTCGGTGAAATTTACTATGCCAAGGCTATCGCTCTTCGCCGCCGTGCAGTTCCCACATGGGGCGTTTTCCTTAATGAATATGAGCAGGGCGGCGGTCCGCTTATCGATATCGGTACACACGCTCTTGACCTGACCCTTTACATGATGAATAACTACAAGCCTAAGATGGTTGTCGGCACAACCTTCAAAAAGCTCGGTCAGCAGAAGCGTGCTGCTAACTCATGGGGCGATTGGGACCCTGAAAAGTTCACCGTTGAAGATTCTGCATTCGGTTTCATCGTTATGGAAAACGGCGCTACTATTACTCTTGAATCCGCATGGGCTCTCAATATTGCTGACCCGAGAGAGGCTATCTGCACACTCTGTGGTGATAAGGCAGGTGCCGACTTCTACGGTCCTGATGAAAGCCTTCGCTTCAACTACGTAAAATATGGCCGTCAGATTATCGAAACACCCAATTTTGATGCAGGCGGCGTAGCTTTCTATGAGGGTGACAGACATCCTGATCCCAAGGATATTGAATGCCGTGTATGGTATAACGCAATCCTTAATGATACAGAGGTTATGACCAAGCCCGAGCAGGCTCTTGTAGTTACTCAGATTCTTGAGGCTATCTATGAATCTGCAAAAACAGGCGAACCCGTATATCTCAATAACGACTAATATTACATAAGGTGATTTGAATTATGAAAATAGCAGTTCAGCTTTACAGTGTACGTGACTGTATAAAAAGCGGTGAAGATTTTCTTCACGTTCTTGAAGAAGTCAAGGCTATCGGCTACGAGGGCGTAGAATTTGCAGGCTACCACGGAGTTGATGCCGAAGCAATCAAAGCAAAGCTTGACGAGCTCGGTCTTGTAGCTGTCGGTGCACATATCAGTGTTGATGATTATCTGCCCGAAAAGATTGAGCAGACCGTAGCCTTCCACAAAACACTCGGTTGCCTTAACTGCGGTACGGGCGGTGCACCGCACGATACTGTTGAAGAGTGCGAATATGCTGCAAAGGCTCTTGCAGCAGGTGCTCAGGCACTCGGCATCCCGACCTATTATCACAACCACACAGAGGAGTTTACTCCCCTTGAAAACGGCAAAATCGGCATGGAAATCTTTGCTGAGCACACAAAGCTCGAGTTGGATACATACTGGAGCTTCTGTGCAGGTGTAGATAACTATAACTACATCATGGAAAACAAGGACAATATCTGTCTGCTTCACGTCAAAGACGGTATTGATCGCCATCCCAAGGCACTCGGCGAGGGCGAATGCGATGTAGCTGCTGTTGTAAAGGCTGCAAAGGATGCAGGCATCGAATGGCTTGTAGTTGAAAACGACGATCCCGAGCCCAACGGAATTGAAGACGTAAAACGCAGCTTCAATTATCTTAAAACACTTATCTGAGCGGAGGATAAAGAAAATGAAAATAGGTGTAATTACAAATCTTTTAGGCAATCTTCCGCTTGAAGAAGCACTTGAATACTTTGTATCAAAGGGCATTGAAATGGTTGAAATCGGCTGCGGCGGCTATCCCGGCACAGCACATGCTGACCCCGATGTTCTTCTGAATGATGAGGCAAAGCTTGACGAGTTCAAGGCTCTCCTCAAAAAATACAACGTTGAAATCAGCGCACTCAGCTGCCACGCAAACCCTGTTCACCCGAACAAGGAAGTCGCAAAAGAGTACGACGATGCTATGCGCAAGGCAATTCTTCTTGCTGAAAAGCTCGGCGTTCATCAGATCAATACCTTCTCCGGCTGCCCCGGTGACTGCGAAAACTCAAAGTACCCCAACTGGGTAACCTGCCCCTGGCCCAACGAATTCGGCGAAATTCTCGAATGGCAGTGGAACGAGGTGCTCATTCCTTATTGGAAAGAGTTTGTTGAGTTTGCAAAATCACACGGTGTTGATAAAATTGCGCTTGAAATGCACCCCGGTTTCTGCGTTTATAATCCCGAAAGCCTGCTTAAGCTCAGAGCTGCTGTCGGCCCCGAAATCGGTGCGAACTTCGACCCGAGCCACCTTATCTGGCAGGGTATTGAGCCTGTTGCGGCTATCCGTGCGCTTAAAGGTGCTATTTTCCACTTCCACGCAAAGGACACAAAGGTTGATAAGTACAACACAGCAGTCAACGGTGTGCTTGATGTGAAGCCTTATTCCGATGAAATCAACCGCTCATGGGTATTCCGCTCAGTCGGCTACGGCAACGACGAAACATACTGGAAGGATATTATATCCAACCTGCGTATGGTCGGTTACGATTATGCAATCAGTATCGAGCATGAGGATTCACTCATGAGCCAGAATGAAGGCTTCACAAGAGCTATTGATATGCTCAAGCGTGCCGTTATGAAGGAAGAACCCTGCACAATGTGGTGGGTGTGACAATATTTAATTTAACTTTATGGGTTACATAAAGATATAATTGCAAATAGAAATCAGGTAAATTATTATGGCGAATAAAAAAATCGGTCATGCCGTTATAGGCTACGGCGGTATGGGCCATTTCCACGGCAGACGCTGTCAGAGTATCGATAAACTTGAATTTATCGGCTTTTACGATATTGACCCCGCTGTTCAGAAAAAAGGTGAAGAGGAGGGCGCACACAGCTACAACAGCCGTGCAGAACTTCTCAGCGATGAAAGGGTTGACCTTGTCACCGTTGCAACGCCTAACGATGTTCACAAGGAAATTGTTATTGATGCGCTTCGTGCAGGCAAAAACGTAATCTGCGAAAAGCCTGTTACAATGTCAAGCGAAGACCTTGAGGAAATGATAGCTGTTGCTAACGAAACAGGCAAAATGTTCACCGTTCACCAGAACAGACGCTGGGACGGCGACTATCTGAAGGTTAAAAATCTTTACGAGAATAATACTCTCGGCAAAATTCACTGCTTTGAACACCGTGTCCACGGTTCGCGAGGCGTGCCCAGCGGCTGGCGCCAGGAAAAAGAACACGGCGGCGGTATGGTACTTGACTGGGGTGTTCATCTGCTCGACCAGATGCTGACCCTGATGAAGGATAAGAAAATGCTTTCTGTCTATGCTGAATGCACCAACATCACAAACTATGAATGTGATGACGGCTTCAAGGCCATCATCAGGTTTGAGGACAATGTCAGCTGGCAGATTGAAGTTATGACGAATAACTTCATCGAAATGCCGCTGTGGTACGTCTGCGGCGAAAACGGCACGGCAGTAATTAAGGACTGGAAAGGCAACGGCGAAATCGTCATGGTATCCGATTGGGAAAACCGTGACAGCGTGCCGATTAAGGCAGGTGTCGGTCTTACCAAAACAATGGCACCCAGAACCGATGAAAGCATTAAAAAATTCCCCTTGCCTGAAGGTAAGGACGATTGGGACGCATATTATCTTGATATATGTGATGCGCTTGAAAATAATCGCACTCCCAACGTAACACACGACCAGCAGCGTAAGCTGATTAAACTCATCGAAGCCATATTTGAATCGGCAGAGAAAAATGAAGTAATTAAGTTTTAAAAAAGGAAAACGACCGTTTAATTCATAAAGAATCAAACGGTCGTTTTTTGCATTATTCGATGATGAACTCTCCGAAATCATGTTTGTGAATTTCTATAATTTTTTCTGCGTATATTCTGTCGTCAACATCATTTATTTGCTTGTAGCCTTCATCAATCCATTGCTGCGCCTCCTTATGCCCTTTTTCAGCGGCTTTCAGGTAAAGCTCAACGGCTCTACATATGTCTTTTTCAACACCTGTACCGTTTTCATATATCCTGGCAAGGCGATATTGAGAATAAGCGTCTCCTTCCTCAGCACCTGCAGTATAAAGTTCAATAGCTTTTGCTATGTTCTTTTCCGTATATTCTCCGGATTCATATATCCTGGCAAGCAAATATCGAGCCATGCTATGACCTTGCTCCGCAGCTGCAGTATAAAGCTCAATAGCTTTTGCATAATCTTTTTCTACTATTTTACCGAATCTGTATTCCCAGGCAAGAATATATTGAGCACGGATATGACCTTGTTCAGCGGCTGCAATATAAAGCTCAATGGCTTTTGTATAATCTTTTTCGACACCGTCTCCGCTTCTATAGCAGGAAGCTAAACTGTACTTGGCATCTGCATTGCCTTTTTCGGCTGCTTCTGTATAAAATTCAACAGCTTTTGTATAATCTTTTTCCACACCTTTACCGAAGTAGTATTTTTTCCTTCTTCAAATAGTTTTTCGGCATTTTCAGTATCGTGGATTGAATAATTCTCTTGCATACGTGACCCTCCGATATGGATGATTATTTATCAGGCAGATAAATTTTTGCAAAGACTTTTATGTATGCTTCGGGTTTGTATTTTTTAGTATGTTATTTTAATATATTGTCCAGTCTATTTTGGAAATGGAAATCAGTTTTCTGGCAATCATTCTGTCCACTTCATTTTCTAAAAGGTTGTGCCCTTCGTCAAGCCAATACTGAGCCTGCTTGTGACCCTGCTCAGCAGCTTTCTCGTATAAGTGAACGGCTTTGGATATGTCCTTTTCAACACCTTCACCATTCTGATATATTACAGCAAGGCGGTATTGAGCCTCAGCATGACCTTTTTCGGCAGCTTTCAGATAAAACTCAACAGCCTTTGCCAGATTTTTTTCTGTACCAGCGCCGTGTTCGTATATTTTGCCAATAGAATAATAAGCCATGTCTATGCCTTGTTCACCGGCTGTAGTAAGAAGCTCAATAGCTTTTGCAGTATCTCTTTCTACTATTTCACCGCGTTGGTATTCCAATGCAAGGCGACATTGAGCCTCAGCGCTACCTTGTTCGGCAGCTGCAGTATAAAGTTCAACAGCTTTTGCAGTATCTTTTTCGACACCGAGTCCTTCTTTATAGCAGAAAGCTAAATTGAACTGTGCAGCTGCATGACCTTTTTCGGCTGCTTTTGTAAAAAACTCAACAGCCTTTGTATAGCTTTTTTTCACACCTTCACCGGTTGCATATATTCTGGCGATGCGATAAAAGGCATCTTTGTATCCTCCGTGGTTACCTGCATCAATATAAAGTTCAATGGCTTTTTCTATATCTTTTTCTACGTCTGTACCGGCTTCATAGAATAAGGCAAGACGGTACTTAGCTCCGCTATGCCCTTGTTTGGCAGCTGCAGTATACAGCTCAATAGCTTTTGCCGGATTTTTTTCTGTACCTTTGCCGTGTTCATATATTTTGCCAAGAGAATACTGTGCTTCGTCGAAGCCTTGTTCGGCGGCTGCAGTATAAAGCTCAATAGCTTTTGATAAATCTTTTTCTAAAAGTGGTGTGCCGATTTGGTAGGAGTAAGCAAGCATACGTTGAGCACGGGCAAAACCACGTTCAGCAGCCGCAATATAAAACTCAAGAGATTTTTGGCGATCTTCTTCTACTATATCGCCGACTCCGTATTCCAAAGCAAGATCATACTGTGCTTCGGCGAAGCCTTGTTCGGCAGCCGCAGTATACAGCTCAATACTTTTTGCAAAATTTTTTTCGACACCATATCCTTTTTTATAGCAGAAAGCTAAACTATGCTGTGCAGCTGCATGACCTTTTTCGGCTGCTTCTGTATAAAATTCAACAGCTTTTGTATAATCTTTTTCCACACCTTTACCGAAGTAGTATTTTTTTCCTTCTTCAAATAGTTTTTCGGCATTTTCAGTATCGTGGATTGAATAATTCTCTTGCATACGTGACCCTCCGATATAGATGATTATTCGGCAATTATATAATCTTTATATTCGTCAAGCAGATACATTTCCGCAATTACTTCAAGGTATATGCCTTCGGGCTTATAGTCCTCAACTATTACCTTGCCCTCTGTTCTAAATTTTGCAGCAGCGGCTGCAGCAGAGTAGGGGAGCAGCAGCTTTGCCTGCCTGCGTGTAGGCGGAAGCTCTTTGGCAATGGCTTCAAGGAGCTTATCAAGTCCTTCACCGCTTTTTGCACTTATCATGACCGTTCTGCCGAATGTGGGCAAATCGGCTATTGATTCAACAAGGTCGCACTTGTTCATAACGGATATGACAGGCTTGTTCATGCAGCCGAGCTCGGTCAGCAAATCCTGCGTAACCCGCAGATGTTCACCGCATTCTTCCGATGATGCATCGCAGACATTGAGTATAACGGTTGCACTTGCAGCCTCTTCAAGTGTGGATTTGAACGCTTCAACAAGGTGGTGAGGAAGTCTGCGTATAAGTCCGACCGTGTCAATCAGCATTACTCTGCGTCCGTCGGGTAAATCAAGCCCGCGTGAAGTCGGGTCAAGCGTTGCGAAAAGCTTATCCTCCGCAAGTACACCGGCTTCTGTTAAAGTGTTCATCAGCGTTGATTTGCCGGCGTTTGTGTAGCCGACTATGGCAACAGTCTGTACACCGTCCTTTGCTCTGCGGCTGCGCAGGTTGTTTCTGCGCTTTTCAAGCTGTTCAAGCTGCTCTTCAAGGGCTGAGATTCTGCGACGTATGTGTCTGCGGTCGCTTTCAAGCTTGGTTTCGCCGGGACCGCGTGTGCCTATACCGCCGCCAAGACGCGAAAGCTGCATACCCTTACCTGTAAGTCGGGGCATTGAATATTTTAGCTGTGCAAGCTCAACCTGCAGCTTACCTTCGCCGCTCATTGCACGACCTGCAAAAATATCAAGTATCAGCGTAGTTCGGTCAACAACGCGTACATCGGTTTCGTCTTCAATATTTCTTGTTTGCGAAGGGGAAAGCTCTGCGTCAAAAATCAGCAGGTCAATTTCGTTATCCTTGCAGAATTCTTTCAATTCTTCAAGCTTGCCTGTGCCTATATAGGTTGCGTTGTCGGGCTTGTCGCGCTTTTGCACCATGCGCGCAACAACCTCTGCCCCTGCGGTTTTAGCAAGCTCTTCAAGCTCGTCAAGCGCGCTGTCGGCATCGTATTCGCCAAAATCAACGCACACAAGTACGGCACTTTCTGCCTTTTGTGAGTTTTCAAAAAGTTCTTTCATTAAATTTTATTCAATTCCTTTAAGTGCTTCAAGCTCGGCCTTGTCAATTCTGATTTTGCCGTCTTTGATAAGTGTTACATCATGTCTGTTTACGGATATGGGTGCGGCATTCGGGTTGCGGTCAAGTGTGACCTTAAGCATACCTGTGAGCAGGTTAACGTCAGTTACAACGCCTTTGCCTTCTTTAGTCTGTACAATAGCACCTGTTTTCGGAGTAACCCTGAGCAGATGCTCATAGGCATCCTGCTCATATTTCAGGCAGCACATGAGTCTGCCGCAGGTGCCGCTGATTTTAACGGGGTTGAGCGAAAGCCCCTGTTCTTTTGCCATTTTGATTGAAACAGGCTGAAAATCGCCCATGTAGCTGCTGCAGCAGAACGGTCTGCCGCACATGCCAAGACCGCCAAGCATCTTGGCTTCGTCACGCACACCGATTTGTCTGAGCTCGATTCGGGTGCGGAAAACTGCTGCAAGGTCCTTGACAAGCTCACGGAAATCAACTCTGCCGTCAGCTGTGAAATAGAAAAGAATTTTGCTACCGTCGAGTGTGTAGTCAACGTCAACAAGCTTCATATTAAGTCCGTGTTTTTCAATCTTCTGCTCGCAGATTGTCAAAGCCTCAGCCTCTTTTTTAATATTCTCCTCAAGCTTCTTTTTATCCGCTTCGGTGGCTTTGCGAAGAATTTTCTTGAGCGGCTTTACAATTTCATTTTCGGAAACGTCTTTGGGCTCGATTGCAATTTCACCGCATTCGACACCTCTTACAGTTTCAACTATAACCTTGTCGCCCATAACGAAGGTTTCTTCGTTGGGTTCAAAATAATATACCTTGCCTACGTCTTTGAAACGTACGCCTACTACTCTTGCCATATCATATCACCTTTTCATAAATCGGTAGTTGTTTATTTGTTGATAGCTTTTCTCATCATGCTGCAAAAACGCGTGATGAGAAGGCTTTTGTTTGCGTTCTGGTTTTCTGCTTTTTCGAGCGTTTCAACCGTCTGCATAAGATTCATCAGTTGCGGTACGGTACAGCTCCGGGACAGCAGAACAGCGTTGTCAGGAGATGCTGAAAGCATTGCTGCTGCAGGGCTTTGTTTTCTGGCGATTGCATCACGGAATATGAGCCGCAGCTGCGCAAGCACAAGCACTAAAAGCTCCGCATCTTTTTCAAATATGCCTGTTTCACGCATCAGGTCAAATTCGTTCGGTGATGTGAGTGCCTTTGCTATTGCTGCCGCCTTTTCGCAGGCTGCCGTATGCTTTTCATTCAAGCTGTCGCCAAGCTGCTGACCAAGGCTGTATACAGCCGCACGGGAAAGAATTGTAGTCAGCATTACGGATGAAACGGGTGCGGTAAGAATAAACCGCACAAATTCAGGCGGCTCTTCAAGAATTTTAAGCAGTGCGTTTTGCGCCTGTTCGTTTGCAAACTGCATGTTGTGCAGTATGAATACACGCCGCTGTGCTTCGTTCGGGAAAACAAAGGCGTTTGCCCTTATATCACGTATTGCGTCAACCTTGAGCGGGTCCGTGCTGCCCTCCTGCGCTAAAGCCTGCATTATATCGGGGTGTATGCCTTTTTCGGCTTTCATGCAGTTTGAGCAGCTGCAGCAAGGGCTGTTTTCGCCTGAACAGACATGTGCTCTGGCAAGCAGCCTTGCAAGATTAAGCCTGTCGTTTTCACTGCCGCCTTCAAGTATTACTGCGTGTGGTAATTTGCCTGCACTTGCAGCTGCAGCAATTCGGCTTTGCAGCTCATCATTTATTTTAATACCGTCAAAATTCATATCTCAAATTACAGCTTTACAAACTTGTCTACGTCTACTACAAACACGGTTGCGCCGCCGATTTTAACCTCAAACGGCATGTTGGAAACACTGGCTTCACCTCTGACAGCGGGGGAGGTGACAATCTGCTTGTGGCTGTGTGCTCTTTTGCCGATAAGCGCAATTACGTTGTCGACCTGATCTTCCTCAACACCGATAAGCAGTGTTGTGTTGCCGGAACGCATAAATCCGCCCGTGGTGGATAACTTTGTTGCGCTGTAGCCCGCTTTTGAAATTTCGGTCAGTACAGCCTGTGCATCGTCGCTGTGAACTATTGCTATTACAAGCTTCATACTCATGGTTTTTCTACACTCCTTTGTATCAAAGGTGGTTGTCACGTATTTCAGTAAGTGCTCTTGAAAGCTGATCGGGGCATGATGTGGGCTTGAATCCGCATCTGATACCCGAAAGTCTGTTGATTACATCGTCAATGTCCATATCCTTTACAAGTGCGGAAATGCCTGTGAGGTTGCCCATGCAGCCGCCGTAGAACTTTACGTCTTTTACTGTTCTGCCGTCAAGCTCAATGTCAATTTTCTGCGAGCATGTGCCTCTTGTTTTGTATGAAAAAGTCATTTTAAAGACTCCTTTGCATATTAACCCATTTTTATATATAAATAATATACTAAACTCTTGTTTATGTCAAGATTATAATAAATGCAAAAGCTCCAACGACTACCAAAGCCGTTGGAGCTGAAGTTTTGATTAGAATTTTAAATTAATACATGCCGCCGCCCTGTGCTGCTGCCATAGCTGCTGCCTGTGCTGCATCAGCCTGGGGGTCGGGCTTATCTGTTACAAGGGACTCTGTTGTGAGTACCATTGCTGCAACGGAGGAAGCGTTTTCGAGTGCTGAACGTGTAACCTTTGTCGGGTCAAGGATGCCTGCCTCAAACATGTCAACATAGCCGTCGCTTGCGAAGTTGTAGCCGTAGCCTGTCTTGCCGCTTGTGCGGATTTCGTTTACGATAACACTGCCTTCAAGACCTGCGTTAGCTGCAATCTGACGTACGGGAGCCTCGAGAGCCTTGAGTACAATCTTGATACCTGTCTTAACATCAGCATCGTCTGTTGTATCGAGAAGAGCCTCAACAGCGGGAATAGCGTTGATAAGAGCAACACCGCCACCTGCTACGCAACCTTCTTCAACAGCTGCCTTTGTAGCTGCAAGAGCATCCTCAATACGGAGCTTCTTCTCCTTCATCTCTGTTTCTGTAGCTGCACCTACGCGGATAACTGCAACACCGCCTGCAAGCTTTGCAAGACGCTCCTGAAGCTTCTCACGATCGAAATCAGATGTTGTTGTGCTGATCTGAGTTCTGATCTGAGCAACTCTTGCTGCGATAAGCTCCTTATCACCTGCACCGTCAACAATAATTGTGTTCTCCTTGGAAATCTTGACCTGGCGTGCACGGCCGAGCTGTGTAATCTGAGTATCCTTAAGTTCAAGGCCGAGTTCCTCTGTGATAACCTCACCGCCTGTGAGTGTTGCGATATCACGGAGCATTTCCTTACGTCTGTCACCAAAGCCGGGAGCCTTGACACCTACGCAAGTGAAAGTACCGCGGAGCTTGTTGACAAGGATTGTTGAAAGAGCCTCACCCTCAAGGTCTTCTGCAACGATGACAAGCTTCTTGCCTGCGTTGAGAATCTGCTCGAGAAGAGGAAGAATCTCCTGAATGTTGGAGATTTTCTTATCTGTGATAAGGATGTAAGCATCATCAATAACAGCTTCCATCGTGTCTGTATCTGTTACCATATAGGGAGAGATATAGCCACGATCAAACTGCATACCTTCAACAATATCGGAATCTGTAACTGCAGTCTTGCTCTCTTCAACAGTGATAACACCGTCTGCAGAAACCTTTTCCATAGCGTCAGCAATAATCTTGCCTATGTCAGCGTCTGCAGAAGAGATTGTAGCAATCATCTCGATATCAGCAGAGCTGGAAACGGGCTTGGAATTCTCCTTAACAGCTACTGTTGCAGCTTCAACTGCAAGCTTGATACCCTTCTTTACTACCATCGGGTTTGCACCTGCAGTAACGTTCTTGAGACCCTCGCGAACAAGTGCCTGAGCAAGGAGTGTAGCTGTTGTTGTACCGTCACCTGCTACATCGTTTGTCTTTGTAGCAACTTCCTTAACAAGCTGAGCACCCATATTCTCAAAAGGATCCTCAAGCTCAACTTCCTTAGCGATTGTAACACCGTCGTTTGTGATGAGGGGTGCACCGTACTTCTTGTCGAGAACTACGTTTCTGCCCTTGGGGCCGAGTGTGATTTTAACTGTGTCTGCGAGCTTATCGATACCCGCCTGAAGAGCCTTGCGGGCGTCTTCACCATAAATGATCTGCTTTGCCATTTTTCATTTCCTCCTTATTATTCGATAACTGCGAGGATATCGCTCTGGCGTACGATTGTGTACTCCTCTTTGCCGAGCTTAACCTCTGTACCTGCGTACTTGCCGACGATTACCTTCTCGCCGACCTTAACGTACATTTCAACTGTTTTGCCGTCTACTTCACCGCCGGGGCCTACAGCAACGATTTCTGCATACTGAGGCTTCTCCTGTGCGGATGCAGCAAGAATGATTCCGCTCTTTGTTGTTTCTTCAACAGCTGATGCCTTTACGACAACTCTGTCTGCAAGGGGTCTGATAGTCATTTATTTCTCCTCCTGAAAAGTATTAACAAATTCGTTTTAGCACTCGACACTCTCAAGTGCTAAAATCTATTTTAACGCTTTTTTTATAAATTTCAAGCCCTTTATGCAAATTTATGTAAATATTCTATCTTTTTACAATTCATTAATATTTCATTTCTGTGTCATTTCACCGTAGGCAAGCGGCACCTTTCCTACTATTATTGTCTCCGCAACGAGCATATTCATTGTATATGCGGTTGTAACGGTAGCGGTAGGAAACACTATAAGAAGTGTAACTGTTGTTTTGAGAAAAATCTGGTGACGCGTCTGGTTGACGCCTGCACTGCTGAATTCATTGATAAACTGCGTCTGTGCACTACCCGTAAGGCTTATTATTACATTCAGCCTCGGTCCTCTGCCGTTGAGCAAAGCCAGACCTGTAAGCGAACCAAGCGGCACGCCGAGCTCTTTACCGTCAAGATTGGAAAGTGCGGAAGCAACAGCCGTATTGATACCTGATTTTATCTGATTGATACGCATAGCATCAGTTTGTATCGAAACAATATTTCCGCTTGCATCGCGCACTATTTCAACAAGCGAAGAATAATCTGCACCAGCCTTATGTAAAACATCAGGTACAGCGGCACCTGCAACGGTTGCCGCATAATTCTGTGCCTGCACCGTTGCGGTGTTGCGCACAAACGGCCTCAGCCTTGCATCAAGAAGCAAAAAAACAGTTAAGCCTGCCATAAAACAACTTATAATAATGAATATATATTTCCTGTACCGTCTCGGCTTATAATAATGCAAAGCCGCACCCCCGAAAGTATTATATGCACAGCTGATAATAAATGTAACTATTTAACACGCTGTCGCACTTGACTAATCGGCAAAATCAATGTAAAATAAAAAAGCATAAATGAAAAGAAACGGAGAAACAATAATTATGAGCAAAGAATACGATCCCGATATAGTAAGCGTAATAGATGAAGACGGCAAAGAACACGTCTTTGAAGAACTCGACAGAATCGAAACCGACAAAGGCAGGTATGTTGCTCTGCTTCCTATTTTTGACGACGCAGAAGAACAGCTTGAGGACAGCGGTGAAATAATCATCCTCAAGGTCAGCGAAGAAAAAGGCGAAACCTACCTTTCAGCTATCGAAGACGATGCCGAGTTTGAAGAAGTAGGCAACCTTTTTGAAGACAGACTTATCGACCTTTTCGAGGTTGACGAAGAAGTCGAAGAATAATAAAACTAAATACACACCCTGCCTTGTGCGATAAAATTACGGCAATACTAACCCAACACTCATATCTTAGGGAAGCCGTCTCCGTTCAGCGGATTGCAGACCTCCCGTCTTTAAGACGGACGAAGGGAGCGTGAACCTGCGGGAGGCCACCCACCTGCTTTAGACGCAGGTTATTATTCGCCGTATGACGGCTTGGCGGGGTTTTAATAAATAAGGTGAGAAGATTTTGAAAAAGATTACTGATTCCAAAATATTCGGTTTACTGCCGGTTAACGGCGGATTCCTTTACATAAAACCGGAGGTTATGCCCGACGGCAGAACAAGAGCAGATTTTTTCGGCTACGAAGCAGCTACAAAGCGCACGATGCCGATTACAAAATGGACATATTTCGAGGGCAAATTCGGCCCCGCTTATAAAGAGATATGCTCGCAGATTAAAGACTATGTCAACTGCGAAACAGGCACACTTGCAAACAATCACACTGTGCTGATTTATCCTGACGGCGATGTAGGCGTTTTCAATGCACGA
Organism: Acutalibacteraceae bacterium; assembly: GCA_045536235.1. Taxonomy (GTDB): domain Bacteria; phylum Bacillota; class Clostridia; order Oscillospirales; family Acutalibacteraceae; genus UBA8612. The sequence continues at coordinate 37,613 of JAZSND010000011.1, read as the reverse complement.
GGTGTCGCTGTATGGACAGGCAACCTCAAATATAACGATTGCCCTGCCAAAGGTATTGCACCCGACGGTAAAAATTTCTGGAGCGTAGTGCCCGAGCTTAACGCAATCATCTGCTATGCCGTAGACGAAAGACGTGTACAGATGCGTATAGGCGGCGGCAACTCAACAGCATTTGTCGACCCCGTATCCATAATCAGATATAACGACAGACTTTTTGTATGCAACAAAGGCTCCAACAAAGTACGCACAATTACTCTTGGCAACTACGCAGTAAGCGATTACCTTGAATTTGACGAGCCTGTTTTACAGTATTTTATCGCAGGCGAAAACGAGTTTGTAAAGCACGAATCAGGTCTTTATCAGCTTTAATAAGAATTCAGACGATATGCAAAATCAGACGCTCTTCATCGGAAGAGCGGCTGATTTGTTTTGCCGTGAATTATTCTTCTATATTGACGCCTCTTTCCTCTCTGAGCTCAGCAAGCTCTCTGAATACCCTGTTCTTCTTTTCACCTGTAAGGTCGTAGAAGAAGAGCGGAATTGCACAGAGAAGAAGGCTAAGACCGGGAACGATTGTTACGAGTGAGAACATCGCAAAGTTCTGTGTTGATGACATACTGTTAACAGCCTGAACAACTGCATCACCGCTGCCGACATTGAGCTTTGAAACATCAATGTTAACAATGATATACATAACAATAATCATAACAGTTGCAAATGCGTTACCAATCTTGTTAACAAATGACTGGCAGGCTGAGCCGAGGCCTGTGTTTCTGAAGCCTGTTTTCCACTCGATAAAGTCAAGACAGTCGCAAACCATAGCAAAGGAAACGTTGTTGATAACACCGAGAGGAATTGCGGAGATAAGCATAAACGGAATACATATAAGAAGGTTCTTTGTAGTCCAGCCGACAATAAGTGTAAGGCAGGTTGCAACGAAACCGCCAAGGCAGGAAACAATCATAATATGCTTATACTCAAACTTCTTGTAAAGTTTGGGGAGAACAAGCATTGCGCCAAACATACCGATAGCTGCACAAACCTGGATAACAAGAGCAACGTTTGAAATGTTCTTGTTGATCTCTTCAACTGTCTGGGGAGCTTTAGAGCCGAGATAGAAGCCGGAATAACGTGCAACGTGAGGTGCTGCAGCCTGAAGCATATATCTGCCGAAAGAAAGAACACCCGAAAGAACTACAAGCATAAGGGGCTTGCAGGTGAAGATTCTCTTAAGTGTGGAAGGCTCGCCGGGATCTCTCTTCTTTGCATCGGGCAGCTGAATTCTTTCCTTGGTTTTGAAAGAAGCTATTGAGAAGAGCGGCATACCTATAACAGCCATTGTTATAGCCATAATAGCGTATTTGAGTATATTTGCGCGCTCGATAGCCATATCAGCAACAAAGTAGCCGACAATAATGGGAAGCGCAACCGTAACAGCAGAACCGATACCGCCGACAGTCTTACCGTAAGAGATAATTTTGCCGCGCTCCTTGGCATTGGGAGTCATAACATTTGGTAAGCTCCAGAAAGGAACGTCACTTGCAGTATAAATCATACCCCAGGCAACATATACAACCGAAACGAAAACATAAAGCCAGATTGACTGATTCTTCGTATCAAAGCCGGGATTTACAAACATAAGTATTGTAAGTGCGGCAATCGGAAGTGCTGTCCATATCGGATACGGCTTCATTCTGCCCTTCTTTGTTGTTTTTCTGTCCATAATCATACCCATCATCGGGTCATTTATTGCGTCCCATACACGAGCAAGGAGCATGAGCAGAATAACAAAAATTGCATCGAGGTAAAGAACATTCATGTAGTAGTCTGTTATGTAGCTGGACATACAGCTGTAAACCAGACCCTGACCCAAAGCAGCTATTGCATAAGCCCTGGATTCGCTTTTGGGCACATAATTCTTCATTTCTTCTTGTTTTACTTTCGCCATAATTAACCTCCGTAATATTATGGATACTTTGTAATAATATCATAAACACAGCGGATTTTCAATTTAATTTTATGTTATTCAATATAGAAAAAAGAAAAAAATTTTTGTGCCTTTTAACAATAAAAAATCGCTCTGACGGATTTTTTATCAGTCAGAGCGATATATAATCAAGCAAAAATGGTTGTAAAAAAGCTGATTATCATCTCAAAAAACATAATAACAGCTTCAAAAAAAGAAACAATCAAGCTCGGCTCGGAATCGGGATTATCGGGAAGTTCTGTATCAGGCTCACCGATATCAGGGCTATCAGGTTCATTGGGATCGGGATTTTCCGGAATATCCGTACCGGGTTCATCGGGAAGCTCGGGATCGGGTGTAAGCACACCGCCTGCCGCAACATACATTTCGAGTGCCTCTGCAGGCTCTCTTACAGCAACTCTTCTGTAAACGGAAACCTGAATATCGGAAGTATTGCGGCTGTGATAGTAAAGATATTTGCCTGTTACAACTTCGGGGTCAATGCCGTATTTTTCGGCAGAACTCTTTACTATAACTACCGAATCTTCGGTTGGCGGCTCATCAACAAGCTTGCTTGCCTGTCTGTAAATTGCTCGTATAAGCACATCCTCGGGTTGATTTTTAAATCCGCCGAGACCATCTATAGCGGCTGTGATAACATCACTGTTCACACCGTTATGTACGGCACGCGACCAGATTACGTTTTTGAGTGCTATAGTGTAATTATCAACATCAAAGCCTTCATAACGCTTCTCGAGTTTTTCTACAACAACATCATAAAAACGAGCCTTCGTAAAGCCGTGCTGAAGTGCAAGGAAATTCTCGGAAGACTCTTCGGCAATTTTCTTCCACTCTGCAATAAAGTTTTCACCGTATGTATTTTCGTCAAGCTCGTAAGCAGCTTTCAGTCGGTTACCGATTTCAACGCCCTTGCCTGAAGAAACGCACCAGTTAAAAAAGGTCTTCGGCACATCAAAACGGCTTGAAAACTGGTAAGCACCAAACGAAACTCCGCCGTAGTCACCGCCGCCCGAAACAGTACCGGGGTTACCGCTTGACTCATACTTTGCAGAAAGGCTGCCAAGCTGCGAATCCTCGTCCGTGCTGTTGAGCATAATAAGGTAATCCTCATCAAGCCCGTCAAGAACATATCTGCCTCCGAAAGCCTGAGCACCAAAAGTAAAGCTTGATGCCAAAAGCGAGACGATAAGCAGCAATGTAAGAATTTTTTTCATTTTCATATCACTCCTTTAAAGTTTATTTTACAACTTTTCACTGTTTCTTGTCAACCTTAACATCTGACGAAACGGTATGCAAAATTTGGAATAATTTTTAAAAATAACACTTGTTAAATTGTAGTAATTTTGTTATAATACAATTAATTATAATAAAATGGGGATATAGGAGGTGTTTTCAACGGAAGATTTGACATTTATCCTTTTATTGCTGACTACTGCCCTGCTGATAGTAGCTGTTACGGCGATTTTTATTCTGATAAAAAAGAGTAATAACAATCAGCAACACGATGACAGCGAAAAGTTACAGCGTCTGCTTGCCGATGAGTTTGAGCGAAGCAGAAGAGAGATGTCACTCGGTCAGAACGATATGCGTGCACAGACTGCACAGAGTATCGGCGAAATGGCAAAGAAGCTTGACGAAATGACAAAAGCAAACTTCGAAAGTCAACAGCGTATGACTACTACACTCAGCGAGTCGCTCGGCACAATCAGAAACAATAATGCAGAGCAAAATGAAAGACTGGCAAGAAACGTTTCCGAAGCCATAGGCAAGATGCAGGAGAGCAATGAAAAGAAGCTCGACCAGATGCGTGAAACCGTTGATGAAAAGCTGAACGCAACACTAAACGAAAGGCTGACAAGCTCATTCCGTACAGTATCCGACCAACTTGAAAACGTAAACAAGTCACTCGGCGAAATGAAAGAGCTTTCAACGGGTGTTACCGCAAACGTATCTTCTCTTAACAAGGTGCTTACAAATGTTAAGGCACGCGGTACGTGGGCTGAGGTTTACCTCGAAAACATCCTCGACCAGACAATTCCCGGAATGTACGTCAAAAACTATGCTCCGATAGAAGGCAGTCAGGCAAAGGTTGAGTTTGCAGTAAAAATCCCTTCGGGTGACGGCAGCGGCAACGTTACATATCTGCCTATCGACTCAAAATTCCCGATGGAAGACTATGTCAGACTTTGCACTGCAGCTGAAAACGCTGACCCTGTTGCACTTGCAGCTGCAAGAAAAGCGCTTGAAGCAAGAGTCAAGGACGAAGCAAAGCTCATCACAAAATACATCGTTGTACCGCAAACAACTCCTTATGCAATAATGTACCTCGCAACCGAAGGCCTGTATGCAGAGATTGCTGCATCACCCGACGGTCTGCCCGAAAAACTCAGAAGCGAGTACAACATAATGATTGCAGGACCAACCACCATAACTGCCCTGCTTTCCTCTCTGTCAATGGGCTTCAAAGCCGTAGCAATAAACGAAAAAGCAAACGAAGTCCGCCAGATGCTGGCAGTCGCAAAGACGCAGTATGACAAATTCGGTGACCTGCTCGAAAAAGCAAGACGCCGCATAGACGATGCCGGAAAGGCACTCAGCGAAGCACAAAACCGCAACCGCATTATCCAGAAAAAGCTCAAGGGTGTTGAGGCTATCGATTCAGCCGAAGACGCCGCTATGTTAGAAGAAAAATTTTTTGAAGGGGAATAAATTATGGCAAAATACGAAGAACTTCTCAACCAGCTTACTCTCGAAGAAAAGGCTGCACTTTGTGACGGTGCAGATTTCTGGCACCTGAAAGGTCTCGAGAGATTCAACATTCCTTCTTATATGGTATGCGACGGCCCTCACGGCCTTCGTAAGAAGGATTACAGCAAAACAGGCGACAGCCTGAGCAACAGCGTACCTGCAATCAGTTATCCTACAGCCGCCACAACAGCATCTTCATGGGATCCCGAGCTGCTTTACAAAATGGGTGTTGCACTCGGAAAGAAATGTCTTAAAGAAGAAGTCGGCGTACTTCTCGGCCCCGGTATCAATATGAAGCGTTCTCCCCTCTGTGGCAGAAACTTTGAATACTTCGCAGAAGACCCGATCCTCGCAGGTGAGCTTGCAGCAGGCTTCATCAACGGCGTTCAGTCAATGGGTGTCGGCACATCACTCAAGCATTTCTGTGCAAACAGCCAGGAGACACGCAGAATGACTTGCGACTCTGTTGTTGACGAAAGAGCTCTGCGCGAAATTTACCTTACAGCATTTGAAATAGCAGTTAAGAAGGCTCAGCCTTGGACTGTTATGAACTCGTATAACAAAATCAACGGCTCCCATGGCTCTGAAAACAAGCACACACAGCTTGATATTCTGCGTAAAGAGTGGGGCTTTGACGGCGTAGTTGTAAGTGACTGGGGCGCAGTAAACAACAGAGTACTCGGCCTCAAGAACGGTAACGACCTTGAAATGCCCTCATCAGCAGGTGCAGGTGCAAAGAAGATTGTTGACGCAGTCAGGAGCGGTGAGCTCAGCGAAGAAGTAGTAAACGAAAGAGCAGGAAACGTACTTAAGCTCATCGGCAAAATTGCTGACGGTGCACAGAAGAACTATGCTTACAACGATTTTGACGATCAGAGCTTTGCAAGAGAAATCGCCGCAAACTCTATGGTACTTCTCAAGAACAACGGCATCCTTCCTCTTGGCAAAGACAAGAAGATTGCCGTTATCGGCGAGCTCGCAAGAACTCCCAGATACCAGGGTGCAGGCAGCTCTCACATCAACCCCACAAAGCTCGACAACGCTCTTGAAGAAATCCAGAAACTCGGTTACGCAGTTGAATTTGCTCAGGGCTACGAACTTTCCAACAAGAAAGCAAAGAAGAACGAAGCACTTATCGCACAGGCTGCTTCACTTGCAGCAACAAGCGAAGTTGTCGTACTCTTCATCGGTCTTACAGACGAATACGAAGCTGAAGGCTTTGACAGAAGCCACATGAATCTTCCTGCAGCTCACGACAAACTCGTTGAAGAGATTGCAAAGGTAAACAAGAATGTAGTTGTAGTACTTGCAGGCGGCTCACCCGTTGCAATGCCTTGGAACGACTCTGTTTCCGCAATTCTCAACTCTTATCTCGGCGGTCAGGCAGGCGCAGGCGCAGTTGCCGACATCATCAGCGGTAAGGTCAACCCAAGCGGTAAGCTTCCCGAAACATATCCGATTATATATGCAGATACACCTGCAGTTAAAAACTTCCCCGGCAACCCTGCAAGCGTTGAATACCGCGAGAGCATTTACATCGGTTACAGATACTACGAAAAAGCTGACAAGGCTGTACGCTATCCCTTCGGTTTCGGCCTTTCATACACAACCTTTGAGTATTCCGACATCAAGCTTGACAAAACATCAATGAACGATGACGAAACTCTTAAGGTCACATTTACAGTTAAAAACACCGGTGCTGTTGCAGGTTACGAAATTGCACAGCTTTATGTTGCTGATAAAGAGAGTACAATCTACCGTCCCGTCAAGGAGCTTAAAGGCTTCAAGAAGATATGGCTTGAGCCCGGCGAGAGCAAGGAAGTTGAAATTGAGCTTTGCAAGCGTGCATTTGCTTTCTACAACGTAAACATCAATGACTGGTGTGTTGAAACAGGTGAATTTGATATTCTCGTAGGTGCTTCCAGTGCCGATATCAAGCTCAAAGCAACAGTTACAGTCAACGGCACAACAGAGAATATCCCCGACTACTCACAGGTAGCTCCTCTCTACTACACAGGTAATGTTCAGGATGTTCCCACAGAGCAGTTTGTTGCAGTGCTCGGCAGAGAGCTTCCGCCCACAAACTACGACCCCAACAGAGAGCTCGGCATTCAGGATACATTCGAGAGCTGTGCACACACAAAGAACGGTAAACGCTTCTACAAACTTCTCACAACACTTATTCCTGCAGGCTTTGCTCAGGCAATCGCAATGCAGACACCGTTCCGTGATTTCATCAGCATGAGCGGCGGCGTATTCAGCGAGCAGATGGCTGAAGGTCTTGTAAAATGGCTCAGCGGCAAAAAGGGCGGCATCCGTCTTATCGTCAAGGATATCCCCAGAGCAATCAAGGGCATCGGTCCGCTTCTTAAGCAGATCTAAAGGTTTAGCAAAATAAACCAAAATTTGCCGGAATTACCACAAATGTTTGGCGTATTTTAGATTGCAGTTTCGGCAAAAATAATATATATTTATAAAGGATTTTTTATTTCAAGTGCAATATCGAAAGGAGTCAACAAACCATGGCAAATCTCACAAACAATAAAAGCGTTCTCTCCTGGATTGAGGAAAAGGTCGAGCTTGTAAAGCCCGACAAAATCGTCTGGATTGACGGTTCTCAGGAGCAGATCGATGCACTCAGAGCAGAAGCTTGCTCCACAGGCGAAATGATCAAGCTCAACCAGGATCTTCTTCCCGATTGCTACCTTCACAGAACAGCTGTCAACGACGTTGCTCGTGTTGAAGGCAGAACATTCATCTGTGCTCCCACAAAGGAGCTTGCAGGCCCCACAAACAACTGGATGGATCCCGCTGAAGCATACGAGATGCTTTACAGCATTGCAAAGGATTCATACAAGGGCAGAACAATGTACGTTATCCCCTACTCAATGGGCCCCGTAGGCAGCCGTTTCTCCAAGATCGGTATCGAGCTTACAGACTCTATCTATGTTGTTCTCAACATGGTTATCATGACAAGAGTAGGCACAAAGGTTCTCGAGGCACTTGGCGACAGCAACGACTGGGTACGCGGTCTCCACTGCAAGTGTGAAATCGATGAAGAGAAGAGATATATCTGCCAGTTCCCGCAGGACAACACAATCATCTCCGTTAACTCAGGTTACGGCGGAAACGTTCTTCTCGGCAAGAAGTGCTTCGCACTCCGTATCGCTTCCTACCAGGGCTGGAAAGAAGGCTGGCAGGCTGAGCATATGCTCATCCTTGGTGTTGAAAAGCCCGACGGCGAAGTTAAGTATATCTGTGCTGCATTCCCCTCAGCTTGCGGCAAGACAAACCTTGCTATGCTCATTCCTCCCAAAGCTTACCTTGAGAAGGGCTACAAGGTATGGTGCGTAGGTGACGATATCTCCTGGATCCGCAAGGGCGAGGACGGCAGACTCTATGCTATCAACCCCGAAAACGGCTTCTTCGGCGTTGCTCCCGGCACAAACAACAAGTCCAACCCCAACGCTCTTGCAGCTACAATGAAGGGCACAATCTTCACCAACGTTGCTCACAACCTTGACAACAACACAGTATGGTGGGAAGGTCTCGACAAGAATCCTCCTGCAAACGCTATGGAGTGGAAGGGCAACCCCTGGAACGGCCAGGAGAGCGAAGAGAAGGGTGCACATCCCAACAGCCGTTTCACAGCTCCCGCTGTAAACTGCCCCTGCATCAGCTCCGAGTTTGAGAACCCCGCAGGCGTACCGATCTCCGCTATCGTATTCGGCGGCAGACGTGCAAAGCTTGCTCCCCTCGTATATCAGTCACGTGACTGGAACCACGGTGTATTCGTAGGCTCAATCATGGCTTCCGAAACAACAGCTGCCGCAGCAGGTGCTGTCGGTGTTGTCCGCCGCGACCCCATGGCTATGCTTCCCTTCTGTGGTTACAACATGGGTGAGTACTGGCAGCACTGGATTAACATCGGTGAAACACTCGACGCTGACAAGGCTCCCAAAATCTTCAACGTTAACTGGTTCCGTAAGGACGATGAAGGCAACTTCATGTGGCCCGGCTTTGGCGACAACCTTCGTGTTCTTGAGTGGATTCTTGACCGTTGCGACGGCAAGGTAGACGCTGACGAAGTTGCTATCGGTTACGTTCCCAAGGCTGAGGATATCAACCTTGAGGGTATTGAGGACGAGGTTTCTGTTGACACACTCAAGGCTATGCTTGATGTTGACAAGGATCTCTGGAACGCAGAGACAGCAGGTATCGAAGAGTTCTACAGCAAGTTTGGCGACACACTTCCCGAAACTCTTGCAAACGAGCTTGCAACTCTCCGTGCAAACCTCAACAAATAAGATATAAACAGCAAAGCTGTCTCACTCTCGGGTGGGACAGCTTTTTTATTGCAACTAATATCGGCATATCTCTTTTTACGGCAGCAGGGGCAAGCCCCTGCCCTACACAAAAACAAATTCCGTCTCATAATTAATCAATTATCTTCTATCTGCACACCTTTATAATAATGTTTAAGTATCTCTTCCCACGTACTGCCCTGCCGTGCCATATAATCAGCGCCGTACTGACTCATACCGACACCATGGCCGTAGCCCTCTGTTGTAAAATGCAGATTGCCGTCTTTATATTCACAGGTAAAAACTGCCGAGCGCAGACCTGCAGCATCACGCAGAGTCATACCGCTGTATGTTTTCCCTCCAACCTCTACAGACTCCACGTAACCGTGTGAGTCTTTTTTTATTTTACCGATCCATCCGCTTGCCTCACCGCTCAATTCACAACCGTCAAGCGAAGATACCGACTGTGAAAACTGTTGCGGAGTAATTGCAACGGTTTTGACGCAATCGGGCGAGAGTTTGTCCCCTGCACTGGTTACACTCTGCAGGTAAGGCACATCACCGCCCCATACTGTTTTTGCACTGTGTGTGACACCGCCGTTGTTTGCGTGAAAAGCAGCAATAATCGGCTTACCGTTATATGTTATAACCTTGCCGTTTACTTCACTTACCGCTTTCTGAAGTTTTTTCTCATAACTGTCAGCCTTATCGCCCCATTTTTCTCTTCGCTGCTCTTCGGTAAGATAACCTTGGTGCGTAGATGAATCATTTGTCAGATACGCACCCTTAAGCGATGCATCCGGGGTTGATTCCTGCTCGGATTTTTTACACAAAAGATAAGTATAAGCAGCAACCGCCTGTGCTTTGAGTGCCTGTTCATGATAGGCAGGCGGCATCTCTGCAGCAAGCACACCGACAAGGTATTCCTGCACCGTTATACTAAGCACAAGGTCATCCTGTGACATAAACACTTTCACCGCTTCTTGATTTTCTCCGCCGGCATAATTTTGCGTCAAAGCCGTGGTCGGTGGGGTTGTCCCGCCCGCTGTCTGACCGCCGTTAACCGCAACAAGCGGCATAAGTATCATTGCAAGAGCGATTACTACGGCAATAAACTTGTAAATTCCCATTTTTTATTCCTCACTTTAATTAATAATGATTGACTTTTGTAATAAGTATATAGTATAATGTATTCTCAATAATATTGTATAAGTATAGGTATATGCTTTTTTATAGCATTCTCAAAGGAAAGGAGAAATGACATATGGCAAGATATATGTCCCCCATCAGCAACGATTCCCTTATAAGCTTATGCAACGAAATACAGATAAATGACAGAATCGAAGCTGATGATTACACTAAATTCGGCGTCAAACGCGGCCTCAGAAATGCAGACGGTACAGGCGTTATGGCAGGCCTTACAAAAATCTGCAGCGTTGACGGCTACTACATTGAAGACGGTGAGCGTGTGCCCCGTCCCGGTAAACTTAAATTCCGCGGCCTTGATGTAAAAGAAATTGTAGAGGGCTGCCGTAAGGAAGACCGCTTCGGTTTTGAAGAGGTTGTATGGCTTCTTATTTTCGGTGCACTTCCTACACCTGCACAGCTTGCAAAATTCAGCAATATACTTGCTGAATGCCGTGAGCTTCCCGAAGACTTCATTGAAGATATGATTATGAAGGCTCCGTCTCCCAACATTATGAATAAAATGGCTCGCTCTGTAATGGCACTCTACTCATACGACGATAACCCTGACGATATTGCAACCGAAAACGTACTGCGTCAGTGCATTCAGCTCATCGCACAGCTTCCCTCAATTATGAGCTATGCATATCAGGTAAAACGTCGCCATTACTACAAAAAGAGTATGTATATCCACCAGCCCAAACGTGAGCTTTGCACAGCGCAGTCAATTCTGCGTACACTCCGTTCAGACAGACTTTTCACTGACGAAGAAGCCAAACTCCTTGACCTTTGCCTGATGCTCCATTCAGAGCACGGTGGCGGTAACAACTCTACATTCTCTACACGTGTACTCACATCTTCCGGTACCGACACATATGCTGCAATCGCTGCAGGTATCGGCTCGCTCAAAGGTCCCAAGCACGGCGGTGCAAACATAAAGGTCAAGGAAATGACCACACTTATGGCAGAAGAGATTGACGATATAACAGACGAAAAGCAAGTTGCCGACTATATTGCAAAGATTATCCGAAAGGAAGCAGGCGACCGCTCAGGTCTCGTATACGGTATGGGTCACGCAATCTACACAATGTCCGACCCGAGAGCAGAGCTTCTCAAGGAAGCTGCACGCAACTTCATATTCAGCGAAGAATTTGAAAGAAGATTCCGCCAGCTTGAGCTAATAGAAGAGCTTACTCCCGATATCTTCCGTTCAATCAAAGGTGATATGAAGCCTATCTGTGCAAATGTCGACCTTTACTCAGGTCTTATTTATGATATGCTCGGTATTCCCGAGGACCTTTTCACGCCCATGTTTACTGTATCACGTATGGCAGGCTGGGCTGCTCACAGAATTGAAGAACTTACAACAGGCAAGCGTATCATCCGCCCTGCATACAAAAATGTTGCTCTGCCCTATCACTACATCGCACTTGACAAGCGTACTGACGAAAATGTCAAGCATCCCGACAAGTATATCCCCAGCGAGGCTCGTGCAGTTCTCAAATAACACCAAGCCTTCACCTATCATCAATCGGAGGTATTATATATAATGAAAAAAATAAAGGGCAGCCTTTCAAAGCCCGAGCCGAGTGCACTTGTCGCTATATCTGCACTGAGTCTTTGTGCTCTGTTGCCGCTTCGTGTATATCAGGTAACATCTCTTATTGAGCCGGAAACAGGATTTTTTAAAGAAACCAATTTCACAATACCGCTGTTTTACGGAATCGGCGCTGCGGTAATCTTTTTACTGATGGTGCTCAGCTTTCTTAACAGCAAGGCTAACCGTGCACGCAATGTCTTTGCAACAAGCAAATCACTTGGCATTGTTGCTGCTGTAACAGCTATGACCATTATATTTAACGCTGTTAACAGTTTTTCTGCTTTCACGGTAATCAACAGCAAGTATTCTGCTTTTGAGCACGGTGGTTACACATCTTACCTTACAAAATCCGGTGCTGCACCGCTCGCACTTGAAGCACTTTTTGCTGTACTTACAGCTTTCTTCTTTATCATATACGCAATCTCTTGCTTCAAAAAAAGTTCCGTGCTTTCATCGTGTAAAATTATTTCTGCTGCACCTGCAATATGGGCTATATGCAGAATAGTTTACAGATTTCTTGAAAAAATAAGCTTTGTAAACATTTCTGACCTTCTGCTTGAGCTTATTATGACCGTGTTTATGATAATGTTCTTTATCGCATTCGCTCAGATAGTAACAAACGTTTCACCCCAATCCGTTGCATGGCGTCTTTTCGGCTGCGGTCTTCCTGCTGCAATCACCGCATTCATCGTCAGTGTACCGAGAATTTTCCTTATGGTTATAGGTCATTCTGAACTTATTGTCAACGGATACGGCTTTGAGCCTTGTGACCTTGCACTTGCAGTTTTCATACCGCTTTTCCTTTACCAAACAACAACAGTAAAGGCAAAAGAGAATAATTAACGAGAGGTTTGCTTTCACTTGTTTCTTCAGAATCTGCTGACTACAGCACAACAAGTATTTATACTTTATATTCTTATCGCAGTGGGTTTCTTTGCCGACAAATGCGGACTTTACACCGAAAAGGCATCAAAGCTCAACACTAACCTTCTTTTTTACATTGTAACGCCGCTGGTTATTGTCAACAGCTTTCTTTCAATTGATAACTCACCCGAAAACCTTAAAAACTTTGGTATTGCAGCACTGCTTGGCGTTGTAATACATGTGATAGGAATTGTACTTGTTCTTGTATTTCCGTTTTTCCGTAAAGCAGAAAATACCAAGGCAGGTATTTACCGTTACGCCTGCATATACGGCAACTGCGGCTATATGGCGTTGCCGCTTGCTCAGGCTGTACTCGGTCCGCAAGGCACTTTCTACTGCTCTGCGGTAATTATGATATTTAACATTTTTTCCTTTACCCACGGCATATATATTATCGGGGCAGAAAAAGGCGGTTTCGACTTCAAGAAGCTGTTTATCAACCCCGGCACAATCGGTGTAGCAATCGGTCTGCCGCTTTATCTTTTCGGTGTTGAATTACCTACTGTTATTGCAACACCCATCAGCAGCCTTGCCGTGCTCAACACTCCGCTTGCGATGCTCATATTCGGCACATATATTGCTCACACCGACCTCAAAACAATGTTTACCGACAAATACATTTATCTTGTCGGCATCGTCAAGCTGATTGCTGTGCCGCTGATTATGATTGGTGCATTCAAGCTGTTCAACATCCCAACCGTACTTGCAACCGCAATTGCTGTATCAGCTTCTGCACCTTGTGCCAACAACACCGTAATCTTCGCAGGTAAATATAATCTTGACACAGGTACTGCTTCAAAAACAGTTGCCCTCGTCAGCTTTTTCTCGATTATTACAATGCCGGTAATGATTGCACTTGCCGCAACCTGACCGAAAGGAAGACAAACAAATGGCAAAAGAGAATAAAAAAGATAAAGTAAATAAAAGAAAAGCTCTGAACAAGCTCGCTTTTCCGCTCGGACTTACAATAATTATTTTCGCAATTATCGGTGTTGTTTTTGCTGTAGGCTCCGGCATAAACGCAATAAAAGAGCTGACTGATAACTCGGAAAAAAAATTAGAATACGAAAAAATGCTTATCCCGGTCGTAATGTATGACCCCGAAATGTTTGATGACGTATCTGCAGCCGACTTAAATCAGTTAACTGTCTGTGCAGTATGGAGCATTATCAAAAACGACGAAATTTATCCAGGTAAGTACGAGACAGACGACCAGGGTAACATTATGATACCTGCCGAAGATGTTGAAAAAGAATTCACAAAGCTGTTCGGCACCGATGTTGTACCGACACATATAGGCGTCAAGGGACACTTTGACGAATTCACTTTCAATGAGCAGAGTCGTTGTTATCTTGTCACCTCTGCAGGTACAGTGCCGATATACACACCTAAAGTAACCGAGATTGACAAGACATCAAACACAGTCGTACTCACTGTCGGCTACCTTGCAGCAGAAGCATGGGCACAGGATGAAGCAGGTAACTTCATTCAGCCTGAACCGAGCAAATATGTAAAGGTAACACTGCGTGAAAGCAGCAACGGCTACTACATAAGTGCAATGCAGGCAACCGATGCACCCGAAAATGCAGAGCCGAATGTAACACTGCAGGCAACAGTACCGGCAACCTTACCTGAAAACCCGACGGAAGACACAACGGATGAAACCGTAGACGGAGAAACCGCGGAAGACGAAGAAAATACAGAAGAATAAAATTAAACGGAAGAAGTGTAGAAACAATGGAATATAATTTTGCTGACTGCATATCTACTCTGCAGCCTTCTCTTATCAGAGAATTTTTCAAATACAACGGTGTGCCCGGAATCATCCCGTTTTCCGCAGGTAATCCCTCTCCCGAATCTTTCCCTGCTGCTGAAATCGCAGAGATTGCAAAGGACATTTTTGCCGACCACGCACTCACCGCACTCCAGTACGGTATTACCGAGGGTTATGCTCCCCTTCGCGAAACTCTTCGTAATTTCAGCAAAGATAGATACGGAATCGGTACAGAGAGTGATGAACTGATTATTACATCAGGCTCACAGCAGACAATGTACCTTGCAACAAAAGTGCTTGTAAACCCCGGGGACACGGTTATTTGTGAAGAGCCTTCATTCGTCGGCTCACTCAACGCTTTCCGCTCATTCGGCGCTAACCTCTGCGGTGTACCTGTCGACAGCGACGGTATCAATATCGAAAAGCTTGAAGAAGCACTCACGACACAGAAAAATGTAAGATTTATCTATACAATACCCAATTTCCAGAATCCTTCGGGAATCACAATGAGCCTTGAGAAGCGTAAGGCTTTATACGAGCTTGCAAAGAAGTACGGCGTTATGATTCTTGAAGACAACCCCTACGGTGAGCTTCGTGTAACAGGTGAAGATGTACCGCAGATAAAGAGCCTTGACACAGACGGCATCGTTATTTATGCAGGTTCATTCTCAAAAATTCTCGCACCCGGTGTGCGCGTAGGCTACTGCGTAGCTCCCGCTCCCGTTGTTGCAAAAATGACTGTAGGCAAGCAGGTTTCCGATGTACATACACCCGTATTCTCACAGATTCTCGTTGACGAGTGGATGAAGAGATACGATATTGACGAGCACATCAACAAAATCAGAGATATGTACCGTTCAAAGCTCAACCTTATGTGTGACCTCGTTGAAGAAAAATTACTCGACTATGTTTCATACACACGTCCCGAGGGCGGTCTGTTTGTATGGTGTAAACTCAACGATAATATCCCGATGGCAGAGTACTGCAGAAAAGCACTTGACAACAAGGTTACAATCGTACCCGGTTCAGCTTTCCTCGGCGATATGACAGCTACAACACAGTGCTTCAGAATGAATTTCTCTACACCGAGCGATGAAGCAATCATCAAGGGTGTAAACATACTTGCAGATATTGCAAAAGAATATTAATTTAACGGAGAAACAAAAATGGAAAACAAAGCTCCGGAGCGTAAGCCCCGCGTATTAAGTCTTATACAGCCTACAGCAGTGCCCACAATAGGCAACTATTTCGGTGCGCTCAAAAACTGGAAGGCTATGAGTGAAGATTACGACTGCCTTTTCGGCGTCGCCGACCTTCACGCAATAACTGTCCGTCAGGAGCCTGCTATGCTCAGAAAGCAGTCAACAGAAATGTTTGCTCTGCTTCTTGCAAACGGTCTTGACCCCGATAAGAGCATAGTATTTATGCAGAGTCACGTGCCGCAGCACTCACAGCTTGCATGGCTTCTCAACTGCTATACACAGTTTGGCGAGGCTTCAAGAATGACTCAGTTCAAAGACAAGAGCCAGAAGCACGCTGACAACATCAACGTCGGTCTTTTCTCATACCCGACACTTATGGCAGCAGATATCCTTCTTTATCAAGCTAACTTTGTGCCCATCGGTGCAGACCAGAAACAGCACCTTGAGCTGACAAGAAATATTGCGGACCGATTCAACGGCATCCACGGTAACACATTCACAATGCCTGAGCCTTTCATAGGCAAAAAGGGTGCGAAGATTACTTCACTTCAGGACCCGACATCAAAGATGTCTAAGTCAGACCCCAACCCCAAGGCATCCGTTTCAGTACTTGATGAGCCTAATGTAATAATGAAAAAGTTCAAAAGTGCCGTTACAGACTCCGATGCCTGCGTACGCTATGCAGACGGCAAAGACGGTATCAACAACCTGATGACAATTTACTCCTGCTGCACAGGCAAGAGCTATGAAGAAATCGAAAATGAGTTTGCTGGCAAAGGCTACGGCGATTTCAAAGTTGCTGTTGGTGAAGCTGTTGTAGAAGAGCTTCGTCCCCTGCAGGAAAACTACAAGAGAATTATTGCAGATACAGCATACGTCAACGAATGTATGGCAAAGGGTGCCGCAAGCGCATCACGCCTTGCACAGCGTACACTTGACAAGTGCATGAAGAAAATCGGTTTCAAACAGATATAATTCGAAAATTTTATTCCAATATCTTAAAAAACTTGTTGACAAGTTGTAAGTATCTGTTGTATAATGCAATCTATACAATGAGAAATTTGCCCCTGCAAATTGCGGAGGGAGGGAATAGTTAATGAGTAAAGTAGAAGTTAAAGAAAACGAATCCTTGGACAGCGCACTCAGAAGGTTCAAGAGACAGACCTCCAGAGATGGTGTTATTCAGGAAGTTCGCAAAAGAGAACACTATGAAAAGCCTTCTGTAAAGAGAAAGAAGAAGTCAGAGGCTGCTCGCAAGCGCAAGTATAAGTAAGAACCGAAAGACGGGCAACAACGCCCGTCTTTTTTCTTTAAAAGCTACATATTATTTTCAAAGGATTATAACTATGCTTGATGACCGCTATATGCCGAAATACCGTTTCAGAAGCGTATGTGACATAACTGCTGACTTTTTAAAGCAAAAAGGTATTAAAGGACTTTTGCTGGATATTGACAACACACTCATATACGATGAAACGCTTACTCCCCTACCCGGTGTCAAGGAGTGGGTGCAGCGTATGCATAGTGAGGGTATTCCGCTTGTTATTGTTTCAAACGCAATAGCACCGCGGGTTTATGTTACGGCTAAACGACTCGGCATCAAAGAATATATATACAGCGCAAAGAAACCTAAGCCCGACGGTCTGCTTCGTGCAGCCGAAAAGTTAGGCTTACCTATAGATTCGCTTGCTATGGTCGGCGACCAGCTGAAAACCGATATGCTTGCCGCTAACACAGCAGGTGCAACGGCAATATTCACCGACAGAGCAAGAGACGAAAAAATATTTAAATTTTATTTCAAAAAAGCAAGAGACGGCGAAAAAGAGTTGCTCGAAGAATTTGAGCGCAGAAAAAACGGAGTGTAACCTATGGAACTGTATGAACTTACACAAATGCTGCCCAAGGATATTGATGGCGGCATCATAGAAAACCCTGCTTCAAGGCAGTATTTTACCGGTTTCAATGCCGACAACGGCTACCTTATAGTATCAAAAAACGGCAACGTATTCCTGACCGACAGCAGATATATCGAAGCTGCACAGGCTCAGATAGACTGTTGCGATGTTGTACTGCTTACAGATGCAAAGGTGCAGATTCCCAAATATCTCAAAAAATTCAACTGCTCCAATATTGCGCTCGAAGCAAATTATGTAACTGTCAGCGGTCTGCGTGAATACAGTAAGATGTTCAAAGCAGAAAATTTCAACGCCGTTTTTGACAGCAGGTTTGATAAATGGATACGTTACCTGCGCAGTGCAAAGCGTGAAGATGAAGTAAAAAACATCAAAGCTGCCCAAGCGATAGCAAACGCAGCTTACGAAAACGCTATAAGATACATAAAGCCCGGTATGACAGAAAAAGAGGTTGCACTCGCACTCGACTTCTATATGCTGCGTAACGGTGCAGAAAAGGTATCTTTTGACACAATAGTTGTAAGCGGCAAAAAGACTTCTCAGCCCCACGGAGTGCCTACTGATAAAAAAATTGAATTTGGCGATTTTGTTACAATGGATTTCGGTGCAGTTGTAAACGGTTACCACAGCGATATGACACGTACTGTAGCAATGGGCGAAGCCAACGATATGATGGCTGAGGTATACGGCATAGTGCTCGAGGCACAGCAGGCAGCAATCGAAAAGGCTGCCGCAGGTGTCGCTGCGAAAGATGTCGATTTTGCTGCAAGAAACGTTATAGAAGAAGCAGGCTATGGAAAATATTTCGGCCATTCAACCGGTCACGGTGTAGGTGTTGAAATTCACGAAGAGCCCACCGTATCACCCAAAAGCGATTATACTCTGCGTGAAGGCAATATAATCACAGCAGAACCCGGCATATATATCCCCGAAAAATTCGGTGTAAGAATTGAGGATATGCTTCTGATAACCGAAGACGGTTGTGAAAACCTCACCTCCACACCCAAAGAGCTTACCGTAATCAATAATTAAGGATGTGCTTCAATGAGTAATAACAAAGGGAAAAAAGTACTTGTCATCATCAACCCCTGCTCCGGCAGACTTACTGTACGCAATCAGCTGCTTGATATTGCAGATGAATTCACAAGATCAGGTTATGAAACAACTGTTTTCACCACACATAAACGTGGCGATGCAACGGAATATGCAAGAAATATGGCCGGACAGTTTGACCTTATTGTCTGCAGAGGCGGTGACGGTACATTTAACGAAACCGTCAACGGCATACTTCAGTCAGGTGTTGACGTGCCTCTCGGTTACATTCCCAGCGGTACAACAAATGACTTTGCTCACAGCCTCGGCATTCCCACAAATGCTCCTAAGGCAATCGAGCTTATCCGTACTGTAGAACCTAAGCTGCACGATATGGGTCAGATGAACAATGACCGTTTTTTCTGCTATACAGCTTCGTTTGGTGTTTTCACCAAATGCTCGTACAACACTTCACAGTGGTCAAAGAATCTTTTCGGCTACTCTGCCTACGTTGCTTCAGGTCTTAAGGAGCTTATCGGCTTCAAGCCTATTCCGATGAGAATTGAATGTGACAATGATGTTTACGAGGGTGAATACGCATTCGGTGCAATTTCAAGTTCACTCAACATCGGCGGTATAATCAAATATCAGCGTGAGGATATCGACTTTGACGACGGTTTGTTTGAGCTCAATCTCGCCCAGATGCCTCACGGTGTAAAAATGTGGACATCACGCGCAAAAGAATTGCTTATTGACCATACTTACAACGAGGATATGTTTACACTTACCAAGGGCAGCCACTTTGTTATCGAGAGTAAAGCAGACAAAGTTGCTTGGACTCTTGACGGTGAATACGGCGGTGCTTACAAGATTACCGAAATCGACTGCCGCAAGCAGGTAATTAAGGTATACAGAAACTGATTTTTACTATTGACATATTAAAATAAAAGTGTTATATTCTCTTTGTTATATATTATAATATAAAGCGTTGAAGCAGAATGTGCATCGACAAGGCTGATTTCAGAGAGTCCGCTATATGCTGTGAGGCGGATATTCGACCCCGATGACGACCACTGCCGAGTGCCTGCGAAGTTGACTCAAGTCAAATAAGCTGTGCCGTACAAGCTGCGTTAAGGCTTAAAAAGCGGCGTAATTGATTTTTACGCAACACGGGTGGAACCGTGGAGTATAGCAAATTGTACTTCACCCTGTACTTATTTGTACAAGGTGAAGTTTTTTATTTTTCAGAAAGGATGAAAAACGATGATTAACGTAACACTCAAAGACAACATTGTTAAGGAGTACGAAAACGGCACTACCGTTGCCGATATCGCTAAAAGCCTCGGCATGGGTCTTTATAAGGCGGCTTGCGTTGCCAGAGTAAACGGTGAAGTCTGCGACCTTCGTACAGCACTTGATGCAGACGCTCAGGTTGAAATTCTCACATTTGATGATGAGGAAGGCAAGAAGGCATTCCGCCACACCGCTTCCCACATTCTTGCACAGGCTGTCAAGAGACTTTATCCGCAGGCAAAGCTTGCTATCGGTCCTGCTATCGATAACGGCTTCTATTATGATTTTGACTGTGATGTTTCCTTCACTCCCGAAGTACTCGATAAAATCGAGGCTGAGATGAAGAAGATTGTCAAAGAAGGTCTTGCTCTCGAAAGATACGAGCTTTCTCCCGAAGATGCTATTGCAATGATGGAAGAGAAGGGCGAAATCTATAAGGTCGAACTTATCAAGGAGCATGCTGACAAGGGTGAGAACATCTCATTCTTCAAGCAGGGCGAGTTTGACGAGCTTTGCGCAGGTCCCCATATTCCCGACACATCAAGAGTAAAGGCTTTCAAGCTCACATCCGCAACAGGTGCTTACTGGAGAGGCGACTCCAAGAACAAGATGCTTCAGCGTATTTACGGTACAGCTTTCACAAAGCAGGCTGATCTCGATGCTCACCTTGAAGCAATTGAAGAAGCTAAGAAGCGTGACCATAATAAGCTCGGCCGTGAGCTTGAGCTCTTCACAACCTCAGATATTATCGGCCAGGGTCTGCCGATTCTTCTCCCCAAGGGTGCAAGAATCATTCAGCTGCTTCAGCGTTTTGTTGAGGACGAGGAGCAGAAGAGGGGCTGGCTTCTCACAAAAACTCCCTATATGGCTAAAAGCGATCTTTACAAGGTTTCAGGTCATTGGGATCATTATCAGGACGGTATGTTCGTACTCGGTGACGAGGAAAAGGATGATGAGGTATTTGCACTCCGTCCTATGACCTGTCCTTTCCAGTACCAGGCATACCTCAACAGAGCACGCTCCTACCGTGATCTGCCTTTAAGATACAACGAAACATCAACACTTTTCAGAAACGAATCCAGCGGCGAGATGCACGGTCTTATCCGTGTACGTCAGTTTACAATTTCCGAAGGTCACCTTATGTGCCTTCCCGAGCAGCTTGAAGACGAGTTTAAAGGCTGTCTTGAGCTTGCAATCTATATGCTCAAAACTCTCGGCCTTTACGAGGACGTTTCTTACCGTTTCTCACAGTGGGATCCCGACGATAAAGATAAGTACATCGGTACGGTTGAGCAGTGGGATGAAGCTCAGGGTATTATGGCAAAGATTCTTGACCACCTTGAAATCCCGTACAAAGTCGGTATCGGCGAAGCTGCTTTCTATGGTCCGAAGCTTGACATTCAGATCAAGAACGTTCACGGCAAGGAAGATACACTCATCACAATCCAGATTGACCAGATGCTCGCAGAAAAATTCGGTATGGAATACGTTGATGCAGACGGCACAAAGAAGAATCCCTACATCATCCACCGTACTTCTATCGGCTGTTATGAGCGTACACTTGCTCTTCTTATCGAGAAATATGCAGGTGCATTCCCCGTATGGCTTGCACCCGAGCAGGTAAGAATTATGCCTATTGCTGACAGACATCACGAAGCAGCAAACGCACTTGTCGATAAGCTTGCCGCAGCAGGTCTTCGTGTCACGGCTGACTGCCGCAGCGAAAAGCTCGGCTACAAACTCCGTGAGGCACAGCTTGAGAAGATTCCCTATATGCTCGTTATGGGTGACAAGGAAATCGAAGAAGGCACAGTCGGCGTACGCAAGAGAGGCGAAGGTGACATCGGCGCTATGAGCATTGATGAATTCCTCGGTCTCATACTCAGACAGAATGCAGAAAAGGTGATATTCTGATGATAACCCAAATCAAATTCAAGAAGCTGAGAGAAAACGCAAGAATCCCCCAGCGTGCAACATCGGGCAGTGCCGGTCTTGACCTTTGTGCTTGTATTGATGAGCCTATAACACTCGACAAAGGCGGTCACGCTCTTATCCCCACAGGTCTTGCAATTGCTCTTGAGGACTGCGGCTATGCCGCTATGATATTTGCACGCAGCGGTCTTGCAATCAAGCACGGTCTTGCTCCTGCAAACTGTGTCGGTGTCGTTGACAGTGACTACAGAGGTGAAATCTGTGTAGGTCTTATCAACCAGTATGAAGAGAGCTATACAATTCAACCCGGTGAAAGAATTGCTCAGCTCGTAGTTATGCCTGTATGCACCGCACCTGCTGTTGAAGTTACAGAGTTTGACGAGACTGAAAGAGGCTCAGGCGGCTTCGGTTCAACAGGCAAACAATAAGGTTTATGCATATTTACACAAAAAAAGTTATAAAAAGATGTATATTTATGCAATAATACAGTTGATTTTCTGTATATTTGCTGTATAATAATACACGTCGTATGAATAAAAATTAATTTTTACCGAAAAGAGGAAAAAACCATGAAAGAAATTAAAAAAGTAGTACTTGCCTACTCAGGCGGTCTTGATACATCTATCATCATCCCCTGGCTCAAAGAAAACTACAACAACTGTGAAGTTATCGCAGTATCCGGTGACGTCGGTCAGGGCACAGAGCTCGACGGTCTTGAAGAAAAGGCTATCAAGACAGGTGCTTCCAAGCTCTACATCGAAAACCTTCAGGAAGAATTCGTAAACGAATACATCTTCCCCACACTCAAGGCAGGCGCTGTCTACGAGAAGGATTACCTCCTCGGTACATCTTTTGCTCGTCCCGTAATCGCTAAGAGAATTGTTGAGATTGCAAAGGCTGAAGGTGCAGACGCTATCTGCCACGGCTGTACAGGTAAGGGTAACGATCAGGTTCGTTTTGAGCTTGCTATCAAGGCATTTGCTCCCGATATGCAGATTATTGCTCCCTGGAGAATCTGGGATATCAAGTCCCGTGAAGAAGAGATCGAGTATGCAGAGGCTCACAATATCCCTCTCAAGATTAACCGTGAGACAAACTACTCCAAGGATAAGAACCTCTGGCATCTTTCACACGAGGGTCTTGACCTCGAAGATCCCGCAAACGAGCCCCAGTACCTCAAGGAAGGCTTCCTTGAGATGGGCGTAGCTCCCGAAGCAGCTCCCGACAAGGCCACATATGTTACAATCTCCTTCGAAAAGGGTGTTCCCGTAGCTCTTGACGGTGTCAAGATGGGCGGTGTTGAGATGATCACAAAGCTCAACGAAATCGGCGGTGCAAACGGCATCGGTCTTTGCGACCTTGTTGAAAACAGACTTGTCGGTATGAAGTCACGTGGTGTTTACGAGAATCCCGCAGGCTCCATCCTCTACAAAGCACATCAGGTACTCGAAACAATCACTCTCGACCGTGATACACAGCACTACAAGGAAATGGTTGCTCTCCGTTTCGCAGAGCTTGTTTACTTCGGTCAGTGGTATACTCCCCTTCGTGAGGCACTCAGTGCATTTGTTGACAAGACTCAGGAAACTGTTACAGGCGACGTTAAGCTCAAGCTCTACAAGGGCAACATGATCAACGCAGGTGTAACTTCTCCCTACACACTTTACAGTGAGGACTTCGCAACATTCGATGCAGACGAAGTTTACGACCAGAAGGATTCCGCAGGCTTCATCAACCTCTTCGGTCTTCCGATCAAGGTTCGTGCAATCCTCGAGGCTGAGCGTAACAAGTAATTTAATCAACAATAACAAGGGCGGAGAAATTCTCCGCCCGAATGTTGTTTTTTTCGAACATAATAAAAGGCAGGAAAATGTAATGAAACTCTGGGCAGGACGCTTCGCAAAAGAAGCTGACAAGAGAACAAACGACTTTAACTCTTCAATAAAATTTGACAGCCGTATGTACCGCGAAGATATAGACGGCTCAATCGCACACGCAGTAATGCTCGGCACTCAGGGGATTATCCCCGTTGAGGACTGCGAAAAAATTATAAACGGTCTCAAGCAGATTAAGGAGGATATTGCTTCGGGCGAGCTTCTCATCGACCCCGATGCAGAAGATATCCATACATTTATCGAGCAGACTCTCACCGCCCGTATAGGCGACGCAGGCAGACGCCTGCACACAGGCCGCAGCCGTAATGACCAGGTTGCAACCGACATCCGCCTTACTCTCCGCAAAGAATGCGAAGAGGTTATGGATATGCTCCGTCACCTGACAGATACAATATTCAACAAGGCACATGAAAACGAAAATACAATCATGCCCGGCTACACTCACCTTCAGCGTGCACAGCCAATCACATTCTGTATGCAGCTTTCCGCTTACGTGAGTATGCTTGAGCGTGATATGGGCAGACTTGCCGATGCAAAGGCACGAATGAACTATTCACCGCTTGGCAGCGGTGCTCTTGCAGGCACAACCTACCCTATAAACCGTGCTATGACAGCACAGCTTCTCGGCTTTGACGGTGTAGTTGAAAACACACTCGACGGCGTTTCGGACAGAGACTTCTGTCTTGAAATTGCTTCAGCACTTTCAATTCTTATGGTACACCTCTCACGTCTTTGTGAAGAGATTATTCTCTGGTGCTCATGGGAATTTAAATTCGTCGAGCTTGACGATGCATTCTCAACCGGCTCAAGCATTATGCCGCAGAAAAAGAATCCCGATATTGCTGAGCTTATCAGAGGTAAATCAGGCAGAGTATTCGGTGACCTTATGGCACTTCTCACCGCTATGAAGGGTTTGCCGCTTGCATACAACAAGGATATGCAGGAAGATAAAGAGTCTATTTTCGATGCAATCGACACAGTCAAGATGTGTATGACAGCACTTGACCCGATGATTGAAACAATGAAAGTAATCCCTGAAAATATGCGCCGTGCTGCAGCAGAAGGATTCATCAATGCTACCGACTGTGCAGACTATCTTGTAGGCAAGGGCCTCCCCTTCCGTGATGCATATAAGGCAACAGGCGAGCTTGTAGCTCTCTGCATCAAAGAAAAGCTGACACTCGAAACACTGCCCCTTGAAAAATACCAAGGTGTTTGCGAGCTCTTCGACGAAGACGTTTACGAGGCTATCAAGCTTGAAACCTGCGTAAACAACAGAATCAAGAAATAACCCTGATAAGGAAAGATAAACTATGAAAATCAAAGTTGCCGTTATCGGCGCAACAGGCTATGCAGGTGCTGAGCTTGTACGCCTTCTCCTCAATCATCCCGACGTTGAGCTGACTGCCCTTTGCTCCAAGAGCTTTGAAGGCCAGAAGCTAAGCGACATATATCCGTCATTCCTCGGCCTTTGCGACAAGGTATGTATCAACCAGAGTGAAGCTGTTGATATGAGCGATGTTGTTTTTGCCTGCCTGCCTCACGGCCTTTCAGAGCCGCTTGCAGCAGAGTGCCTTGAAAAGGGCAGAAAATTCATTGACCTCGGTGCAGACTTCCGCCTTGAAAGCGAAGAAGAATACACCGAATGGTACCAGAAACCTTTTGACAAACCCGAGATACATAAAGAGGCTGTTTACTGTGTGCCCGAGCTTTTCAGAGACAAAGCAGAAGGCGTAAGCGTAATTGCCAACCCCGGCTGTTACCCGACATCTGCGGCACTTGGTCTTGCTCCGGCAATTATTAACGGCCTTGTCGAAACCGACAGCGTTATAATCGACTCAAAGTCAGGTGTAACAGGTGCAGGCAGAGGTCTCAGCCAGACAACTCACTACCCCGACTGTAATGAGGCATTCTCACCCTACAAGGTAGGTATGCACCGCCACACACCCGAAATCGAGCAGACTCTTTCAAAGCTCGGCGGTAAGAAGATTAAGGTTACTTTTGTACCCCATCTTCTGCCCGTAAACAGAGGTATCGTATCTACAATGTACCTCAAGCTCAAGGAAGGCGTTACCAAGGAGCAGATTCGCACAGCTTACGAAACAAAGTATGCTGACGAGCAGTTTGTTCGCGTGCTTCCTGACGGTGCAACAGCCAACCTCAGAAACGTTAAGTTCACAAATATGTGTGATATTTCTCTTCATATCGACTCACGCACAGGCACGCTGATTGTTGTATCAACAATCGACAATATGGTCAAAGGTGCCGCAGGTCAGGCAATTCAGAATATGAACCTGATTATGGGGCTTGATGAAAACGCAGGACTTAACCTCGTACCCCCCGCATTTTAATAAGGTAACCGCTTCAATCAGCGATTACTCAAGGAGAACAAACAAATGACATTTATAAAAGGAACAGTTACCACACCGCTTGGCTTTGTTGCAAACTCTATCCACTGCGGTATCAGAAAAAATAAAACAAAGCACGACCTTGCACTCGTTTACTGCGAGAAGCCCTGCACAGCTGCGGCAATGCACACAAGCAACCTCGTAAAGGGTGCACCTAACAGAGTTACTGCGGCTAACCTCGAAAACGGTATCGCTCAGGCAATAATCTGCAACTCAGGTATTGCAAACACCTGTGCTGCAGACGGAATCGAAAAGGCTGAGGCTATGTGCTCACTCGCTGCTGACGCACTCGGAATCAGCGCCAAAGACGTCGTTGTAGCATCAACAGGCGTTATCGGCCCGTCCATCAATATCGAGCCTATTGCAAGCCATATCGGCGTACTCAAGGATGGTTTAAGCCGTGACGGCGGTCACAGTGCAGCAGTTGCAATTATGACAACAGACACACACGAAAAAGAAGTCTGCGTCAAGTTTGAGCTTGACGGCAAGACCTGCTATATCGGCGGTATGGCAAAGGGTAGCGGTATGATTATGCCCAATATGGCAACAATGCTCTGCTTCCTCACAACAGATGCCGCAATCAGTGCAGATATGCTCAAAAAAGCTCTCAACGCTATTGTCTGCGACACTTTCAATATGGTTTCGGTTGACGGTGACACATCAACCAATGATATGTGCTCAATCCTTGCATCAGGTCTTGCAGGCAACGGTGAAATTACAGAAGAGGGTGCCGAATTCGACACATTCAAGGCAGCTCTCTTCGAGGCACTTCGTTACCTTTCACGCGAAATCGCACGCGACGGCGAGGGTGCAACAAAGCTTATCGAATGCTGCGTAAAGGGTGCAAAGGATATCCCCACTGCAAAGACAGTAGCTAAGTCCGTTATCAACTCCTCACTTCTCAAGGCAGCAATGTTCGGTGCCGACGCTAACTGGGGCAGAGTGCTCTGCGCAATCGGTTACTCAGGTGCTGATCTTGACATCAACGGCGTTGATGTTGACTTCAAGAGCTGTAAGGGCACTATTGCAGTGTGTAGAAACGGTGCAGGCATTGAGTTTGATGAAGATATTGCAAAGACAATTCTTCTCGAAAACGAAATTATTATCGACATTACACTCTCCGACGGCAGTGCTGAGGCTACTGCATGGGGCTGCGACCTTACATACGACTATGTAAAAATCAACGGTGACTACCGTTCATAAGAGGTAACAAATGGAAGTTTCAAATTTTGACCGTTCACAGATTCTGGTGCAGGCTCTCCCCTACATCCAGAAATATTACAACAAAATCGTCGTAATCAAATACGGCGGCAACGCAATGATAAATGAAGACCTCAAGCAAGCTGTTATGGAGGATATTGTTCTCCTCTCGCTTGTAGGCATCAAGGTCGTGCTCGTCCACGGAGGCGGCCCCGAAATCAACGATATGCTGAAGAAAATCAATAAAGAGAGCAAATTTGTTGACGGACTTCGTTACACTGACGAAGAGACAATGGAAATAGTCCAGATGGTACTTGCAGGCAAGGTAAACAAAGACCTTGTTGCACTGCTTGAGCAGAAGGGCGGCAAGGCAATCGGCCTTTGCGGTATTGACGGCGGTATGATAAAGGCTGTCAAGCACCGTGAGAAAGATATAGGCTATGTTGGCGATATTACCGATATCAACATCCAACCCGTACTTGATGTACTTAACAGCGGATATATCCCCGTTATTTCTTCTGTTGCAGGCGGCGATCACACATACAATGTAAACGCTGACCTTGCAGCTTCACGCATCGCGGCAGTACTCGGTGCAGAAAACCTTATACTTATGACAGATATCACAGGTCTGCTCCGTGACAAAGATGACGAAAGCACACTTATCAAAGAGCTTAATGTGAGCGAAGTACCCGCACTCAAGATGCAGAATGTAATCAAAGGCGGTATGATACCGAAGGTTGACTGCTGTGTAGAAGCTGTCAGACGAGGTGTAAAGCACGCAATTATTATGGACGGCAGAATTGAACACTCTATCCTCATCGAGCTTCTTACCGATGCAGGTATCGGTACAATGTTCCGTTAATAAGGGTAATCGCTGAGTAAAATCGAATTCATAATTCTCAGCGGCTCTTTTCCCGCTATAATTATTCAAAAATGCTCGTTAATACACAAAGTATTGCCTGTGCTTTTTGAATATCCTATCGAAAAAACATCTCGCTGATAATCATACAACAATTTTATCAGCGATTACTAAAAGGACAGAAGATATGAATTTTGAACAGATTAAAGAAATAAATAATTTCTCTGCTATGCCTACCTACGGCCGCTATGACCTGGGTATAGCAAGCGGTAAAGGTGCCGTTGCAACAGACTTTGACGGCAGAGAATATATTGACTTCACATCGGGTATAGGTGTAAACTGCCTGGGATATGCCGACGAAGGCTGGGCAGATGCTGTTTCGGCTCAGGCTCACAAGCTCAGCCACATAAGCAACCTTTATTATACCGACGCAACAGCTCTCTTCACCGAAAAGCTTACGAAAGCAACAGGCTTCTCAAAGGTATTTCTTGGCAACTCCGGTGCAGAGGCTAACGAGTGCGCAATCAAGATTGCACGCAAATACAGCTTCGACAAATACGGCGAGGGCAGATACGAAATTATCACTCTGCTCAGTTCATTCCACGGCAGAACAATGTCCACGCTCACTGCAACAGGCCAGGATGCACTTCATCCCGATTGCTTCGCTCCCTATAACGCAGGCTTTGTATACTGCGAAAAGGATATTGAGCAGATAAAGAAAGCAATTAACAACAAGACCTGTGCAGTCATGATGGAAATGATTCAGGGCGAGGGCGGCGTTATTCCGCTTGAAAAAGACTTTGCAAACGAAGTCTGTGCCCTCGCAAAAGAAAAAGATCTGCTCGTAATCATT
Organism: Acutalibacteraceae bacterium; assembly: GCA_045536235.1. Lineage (GTDB taxonomy): Bacteria > Bacillota > Clostridia > Oscillospirales > Acutalibacteraceae > UBA8612. The sequence goes on along the minus strand of JAZSND010000011.1, from coordinate 8,504 downwards.
GACGAAGTACAGACAGGTATCGGCAGAACAGGCAAGCTCCTTGCACACGAAAACTACGGCATCAAGCCCGATGTTGTAACACTTGCAAAAGGTCTTGGCGGCGGACTTCCGATTGGCGCCTGCCTTTGCAGCGAAGCACTCAGCGGTGTTATGACCGGAGGCACACACGGTTCAACCTTCGGCGGTAACCCGATTGTATGTGCAGGTGCAAGCTATGTGCTCGACAAGGTTAACAACGAAGCATTCCTCGAGAATGTAAGAGCCAACGGCGAATACATCCGCGAAAAGGTATCAGGCTTCAAAAATGTCAAATCCATACGCGGTATGGGTATGATGATTGGTATTGAGGTTGAAGGCAAAACAGGTGCGGACGTTGTCAAAGAAGGTATTAAAAACGGTGTTATATGCCTGACCGCAAAAACACTTGTGCGTCTGCTTCCTCCGCTTAATATCACAAGAGAAGAAATTGACCTTGGCCTTGAAAGGCTCAAATCAGCAATAGAAGATTAAATAAGTAAGCCCGTACGGTACTTACAATACCATACGGGTTTTTATTATCATCAAGCAGACAACATATAATATAAATCGGAGTTGATTACCATAGAAATCAAAAAAAGAAAAAGCGGTGTGCTGATGCACATATCATCTCTGCCGGGCGAATACTCAATCGGCAGTTTCGGCAAAGAGGCAAAGCAGTTTGTGGATTTTCTTTCAGACTGTGGTTTTTCAATGTGGCAGGTGCTCCCCTTCTGCCTTGTAGATGAGTGCAACTCACCCTACAAATCATATTCAGCCTTCGGCGGCAACCCTTATTTTGTCGACCTGCCCACACTTTATGAGCAGGGACTGCTGACAAAAGAGGAGCTTGATTCCTGCCGCCAGCAGACACCATACAGCGCTGAATACGTAAGGCTTTATCATACTCGCACTGCCATACTTATGAATGCCGCAAAGCGTACCAATGCTTCACTCAGAGAGAAAACAGAAAGCTTCATCAAAGAAAACGTTTATCTTGAGCAGTTCTGCCGTTTTATGGCGCTCAAAAAAGCTAATAATGAAAAGCCCTGGACTGATTGGGAAACAGAAGAAATTGACGAAGATGTACTCTTTATGTGGAAGTTTATCCAGTATCAGTTTTTCATACAGTGGGCAGAAATCAAAGAATATGCCAACAGCAAAGGCATACAGATAATCGGCGATATTCCGATTTACGTTTCGTTTGACAGTTGTGACGTATGGGCAAACAAAGAACAGTTCCTGCTCGATAAAGAAAACAAACCCTCATGCGTTGCAGGTGTACCGCCTGATTATTTTGCCGAGGAAGGTCAGCTTTGGGGCAACCCGATATACGACTGGAAAAAGATGCAGGCTGACAACTTCAGTTGGTGGCGTGCAAGACTCAGCCACAACCTGACAATGTTTGATGCAGTGCGTATTGACCACTTCAGAGGAATTGAAAGCTACTGGAGCGTTGACGGCAACGCAACAACAGCAAAAAGCGGCAAATGGGTTAAAGGACCCGGTGAAGCCTTTGTCGATATGGCAAAGGAGATTGCAGGCGAAAAGCTGATTATTGCAGAAGACCTCGGCGATATTACCAAAGAAGTTATTGACCTTGTTGAATACAGCGGCTTCCCCGGTATGAGAGTATTCCAGTTCGGTTTCCTTTCCGATAATGACAACCCTCACCAGCCTCACAACTATACAGACAACTGTATCGCATACACAGGCACACACGATAACAACACACTGCTCGGCTATGTTTGGGAGCTTTCGGACGATGCACGCAAAGGTATGCTCGAATATTGCGGCTACACCTCACCCGATTGGAATAACGGATATCAGAGCATTATTCAGACGATTTTCGCATCTCACGCCGATACGGTTATTCTTCCGATTCAGGATTTGCTCGGCTACGGCTCGGATACACGACTTAATATTCCCGGTAAAGCTGACGGCAACTGGCAATACCGCGTAACAGCCGACCAGTTGATTTCCATCGATAAAAAACGTTGGCAAAGACTCAATTACCTGTACAGAAGATAAATTCTGCTTTTTAATAATATACGGCTGATTCACTTAATAAGTGAGTCAGCCGTTTTTAGTTCAAAATGTAGGGCAGAGTCCTGCCTCTGCCGCAAGGTTATATCTGACTTAACGGAAGGGGCACTCTGACGGAGCCTTCCCCCTTTGTCACTTTGTGACATTTCCACCACAGTGTGGGGAAATCTTCACCTTCCCTACAATAAAAACAATGTCATCCTGAGTGAAACGAAGGATCTTTAAAAACGTTAAGATTCTTCGCTTGACGCTCAGAATGACATCAATTTTTAATGTTATATCGTAGGAGAAATAAGCGAAAGTCCAATGACCGCCCCTACGGATTACCGGCAGATTTGTAGGGGCGGATATCATCCGCCCGTGGTAAAAGAGATATGCCGTTTCTCATACCTCCTTTTTAAAGGAGGTGGCATTGCGAAGCAATGACGGAGGATTGCAAAGATTAAATGTTGATTTGCTTTTTTATAACAACCCTCAGTCTTTTGCTTCGCAAAATCCAGCTCCCTTCAAAGGGAGCTTTTGACAAACAAATTCACAGCGATGTAAAAACAATGTCATCCTGAACGCAGTGAAGGATCTTTAAAAACGTTAAGATTCTTCGCTTGACGCTCAGAATGACATTTTTACTTTATGATGTTACTTTGAGGTCGGTTGTTGTCCAGGTATAACCGAGTTTTGTTTTAAGAGTATAGTTTGTGCCGGCAGGGATTTTGCGTGTTACCGTCCAGTGGCGCATACCGTCCTCGGCAATATGGCTGTAGCTCTGCGAATAAGTGAGTGTGCTGCCGCTACCGAGCAAGAACTGCACCTTTGCTATCTGCGGGTCGGTTACTACTTCAAATGTGCCGATGCCGTTTTCGTAAGTGATATCAAACGAATGTGCTTTCGGTGTATCGTAAGTTACGGTAAACGGAATAGATGCCTTGTCCCATACCTTTCCGTACTTTGCACGGATTGAGTGATCGCCTTCTCCAACGCGCATATTTACAATCCATGTTTCTGTATCGCCGTTTGAGGTAATAGTTGCCTTGCTGCGGTCGATTGTTGTTGTAGTGCCGTTTTCACGGATAAGCTGGATTTTGCTCGGGCTGCCTGTAAGCTCAAGCTTATAATCTCTGTTGCCATAGGCAAAATAAGGAGCGTCGGTTGCAGGCTTGATTTCTTTTACGCCGGAAACAGGCTCAGGCTCTGTTGTGACTTTGACTGTGCAGGTATCGACAAAACCGCGCTCGCAGTGTGTTGCGGTGACGGTTACGGTACCCTCTTTGAGTGCTGTAATTCTGCCCGAATAATCGTCGATTTGGACTATACTCGGGTCGCTGACGGTGTAATCACACGCTGTCCAGACAGCCTCGGCAGGATATGTCTTTGCCTCAAGGTCAACAACATCGCCCACACATACATTCACCGTTTCTTCCGGGAATTCGATATATTCGGCAGGTACTACGTCGGTGATGAAGGTGTAATAATTTAATATTGTGTGCTCATTGAAGATTCTTAAAATTTCACTGTCAGGTGCACAGTGGATTGTTGTACCTTCACCAAAGCCTTTATCCTCATCGCCTATCAACGCGGGCATATCGAGTTCATCGTCCCAATCTGTGTCAAAAAGTGCATAACGTATTGTTTCATAACTGTAGTTAGACGGAATATAAAGTGTAGCGGGATAAAATTGCGACCTTTTCACCAGCCATTCTGAACCAAGCCTTGACGGAAAATAAATAGGTCCGTAAAAATCGACAGTAATATAATAAGAATCGTATTCGTATCCGTCAGAGTATTGACACTCGGGCAAAACGGTGTATTTTCTTCCGCTTGCATCTTCATGAGTATACAACAGTGCAAACGGTGTACCGTGTATTTCCCTTAAGCTTTTTGGAAAAACAATTTTTTGATTAGGCTCAACCCGACCAAGTGCACGGTTTACCCCACCAAATGCTTCTTCTTCGATGTATTTATAACCTTCCGGAATAATGATTTCAGAAACATAACGCAAGCCGGGATCCGAAACGGGATAATATCCATATCCCAGATATTCAGGATATTTTTCAAAGGGGTCCTCACCGTAATGAATATACCATGTTGCATTAACACCCGTACCATCTTCATTTTCATAACCTATAGCCGTAACCGGATAACCGCCAAGAACTGTAGGCAAAGTGAAAACAGACATTTCGGGACCTTTAAAGTTGGTTTTAAAACTCAAAAGGACAGCTTCATTATCGCGAACTATATAAATAAAATCCGAGCCGTTAACATTCTCAAAGCATAGAGGCTCCTCAATTTCTCTGAAATAATACTCTGCGCTGTGTATTAGTCTGTCATGTTCCCAGCGATCATTTTCTTCAGCAACTGCGTTGAAATTTGCAAAAGAAAACATTAACACAGCAATTAAAAGAATTGATACACACTGCCTGAATACTTTCATAACCGACACTCCTTTTTAAAAAATTATTTCATAATTTTATCTTAAATAAATTTATATCTTAAGTCAATGTTTATAACAAAAAAACAGCGAAAATTCAACGGATGAATAATCGCTGTTTCAAATTAATCAATATTCAAGGTCTGCCCAGATTGCAAAATGGTCAGAGGCATAGTTGCCGTTGATTTTATCCTTACAGACTCTGTATTTATGTGCTTTTACCTTATCGTTGATAAAGATAAAGTCGATAATATGACCCTCGTGCTTTTCGGGACAATCATCGTGATATGTAAGATAATCCATTGTATCGGGTGCTTCAAATTTTGAGTCTTTAAGGAATTTTACGATTTCGTTATACTCTCTGCCGTTCTGGAAAGAATTGAAGTCGCCCGAGCATGAGAGAGGATACTGCTCAATCATCGGCATAATTTTTTCACGCAGAATCGGTATACTCTTATAGATAAGGTCGAAATCACAGTCCATATGAGTGTTTACGTGAACGAATTTCTTATCTTCTGCCTTGTCGTAGAAAATACCCCATGTACAGATACGGTTGTGCCTTGAGTGCCAGCACTTTGACATAACATCGGGAGTATCCGAATACCAGAAATTGCCGCTGTCGATTACCTCAAAGCGGTCATCTTTATAGAAAATTGCGCTGTATTCGCTCTCGCCGCCGTTTTCGTCACCTCTGCCGATGCCGATATATGACCAACCGTCGAGGTTAGCCTTAAGGTCTGCCATCCATTCGGGTGTAGCTTCCTGCACGCCGAGCATATCACAGCCGGATTCTTTGATTGTCTGAACGCAATCGTCAACTCTGTCCCACTGCTCACGCTCACCTACGTTTGCACATCTGAGATTAAACGACATTAATCTGACCATATCTTTTTCACCTTTTTCACATTATAACAAATAAAAAATCTTATCTCTTTTTAACAACGATATTCATAAAAGGTACACTTGCGGTATCACCGTCGCGCAGTTTTTTACCGCGCATTGTACATACCTCACCGTTTACCTTTACTTCGCCGCCCTGAATTACTATTTTTGCATGACCGCCGCTCTGCACTGCATCAGCAAGCTTAAGTGCGGAATCAAGACGGATAAAATCAGTATCGATAAAAATTTCTTTTATCGGTTTTTCTTTAATTCTTGCTTTAATTTTAATTGCCATTAAGTTATCAGTCCTTCTTAAATCTCATCGGAAGAATAAGGAAGAGAAAATTGTCGCCCTGAGTCGGCAGAATAAGGATAGGTGCTGCACCGCTGTTGAGCTCAATCTTTACTTCGTCTGCATCACACACCTTAAGTGCATCGAGAAGAAGCTTATTATTAAAGCCGATTTCAATTTTATTGCCTTCATACTTACAGCTGAAGCTGTCGTTTGCAGTACCGAGTGCTGTTACTGATGAAATTCTGACTATATCGTTATCAAAAATAAATCTGACAGGACTCTTGAATTTATCTGTAATAATAAGGCTTGTTCTGTCAATACTTTCAATCATCTCGCGTGTGTTGACAATTGCAGTTGCAGAGCATGTGGGCGGAATTGCATTCTTGTAGTTTAAGAATTCACCGTCAAGCAGACGGGAAACAATGCTGTAATTGCCGATTTCAAATACGATATGTCTCTTACCGACACCGAGTGAAACAGTCTCCTCATCATCACCTATAAGCTTTGTAACTTCGTTAAGTGTTTTTGCAGGTACAACAAAGTTGAGCTCGTCACCCATATAGTTAATTGACTCAGTTCTCATTGCAAGACGTGAGCCGTCAACAGCAACAAGTCTGATAAGATTCTGTGTAACCTCAAACTTGACACCTGTGTGTACAACCTTGCTGTCGTTTACAGATACTGCAAATATAGTCTGACGAACCATATCCTTAAGAAGCTTCTGCTCAACTACAACGGGATAGCCGCCGCTGACAGTAGGAAGCTCAGGGAATTCGTTGCCGTCGATACCGATAAGTGAATATTCTGCTTCTCCGCCTTTAATTGTTGCAAGAAGTCTTTCATCTGTTTCGATATAAATCTGTTCACCGGGAATTTTGCGTACGATGTCGCAGAGAATTTTTGCGTTGAGTATAATAGCACCCTGCTCAATTACACGGCAGGGAATTGAAGTAGTAATACCTACCTCAAGATCGTAACCTGTAAGAAGAAGCTCGTTACCGATTGCTTTGATAAGGATACCTTCAATTGCAGGAATAGTTGTTTTGTTTGAAACTGCTCTCTGAACATTTAAACAGGCTTCGCTGAGTACAGCGGTGTCGCAATAAATTTTCATTTTCGTTCAGCCTCCGGAAATAAATGATATAAATGAATATTTAGTAGTATTAGTAGAGTGCGTGGAAAACGTGAAAAAGTCCCGAACTTGTTGATACTGTAAGAATAGCGGGTTTTTGACGGTGTGAAACCGATAAGAAAAGATTTTCACGCTGTCCACGGGGAAAACTCAAATGGGAGTATTGTGGAAAAAACAATGTGAAATGTGAAGAAAACTGTGGAAAAAAATTTGCGTCAGTTTGACTGCACATTCTTCATAATATCTGTAATAATTGTTTTAAGTGAATAATTACTGTCTTTATCTGTTGAAATTTTTTTGTATGCGTACATTACCGATGAATGGTCACTCAGACCGAAGAGCTCTGCAACCTTTTTATTGGTAAGCGGAGTCATCTCACGGATTATGTACATTGCAACGTGACGGGGAAAAACAAACTTTGCATCGTGCTTTTTACTCTTGATATCAGCAACAGTTACACCGTAGGTGCGTGCAACTTCGTCGATAATTTTATCAATAAGCACCGGAGTCGGGTCACCCTCACTGAAAATATCGCGGATTGCTTTTTGTGCTGTTGCAAGGTTCGCTTCTTCGCCAAGCTCTATATATGCCTTCATTTTTTTAACTGCACCTTCAAGCTGACGAATATTACTCTTTATTTTTTCTGCAATAAAAAGTATAAGCGAAGAAGGTATGTCAATACCGAGTGATTCAGCCTTGCTTTTAATGATTGCGACTCTTGTTTCAAGGTCGGGCGGCTGAATATCGGCAATAAGGCCGCTTTCAAATCTGTTGCGAAGTCTTTCTTCAAGAGTTGCCATTTCTTTGGGCGGACGGTCAGATGTCACGATTATCTGCTTTTTAGCCTCGTACAGTGCTTCAAATGTATGGAAAAACTCCATCTCAGTTGAAACCTTACCACCGATAAACTGTACGTCGTCAACCAAAAACACGTCAACATAGCGATACTTGTTTCGAAACTGTGTCTGCTGACCGTTTTGTATCGCCTGAATAAGCTCATTAGTAAATTCCTCACCCTTTACTACCATGATTGTAGCATCGGGATTGTTTTTTCTTATCTCGTTTGCTATCGCAAAAAGAAGATGTGTTTTACCAAGACCTGATTTACCGTAAATAAAGAATGGGTTATAAGCACCAGCGGGATTGTTAGCAACAGCGAGTGCTGCAGCATGTGCAAATTTGTTTTCATCACCAACGACGAAGTTTTCAAAAGTGAGGTCACTGTTTAGTGACATACTCTGACGTTCGGGAGAATCTTCTTCAATCTTTATATCCTGAACGTCCTTTATCTGACGTGAGTTACTTATTTTTTTGCTGACATCTTCTTCAGAAAGAATAATAGCCTCTATCTCAAATCCCATTACCTGAGTCAGAGCATTTTGTATCTCATCACGGAATTTGTTTATTATAAGCTGTTTTTGAAAATTTGTCTGTGCATATAAAAACGCCTTATCGTTCTCAAATTTAATAGGACGCAAAAGGCTTATCCAACTGTCGTAAGAAGTAAAAGAAACATTTTCTTTAATTATGGCGAGCGCATTTACCCAAACATCACCGAATGATTGCATTTTTGTCCTCCTAAGCAAAAATTTTTACACAATAATTATATCATAAGGAATTTATAATTTCAATATTAAATTATATTTATATTAATATATACTTAATAATATAGAGCAGGAACACAGGGGACGGTTCTGTGTGTTGACAAA
>JAZSND010000048.1:0-49419 GCA_045536235.1 Acutalibacteraceae bacterium | reverse complement strand
AGCAGAACAAAACAATTTTTTGTTCTGTCTGCCGAGCGGGTTAATTCTCGTCAGCCGTAGTGTAGTGCATATAACCCCAAAAGTTCTTTTGGTTACTTTTGTAACGCATGACAAAAGTAACAATATCTTTACTTTAAAATTTCCCACACAATCTCACAAGCTTTACACAAGTGAGCCTATCGGCAAACAAATTAACAGAGCGATAAACTCTATTTTATCAATCAAAATAATAATTCAAAAGCTTTCGGAAGTCGGCATACTGGCTTTCGTATTTTTCACGCAGGTTTCTGAAGAAACGTACGAATATGTTTTCTTCGGTTTCCTGTGTATCGCTTTTGCCGTCCGCCGTGCTGTCGAAAACAAAGGTGAATCTGCCGCCGGGTGCGACATCGCCGTTTGAATAAAAGTCCATAATATCATCGCTCTGCATATTGTCGGACCATTTGAAATTGAATTTTACCTCTTCACCGTCAAGTCCGAGTGCCTCTCTGGCAACTGCAATCTGCAGCACGTTACCTCTAACGGTACAGTCTGCGTCTGCAACCGTTTCAAAATTCCAGCCGCCCGTTGAACGCTCAACGGTAGCCTTGCCGTTTTCGGGTGAAGCTCTGTTTATGATATATTCAAAGCCCTCCCAGTTGGGGGAAACTCCGCTTGTGTCCGTGTCTACAAACAGTCGCATCCATGCATTGTCAGCGGAATCGGTGAGTTCATCAACCGTTTCAACATAGAAGTATACGTTTTCGCTGTCATAGGCAACCTTTGCTTTTGCAATATCGTTACGCATAGTGCTGTTAGTATAGTGTGTTCCGAGCCAGCCTGCACTGTCACGGTTTTTGCCGCCTGTGTAGTGGTTATATTCGGGTAAAACGCTGTCCCACTGTGAAACATCGGCAGATATATCAATTGTCTTTTCGGCATCGGTTTTCGGCAGTACATCCGCACCCTTGAAACGGCGGATGTTTTCAACGAGCTGATAATAATAGTAATCCTTCAATATACCCTTGCTCGGCTCAATATCACGGCTGTATTCGGGACTGAATTGATCGGGGAAGGCATTTTTCGTGCCGCACCACTCCTTCCAACGGCCTGCAATCCATTCGTTAAAGCCCGTTACAAAAACAAAATCGGGGTCAACCTTAAGCGCATAATCCCATTGCTGCTGGAAATTCAAGCCGTAGAACATAGAATTTTCAATATTTTTGTCTACGGTAATCTCTTTGCCTGCATAGGTGTAGGAATACGAGAACGCTCCGTCTGTAAAGCTCCTTCCCTGTACAGTACCTACAGAACTGTTCATAGCGGCAAGTCCGTTTTCAGTGGCGTTCTGTGCAACGGAAACACACATCTGTTCAACACCGCCGAAAAGACGCTTACCGAATTTGGTCTGCTTATAATCGGAGCACCAGCCCCATGCATCGTCAAGGAAGATTGTATCACTTGCAAAGTATGTAGACTCATTATAACGGAAGGTAAAGAAATCAAAAATTTCCTTATCAATTTCGTCGTTAAGGTCAAGACAGCCGATATTTGCCATAACAAGCGGCTTGCCCTCCCACATAAACCAAAGGTCTTTGTAAAGACCCTTTGAGTACATAATGTCGTAAAGGGTTCTGAGCTGGGTGCGTGTATCTTCCGCACCGGCGAAATTGAGTATGAACGCAATCTGCGGCACATCTACACCGTCTGCCTTGGCTTCGGTCCAAACATTGAGCAGGACTTCAGCAGCAGGCTCAAAGAGGAGAGTGCCGTTGGTTGTGTCGAATATTACAACATCAACATCTGCATCGGCAAGCAGCTCTGCGTGCTTACGCATAACGTATTCATCGGTGCTTGTATAAAAACCGTACAGCGGTTCGTCCCAGAAATAAGGTCTGCCGTCGTATGTGTTATTCCATGCGGGATGCTCCCAGTCGTGAAGAGCTTCCGGATATTTGTCCAGCACGCTGCCGGTGGTTATAGGCTCATGGTCATGCACCCAGCGGTAATGCCAGGTCCAGTAAAAAACGCCGACGAATTTATCCTGACGCTTGCTGCCTGTTTGCTCAGCAGATGAAAGCGTTCTGCCGAGTCCGTCAACCGCAGCCCATGTAGTCGGCAGGATTTCCGGTTGAGTATCCTGTGCCGATGCAGGCATTACAACCGTACCTGCAAGCAGTACGGTACAAATTATGCAGGAAAGTATACGTTTGAAAGTCATAACAAAGATTCTCCTTTGCTTTTTTATGCTTTTATATTACCATTGTACGCATTACAAAAGCAATAATTATTTATTTTTTTGTTGTTTTTATTATAAATATGTGTTATAATGCATAATAATTTTATTCTTTCACAAATTTAAAATTCACGGAAGGAATGTTACACACTATGGATTTTTTGAACTATCTTATCAGCGGTATAAGCCTTGGCAGCATATATGCGGTTATTGCGCTGGGCTATACCATGGTTTACGGTATAGCAAAAATGCTTAACTTTGCACACGGTGACGTTATTATGGTTGGTGCATATTTCGTTTACCTTGCAGCGTCAAAAGCGGGCTTACCCCCTGTTGTTGCAATACTGTTATCTATGCTCGGCTGTACTGTGCTGGGCATAACAATAGAAAAAATAGCGTACAAGCCTTTGCGTCAGGCAACCTCGCTTGCCGTGCTTATTACCGCAATCGGTGTGAGCTATTTTCTGCAGAATATCGCACTCGTTATTTTCGGTGCAAACCCCGTCAATTTCAACTCGGTCGTCAACATACCCATAATAAAGCTGTTTGACGGACAGGTAGTTATATCGGGCGAAACATCCACCGCAATAGTCGTTTCGCTTGTAATTGTTATTACTCTTTCACTTTTCATCAAAAAGACAAAGAGCGGCCGTGCAATGCTCGCAGTATCGGAAGATAAGGGCGCTGCTCAGCTCATGGGTGTAAATGTAAACCGCACTATTTCACTCACCTTTGCAATCGGCTCAGCACTCGCCGCAGTAGCAGGCGCACTGCTTTGCTCAGCTTATCCCGTCCTTTCAAATACAACCGGCGCTATGCCCGGCATCAAGGCGTTTGTTGCTGCTGTTTTCGGCGGTATCGGTTCAATTCCCGGCGCTATGATAGGCGGCATACTTATCGGTATCATTGAAAACCTCGGAAAAGCCTATATCTCAACTCAGCTTGCTGATGCGATAGTTTTCGGCGTACTCATCCTTGTGCTTATGTTCAAGCCCACAGGCATCTTAGGCAAGAAGATAAGCGAGAAGGTTTAAGGAAAGGAGAGAAGCAAAGCAATGAAATCCAAATCAAAGCTCAGCTTACAGCCGAGCACCACTCAAAGCTTTATAACATACGGAATACTGCTGGCAGTATTTGCCGCTGTTCAGATACTTCTGGCAACAGGCAGTCTGACACGAATGATACAGGGTCTGCTTGTACCGCTTTGCGCATATGCAATGCTTGCCATATCCCTCAACCTTACCGTAGGTATACTCGGTGAGCTCAGCCTCGGTCAGGCAGGTTTTATGTACATCGGTGCCTTTTCGGGCGTACTGTTCTCAACAGTGTTTAAGGAAGCCATTCCCGAAGCAGTTATCCGTTTCCCCATTGCACTTCTTCTCGGCGGTATCTGCTCTGCAATTTTCGGAGTGCTTATCGGTATTCCCGTTCTTCGTCTGCGCGGTGACTATCTTGCAATTGTTACACTCGCTTTCGGCGAAATTATCAAAAACGTTCTCGGTGCAATCTACCTTGGTAAAGATTCTGGCGGACTTCACATCGCACTCAATGCCAGCGGCCTCAACATGCAGACTGACGGAAAGCTGCTTGTAAACGGTCCCGAAGGCATCAGCGGCATACCGCTTGATTCCAATTTCACTCTCGCTTTTGTTCTGCTTTTTGCAACAACGGTTATTGCATATAACTTTATCAATTCCCGTACGGGCCGTGCTGTTATGTCCATTCGTGATAACAGAATCGCAGCTGAATCAGTCGGTCTGAATATTAAGAAGTATAAGCTTATCACATTCGGTCTTACCGCTTTCCTGGCGGGTGTTGCAGGTGTTCTTTATTCCCACAGCTTCTCTTCACTTCAGCCCGTAAAATATGACTATAACCTTTCTATCCTCGTTCTCGTCTTTGTTGTTCTGGGCGGCATCGGTTCTATTCGCGGCAGCATTATTTCCGCAATTATTCTGACTCTTCTGCCCGAACTTCTTCGCGGTACGATATTTGATGAATACCGCATGCTGTTCTACGCAGTAATTCTTATCGCTATGATGATATTCACATCAAACGCAACAATCAAGGGTAAAATAACCGCATACACCGACAAGCTCAAGGGTCTTGTCAAAAAGGAAAAGAAAGGAGAGGTTAAATAATGGCACTTCTTGAAGTAAAAGGCCTCTCAATCAATTTCGGCGGTCTTCGTGCTGTTGACGAGTTCAACATCAAAATAGAAAAGGGCGAGCTTTACGGACTTATCGGTCCCAACGGTGCAGGTAAAACAACAGTATTCAACCTGCTTACCGGTGTTTACAAGCCCACAGCCGGCACAATTATGCTTGACGGCAAAAACATCACAGGCAAAAACACAATCCAGATCAACCGTGCAGGTATTGCAAGAACTTTCCAGAATATCCGTCTGTTCAAGGACCTCAGCGTTCTCGACAACGTAAAGGCAGGTCTGCACAACCGCTATAAATACTCAACAGTTGAGGGTGTATTCCGTCTGCCCCGTTATTTCAAAACGGAAAAGGCAATGAACGAAGAGGCACTCAGACTTCTCAAGGTTTTCGACCTTGACAAGGAAGCTGATATTCCTGCTTCAAGCCTTCCCTACGGCAAGCAGCGTAAGCTCGAAATTGCACGTGCGCTTGCCACAAACCCGAAGCTGCTCCTGCTTGACGAGCCGGCAGCCGGTATGAACCCCCACGAAACAGCAGAGCTTATGGAAACCATCCGCTTTGTAAGAGATAATTTTGATATGACAATACTGCTTATCGAGCACGACATGAGCCTTGTTTCCGTTGTGTGCGAAAAGCTTTCGGTTCTCAACTTCGGTCAGCTGCTCTGCCAGGGCGAAACAAGTGAAGTGCTTGCCAACCCCGAAGTTATCACAGCGTATCTTGGTGAATAAGGGGGAAAAGACAATGGCATTACTTGAAATCAACGACCTTCATGTAAACTACGGCATGATTACTGCGCTTAAAGGTATATCCTTTGAGGTTAATGAGGGTGAGGTTATCGCACTTATCGGCGCAAACGGCGCAGGTAAAACAACAACACTTCACGCACTTACCGGTCTTATTCCCGCAAAATCAGGTTCGATTAAATTAAACGGCACAGAACTTACAAAAATTCCTGCGCACAAAATTGTCGAAATGGGTATGGCACACGTTCCGGAAGGACGCAGAATATTCCAGCACCTGACTGTTCTTGACAACCTTAAGCTCGGCGCATATACCCGTAAGGACAAGGCAAACATCGAAAAGGATATGCAGATGGTTTACGATCGTTTCCCCAGACTTGCGGAACGTAAGAGCCAGATTGCAGGTACACTTTCCGGCGGTGAGCAGCAGATGCTTGCAATGGGCAGAGCACTCATGTCAAACCCGAAAATCATCGTTATGGACGAACCTTCAATGGGTCTTTCTCCCATTCTTGTAAGTGAGATTTTTGACATCATCACATCAATCCGTAAGGACGGTACAACAGTTCTTCTTGTTGAGCAGAACGCTAAAAAGGCACTTGCCATTGCTGACAGAGCATACGTACTTGAAACAGGCAATATTGTTCTCAACGGCAAGGCATCCGACCTTATCAACGATGAATCAATCAAAAAAGCTTACCTTGGTGAATAAGGAGGTTTTGAAAAATGGCAAAGATTATTACCATTTCCCGCGGCTTCGGCAGCGGCGGCAGAACAATAGGCAAAATGCTGTCTGAAGATCTGGGAATCAAGTATTACGACAAGGATCTTATCCGCCTTGCAAGTGAAGAAAGCGGAATCAATGAGCGCTTTTTCGGTCTTGTTGATGAAAAGCTCAAGGGTTCATTCCTTCGCAAGGGCGGCATCTACAAAGGTGAGCTTATCAGCCCCGACAGCTCGGAATTTGTTTCCGATCAGAACCTTTTCAACTATCAGGCAAAAATTATAAAGCAGCTTGCAGATAAAGAGCCTGCTGTTATTGTTGGCCGCTGTGCTGATTTTATCCTCAAAGACAGGCCGGATGTAATCCGTGTTTTCATCTATTCGGATATGCCTACAGCCATTAAAAACGTAATGGATATGTACGGCATAAAAGAAAAGGAAGCACAGAAATTTATAATCAAAACCGATAAGGAGCGCAGCGAATACTACCGCTTCTACACAGGTCTTGATTGGGAAAATGCAAAGAATTACAACCTCTGCCTTGACACAAGCAAGCTCTCTTACGACAAGTGTGTTGAGATTATAAAGGGATATATTAATATAATAAAATAAGTTTTTAAACATTGATAAAACGGAAACACTTTAAAAGACGGTGTTTCCGTTTTGTTTTTTCATTTATTTTCCTTGTGTTTTTTTGCGTGCACGGCATAAATTATATCTGCGGCTCATTTTCTCCTTTTTGGAGGTGAGATATGCAAAGGGCAATTAAAACTGCAAGTGCATTAACGGTTTTGATGTGTACCTTGCTTTTTGCTTTTGTCTGTTACGGTACGGTATCGGTTCCCGACAGCTTTACGGCAACAGATACCGATTCTGCTGATACCGGCAGTCCGTTTTTCAGCTGCGTTTGTGAAAATGGCGCTGTTGTTTCAACGGGAAGCACGTTTTCGCAGACCTATCAGGCACAGATAAAGCTGTTTAATCTTGTCCCGGTTAAGGATTCAACGGTTACGGTTGTAGACCGTCGCTACGTTACACCCGGAGGTCAGCCTTTCGGCTTGAGAATTTTTACCGACGGTGTTGTGGTAACAGGGGTCGGCAGCGTACCTACTGATACAGGTGCAGCTTATCCGTCAAAAAAAGCAGGAATAAAGCAGGGCGACATCATAAGGAAAATCAACGGCACTTCGGTGACCTCCAACGCAGATATAACGCAGCTTGTAGAAAACTGCGGCGGCAAAGAACTGACCGTAGAATTTACACGCAACGGCAAGGATAAAACGGCTCATCTGCTGCCTGTTAAACAGTCGGCAGACGGTAAATACCGTATAGGTCTTTGGGTGCGTGATTCATCCGCAGGTGTCGGTACGGTAACCTTTGTGGATAACACAACAGGCCTTTTCGCAGGCTTGGGACACGCTATTTGCGATGTTGATACAGGTGATACGATGCCGCTGCGAACCGGCGATATAGTGGGTGCAACAATACGTGGCTGTGTTAAAGGAACATCCGGAACACCGGGTGAATTGTGCGGCGTTTTTTCAACGGGTGTTTTAGGTGAGCTTTTTATAAACGGTGACAAGGGTGTTTACGGCATACTTGACAAAACCGAAAAGAAAGCTAAGCGTATACCCGTAGCTCTGAGTGATGAAGTTAAGGTCGGCAAGGCACAGATTATTTCAACTGTAGACGGAACACAACCCGATTACTACGATATTGAGATAACCAAAATTTACAAGTCCGACGGTGAAGAGAAGAATATGGTAATAAGAGTAACTGACAGTGATTTGCTTGAAAAAACAGGCGGAATAGTTCAGGGTATGAGCGGCAGTCCTATCATTCAGAACGGAATGCTTGTAGGTGCGGTGACGCATGTATTTGTCAACGACCCGCAGCAGGGCTATGCTATTTTTGCCGAACACATGCTTGATACGGCAAATACCCTTTTGAAGGAGCTTAAAGACGCAGCTTAAACTATTATTTACCTTTCCTCAATATGTGTTCCGTTTTTTCGGTATGAGCCGCACCGGACGGAATACAAAGCGGCAGCACTTTTCGGTGCTGCCGTTGCCTGTTAACAAACAGATTTATATATACCGCAAAGAAAGTGTGTGAAAGCTATGGAGAAAAAAGCAAAGCCATTCGGTATCCGTGATAAACTCGGCTACCTTTTCGGTGATTTCGGTAACGATTTCACCTTTATCCTCTCAACAATGGTCCTGATGAAATTCTATACCGATGTTATGGGTGTCAGTGCAGGCGTTGTCGGCACAATTATGATGATTGCCCGTTTTGTCGATGCGTTTACAGACGTTACAATGGGTAGAATATGCGACAGAAGCAAAACCGGCAAGCACGGTAAATTCAAGCCGTGGATACTTCGTATGTGCGGACCTGTTGCGATTGCTTCTTTCCTTATGTATCAGTCAGCCCTGGCTGATATACTTCCCTATGCAGGCAAGGTTGCATACCTGTTTGTAACATACATTCTCTGGGGCTCGGTATTCTACACCTCAATCAATATACCGTACGGCTCGATGGCTTCCGCTATTTCCAATGACCCCGGTGACCGTCAGTCGCTTTCAACATACCGCACAATGGGCGGTATGCTTGCCGGTGCAGTAATCGGTGTTATCTTTCCGCTTTTGGCTTATGAAACAATTAACGGAAAGGAAGTTCTCATCGGCAGCAGAGTTACAGTAATGGCAGGCATTTTCTCGGCACTTTCTATTGTTTGCTATCTGCTTTGCTACAGCCTTGTTACGGAGCGTGTGCGACCCGAGGTAACACCCGATGTGTTTGAAAACCATTCTGTCGGTCAGATGCTCAGAAACTCTTTCAAAAACCGTGCTCTGATTTCAATTATAGCTGCTTCCGTTGTTATGCTGTTGGCTCAGCTGACAATGCAGAACATGGCAGCATATGTTTTTCCCGATTATTATAACAGCACTGCAGCGCAGTCTGCTTCTACAGTATGTATGATGGCTGCTATGATTGTTGCTGCCGGAGCGGCAAAGCCCTTGGCACGGCGGTTCGGTAAGGCGGAAGTCAGCGCAGTTTCAAACCTTTTTGCAGGCGCAGTTTGCGTTGCTATATTTGTTATCCGTCCTGCAAATGTCTGGGTGTTTGTTGGATTGCAGCTGCTCAGCTGGTTGGGTCTCGGCGTTTTCTCAATGGTTTCCTGGGCGCTTATCACAGACGTTATCGACTATTCCGAACTAAAAAACGGAATACGTGAGGACGGCTCGGTCTATGCCCTTTATTCCTTTGCACGCAAACTCGGTCAGGCAGTTGCTGCCGGTCTTTCCGGCTGGCTTCTCACAGCTATCGGCTACAACGAAAACGCAGCAACTCAAGGTGTTTCGCAGACTCCGGAGGTTCTCAGCGGAATCTTCAATATTTCAACGCTTGTTCCTGCAATCGGCTTTGTTTTGCTTGCAACTGTTCTGTGGTTCTGGTATCCTCTGCACAAAAAGCAGGTTGATGCCAACGTAGAAGCACTTGCAAAAAAACACGCACAGCAGTAAAAAATCAAGGAGTAAATTTACAATGAGAGAAATTCTTAACTTCAATACAAAATGGGCTTTTTCAAAGCAGGCTGATGCCGTACCTGCAGCTATGCCCGAAAACTGGGTGTGGGTAAACCTGCCGCACACGTGGAATGCTATTGACGGTCAGGACGGCGGCAACGATTATTACCGCGGCACCTGCTACTATGCTAAAACAATAGAAAAACATGAGCTGCCCAAGGGTGAGCGTTTTTACCTTGAAATACAAGGTGCAAACTCCTCTGCTTCAGTTTACCTCAACGGAGAAAAGCTTGCCTCACACGATGGCGGCTATTCCATATGGAGGGTTGATTTTACAGAAAAAGCAGCAGATACCAACCTTTTTGTTATTGCTGTTGATAACTTCGCAAATGACAGAGTTTATCCGCAGAATGCAGACTTTACCTTTTACGGCGGCCTTTACAGAGATGTAAATATCATCGGCGTGAGCAATTCACACTTTGATCTTGATTACTACGGCGGTCCCGGTGTTATGGTTACGCCCGAAATCAGCGGTAACGATGCCAGGGTCAGGGTCGAGGTTTACCTCACAAACGCTGAGAAAAATCAGGAACTGAATTTCTCTGTACTTGACAGGGACGGTAACGAGGTTGCCTTCTGTTGCAAGGCTTGTGATGAAACCACGGCGGAGTTAAATATAAAAAATGTTCATCTCTGGCACGGCAGAAAAGATCCGTACCTCTATACAGCGCAAATTTCGCTTATTGAAAATGATGAGGTGCTGGACAGCATCAGTACACGCTTTGGCTGCCGCAGTTTTGAGATTGATCCTGAAAAAGGCTTCATACTCAACGGCGAAAGCTATCCGCTCAGAGGTGTGTCACGCCATCAGGACAGATGGGGGATAGGCAACGCATTACTTCCCGGGCATCACAGGGAAGATGCTGCACTGATTTATGAATTAGGTGCAACCACAATCCGTCTTGCGCACTATCAGCATGACCGGTATTTCTATGACCTTTGCGATGAACTGGGCTTTGTACTCTGGGCTGAAATTCCCTATATTTCAAGCCACATGCCAACAGGCAGAGA
This sequence comes from Acutalibacteraceae bacterium, assembly GCA_045536235.1. Taxonomy (GTDB): domain Bacteria; phylum Bacillota; class Clostridia; order Oscillospirales; family Acutalibacteraceae; genus UBA8612. Next base: position 38,969 of record JAZSND010000048.1, on the reverse strand, counting down.
GAATACAATATCCCAGATGAAGGAGCTTGTAATTCAGAACTACAACCATCCGTCAATTGTTGTGTGGGGCTTGTCAAACGAAATCACCATGACAGGCAAATCAAACGATGACCTGCTTGAAAATCACAGAATTCTGAACAGTATGGTTCACGAAATGGATCCTTCAAGGCTTACAACCGTAGCCGTTGTTTCTATGTGCGATATTCACGACCCGTATATACAGATTCCCGATGTTGTTTCTTTCAACCACTATTTCGGTTGGTATGGCGGTGACACATCAATGAACGGTCCGTGGTTTGACAATTTCCACAGGGAATTCCCGGATATTCCCATAGGTGTAAGTGAATATGGCTGTGAAGCTCTCAACTGGCACAGCTCCGACCCCACTCAGGGTGACTACACCGAGGAATACCAGGCATACTACCACGAGGAGCTTATAAAGCAGCTTTTTACAAGGGAATATATCTGGGCTACACATGTGTGGAACATGTTTGATTTCGGTGCTGATGCAAGAGCTGAGGGTGGCGAAAACGGACAGAATCACAAGGGCCTTGTAACCTTTGACAGAAAATACAAAAAGGATTCATTTTATGCTTATAAGGCATGGCTGAGCGATGAAAAGTTTGTTCATATCTGCGGCAAGCGCTACGTTGACCGTGTTGAGGATTTAACAACGGTTACAGTTTATTCAAATCTTCCCGAGGTTGAGCTTTTTGCAAACGGAAGAAGCCTTGGCAAAAAGACAAGCGACGTACACTTTTTCTATTTTGATGTACCAAATCACGGCGAAACAAAGCTCACCGCTGTTGCAGGTGAATACAAGGATAACAGCTTTATCCGCAAGGTTGATACCTTTAACGAGGAATACCGACTCAAGGAAAAGGGCGCAGTTCTCAACTGGTTTGATATTACCGCACCTGAGGGCTACTACTCACTCAACGATAAGCTCAGCGACATTATGGCATCTGAACAGGGCAGAGTATTCTTTACAGGCATTATGGAGCAGATGATGGGCAGCATGATGAAGGGCGAGGGTGCAGCCGCAGCAATGGGTGACAATATTCAAATGAGCGAAGGGCTAATGAAGATGATGGGCGGCTTCACGGTAATCAGGCTCACAAGCCTTATGGGTGCTGCAAATGTCAAATTCACAAAGGAACAGCTTCTTGAACTCAACGCACAGCTTAATAAGATTCCCAAAGCTTAGCGTACGGTATAAACAAAACGCAAATCATAAAAATAAGTATTAACAGTTTGCTGACAAGGGATTCGTAATGTTACTTTTGTCAGCCTGTTCTGTTCAGATTCACATCATCTTTTATTGTTTAATTGATATTGCTTTTACGCTTTTTAATATCCGCCGTTGGTGTATTTTTATTATTAATGATTTTCAATAGGCAGCATTTGGGATGCGTTTCGCATCGGCATTTAGTGTGCGCTTCGCACCGGTATTGAGTGCAACGTTACATTGCAAAAAAACAGCCTTGCTCAATTAAGAGCAAGGCTGTGAATTGTTTTATTTGGTTTTAATCAGTTTCTCGGCTTTCTGTCGCCCTTGCGGAAATCCTTGCGGGGTGCACGGCGGGGAGCGTCGGAAATTGTGTTTTCGGGAACCATGCCTTCAATTTCGATGAGAGCATCTCTTCTGGAGAGGTTGAGTCTGCCCTGATCGTCAATTTCAAGAACCTTAACAATAACCTCATCGCCGACAGCAACAACGTCTTCAACCTTTTCTGTGCGCTTTACATCAAGGCGGCTGACGTGTACAAGACCTTCCTTACCGGGTGCGATTTCAACGAATGCGCCGAAGTCCATAATTCTGGTAACAACGCCGTTGTAGAATGAGCCGGGTTCTGGATCGTTAGCGATTGTGTTAACCATGAGAAGTGCACGCTCTGCATCGTCCATATCAAGAGCGCAGATGAAGATTGAACCGTCTTCTTCAACGTCAACCTTACAGTTACACTCAGCACAGATCTTCTGGATAACCTTGCCCTGCTTGCCGATAACCTCGCTGATCTTTTCAACGGGAATCTTTGTTGTGAGCATCTTGGGAGCGTACTTTGAAAGCTCCTTACGGGGCTCGGGGATGCACTTGAGCATTACATCGTCAAGAATTTCGCAGCGTGCTGTGTAAGTCTTGTCGAGTGCTTCACGGATAATTGCGGGAGTAAGACCGTGTACCTTGAGGTCCATCTGGATAGCTGTGATACCCTTCTTGGAGCCTGCTACCTTGAAGTCCATATCGCCGAAGAAGTCTTCAAGACCCTGGATATCAACCATAGTCATGAAGCGGTCACCCTCGGTAACAAGACCGCAGGAGATACCTGCAACGGGAGCCTTAATCGGAACACCTGCTGCCATAAGTGAAAGTGTTGAACCGCAAACGGAAGCCTGAGATGTTGAGCCGTTTGAGGAGAGAACCTCAGAAACGAGGCGGATGCAGTAGGGGAATTCCTCTACGCTGGGGATAACGGGAACGAGAGCCTTTTCTGCAAGTGCACCGTGACCGATTTCACGTCTGCCGGGACCTCTGCTGGGCTTTGTTTCGCCAACAGAGTAGGACGGGAAATTGTAGTGGTGCATGTAGCGCTTTTCGGTTTCGTTGTCAATACCGTCAAGCAGCTGTGCATCGCTCATGGGGCCGAGTGTTGTAACAGTCAGTACCTGAGTCTGACCTCTTGTGAACATACCGGTACCGTGTGCTCTGTCAAGCAGGTCAACCTCTGCTGCAAGGGGACGGATTTCGTTGATTTCTCTGCCGTCAACACGCTTGCCGTCGTCAAGAAGCCAGCGGCGTACAACGTACTTCTGTGTCTTGTAAAGGCAGTCGTCTATCTTTGCGATTTCTTCGGGATAAATCTCGTCAAACTTTTCGTGGACTGCATCGTATATGGGCTTGAGTCTTTCATCACGGATGCGCTTGTCGTCTGTATCGAGTGCTACACGGATATCTTCAATTGCGAAATCCTTGATAGCTTCAAACATTTCGGGGGAGGGATCGTTGGACGGGAACTCAACCTTTTCTTTGCCGCATTCAGCCTTGATGGAGTTGATGAATTCAACGATTCTCTGGTTTTCAGCGTGTGCGAACATAATACCGTCGTACATTTCGTCGTTGGTAACTTCGTTTGCAGCAGCCTCAATCATAGCAACAAGGTCTGATGTAGATGCGACTGTAACGTACATACCGCTCTTTTCCTTCTGCTCTGCTGTGGGGTTGATGATATATTCGCCGTCAATCATACCGACAACAACGCCGGATACGGGGCCGTCCCACGGAATTTCGGAAATGGAGATTGCGATTGAAACACCGAGCATAGCAGTGATTTCGGGTGAGCAGTCGGGGTCAACAGACATAACTGTTGCAACAACGCCGACATCGTTTCTCATATCCTTGGGAAAAAGGGGACGGATGGGTCTGTCAATAACACGGGAAGCGAGAGTAGCCTTTTCGCTTGCTCTGCCTTCACGGCGCTGGAATGAGCCGGGAATTCTGCCGACTGAGTAGAGCTTTTCTTCAAAGTCAACCGAAAGGGGGAAGAAGTCTACACCTTCACGGGGCTTTGCAGCCATTGTAGCTGTGCAAAGTACGTTTGTTTCGCCGTAGCGTACAAGGCATGCGCCGCCTGCAAGCTCAGCCATTTTGCCGATTTCGACTACGAAAGGTCTGCCTGCAATTTCTGTCTTGAAGGTCTTGAATGTGTCAAATGTTCTCAAAGTCATTTTGCTTTACCTCTTTCTTTAGTATTTTTATTTTTACCCGGAAAGCGGCACTGACTTTTAGCAATAAATAAAATATTTGAATTTTTACTCAAATACTTTATTTACCGCTAAAGCCTGTCGGCGGCTTTCCGGTAATAATCACATTACATAATTGCAGGGCGGCAACCGGTATAGGAAGCCGCCCTTGCGGATAGTCTTATTTACGAAGACCAAGTCTTGCGACGATAGAACGGTAACGCTCGATGTCTACCTTCTGAAGGTATGCAAGGAGATTACGTCTGTGACCGACCATCTTGAGGAGGCCGCGACGTGAGTGGTGATCCTTGTGGTGCTCCTTAAGGTGCTCTGTAAGGTCGTTGATTCTCTTTGTGAGAACAGCGATCTGTACTTCGGGAGAACCTGTATCGCCCTCGTGTGTAGCGTACTCAGCCATGATGGCCTGCTTCTCTGCCTGTGTCATTTTCTTTCACCTCATTAATAATTTATTTGTTCTCAACCCCAGTACAGGGCAGGTGAAAACCTCTTGGAGGTTTAATCCCTTAACCGAGTGAAGGAACATGCAAAGGGAATTATAACATAAGAAACGGAAACTGTAAAGAGTTTTTCTTGCACTTCTTTTCGTTATTTTACCCAAATTTTAAATAATTATAAGCTTTATGATTATGCGTGGTAAGTATCGTTAAGACCCTGCTCGTCGTAAAGGAAAACGGATTCAAGCATGATGTTGATACCGGTTTCGATTGACTTGAGGTCAATGTTGTCGCCTGTGTCAAGGCGTGTGTGGTAGTATCTTGCGGGTGCGGGGTCCATAGCAGCAAGTGTTGCGCCTCTGAAACCTGCTTTGCATACTGCCGCTGCATCGGATGCGCCGAGGAAAATTGACTTGAAGGGAAGATCCATGCCGGCATTGAGAGCTGCCTGCTTGAGCAGTGCGCAGACCTTCGGGTCGGATTTGACTGTGAATGTCATATCGCGGCTGTAGATTGCGTAGAAATCGAAATCACGCAGTGTATCCACACCGATAAATACGGTTTCTATATCCTCAAGCTCTTTTTTGTGTTCCTTTGCAAATGCCTTTGCACCTCTGGGGCCTGCTTCTTCAGCGCCTGTAAGGAGAGTCCATACCTCAACGTCTTCAAAACGGATATCGTTATCCTTAAGATATTTCATAACTGCCATTGAAGCAACGGAGCCTGTGAGGTTGTCGTTAGCACCTTCAACGGGAAGCTTGTAGTTAAGGAAGAAAACAGCTGCAACGAAAAGGATGCACCATGCGAGCATAACCCATCTGAGAATGTCGATAAGCATGCTGTCAACGCTGCCTGTAACTACGCTGTAAATTTCGGCAACAAGTGCAATAACAATACCTGCAACTGCACCGCCGATAACGGTTGTGATGAGGGGCGGACCGCCGAGATAAGTGTAGCGCCATTCGTAGGAGGAGTCAACGTGACCCGAAACGATGATGCGTTTTTTGGCTGTGCCCTTTGCGTTGTATTTTGCAACAACGTTGTGCGATGTACGCTTGGGGAAGAAGGGGTCGAGTGTTTCACCGTAGAACAGGAATTCTGTTACGATGAAGAAAAGGCAGACAAGGCTGAGTACCAGTGAAACAACGGGCAGCCATGTCGGTGCGTCGGGAATAAATGTGCCTGCTGCAAACAGACCGTTTGCAATAATCATAATAATAGCGCAAAGACGGATCCAGCCGAGGAATGCCTTGGGATGAAGCTCGAACGGTTCGATTTTAACGCTGTCAGCGTATTTTTCGAGCTCTGCCGCAAATCTCTCCTGAACCTTCTTTTCGGGTTCTTCACCTGCGGGGCGGGGACCTATGGTTTTGCATACGTCCTTGATTTGCCTTGCTGTGTAGTTTGTGTACTCACGCAGCTTCGGGCGGTAATTCGGAATGCTTTCGGATGCCTTCAATGTATATCTCCCTTTCATACAGTAATATTGGAATTAAAAATAAGTATAGCAAACTGTATAAAAATTTCAAGGCTTTATGCTCAGAAATATGTAATATTTTTATTAACAAAACATTAAAACAGATATCACTTGAAAAACAAATTGCTATGTGATATTATTATTGTAATTATTTTTTAAGGTGGAAAAGTATATGAAAAAACTAATTGCTGTTTTGCTTGCTGCTGCAATGTGCTTTGCGTTTTGCGCCTGCGGCGGCAATGATATTGAACCTAATTATAATGATGTTGATGTTGACGGTCTTGAAGCCCTCAGAATAGGTATTTCTTCGGGTGAAGATGTACCTCAGTTTGAGATTCTGGACAGTATTTATTCACGTGTTGCAGCTAAAGGCTACAGACTTGAGCTTGTGCCGTTTGATTCCGCAGAAGAAGCAAACGCAGCACTTGCCGCAAAAGAAATTGATGCAAACCTTATTAATCAGAAATGGCAGTTTGACCAATACAACGAGGCAAATCCAGATGTTTTACTCAATCTCGGTCCTGTTTATTATGCTCCGTACGGTTTGTATCTCTGCAATTTTGAAAAAACCGAGGATATAACAGACGGTGCCAAAATAGCTGTTCCGTCCGATGATGAGGGTATGGCAAGAGCGTTGCTTCTGCTTGAACAGCTTGAGTATATTTCTGTAAATGATGAGGCGGGCCTTAATGCAAAGATAGAAGATATTGAGGAAAACAGCCGTGAGTTTGAATTTGTTGTACAAAGCGCAGACGAAATAGCAGAAAACATAGAAACAGGTGAAGCGGACGTTGTTGTAATGTCTTCTGATTCCGTAAAGGCAGCGGGCTATGAGCTGAATAAAAAGGCGGTAGCTGTTGAAGATTACACGGGCGAAGCGGCAGTGCGCTATTCAACTGTATTTGCAATTAACAAGGAAGATATTTCAAGCCAGAAATACAAGACGGTCGGTATTCTGTACTTCAGTCCTCTTATATATGAAACTACAGACGGATTTACGGGCGGATACGTTGTCCCGTCTTTCCTGCCGAAGACTGACAGATAATCAATTGTTATGAATAACGAGAACAAAAAAATTGCCGTTGCGATGAGCGGCGGCGTTGACAGCTGCGTTGCGGCGCTGCTGTCGGCTGAAAGCGGCAGACCTGCTCTGGGCGTAACGATGCGTGTGTTTCCCGAAGCGCCGCAGCAGGACAGTATTGATGCAGCGGCTGCTGCAGCTAAGCTCGGATTTGAGCATGTAACGCTCGATTTGTGCGATGAATTCCGCAATACGGTTATGCGCTATTTTGCGGATAGCTATATAATGGGCGAAACGCCGAATCCGTGTGTTTATTGTAACAAAGCAATTAAGTTCGGGCTGCTTTTCGACAAAGCAAGACAGCTCGGCTGTGATATGATAGCTACAGGGCATTATGCCCGTATAAATAAAACCGATACGTCAGGCAGAATATTGCTCGAACGTGCAACTCACAAGGAAAAAGACCAGAGCTATGTTTTGTGGCAGCTGTCGCAGGCGCAGCTTGCAGCGGCTGAGTTCCCGCTCGGTACTTTTTCAAAGAACGATGTGCGTGAGCTTGCACGGGAAAACGGCTTCGTTTCTTCTGACAGACCGGACAGTCAGGATATCTGCTTTGTGCCGGACGGCAATTACCGTGCTTTCATCGAGAACTTTACCGGTAAAACCTTTGAGCCGGGCGATTTTATAGGAACTGACGGTAAGATATGGGGCAGGCATAACGGCATCATAGGATATACCGTCGGGCAGCGTAAGGGGCTTGGCATCAGCGCACCGGCACCGCTTTTTGTAATACGCAAAAGCGTTGAGGAAAACAGAGTTTATTTAGGCTCGAATGATGAACTTTTTTCAAAGCAGGTTAAAGCGAAGGAGATTAATCTGATTGCGGTTGAGCGGCTTGATTCACCGCTGCGTGTTACGGCAAAGGCAAGATACAGCCAGAAAGAAACTGCGGCAACACTTGTCCAGACCGGAGAAACTACGGCGGTTATTGAGTTTGATGAAGCTCAGCGTGCTGCCACACCGGGTCAGTCAGTTGTGTTTTACGATGGTGATACGGTTGTCGGCGGCGGTATAATTTGTTAGGAAAGGTTGTCGTTACGATGAGCAAAAACTGTGCGGTTATTCTTGCGGCGGGTGAGGGTACAAGAATGAAATCCTCAAAGCCCAAGGTGCTCGCAGAGGTTCTTTTCACCCCGATGATTGACTGGGTTTACGCTGCTGTAAAAGATGCGGGCATTGACGATGTGTGCACCGTTACGGGTCACCTGAGTGAGGTTGTATGCAATCACCTGAGCGGCAGATGCGAAACGGTTTTGCAGGCGCAGCGCCTCGGTACGGGTCACGCTGTGGCACAGGCTGAGGATTTTATATGCAGACACAGCGGCGGCAATGTGTTGATACTCAACGGCGACGCTCCGCTTATAGATGCCGGAACAATAGCGGCTGCATTGGATTTTCATATATCAAACGGCAATTCGGCTACGGTTGTTTCTGCCCGTGTTGCTGACCCTACGGGCTATGGCAGAATGGTGCGCTCGGCTGACGGCATGCTTGAACGTATTGTTGAGCAGCGTGATGCAACTGAGGAAGAAAAGCGCATAAATGAGGTTAATTCCGGTGCGTACTGGTTCAACTGTGATGATTTGCTCGGCGCACTTGATGAAATAGCAAGCATGGGCAGGGAAAAGAAAGAAATCTATTTTACCGATGCTATTGAAATTTTACTCAATCAGTTCAAGCGTGCGGATGCGTTTGCCGCTGAAAGTGCAGATGTTATACTTGGCGCAAATGACCGCTGGCAGCTTATGGAGCTTAACGAGATTGCAAGAAAGCGTATCCTTAAACAGCACATGGTCAACGGTGTCAATATTCCGTGTATTGACGGTGTTATTATTGCGCCGGGCTGCGAAATTGCAGCGGATACATCGGTGCTGCCGGGTACGATAATTATAAACGGCACAAAAATCGGCAAAGGCTGTATAATCGGTCCGAACAGCAGGCTTGAAGGCTGTACGGTGGGCGACGGCAGTGTTATAAATTCAACGCAGTGCGAATACTGCACGGTAGGCAACGATGTTTCCGTCGGGCCGTTTTCGCATCTTCGTCCCGGTACTGTTCTTAAAGACGGTGTTCATGCAGGTAACTTTGTTGAAGTTAAAAATTCCGTTGTAGGCGAAAACACAAGCATCAGCCATCTGACCTATATAGGCGACAGCGATGTGGGCGAGGGTGTGAATGTTGGTTGTGGCTGTGCGACTGCAAATTACGACGGTACAAAAAAATTCCGTACAAAGATCGGTAACAAAGTCTTTGTAGGCTGCCATACATGTATGGTGGCACCTGTAGAATTAGGCGATCATTCCTATACGGCAGCAGGCTCGGTAATAACCGAAAATGTGCCTGAGGGAACAATGGCAATAGCACGTTCAAGACAAACAATAAAGAGAAAGGTAAGGAAGTACAATGAAGACTAAAAAAATTCTGGCGGTTCTTTTGGCTGCGGTAATGCTGTTTGGCTTTGCAGCCTGCGGTGAGGAGAAAACAGACGGTAAGGTAACAGCAACGCTTAACACTATCTATGAGGATGGCGGACTGAAGCAGTATTATATCAATAATGAAGAAAGCTTTATGAGGTCTGCACAACTTGATCTTTCCATGGATGAAAATAGTGCAAACGATTTCCTCGCAAATCCAGATGTATGGCAGGTTTATGCGCTGGATATTGAAATCCTCAACCGTAAGGACGAGGCGTATACCTTTATCGGATTTGAGGCAGCGGGTGATATGGCTGAGGGTTTCTTCTTCAGCAAGACATCAATCAATGCCGAATACTCAGTGCCGTACAGCGAAGTGGCTGAGCCGTATCCAGCTACGGTAATTGTTAATACACAGAAGGTTTCCGTTGAGCAGATGTATACAATAGTAGCCGGTCTTGATATCAAGCTTCTCTGCTATCCCACACCTGCGGATGATGAGGAGGAGATTCCTGAATCGGATTACGAAAAAATCGGCATTACAAATAACATAACCGCACCCGAAAAGGACAAGGGCGAGGCAGAAGACGAAATTTCCGCAAAGCGCAACTCTATAGAAGACGGTTCTGCATTCCTTGAAATTTACAGAAAGAACGACATCGCATTCAATAACGAGGCAAAGCTTTACGGTATGGACAGTGAAACTGCAGCACAGGCGCTTGCTAAGGACGGCGGCTGGGAATGCTACGTGCTCTTTATTGATGTTGAAAACAAGACAGATGAAGATCTGACTGTATACACAATCAATACCGCAAATAACGGCACGAACGGTCTGTGGGTCAACAGTGTTTCACAGTACGGCGAATTCAGCATGGAGCCCGGTGTGATGAGCGAGATGCCCGTAACGCTGCTTCTCAATCCTGCACAGCTCAACGGTATGAGCATTGAGCAGGCACTGGATGCACTTGACATCACAGTGACATATTCAAAGGGCACGTTGGTTGATGCTTCCGGTAATGAAAGCGTAGCAATCAAGAAAACTGCACCGGTCGAATAAAATTCAAAAGCAATACAAAACAAGGTGGATTGTGATTCACCTTGTTTTTCTTTTGCTGCCGCCGATAAAAAACAATTATGTTCGCATAGCAAAAAAGTTATCGAATAATAAGACTTTTTAAGATAAAATTTATTATTTTCTATAGACATTCTCGGTTTGATTGTGATATAATTCATCCGTATGCATGTATGTTTTTTGAAATTATGCATACTGTGGCCGGCTGAAATCTGCCACGGTGCAATGCGGCTCTCTTTAACCGCATGATTTCAATATTCTATGATAAAGGAGGAAAAACAAAATGCTTAAAAAAGTCAGCAAACTTCCCTTCAAAGGCACTCCCGAGCAGGAGGCACAGCTCAAAGCAATAATCGAAGAGAACAAGCACGATTCCAGCATGCTCATGCACGTTATGCAGCAGGCTCAGGCAATCTACGGTTACCTTCCCTTCGAGGTTCAGGTAATGATTGCAGAGGGTATGGATATTCCGCTTGAAAAGGTTTACGGTGTTTCCACATTCTATGCACAGTTCTCTCTTTCTCCCAAAGGCAAGTACAACGTTGCAGTATGCCTCGGTACAGCTTGCTATGTAAAGGGCTCACAGGCTCTTCTCGATGAGCTTTCAAAGCAGCTTGGTATCGAACCCGGTGAATGCACAGAAGACGGTATGTTCTCTCTTGAAGCAACACGCTGCATTGGTGCCTGCGGTCTTGCTCCCGTTCTTAATGTAAACGAAGATGTTTACGGCAAGCTCGTTCCCGAACAGATTGCAGATATCATCGCAAAATACAGAAACGCTTAAAGCCTATGCGTGAGCTTTCACTAAACATTCTCGATATTGCGCAGAATTCAATTTCGGCGGGCGCATCGCTTATTGAAATTGAAGTGGCGGAAAATACGGCGGCAAACGAGCTGCTTATCGGTATTTACGATAACGGCTGCGGCATGACCGAAGAACAGGTCAGAAATGTGCTTGACCCGTTTTACACCACACGCACAACACGCAAGGTCGGTATGGGTATACCGCTGTTCATGCTCGCAGCAGAGCAGACGGGCGGCAGCTTGAATATAGAAAGCCAAAAGGGGATAGGCACAAGGGTAAAAGCGCTGTTTAAAACGGACAGTATTGATTTTACTCCTCTTGGCGATGTTACATCGACAATAATAGTGCTTATCACTATGAACACAGACAGAGATTTCATCTACACCCGCAAAAGGGATGAGCAGAGCTTTGAGCTTTCAACAGTACAGCTCAAAGAGATTCTTGGCGAAGTTCCGCTTAATGAACCCGAAATAGCTCAGTGGATGAAAGACTATATCAACGAACAAACCAACATTTTACTCGGAGGTGTAACGCAATGAAATCACTTGCAGAACTTCAGGCAATCAAAGAACGCGCACTCAAGAATATGACCGCAAGAAACGACAGCGAAGACAGCACAAGAATTGTTGTCGGCATGGCAACCTGCGGTATTGCAGCAGGTGCACGTCCCGTTCTCAACGCCTTCACAGAGGAAATTGCACGCCGCAATCTCAAGGGCGTAACAGTTTCTCAGACAGGCTGCATCGGTATGTGCCAGTACGAACCCATTGTTGAGGTTTTTGTACCCGGTCAGGAAAAGGTAACTTACGTTCAGATGAGCGTTGAAAAGGTAGCAAAGGTAGTTGCTGACCATATTGTAAACGGTAACATCGTTACTGAATATACAGTCGGCTCTGTTGCCAAATAAACAAGGAATTACAAGGAGGAAACAATAATGTATCGTTCCCACGTTCTTGTCTGCGGCGGTACGGGCTGTACTTCATCTCACAGCAATGAGATAATCGAAAAGCTCGAAAGCGAAATCGCAGCAAAGGGACTCCAGGACGAAATCAAAGTTATCAAAACAGGTTGTTTTGGTCTTTGTGCACTCGGTCCCATCATGATAGTTTATCCCGAGGGCTGCTTCTACAGCGAAGTTACTGTAGATGATGTCCCCGAAATCGTAGAAGAACACCTTCTCAAGGGTCGTATGGTTACCCGCCTTCTTTACGATGAAACCGTACAGGAAGATTCCATAAAGTCCCTTGAACAGACAAAGTTCTACGCAAAGCAGAAGAGAATTGCTCTTCGCAACTGTGGTGTTATCGACCCCGAAAACATCGATGAATATATCGCACACGACGGTTATCAGGCTCTTGAAAAGTGCTTGAACCAGCTCACTCCTGACGAGGTTATCAACATCGTCAAGGATTCCGGTCTTCGCGGCAGAGGCGGCGGCGGTTTCCCGACTGGTCTCAAGTGGAGCTTTGCAGCAAAGAACGCTGCAGACCAGAAATATGTAGTATGTAACGCTGACGAAGGCGACCCCGGTGCATTCATGGACCGTTCAATCCTTGAAGGTGACCCGCACTGCATTATCGAAGCTATGGCTATCTGCGGCTACGCTATCGGCGCAAGCGAAGGCTATGTTTATGTCCGTGCTGAGTACCCGATTGCTGTTAAGCGCCTTCAGATTGCTATTGACCAGGCAAAGGAATACGGTCTCCTCGGCGAAAATATCTTCGAGTCAGGTTTCAATTTTGACCTTCATATCCGCCTTGGTGCAGGTGCATTCGTCTGCGGTGAAGAAACTGCTCTTATGACCTCTATCGAAGGTAACCGCGGTGAGCCCCGTCCCCGTCCGCCCTTCCCGGCTGTCAAGGGTCTGTTTGGCAAGCCCACAAACAACAACAACGTAGAAACCTACGCTAACATTCCGCAGATTATCCTCAACGGCGCAGAATGGTTCTCCGCTATGGGTACAGAGAAGTCTACCGGTACAAAGGTATTCGCACTCGGCGGTAAGATCACAAACACAGGTCTTGTTGAAGTTCCCATGGGTACAACACTCCGCGAAGTTATTGAGGATATCGGCGGCGGTATCCCCAACGGCAAGAAGTTCAAGGCAGCTCAGACAGGCGGTCCCTCCGGCGGCTGTATCCCGGCTGACCTTATGGACACAGCTATCGACTTTGACAACCTCACAGCCATCGGCTGTATGATGGGTTCAGGCGGTCTTATCGTTATGGACGAAGACAACTGTATGGTTGATATCGCTAAGTTCTTCCTTGAGTTCACGGTTGATGAATCCTGCGGTAAGTGTTCGCCCTGCCGTATCGGTACAAAGAGAATGATGGAAATGCTTGAAAAGATTACAGAGGGTAAGGCTACTCTCGAAGACCTTGACAAGCTTGAGCAGCTCGCTCTCTATATCAAGCAGAATTCACTCTGCGGTCTTGGTCAGACTGCTCCCAACCCTGTTCTTGCAACACTCAAGTTCTTCAGACACGAGTATGAAGCACACGTTGTTGACAAGAAGTGCCCTGCAGGCGTATGTAAGGGTCTTGTTCAGTACTATATCGATGCTGATAAGTGTATCGGCTGCGGTATGTGTGCAAGAGCATGTCCCGCAGGTGCTATTGTCAGAACAGACTATATCGCACCCGGTCACAAGCTTGCATCCTTCACAATTGACCATGCTAAGTGCGTTAAGTGCGGCGCTTGTATGGACTCTTGCAAGAAAATCCAGGCAATTTATAAGAAATAACGAAAGGAGTGTGCCACACAATGGAAATGGTAAATATCAAAATCAACGGCATGCCCTTAAGTGTGCCTAACGGTATAACAATCCTTGAAGCTGCACGTTATGCAGGCATTGAGATTCCCACTCTCTGCTACCTCAAGGATATCAATGAAATCGGCGCATGCCGTATCTGTATGGTTGAAGTAAAGGGCGCAAGAAGCCTTGTTACAGCCTGCGTTTACCCCGTAAACGAGGGCATGGAAGTATTCACCAACACAGAAAAAGTAAGACAGTCACGTAAGATGACTCTTGAGCTCATCCTCTCCACACACAGAAAGGAATGCCTTTCCTGTATCCGTTCCGGCAACTGCGAGCTTCAGAAGCTCTGTAAGGAATTCGGCGTAGACGATGAACACGCATTCGATGGCGAAATGCCCGCATTCGAGTTTGACGATTCCGCTGCTCACATGGTAAGAGATAACAGCAAGTGTATCCTTTGCCGCCGCTGCGTTGCAGCATGTAACGAGCAGAAGGTAAGCGTTATCGGCGCAAACGCACGTGGCTTCGATACTCACATCAGCTCCGCATTCGATAAGGACCTTGCTGATGTTTCCTGTATCTCCTGCGGTCAGTGTATTGTTAACTGCCCGACAGGCGCTATCTACGAAAAGGACGACACAAAGGCTGTTTTCGCAGCTATCAACGATCCCGAAAAGTTCGTTGTTGTCAATACTGCTCCCTCAATCCGCGTTACACTCGGCGAATGCTTCGGCATGAGCATCGGCACAAACGTACAGGGTAAGATGGTTGCAGCTCTTCGCAGACTCGGCTTTGATAAGGTATTCGATACCGATTTCGCAGCTGACCTTACAATCATGGAAGAGGCTTATGAGCTTCTTGACAGAATCAAGAACGGCGGTACTCTTCCGATGATCACATCCTGCTCACCCGGCTGGATCAAGTACTGCGAGCACTACTATCCCGAACACCTCAACCACCTTTCAACTTGCAAGTCCCCGCAGCAGATGTTCGGTGCTATCACAAAGACATGGTATGCTCAGAAGATGGGCATTGACCCCAAGGATATAGTTGTTGTCGGCATTATGCCCTGTACAGCTAAGAAGTTTGAAACCAAGCGTGATCATCAGGCAGCTTCCGGTTATCAGGATGTTGACTATGCTCTCACAACACGTGAGCTTGCACGTATGATCGAAACAGCAGGTATCTACTTCAACCACCTTCCGGATGAAGAGTTTGACAATCCTCTCGGTGAGGGCACAGGTGCAGCTGTTATCTTCGGCGCAACAGGCGGCGTTATGGAGGCTGCTCTTCGTACAGCTGTTGAAACTCTCACAGGTGAAGAGCTCAAAGAGCTTGACTTCACAGAAGTCCGCGGTCAGGGTATCAAGGAAGCAAGCTACAGCGTAGCAGGCCTTGATGTTAAGGTTGCGGTTGCCAGCGGCGCTGCGGCAGCACACGAAATCATGGAAAAGGTCAAGAACGGCACAGCTGACTATCAGTTCATCGAAATCATGGGCTGTCCCGGCGGCTGCGTAAACGGCGGCGGTCAGCCGATTCAGCACGCAGTTGTTCACAATTTCGTTGACCTCAAGGGCAGACGTGCAGCAGCTCTCTACGAGGCTGACAAGAACCTTCCCAAGAGAAAGTCACACGAAAGCGAAGCTGTCAAGAGAATCTATGCTGAGTTCCTTGGTGAACCCAACAGCCATAAGGCACATGAGGTTCTCCACACAAGCTATGTAAAGAGACCCAAGTACAAATAAGTTCTGATTTTAAAGCTCCGTTCGGTTTGTTCCGGGCGGAGCTTTTTGCAATGTTATATTTCTGAAGAGCAATATGCAGCGGCAGAATTCATGACAATTTATTTGCACTTGTTTTTTTATTTATTGTGCTGTTCCGGCGCTTTGCAGAGGGATTTCAAAAACTTTTTTAAAAAATAAGCGCTTCGGCACGGATTTTATCGGCATTATGTTAAGAAAATTCTAACTTTTTTGTTAAAAAGGCAGAAATTTTAAAAAAAGTATTTGAAATAAAACAAATAAGTGTTAATATATACCTAATATTATATCCGACAGGAGGATAAAGATGAAAAAAATTATTGCCATTCTTCTTTCAGTTGCGATGATTGTGCCTATGGTTCTGGTGCCCACATTTGCAAACGAAGCAAATAACCAGCCTAAAGTTAAGGGTGCAGACACTATGGAAAGTGCTTTCGCAGAAGGAACAGACAGCCTTGTTGTTTTCGTAACAGGTATCGGTCAGAGCTACTCTTATCTTTTTGATGAGAGCTATACTCAGGAGGGTGCATTCGAAAACGGCACACTTCAGGACTATGAAAACTACGCTCCCCTTATTGCAGAGGGTAAGTATTCAGCAAGATGGAACCTTTTCAACAGCTTTGATGAGGTTTTCTCAAACACCGACACTATTATGACTATTGTCGGCGCTGTGCTTGAACTTCTTCTCTCATCGGTTATCAGAATCAATGTAATTGATCAGGATAAGGTCGATACAATTGTCAGAGATCTGTTCCATTTCAACCGTGTCGGTGAAGACGGCAACGGCGATCCCAGAGTTGTAACTCCCAGATATACAATGCCCGTTTCCGAGTTCCCCGGTGCTGTTGATGAAAACGGCAACTTCCGCAGCGAAGCAAAAGAACGTTTTTATTCTTCCATTCCCTGTGAAGAAATTGCAGAAGAAAAGTTCGGCGAAAACTATGAAGATTATCTCTATGTTTTCAACTACAACGCATTCTCTTACACATCAAAGAATGTAGAAGGTCTTCACAGCTTTATCGAAACAATTATTGCTGACAACAAGGTCGGTGCAAAAGATGTAGTTCTTATTCCCATGAGCATGGGCGCATCCGTTGTTACCGCTTATATGGATGCATATCCCACAGTCGCAGAAAACCACATCAGACGCGTTGTAAGTATCGTAGGTGCATGGGACGGCAGCGATGTTGTTGCTGACCTTCTCTCACGTGAATATGCTGACAATTCAGCTGACCTTTTCTACAACGGTCTTATTTCTGATCTTGTCGGTGAGCCCTGGGGCTACCTTATCAATATCGTTCTCCGCCTTTTCCCCAAGCCCATACTCAGAGGCTTTATTGATATGGCTCTTCAGGCTATCGGCACAGAGCTCCTCTGTGCAACTCCCTCACTTTGCAACCTCATCCCCGTTGACAGATATGATGATGTAAAGCATCTTATCCATTCTTCCGTAGTCAAGGCAGAGGCTGACAACTTCCAGAACGCAAAGAAGAACATCAATGCTACCATGGAAGCTCTCGAGGCAGAAGGCGTTACATTCTCATTCATTTCCGGTTACGGTCTTCCCTTCGGTGCTATCACAACTGATTATCAGATGTTCGGCTTTATGAAGAACGCACCGCTTACAAACTCCGATGAAATCATCAACATTGATTCAACCGCTCCCGGCACATCCTTTGTTGCTGCAGGCACAAAGTTTGCTGACACAGAAGGCAGAGAGCTTTCTCCTGACGGTTCAATCGATATTTCCACTACATACCGTAAGGATGCTTCCTGGTTCTTCTATCAGCAGAAGCACGAGCTTGAGTACAACAACGTTGCAATCGCACTTGCAATTGAGCTTGCAACAGGTAATATCAAGACTGTTGCTGACTGTGACAATCTTGAAGAGGACGGCTACTATTTCCCGCAGTTTAACGGCGCAAGAAATCTCAGAGACTTCAAGAGATATAATCTTTCCGATCTTGAAAGATACTGCAGCGAAACAGGCTATGTTCTCACACCTGAGCAGCAGGCTGTTATTGACGCAGCAGAAGAAATGGCAAATAACCCCATCTGTAATCCCGAGGTTGATGATCCCTACCTTGCTGCAGTTGATAGCATGCTCAAAGAAATCGGCGTTTACGGTGCTGATGAAGAACCCAGCTTTGGCGATAAGGCTCTCAACGCAATTCTTAAGGGTGCAAACGATTTGACCTATAAGATTTTCGGTGCAAAGGGCTTCCTTGATTTCTTCGTAAAATAAACACATGAATACAAAAAGGCGACGGATAAATTCCGTCGCCTTTTATTGTTTGTATCAGTTGCTTAACCTTAAAGCTTATTACCGTCGGAAAATGCATTGCCGACCTTTTCGCCGAGCCTGATATATGTGTGATGTACGGGGTCAAAGGTTATTGCATCGAGCTTGGCAGGGTCAATCATTGAATCATCGCCGAGAACTGATTCATCGGCAGAAACATTCACAATTTCACCGATGCAGATTCCGTCTTCGTTGAATTTCAGCAGCTTACATTCAACTGTCATGGGGAATTGCTCAATAATCGGAGCATTGACAAATTCTGATTTAACTGTTGTCAGTCCTGCTTTTTCCATTTTGTCAGGCACCTTGTTGCCGGAAACAATGCCGACATAGTCCGCTTCAATCACATGCTTTGCATCGGCTATGCTGACTGTGAATGCTTTGCTTTCTCTGATGTTTTTTGTTGTCCTGTGGCTGTCTGCAAGGCAGAGCATAATCTGATTTGTTTCGTATATTCCGCCCCAGGCAGCATTCATACAGCAGGGGATTCCGTCTTTGTCATATGCCGCAACAATGAATACGGGCATAGGATATACACAGGTTTTTGCACCAAAATTTTTGCGCATGATGATTAACCTCTTTCTGACTGTTTGTATATTTTACAGCAAATTACCGACGGTGTAGCCTTCGTAAACTGCATTGGGTATAATGCCGCCGCCGTTTGAATCGCCGATGTTGTATATCTCGTTAACCTCATCCTTGAGTGAATCGTAAAGGGAGGTATCGGGCTTATCGCCGATTGCAAGCACAACGGTATCGGCATTTACGGTGTTCATTTTGCCGTCCTTTGATTTGTAATGTACTTCGTTTGCGGTGATTTTTTCTACTCTGCATTCTGTAAGGAGTTTAACGCCGTAGCCTTTGAGATGGCCGAGCAGAATAGTCTGATCGGTTTTGCCTGTATTGCCTGCAAGTGTATCTGTCATTTCAATAATGGCAACCTTTTTGCCCTGCTTTGCAAGATATTCCGCTGTTTCGCAGCCGATTGAGCCGCCGCCGATAACTGCAACGTTTTTACCGCTCGGTTTGCCTTCAAGGATTTCTCTTGCATTTACGGCTCTGTTTGCACCTTCAATATTCAGTACAGCGGGTTTAACACCTGTAGCACAAACAACAGCATCAGCATGCATATCAAGTATATCCTGCTTTGTAATCTTTTTACCGAGGTGAACGTTTACGCCTGTTATTTCAAGCTGCCTTTCAAGGTAGGGCTTCATCAGTCCGAGATGCTGCTTGAACGGCGGCTTGCATGCAAGATTCATCTGACCGCCCACTTCATTTGCCATATCGTACAGTTCTACCTTGTGACCGCGTTTTGCTGCGATTCTTGCTGCTTCAACGCCTGCAACACCTGCACCGATTACAACAACATTCTTTTTTGTCTTGGCAGGTGTGATAGTGTAATCGTTATCGCCTCTTGCAAGTACGGCGTTGCCCGAACAGATTGCTCTGCCGCCGTGCTGCAGCTGATGGTCAACACAGTGTCCGCAGCCTATGCAGGGTCTGATTTCGTCCTCACGGTCCTCGTTGATAAGGTTGACAAGGTCAGGCTGTGCAAGCAAGCCATGGCCGATAAAAATCAGGTCACACTGCTTGGCTGCAAGAACCTTTTCCGATGCCTTGGGATTCTGTGCACGTCCGCCACCTATAAGGGTGATTTTCTTCTTTCCCGTTGTAAGCATGAGACCGATTTTCATAACAAGGCTCAGGGCAACAGCCATGCAGTCGGAATAGGCGGATTCGGGC
Source organism: Acutalibacteraceae bacterium (assembly GCA_045536235.1). Classification (GTDB taxonomy): domain Bacteria; phylum Bacillota; class Clostridia; order Oscillospirales; family Acutalibacteraceae; genus UBA8612. Next base: position 19,355 of record JAZSND010000048.1, on the reverse strand, counting down.
TTTTGGTTTTTGCCTGCTTTGCCTGACCATATGCCTGCAAGAACCTCAATGGCATCAACGCCTGCTTCCTGTAATTTTTTGCAGTAGTATAAGCCGTCAAGCATTGATATGCCTGCATCTTCGCCCATTTCCATAACCGACAGCTTGACGATGATTGCAAAATCCTCACCGCAAAGTTCACGGATTCTTTTTATGATATTGAGGTGAAACCGTATACGGTTTGCACGGCTGCCGCCGTACTCATCTGTACGGACATTTGCAGTCGAAGATAAAAACTGCTGGCCGAGATAGTAGCCGACGCTGTGAAGTTCAATGCCGTCAAAGCCTGCTTTTTTAGCTCTTAATGCAGCCTGGGCATATTTTTCTTCAATCGCTTTAATTTCTTCTATGGTCAGTGCACGGGGCGTTTCGTTGGCAAGACCCATCATATATGAATAGGGCATTGCAACGGCGCTCGGACCAACAGGCTGCTGACCTATAATTGCTCTTCTTGCGCCTCTGCCGGTGTGAGAAATCTGTAAAAATGCTTTTGCTCCGCCTTCGTGGATGACAGAGGCAAGCTCTGCCATGCCGGGTATGTACTTGTCGTCGTCAATAACAAGCATACCTTTTGTGTTAAGACCAAGCGGTGAATCAACGCAGGTTACTTCAACAATAATAGCACCTACTCCGCCTTTGGCTCTTTCGGAATAGTGGTTGAGAACAGCCTTGTTTACAAAACCGTTTTCAGCCTGGCTCATGCCCATGGCAGCCATAACTGTTTTGTTGCGCAATTCTACATTACCGATTTTGGCAGGTGATAAAAGATTCGGGTATTTCGTGTTCATATATACCTCCCTGTTTCCTGTCAGAAACACATTTAATTTCATAATAAGAAAATTATATTATACAAAAACAGATATTTCAATATATAATAAAATTTTATATTAAAGTTTCGTGCAGACATTCACGGAATTTCGGCAGCCACCATTCTTTATATCCTGCTTTAGTTGGATGGATATGGTCAACAAGATAGAGCTTGCGTTCTTCTTCGGTGATGGAATTTATAGCTGTATCGTTCCATAAATCAATGACCTTAATGCCCCATTTTTCTTTGATTTCAAGCAGCAGGTCAACCATTTTTGCGTAATGCTCGCTGTCATATTTTGACTGGGTATAGAAAATAACGGGGCAGTTCCATGTTTCTTTTGAATAGGCAATTATGTATTCGATGGCACCTGCAACAGTCATGGTGTCGAAGCTGTTCATATCAGAGCTTTCTGAAATTTCGCCAAGCGGCAGTTCCTTTGTTGCGTCGTTTGTTGAAAGCTGACAGACAAAAGCGTCTGCACGGATGTTTTTGTCGATATCCTTCATCCTTGATACATACGAGCTGCGTTTGATATCAACAAGTGTTGTGCCTGATACAGCCTCTTTAACGGCGGTTATACCGTCAGATTTTTCAAGGAAATCCGCAAAGCTGACACCGAGCGAGCCGTAGCCGAAGGTAACGGAGCTGCCGAGGAATATGACTGTTTTGCCTTTGAGCATATCACCGTCAGCGGTTGTACTGCTTAATGAATATTCGCCGTAGTTGCCTGCGTTGAAAACTCCGAACATATTGCCGACATATCCTCCCGCAATAATTATAAGAATAAGAAAAAACGTAATAATGATTCTGATTTTACTTTTCAAAAATATCACCTGGTTTTTATAAATAGCGTTTCTCAGCTTATTTCAATGTTTTCAAACGGATATATCAGCTTCATCTGCCGTCTGCATTCATCCATAATCTGCATACAGCCTGATGTTGTATCAAAGGGGATGTAATCTGACTGCTTTTTGCCCTGCATAATTTCCTGCGAAACAAGCGTGAATTCGTTGAGGTAGTTTGTTTTGCCTGTGAAAACTTTTCTTCCGTTTTGATTTTTCAGTATTGCAAGCGGCGCCATATGAAAAAGTATAGGCAGGCTTATTTTGCCGTTGCTGCCGATAATAGTGCAGCTTTCTTTCAACGTATAAAGTGACATGTTCAGTGTACATTTAAAGCCGTTATATTCAAGTGTGACCGTTTCACGCATATCAATCCCGTTTTTGACTTCACCGTTGCATATGATTTTTTCGGGTGTGCCGAAAAGGTTGTAGCAGTAGGTGATAGGATAAACGCCAACGTCAAGTAACGCACCGCCTGCTGTTTCGGGCTTTAATACTCTTGAATTTTTGGACATCAGCACTCCGGGAAAGGCATGTGTAATTTCAACTGATTTTATTTCGCCTATTTCGCCGCTCTGCACCCATTTTTTTACTGTCAGCGCAACTTCGGAAAACCAAGTCCACATTGCCTCGCAGAAGTATGTATCGGTTGCTCTTGCTGTTTGAATAAGAGTGTCTGCATCTTTGTGCGATACTCCGACAGGCTTTTCGCACAGTACAGGTTTACCTAGCTTCATAGCTGCAACAGCGTATTCAACGTGTGAAGTGTGTGGTGTTGCAATATATACACCGTCAACATCGTCACGGTTTACAGCACTCTCAAAATCGCTGAAAGCCCGAGCCTTGTATTTGCTTGCAAAAGCTTTTGCTTTTGCAAAGTTTCTGCTGTAGACAGATACAATGCTGTGATTGCCCTTTGTTATTTCACGTGCAGTATTTTTAGCTATGTTTCCGCTGCCTATATATGCCCATCTGAATTTTTCCATACTGACCACCTGTATAAATTGATGCTTTATTTTACCATATATTCACACGCTGTACAAGTATAAACAAAGACCGCAGCAGGAGTAAAATCCCGCTGCGGTTGATTTTTATATTATTTCTTCCTGAGAAACGATTTTAATTCCGTTTTCCGTAAGGATTTTAGCGGCTGCCGCATTATCCTCAACACGGATGATGATATATGCCTTACCGACCTCTGGTGTGAGGAAAGCGTAGACATATTCGAGGCTTATGTGGTTGTCAGCAAGAACGGACATAGCGTTTGAAAATGCGCCTGCAATATCCTCTATTTCAACAACAAGTACCTCTGTAACAGAGCAGGTGACACCTGCTTCTTTAAGGATTTTTTCAGCCTTAACATAGTCGGAAACAAGCAGCCTGAAAATGCCGAAGTCCGTTGTGTCCGCCATACAGAGTGCTCTGATGCTGACTCCGCCCTCTGCAAGGTGCTTTGTAACCTTTGAAAGCTTGCCGTGCTTGTTTTCAACGAAAACGGAAATTTGTTTTACGGGTGTCATATTCAATCCCTGCCTTTAATTATAGTTGTATCCCAGATCGAATGCTTTAAGATTGAGCTCAAGGAATTTTGCGGGTACTGTTGCCTTTACAGCCTCGACCCATGTGTCATACTCAATATCGGTTTTGGCTGCAAGCACACCCATGAGCACTACGTTTACTGCTTTTGATGAGCCTGCCTCAACTGCAAGGGAAAGCGCATCAATAGTTGTAACGTCTGCGCCGGTGGCTGCAATTGCCTCAATTACGCCCTGAGGATATTCAGCTGTGCCGATAATAACGGGCATCGGGTCAATCTTCTGTGAGTTGACGATGAGCTTACCGCCTTTTTTGAGGTAGGGCAGCCATCTTGCTGCTTCAAGCTGTTCAAAGGAGAGAATGTAATCAGCCTCGCCCTTTTCGATAATGGGGGAGCAGACCTCCTCGCCGTATTTAACGTATGTTACAACTGAGCCGCCGCGCTGGCTCATACCGTGAACCTCGCTTACTTTAACGTCGTAGCCTTTTGCTGTGAGTACAGCACCGAGCAGACGGCTTGAAAGAAGAGTACCCTGACCGCCGACGCCGACAATCATTACGCTTTTTGTATTCATTGCTTATTCTCCTTTCTCAATTGCACCGAAGGCACAAAGCTGCTGACATACTCCGCAGCCTATACACTGTGTGAAGTCGATAACTGCCTTGTTATCTCTGAAACTGATTGCAGGACAGCCAATCTTCATGCAGGCTTTACAGCTTCTGCACTTGTCAGCGTTGACCTTGAGTGATTTTTCGTGCTTTACGTATTTGAGCAATGCGCACGGTCTGCGTGAGATGATAACGGAAGGTTCATCTGCTGCAAGTTCTTCCTTGATTGCTGTCTGAGTTTCTTTGAGGTCGTAGGGATCAACAACACGTACTCTGTTGATACCGACAGCCTTTGCAAGTGCTTCCAGGTTAACTGCTGTAGCAGGATCGCCCTTGATTGTTTTGCCTGTTGTGGGATTCTGCTGGTGACCTGTCATACCTGTGATTGAGTTATCAAGTATAATAACTGTTGAATTGCTCATGTTGTAAGCAATGTCGATAAGACCTGTGATACCGGAATGTATAAAGGTTGAATCACCTATGACCGCAACGCTCTTCTTTTCGTTTGCTGCATCAGCCTTGTTTCTGCCGTGAAGTGCTGAAACGGAAGCGCCCATACATATACAGGTATCCATCATACCGAGCGGCTGAAGTGCGCCGAGTGTGTAGCAGCCGATATCACCGCTGACTGTTACATTCAGCTTTTTGAGTGCGTAGAAAAGACCTCTGTGCGGGCAGCCTGCGCAGAGTACGGGAGGTCTGCCGGGGATTTCAAGGTCAGTAGCTACAGAGTCTGTTTCCTTGCCGAGAATGGTCTTTGCAATCATGCTCTGTGAGTATTCGCCCTGTACGGTGAATGCGTCTTTGCCGATAACTTCAATGCCGTTAGCCTTGCAATGCTCTTCGATAAACGGGTCGAGCTCTTCAAGTACATAAACCTTGTCGCACTTTGCAGCAAAATCCTTGATGATGTTTACGGGCAGCGGATATACGCAGCCGAGTTTGAGGTAGGATGCGTTTTTGCCGAGTGCTTCCTTGGCATACTGATAGCAGATACCGGATGTGATGATACCGATTTTTGTATCGTTCATTTCAACCTTGTTGAATTCGCAGCTTTCAGCCCATTCAGCCTGGTCAAGAAGCCTTTGCTCAACAACGACGTGTCTGCCTCTTGCCATAGCGGGCATCATAACATATTTCTGCGGATTCTTTGTGTATTCCTTAACGCCGATATCGTTTCTTTCGCCTGTTTCAACAAGGCTGCGTGAATGTGCAACTCTTGTGGTAAGGCGCAGGATAACGGGACAGTCGAATTTTTCGGAAAGCTCAAAAGCTTTCTTTGAAAATCCAAGGCACTCTGCTGAGTCAGAGGGTTCAAGCATCATTACCTTTGATGCCTTGGCGTAGTGACGTGAATCCTGCTCGTTTTGTGAGGAGTGCATGCCGGGGTCATCTGCAACTGCAAGCACCCAACCTGCGTTTACGCCTGTGTATGAGCCTGTGAAGATAGCTTCCGATGCGACATTCAGACCGACGTGCTTCATGCCGCAGAAAGCTCTTGCGCCTGCAATAGCGGCGCCGAGCGCTGCTTCTGCTGCTACCTTTTCATTGGGAGCCCATTCTGAATATATATCATCGTATGTAGAAATAAATTCGGTGATTTCCGTGCTGGGAGTACCGGGGTAACTGGAAGTAACTCGCAGGCCGCCTTCGTAAAGGCCTCTTGCGACGGCTTCGTTACCTATCATAAGTTCCTTGGCCATTGTTTTTCCTCTTTCTATATAAAATTATTTGCTTTCTTTTCTAAGATCCACAACACGTTTTGCCTTGCCGACAAAGCGTTCGATTGTGCCGTGCTCAACAATGCTTATCTTACACTGGATACCGAGTACAGTCTGAATCTTTTTGCTGATATCCTTTTGAAGCTGCTGAATTTTACCGTAGCTGTCAAGCAGGCTGCTGTCAACAAGCTCAACCTGAACCTCAAGTGTATCTGCAAAGCCTTCACGGCGCACAACAAGCTGGTAGTGAGGGCTTACCTGGTCGATGCTGATAAGCACGCTTTCAATCTGTGACGGGAAGATATTTACGCCACGGATTTTGAGCATATCGTCGCTTCTGCCCTGAACCTTTTCCATGCGGGCGTGTGTTCTGCCGCATTTGCAGGGCTCGTAGGTGAGCTTTGTGATATCACGTGTTCTGTAACGCAGCAGGGGAATACCCTCTTTTGTAAGGGTGGTAACAAGCAGCTCGCCGTATTCACCCTCGGGCTTTGCTTCGAGTGTTTCGGAATCGACAATTTCAGGCAGGAAGTAATCCTCGTTGAAGTGCAGACCGCAGCGTTCACGGCATTCGCCCGATACGCCGGGACCCATGAGCTCGCTCATGCCGTAGTTGTCAGTTGCAAAAAGTCCCCAGCCGTTTTCGATCTGTGCTCTCATTTCGGGTGTGCAGCCCTCTGAACCGAACAGACCGAGCTTAAGCTTATAATCGCTCATCGGATATTCAAGGCTCTTTGCTGTTTCGCACATGTAAAGTGCGTATGACGGTGTGGCAACAAGCGCTGTTGTGCCGAAATCACGCATATACATAAGTGCCTTTTCGGTGTTACCGCTTGAATTGGGGATAACCGTTGCGCCGATTTTTTCAAGACCGTAGTGCAGACCGAGTGCACCGGTAAACATACCGTAGCCGAACGAAATCTGAACTATATCGTCGCTTGTTGCGCCGGCTGCGGTGCATATTCTTGCCATACAGTCTGACCATATGTCAAGGTCATGCTTTGTGTAGCCGACAACTGTGGGCTTGCCTGTAGTGCCGGAAGAAGCGTGAATACGTACTATTTCGTTCATAGGTTTTGCGAAAAGTCCGAAAGGATAGTTGTCACGCAGGTCAGCCTTTGTGGTGGGGGGGATGTATTTGATGTCGTCAAGTGATTTTATTTTGTCTGCTGTAACGCCTGCTTCATCAAGCTTTTTTGTGTAAAAGGGAACGTTTTTGTAACAGTAGTCGACAGTCCATTTGAGCCTTTCAAGCTGCAACTCTTCAAGCTGCTTTCTGGGCATTGTTTCGATGTCTTTCTGAAAGAACATAAGTTTATATTACTCCTTTTCAATAGTGCCTGTGTAGAAAAATTCGCTGTTTGCAGGGTCTCTCTTCTGAGTAAGTTCAGAAATGACTACGCAAACTATAAGGGAAGCTATCATTGCCGCGCAGGCATAGGTCGGCCCCTTGGCCGCAAGAGATACTACAGTTTCGTTTGTAACACCGAACATGGTGATAACCTTTGCAACTGCGGGAATAAGCGCAATCCAGAAGCCGGTAAGTATTCCTCGCCATGCGCCCATACGGTTGAGCTTTTTGTAAAACAGGGCAAGCACATAAGGTGCGAGGAATGAGCCGGAAATAATGCCCCATGAATAGCTCATCATGTCAAGTATGGGTGTGTCAGTATTTGCAACTATGTAGGAAAGAACAACAAAAACAGCGCAGAATATTTTAGTGAGATTTGCTGTCTTTTTGTCACTGAGTGAGGGGACCTTTGAACGGATAAGGTCGATAGAAACTGTTGAGCAAGCCGTAAGTGTAACGGAGCAGAGTGTGGAAACAGAGGCTGAAATGAGCAGCACCATAACAATGCCGAGCAGAATTGCAGGGAGGTTTGCTGCCTTGAGCATCTGAGGAACGATGTAGTCCTGCGCAGGCATGTCAACACCGACCGTGAAGAAACGGTGGCAAAGCGAGCCGATGAAGTAGCCGCCGCCTGCAACAAGCAGTGCGAAAAATGTTGAGATTGTGATGCCGCGCTTAGCCTGTGCATCGTCCTTGATGCCGAAGTATTTCTGAACCATCTGCGGTAAGCCCCATGTGCCGAAGCTTGTCATAAGCACCGTAGCCCAGAGCGAAACCCAGTCGCTTGATTTCATGGGGGCAAAACCGAAGTCTGATTTTGCATATTCTGCAAGACCTGCAAAGCCGCCGACCTTATCGCAGCGGATAACAAAAACGATGAGCAGTATAATACCGAACATCATAACAATACCCTGAGCAAAGTCAGCCCGTGCCTGAACAAGGTAGCCTCCAAGTAAAAGCAGTAACAGCGCAACAACCGCTATTACTATCATACATATATTTACGTCAACGTCAAGCAGAACTTCAGCTACGCTTGCAAGTCCCTTGTATACTGAAGCAGAGTAGGGGACAAGGAAAACGAAAATCACTACAGAAGCAAAGGTTTTCATTGCCTTTGAGCCGTAACGCTTTTCAAGAAATTCGGGCATGGTTTTGATTTTCAGTCTTGCTGCTGTATCTCTTGTGCGCCTTGCCAATACTTTCCAGGCAAGCCATGAGCCGAAAACACAGTTGCCAAGACCGGCAAGTATGCCCCAGAGGCCATATTTAAGTCCTGTGCCGCCGGCATAGCCTACGAACATAACAGCTGAGAAATAAGCTGTGCCGTATGACAGAGCTGAAAGCCATGCACCTGCGTTTCTGCCGCCGACGGTAAAATCGGCAACGCTTTTGGATTTTCTGCCCTGAACGATGCCGATGCCGAACATAGCAGCAAGGTAAACTGCCAATGTCAGCCACAGAGTTGTTTTTTCCATAGTGAATTCTCCAATCTGAGATGTGTGTTTTAACGCTTTTAACTGCTAAAATGCATACCCAAAATTAATGCGCACTTTATTGCTTTAAAGCAATAGTGCAACTATGCATACATTTTACGACATAATTCCACTTTCGTCAATAGTTATTTTATATAAATTGCGGTTAATTAACGCCTGTATTTTTGCAAGAAAGAATAAAAGCTTCAAACAGCTGCTTTGAAAGTCTGTCTTTACGTGAAAGCTGTTCGGGATGCCACTGTACGCCGAGGAAGAAATTTTTGTTTTCGGCTTCAATGGCTTCAATTGTGCCGTCGGGCGATTCAGCGCATACTGTAAGCAAACCTGCACAGCGCTTGACAGCCTGATGGTGCATGCTGTTAACCCGCGCGGATGTTTTACCTGCGATATCAAAAAGCAGAGAAGCATTCTTGATGTTAATTTCATGCGTCGGCTTAATAACGGATGCTGCGCTGAAATGATTTTTTATATCCTGATACAGCGTTCCGTCAAGTGCTGCGTTCATAATCTGCATGCCCCGGCAAACAGCAAATACGGGCTTATCTGCAGCGTAGAAGGCATTTATCAGCATGGGTTCAGCTTTGTCGCGCAAGGGGTTTGGCTTGCCGCATTTTGAGCTGCGCTCTTCACCGTAAAGTGACGGTTCAACATCAGCACCGCCCGGTACAAAAAGTCCGTCACATTCAAGTGCGGTTTCAACTGCTTTGTCAGGTTCATCAAGCTCAATTATCTTTACCGCTGCACCTGCACGCTCAAGGCTTGCTATGTAACGCTTATCCATGAAGTTTTTGAATAAATCATTATCTGTCTGCGGCATGGCGATAACAGGCTTCATATATAATTCCTCTTATTATAATAATTATAATAAAATCATAGATTTTCATATAATAGCACTTTTACACGAGGATGTCAAATTATATGTCAAAAGTATATATAAAAATCCCGAAGGCGTATAACCTTCGGGACTTTTTTGAGAATATGAAGTTATCTCTTTGAGAACTGAGGTGCACGACGTGCGCCCTTGAGACCATACTTCTTTCTTTCCTTCATTCTCGGGTCACGAGTGAGGAAGCCTGCCTTCTTGAGTACGGGACGAACAGCTTCGTCGTACTGAAGGAGAGCACGGGAAAGACCGTGACGGATTGCGCCTGCCTGGCCTGTTACGCCACCGCCGTTAACACGGCAGATGATGTCGAACTTCTCGGTTGTGCCTGTGAGCTCGAGGGGCTGGCGAACAATGAGCTTGAGTGTATCAAGACCGAAGTAATCGTCGATTGAACGGTCGTTGATGATGATTTTACCTGTACCTGCATAAACACGTACACGTGCAACAGACTGCTTTCTGCGGCCTGTACCATAGAAATAAGGATTAGTTTCGTACATTATTCATTTGCCTCCCTTCGATTAAAGAGCCCACTCTTCGGGCTTCTGTGCTGCATGCTTGTGCTCTGCGCCCTTGTAGATACGAAGGCGACCGAGAGCTGTACGGCCAAGAGTGTTGTCCGGAATCATACCCTTGACTGCGAGCTGCATTGCAAACTCGGGCTTTGTCTTCATAAGGGTGCTGTACTTAACTTCCTTCATGTTACCGATGTAACCTGTGTGGTGGTAGTACATTTTCTGGTTGATTTTGTTACCTGTGAGAACTGCCTTCTCAGCGTTAATGATGATTACATGATCGCCGCAATCAACATTGGGTGTGAAGATAGCCTTGTGCTTGCCGCGAAGAAGAACAGCGGCCTGAGCAGCTACCTTACCCAGAGGCTTGCCTGCAGCGTCAAGTACATACCAGCTGCGTGTGATTTCGCTTGCTTTGGGCATATAAGTTGACATTAACTTTTCCTCCGAATATAGATTTTCAAAATTTCATTGCCCGACTATACTACCATAAGCCAAACTCATTGTCAACACTTATTTTTAAAAAAATTAATTTAGCAGACTAAAGCTCTGTTTTTCTCTCGTTTTCTCTTGTTTTCATATGATTTGCTCACTTTTAATTTTTAAAAAAGTTTGTCTACTGTCACAAATTTCAATGCCGATTTTCGTCTTTATGACAAAAGAACACGAGTGTAAACAGCGCAAGTCCCGGACTTTAATTTCCTGTTAACGCAAGATTTTTTTTAAAAAATTTCAATCCGGTTATTGTCATTTCCGGTTGAATATTGTATTATTTTATTACCATACTAAACTTGTGAAAGAGGTATTGCTTTATGAGTAAGAGCGTCCAGGATATTCTTGCTATGATTGAAGAAAACGGTATAGAGATGGTTGATTTCAAAATGGTTGATATCAACGGTCAGTACCGTCACGTAACCATCCCTGCACAGAACTTTTCAGAGGATACAATGAAAAGCGGCATCGGATTTGATGCATCCAACTACGGATATGCTGTTGTTGAAAAGAGTGATATGGTATTTATCCCTGATCCCGACACAGCTGTTATTGACCCGTTCTGTTCAATTCCTACGCTGTCTATGACAGGTAATGCTATGATTATCGACAGCCCTGAAAACCGTCCCCTTGCACAGTATCCCCGTAACATCATAAAGGCTGCTGTTGAATATATGAAGAACAGCGGTGTTGCTGATGAGATGAAAATTCTGCCCGAGTTTGAGTTCTATCTGTTTGACAAAGTTACATGGAACGTTGAAGGCAGACAGATCGGCTTTAATGTTGACGCACAGCAGTCTTACTGGAACTCCGATGTAGAGGGTCTCGGTGTTGTTGTACCCAAGCAGAAGAACTACCATATTGCAAAACCCTTTGATATTTCCTATGAGTGCCGCAGTGAAATGTGTATGCTTATGAAGGATGCAGGTATTGAAATCAACTACCATCATCCCGAAGTTGCCGCATCAGGTCAGTTTGAAATAGAACCTCAGCTTGGCGAGGTAGTGCATATGGCTGACGCAACAATGATGATTAAATATATCATTCATAATACTGCACTCAAATACGGCAAGGCTGCAACCTTTATGCCCAAGCCCGTATGGGGTGAAGCAGGCAGCGGTATGCACGTACACATGCTTCTGTTCAAGGATGGCGAGCCCGTATTCTCCGATGATAACGGCTATGCACACCTGAGCAAGGAAGCGCATTGGTTCATGGGCGGCTTGCTTAAGCACATCCATTCACTCTGTGCACTTACCAATCCCAGCACTAACTCCTTCAAGCGTCTGGTTCCCGGCTTTGAAGCACCTGTTACAGTAGGTTACGCTACATCCAACCGTAGCGCAGTTATCCGTATTCCTGCTTATGCAAAAGCACCCGACAAGCGCCGCTTTGAGCTTCGTAACCCTGATGCAACATGTAACCCCTATTTCTGCTATGCCGCAATTCTTATGGCAGGTCTTGACGGTATCAGGAACAAGATTGATCCGCACGAAAACGGCTGGGGTCCGTATGATGTAAACCTCTATCATCTTCCCGAGGAAGAAAAGGCGAAGCTTCAGGGTCTTCCCACTTGCCTTGAAGAAGCTCTTGACGCTCTTGAGGCTGACCACGATTACCTGACTGCAGGCGGTGTATTCCCCGAAGAGCTTATCAGTAACTTTGTCAGATCCAAGCGTGAGGAATGCCGTCAGCTTTCGGCTATTCCGCATCCCGCAGAATACGACAAGTATTTTAATTTATAATATATCTTATAAAAATTTACAGCCACGGGAAACCGTGGCTGTAAATTTTTATTTCTTGAATTGCTTTTTTAGGCGGAGTTCTTTTGAAAGAATCATTTTGCGCAGACGCAGAGATTTAGGAGTTACCTCAAGCAGTTCATCATCCTTGATGAATTCCATGCACTGCTCAAGGCTGAGGTTTGAGGGGGGAATAAGGCGAAGCGCATCGTCGCTGCCTGCGGCACGTGTGTTGGTGAGCTGCTTTTTCTTGCAGACGTTGCAAACTATATCTTCGTTCTTTGCACATTCGCCGACTATCATACCCTCGTAAACGGGTACACCGGGGCCGATGAAAAGTCTGCCTCTGTCCTGCGTGTTGAACAGACCGTAGCCTGTGGATTCGCCCGCTTCGTGAACAACGATTGAACCTCTTTCCCTTGTCTGGATATCGCCTGCATAGGGCTCATAGCCGTGGAAAAGCTGATTCATGATACCGTTGCCGTTTGTATCGGTAAGGAATTCGGAGCGGTAACCGATAAGACCTCTTGACGGGATTTTGAATTCAAGGTGAGTTGAGCCGCCGTCACGCACGCCCATGTTTTCAAGCTCCGCCTTGCGCGAGCCGAGCTTCTCGATAACGGCGCCGACATACTGCTCGGGAACTTCAATTATAAGAAGTTCAACCGGCTCATAAATCTCGCCGTTGATTTCTTTTAAAATAACCTTCGGGCGTGACACCTGGAATTCATAGCCCTGGCGGCGCATTGTTTCGATAAGGATTGAAAGGTGAAGCTCACCTCTGCCCGAAACCTTGAATGTATCGGTTGTATCGGTTTCTTCAACACGCATGCTGACGTTTGTTTCAACCTCTTTGAAAAGGCGGTCACGGATATTGCGGGAAGTGACAAACTTACCGTCCTGACCTGCAAAGGGGCTGTCGTTAACAATAAAGTTCATTGAAATTGTGGGCTCATCTATTTTGACAAAGGGGAGCGGCTCGACGCAGTCAACTGCACAGGCAGTTTCACCGATGTTGATATCGGGAATACCCGAAACGCAGATAAGGTCACCTGCAGCAGCTTCCTCAACCTCAACACGCTTCAGACCCTCAAACTGATAGAGTCTTGTTATGCGCTCGTTTTTCTGTGTGCCGTCAGCCTTGCAGAGTATCACAGTCTGATTTCTTTTAACAGTACCTCTTTCAACTCTGCCGACACCGATTCTGCCGACATAGTCATCATATTCAAGGGATGAGAAAAGTATCTGCAGCGGCGCATTTACATCGCCCTTGGGCGGATCGATATTTTCAAGCAGAGCTTCAAGCAGGGGACGCATATCACCCTCCCTTGCCTCGGGGTCAAGCGATGAATAGCCGTCACGTCCGCTTGCATATACAACGGGGAATTCAAGCTGGTCATCGTCTGCGCCGAGCTCGATGAATAAATCCAGCACCTCGTCAAGCACCTCGGCAGGTCTTGCGCCGGGGCGGTCAATTTTATTGACAACAACCAGAACCTTTTTGCCCAGTCCCAATGCTTTTTTCAGAACAAAGCGTGTCTGCGGCATACAGCCCTCAAAGGCATCAACAAGCAGCAGAACGCCGTCGACCATAAGGAGTATGCGCTCAACCTCGCCGCCGAAATCAGCATGACCGGGGGTATCAACAATATTGATTTTTGTATTCTTATAATGAATCGAGGTGTTTTTTGAAAGAATCGTAATACCTCTTTCACGCTCAAGGTCGTTCGAGTCCATAACACGGTCTGCAACCTGCTCGTTTTCACGGAAGGTGCCGCTCTGCTTGAGCAGCTCGTCAACAAGCGTAGTTTTGCCGTGGTCAACGTGAGCGATGATAGCAACATTTCTTATTTCTCTGCGTTCCATAGATTAAGCTCCAATATATATTTGATTCACAAATAATTATTATATACCATATGTCAAGTGCTTTACAGCTTGAATATTATACCAACAACTGCACATACACCGATAAACACAATCGGGTGCAGCTTTTTTGTTTTTCTGAACTGGGATAAGAATAGAACTATCACAAAGATTATGACGGCGGGAATATTTATTGCTTCCCAGAAGCGGGCAATATTGAAATCGGTCAGATCAAGCAGCGCCAATTCAACAACGCTCCAGCCGGCGGCAGCAATAAGACCCGTTACAGCAGGGCGAAGTCCGCCGAAAGCCCATTGAACGTATTTGTTGCTCATGTACTTATGCATCATTTTAGCAATAGCAACAATTATTATAAGCGAGGGCAGCACAAGCGAAAGTGTGGCAAGAATCGCACCGGGTATACCGCACACACGGAAACCGACATAGGTAGCCATGTTGATGCCGATGGGACCGGGGGTGGATTCTGCAACGGCTATCATATCCGCCAGCTGCTCATGTGTAAACCAATCGGGGTACTTGTTTGCCATTTCCGAAAGGAAGGGCAGCGTTGCAAGACCGCCGCCTACGGCAAGCAAGCCTGTTTTAAAGAATTCATAACAGAGAGTAAGTACAGTCATAAGCGCACTCATTTTTGCTCACCCTCCTTATTCTTTTTACCGAATCTGCCGAGCAGTAAGCCTGCAACGGCAGCGCCGACCACAACAACTACAGGGCTTGCACCGAAAACGGCGATAACCACAAAAGCTGCAACGGCAATTATAATCTGCGCAATGCTTTTGACATTGCTTTTGGCAAGCTTGATAACAGCCGATGCAATGAGTGCACAAACCGCTATACGAATACCTGCAAATGCATGCTGTACAGAAGGGATATCCGCAAAGTTGCTGAGCACGGCAGCAATAACGGTGATTATAACAAGCGACGGAAAGACCATGCCGAGGGTTGCGATTGCTGCCCCGATAACCTTTGACATTTTATAGCCGACAAAGGTTGCGGTGTTCACAGCAATAATACCCGGTGTACACTGACCGACAGCGTAATAATCGAGTATCTCCTCATGCGTTACCCATTTTCTGTCCTCAACAAGCTCACGTTCAAGCATAGGCAGCATTGCAAGACCGCCGCCGAAGGTCATTACACCGATTTTGGCAAATGACACAAACAACTGCGCAAGCAGCTTTGCTCTGCCCGTTTCAGCTTTATTTTCTTTCATCATTAAACCTCTCAGTTTACGCTTGATAATTCTTCTTTGATTGCAGCTTTTACGGATTTCGGCAGCCATGCCTTGTTGAATACGCCTAAAATATCATCGCTCTTTTTATCAAGCAGACGGCAGCAGATTTCTTTTTTGAGCGAGAAGCCCTGCCAGCGTGACAGGATACGTATTGCCTTTTCTTCTGCTGTTTCGCCTGTGAGCCTTGTTGCGTTTCCGGCAGTTACGGTATAAGTTTGTGCTGCATCTGCACCGTTGATTTCAAACACGAGCTCTTTGCCGTCAAGCTCCAGGTCACGCACACGGATTTTGTAGTTGCGCTTTTTCGGCAGTACGGCTGTATCGCCGCTTGCAGCGTTGACGGTAAATGTAATCTTTCCGTTTTCGTAGGAAATATCGAATTTAGTTTTTGCGGTGTGGTTTTTAAAATCAACCGTGCCGTCATCTTCAATCAGTTCAAACGAGCCGTTGCCCGAAAATGCCCATATTTCAAGGCTTTCGGGGTTGCCGCAGCCATTGCCCTCGTCAGCAGACAGCGGAATAATCGCACCTTCTTTTGCAAGTACGGGTATGCTCTCAAGGTCACGGAAAAGCTCGATAACCTTTTCGCCCTCGTATGATTTGAGTGTGAAAATATCTGTCCATCTGCCCTGTGGTATCCATGCCTTTGTGCTTGCCATAAGCACCTTTTTATCGGTCGGCTTTGTAATCGGACAAACCATAAGCTCACTGCCGAACATATATTGATTGGGTACTTCGTATGCGTTTTTGTTTTCGGGGTAGGAATAGTACATCGGTTCGCACAGAGCAACACCGTCTTCATGCGTACGGTGGTCCATTGTATAAATATAAGGTATGAGCTTATGGCGCAGGTTAAGCCATTCCTTTGCCGCACGGCATACCTCGCCCTTGTATTTCCACGGTTCTTTACCCAGAGCCAGCATATTGCTTGAATGCAGGCGCATGATCGGTGAAAACACACCGAACTGCAGCCAGCGAAGATACAGTTCATCATCTCTTGTGCCGAACATGTGACCGCCTATATCGTGGCTCCACCACGTGTATGCTGCGTTTGTTGCATTGACGGTAAAGTAGGGCTGAAAGTCAAGCGATTTCCAGGAAATGAGAGTATCACCCGAAAAGCCCAACGGATAGCGATGTGAACCTGCACCGTTGTAGCGGGAAAGAATCAGCGGCAGCTCACCGTTTTCGGCATTGTCAAGAAAATGGTAGTGGTTGAGCGCCTGCAGCGGGTCAAGCCCGTCAACGTCGCTCTTTGTGCCCTGCTGCCAGTCAATCCACCAGAAATCAACACCGTCTTTTTCATAGGGCTTATGGATAATGTCAAAATATGCATTCCAGAAATCATCGCTGCTGCATTCAAATCTGACGGGCTGCTTTGTTTTCGGATCAACGCCTACAGCTTTAGCCATATCCTCATACATATCTTCATACTCGCGCACACCGTCTGCAGGGTGCAGGTTGAGTGTTACGTGAAGGTTTTCGTCATGCAGCTTTTTGAGAAATTCTTTATAATCGGGGAACAAATCCGTATTCCAGGAATAGCCGGTCCAGCCATTGTAATCAAGAGAGAATTTCTGCTTTATTTTTACCCAGTGCCAGTCCATATCGACCGTTGCAACCGTCAGCGGAATACCTTCTTTTTTGAACCTGTACATCAGGTCAAGATATTCCTGCTGAGTATAGGCATGGTATCTGCTCCACCATACACCCAGTGCGAAGCGGGGGATCAGCGGCACGGGTGAAGAAATTTTATAAAAAGCATTTACAGTTCCTCTGTAATCCTTGCCGTAGGCAAAAAGGTAGAAGTCCTTTCCGCTGCCGCTTCTTTTGACGAAGCGTCCGCCCTCATCAAAAAGAAGCGAAGTGCTGTCATCAAAAAGATATGCTCCGTTTTCGGTAATAAAGCCGTCGGAAAGCTTTGCCTTACCGTTTGACATGTCAAGTGTGCGGCAGGTGCCTTTGAAATTTTTTTGCTGTGAGAATATTTCCGTTTTATTTGTGTCCTTGAAGTACACGCTGTACGGCACAAGGTTTTCGATAATAAATACGCAATCATCAGTTTCAACTTTGACCGTTTTGCCGCTTTGTGAAACCTGCATATTACCGCTTTCAAAATTTCTGAACCATACGGCGGTGCTCGGCATATCGGTAAAGCTGCCGGATTCAAAGCGGATAAGGCGTGATGTGAGATAAGTCACACGCCAACCGTTTCCCTCGGAAATCTGAGATTTACCGGCAACGGCATCGGTTTTGGCTATCAATGATTTTTTTAGCATATCTGTATCCCTCCGACAAGAATTATGAGGTGTAATTTTACTTGATTATTATATAACTATCTATATATTTTTGTCAATGAAAGCAGAAAAGTAAAGAACAAAAAGTGCCTGCTTTTCATAGAATGAAATCGGGGCTGACCCCGACAAACTGTGCTGAAAGGATAGATTTATTTTGACTCAGTTCACTGATACCGAACAGATTGGTTATAACGGTTTTAACACAAATTCACAGCATGCGAACAGATGCAATTCATGTAACTCCTTCAGAATAAACAACCGCAACCGCTGCTCATGCAATGCAAACCGACGCTATGAGCGCCGCAACAGCTCTGAAAACAGACAGCGCAGCTGTAATTGCATATATTTCTGAATTGCAGCAACACGGCAGGCTTATGCCTGCTGTGTACATAAAAAGTGGATAAATATACACTTTTTGGTAAATAGCGGATAATTATTATTGACATATATGAATATTGTGTGGTATATTACTATCATCCGAAATTCCATTAAAATGGAAAATTATCAGGAGGTAATATCAATGAAAAGTGTAAAGAAAATTCTCGCGCTTCTTCTCGCAACACTCATGATCGCAGGTTGCTTTGCAGCTTGCGGCGGCAATGAAACACCCGACGCAGAAGGCGAAGCAGGCGAAATCGTTATCGGCGTTCAGGGTCCCCTCACAGGCGGCGCAGCACAGTACGGTATCGCAGTTGCTAACGCAGCAAAGCTTGCAGTTGACGAAATCAACGCAGCAGGCGGCGTAAACGGTGCACAGCTCAAGCTCGTCACAGCTGACGACCAGGCTGCATCAGGCGACATCGCAGTTAACGCTTACAACAGCCTTGTTGACCAGGGTATGCAGATCTTCCTCGGCACAGTTACAACCGGTTCAGGTCTTGACGTTGTAGGTCTTACAGCTCAGGACAACATGTTCCAGCTCACTCCCTCTGCTTCCGGTGATGCTATCATCGAGGCAGGCGACAACTGCTTCCAGATCTGCTTCACAGACTCCAACCAGGGTTCACGTTCAGCTCAGTACATCGCAGAAAACAACATCGCAACTAAGGTTGGCGTTATCTACGATTCATCTGACGCTTACTCATCAGGTATCTACAACAACTTCAAGGCTGAGGCTGCTAACAGAGGTCTTGAAATCGTAGCAGAACAGTCCTTCACAGCAACTACAAAGACTGACCTTTCAACTCAGGTTCAGGCTTGTAAGGCTGCAGGTGCAGAACTTGTATTCCTTCCCATCTACTACACAGAGGCTTCTCTCATCCTCGGTGCTGCAAAGGCTGCTGACTACGCTCCCAAGTTCTTCGGTTGCGACGGTCTTGACGGCATCCTTGCTATCGAAGGCTTCGACACCAGCCTTGCAGAAGGCGTAATGCTTCTTACTCCCTTCGCAGCTGATGCTCAGGATGATGATACTCAGAAGTTTGTTTCTGCTTACAAGGCAGCTTACAACGATGAAATCCCCAACCAGTTCGCTGCTGACGCTTACGACGGCATCCAGATCATCGCTAAGCTCATCGAACGGGAAGGCATCACAGCTGACATGTCCGCTTCCGATATCTGCGACAAGCTCAAGGCAGCTATCAGCTCAGACGGCTTTAATTTCGTAGGTCTTACAGGTGCAGGCGCAGCCCTTACATGGGATGCTTCCGGTGCTGTTTCCAAGGATCCTGCTGCTGTTATCATCGAAAACGGCGCATACAAGGCTCTTTAATCTTATCCCTTGAATAACCTGACCCCCGACCTTATCCGGTCGGGGGTTATTTCGTTGTCTCTTCAGCAAAGACAAAACCCCCGGTTCTACCGGGGGAATAAAAAGCTTTAGTAAAAATAGAAAGTGGCGAGCAACAGCAAGCCACAAAAACGTAGAAAAAAGAATTAACCTCCGAGTATAATAGAAATGGTTTGG
>JAZSND010000056.1:0-106708 GCA_045536235.1 Acutalibacteraceae bacterium | reverse complement strand
GAAGCCATCTCCAAGATTAGATATCCCATAGCATAAGCTAGTAAGACCCCTCATGGACTATGAGGTTGATAGGCTGCATGTGTAAGCGCAGTGATGCGTTCAGCTTGGCAGTACTAATAGGTCGAGGGCTTGAACCATTTTCTCACTTTGGTATTCAGGTTTTTCTTACTTCATTACTTCTACGCTTTGTTCGGTTTTTAGGGTGCGATTGAACCCTATATGCACCTTTAGCTCAGCTGGTAGAGCACCTGACTCTTAATCAGGGTGTCCAGGGTTCGAGTCCCTGAAGGTGTACCAATATATGGCCCGTTGGTCAAGTGGCCTAAGACTCCGGCCTCTCACGCCGGCAACAGCGGTTCGAATCCGCTACGGGTCACCATAAGTTTTCAAAGCTTTTTAGCTTGAAATAAATAATTATGTGCATTTTGTGCATAATAGTTGGTGTTAATGACATTGAGGGTCCACCCGTTCCCATTCCGAACACGGTAGTTAAGCTCAATCGTGCCGACAATACTTGGTGGGCAACCGCCCGGGAAGATAGGTCGACGCCAACACAAACGCCGGACTTTTGTCCGGCTGATTTGATAACATCAGCTTCGGCTGATTCTATATAGTTTAGCAAATTGCTAAACGCTTAAATGCCCTAATAGCTCAGTCGGTAGAGCACGCGGCTGTTAACCGCGGTGTCACAGGTTCGAGTCCTGTTTGGGGCGCCAAAAGAAGAGAATCACTTTTGTGGTTCTCTTCTTTTTTTGTTTCTCAATATGGCTTAAACTTGTACCACCGTGTTTCCGCTAACTCGTCGCGGCTGTTAACTGGCTCACGGGTCTGCGCTCGCGGTGCGAGATGCAGCAGACCCGTTGAGCAGGAAGAAACACAGAGCGATACGAGCGCTCCGAGCGATGTAGCGCGACAATGTTTCTGACCGAGCGTGTCACAGGTTCGAGTCCTGTTTGGGGCGCCATAAAAAACGACATGTTTCGACATGTCGTTTTTTTGTTGCTTGTTTTTCATTTAAAATATCTATATAATACAATATAAGATATTGTACGATATTAAGTCTGCCGATTTGGTTTTATGTTGTTTAATCAGTTCAAAAAATAAGATTTTGTCGAATCATTATTAAATCAACTCTTATATATTAATATCAATCTGAATTTTTTTGTAAAGGGAGGATACATTATGAGCCTCAGTATGCTGCATTGTGACGGTGAAAGAATTATCAATGCCGAGGGAAAACAGGTGTTTTTGCGCGGGACAAATCTCGGAGGATGGTTGCTCGATGAATTATGGCAGGGATTTTTCAAAGGCGGAGAAGCTCAGTGGGATATCGTAACCACGCTTGAAAGGCGTTTCGGCAAGCAGGAAGCCGATCGACTTATAAAAATCCGTGAAGACAACTATATCACAGAATATGACCTTGATTATCTTCAGTCGCTCGGTTTTACCTGTGTTCGTGTGCCGTTCTGGTACCGTAATTTTCAGACGGATGATTTAGGTACCTGGAAACGCAAAGAAAACGGTGAAATAGATTTCTCACACCTTGACTGGGTTGTTGATGAATGCGGAAAAAGGGGAATGTATGTCATTCTTGATATGCACGGTGTGCCGGGGCATCAGAGTATTGCCCACCATAGCTGCCGTGTGAACCATTGCAAGCTTTATGACGAAACCGAAGAAGGTGCTCGTTTCCGTTCGCTTGCCTGTGATTTGTGGAGCGAAATTGCCCGTCATTTTGCCGGTAACGGTACTGTTGCCGCCTATGACCTGATGAATGAGCCGATGTGCGATTATGAGGGTGAGGACAAAGTCAACACCAAGTATCACGATGTTTATTCTTTGCTTTACGATGCGGTCAGGGCAGTTGACCCCGACCATATAATAACACTTGAGGCAATCTGGACACCTGATGACTTACCGCACCCGAAAGAACGTGGCTGGGAAAACGTGATGTATCAGTATCATCTTTATGATGATTCAAACGAAAGTTTTAGGGAAGTGACTGTGCACCACGCAAGCCGAAACTTCAACGTGCCTGTGCTGGCAGGTGAATTTTCTCCTTGCCGCGGAACTGCAACGTGGGAATACATCTTGAAGCTTTTCAATGAGTGTTCATATAACTGGCAGACATGGACCTATAAAGGACATTGTCCCAAAGGCGAAACAAGCCAATGGTTTATGATGGGCTCGGATGACCCGGATAATGTTGTTGACATTAATAACGACTCAGTCCAAGAAATTGAACGCAAATGGTCATCAGTAAGAACGGAAATTTGCTGTAAACCAATGAATGACCACACGTTGCTCTCCGAATACGCAAAATCATAATTTTTGTGGTTCATTTAGGTGCAACGGCCCTAACAGAAAGCACTCAGGTAACTGCGTGAGTGCTTTTGTTTTTCCATTAAATCTTCACCGCATATGTTCGACTGTATTTCGACAATTCATGTTACTGTTGTAACTTGTTTGTTACTCTAAACCATACTTATCTGATTATTGTGAAATGTTAGGTTTGCTTTTTATTTGACAATATGTGAAATCAATGATATGATTTTTTTAAGGTTTAGATTATTAATTTTGCTTGGGGAAATCTGATGAGTAACAAAAAAACTATGGCAACCATATATACGCTGTTACATTTTCTTGTGGATCTGACTACAATTTATCTTGTCAGCGGCGTGCTTCTCGGACCGAAAATCGGTGTTGTTCAGCGTGGTTTGGTTGTTATTGTTTACAATTTGTTGGCGTTTGCCGGTCAGCTTCCCATAGGCATATTGTCAGATGTTGTTAACAAAAATTTATTATTTGTGACTTGGGGTTGTCTTTTGGCGGGAATTTCGTATCCTGTTGCTTTTGTGTCGCCGTGGATTGCCTGCGTTCTTGCTGCAATAGGAAACGGAGCTTTTCACATTGGAGCCGGCTCTGATATTCTTAAATCGAGTATGCCAAAAGCCGGTCTTTCTGGGCTGTTTGTCAGTAGCGGAGCTCTCGGTGTCTGGCTTGCTTATGAGCTTAAAAATGAAGCGGTGATTATTATTCTTCCTGTTGTAATGCTCGTTTGTGCAGTTGTGTTGTTCATATTGAATAGGGACACAAAGAAAGAAGACACCGTTACACCGCCAATGTTTGTAAAGCTGGAAAAAGTTGCAATTGCTGCAATAATCTGTTTTTTGATGACTATAGTTATTCGTTCTTTAATGGGAATGATTATGAATTATTCCTGGAAGTCTGTTTTTCCGTTGTCGTTAGTCAGCGTTTTGGCTGTATTTGCGGGTAAGGCTCTTGGCGGTTACATAGGCGACAAATGGGGCTATATAAAAACAGCAGTTGTTTCCTTGAGCGTTTCACTTGTGTTGTTCGTGTTTTCCTTTGATTACTGGATTGCCGGCGTTATTGCAATATTGTGCTTCAATATGACAATGCCTTTGACACTTACTGCAATTGCGGATTTAACGGATAAGAAATATGGTTTTGCTTTCGGAATGACTACTTTTGCACTGGCGATGGGATTTATTCCTGTGGTGTTCGGCATAAATTCATGGTTTTCAATCCCCTTTATTCTGGCGTGTACAGGTGTGTCTTTGCTGCTGATAGTATCAGGATATGCTCTTGTAAAAAAATGCAAACAGGACAGGTAGGAAAATGGCGTGGATATTTAAAAATCTTTTAAATAATCTGCTGATTGTTTTTGTGATTGAAACACCGATTGCTTTTTTAATGGGTGCAAGGAAACTCAATAAAATTGCAACAGTTATGCTTGCAAATGTTGTAACTAATCCGGTGGTTGTTTTCTGCACATTGATGACAATTTTATTTGCAGGAAAATGGAGTTCGATTGTGCTGATTGTATTGGAAATATCAGCATTACTTACAGAAGGATATATTTTTTCTGAATTTAAAATATTTGAAAAAAAGAATCCGTGGTTAATTTCATTGGGTCTTAATTCAGCCTCGTTCTTAGCGGGGGAAATTATAGATATTTTTATTTAAAAAGGAGCTGTGAAAGATGAGAAAATTAATAGTATCCGGAACCGTTATTGTTTTGCTGCTTCTCAGCGTAATTCCTGCATTTGCAGACGCTGCGGTCTGGCCTGAAGAGCCGGCAGATTATTATGTGTATGTGGCAACTCCCGACGGTGGTTTGAACCTCAGGTATGGTCCCGGTACAGAATACGAAAGAGTAATTGACTACAGAATCCCTGACGGTGAAAAGCTTTACATCAGGGCAAAATCAGGCAACTGGGGATTTACTGAGTATGATGGCTACTACGGCTGGGTTGCATTGAAGCAAACTTCAGACAAACCACCGGTAATTCAGGAGGAAAAGCCTGTAGTTACACAGAAAACAACAGTTGTTGAAAACAAAACGGAAAAAGTTGAAGAAACAACAAACGTGACAATAAAGCCTGTTGAAGAAATTACTGATGCGGTAGAAGGTGTTGAAGAAGAAACACGCTCCGTCAGCAGCACATATATATTAATGGGCGTTATTATTGTGCTTGTAGTTGTGATTGCTGTGCTTATTATTGTAATAGTAAATAACAAACAAAAGCAAAGTATGAATTTTTAAATAATAAAAGCCGAGGGGACACGGACGAATGTTTGTGTCTCTTAGGCTTTTTGCTTGGGAATTATTGTTGTTTTCGTTTTAAAATTGCACTGTATTTTGAAAGTGTGATTTTTCAATCAATCAAAAAAGTAAACAATGAAGCTTTTACAGAACAGCACCGTTTTCTATGAGCTTTTGTTGTAAGCTCACAATTTCAACAGAGTGGGCAGTTTTATGAGCTTTAAAAGCTAACGCTGCTGCTGTGCCGGCTGCTTGACCGAGGCAGCAACAGATAGGCATTATTCTGACAGATGCCTGTGCTTCGTGGGTTGCGGAAAGGCATCGGCCTGCAACAATCAGGTTATCAAACTCTTTAGGTAGAAGGGAGCGGTAAGGAATAGTGTAATATTCTCTGTCAGCGAAATATCTGTGACTTGTTCCTGTGCCTGACGGATTATGTATGTCTATGTCGTAGTTGCCCAAAGCAATTGAATCTTCAAAACGAGTGCAGTTTATAATCTCATCGGCTGTAAGAATGTGAACGCCTTTGAGTTTGCGGCTTTCACGTACACCAATGTCAACGGCAATCGATATAAGAGCACTTTCGTCAAAAGCTTTTGAATGTTCTCTCAAAAAGCTTACAAGCTCGTGAATCTGGCGGCGGGCAATAACCTCCGCACGGCTTACATCAAAAGGATTTGTCGGGTCAAGCTTCACTACACGGGTGGAGTTAAAGTGCAAAACATCCTCGCCGACACCGAAGAAAACAAGTATATCTTCTCTTGGGTTTGTAATCTCGCCTTTGGCTTGCTTTTCTTTATACAGCTTTTGTAAACGAGGTCTTTCCTCTGTGAAAAGATCAAGATCAACACCGCTCATCCTGAAGCAAGTGGTCATGGGTTGACAAAGTCCGTCGCTTTCTCTGCCAAGTTGGAAATCGCATCCTGCAAGGTAAAACAACTCACCGTCGCCGGTTGCGTCAATAAAGAAATCTGCCTGGGCAGTAAAGTGCTGAGCTTTTGCGGTTATATCCACCTCAGTTATCTGTCTGCCCTGTGTTCTTACATCATATACAACACCGTGAAAAAGCACGTCAACACCTGCTTGGGTTGTCATATCATCAAGTACGATTTTAAAATATTCCGAATTGAATTCCTTGTCATTGCAATCGGAAACATAGCTGTCATGTCTTTGTTTCATTTCCCTGAAAATACCTTGTGACAGGTATTTTTTGTTTTTTGCGGCTTCGCCCCAATAAGGCTTTGTCCAATACGGCATAAAGGGGTAAACAAGGCAGTTCGAAATTGCACCGCCAAGACAGCCCGATTTTTCAACAAGCAAAACATGAAGCCCTTCACGTGCGGCGCTGACTGCTGCCGCAACACCTGAAAGACCTCCGCCTGCAACAATAAGATCGTATTTCATAATCTCACCTCTGAAAAGATTATACACTGAAAGAGAAATAAAGTAAAGAAAAAACATTAATACGAAAAAGTGTTGCAGTCGGGTTGTTTAAATATATTTTTATGGTATAATTTCCTTGAAAAATCAGATTTGTTTTTGATATAAAAATTACAAAACTGTTCAGGTAAAGATAAATAAAAGATCGGATGGTATTGGTATGAAATACAATAAAAAACCGGAAATGATATTCTTTGATGTGGGCGGCACTTTATTTGACGACGGAAAATGTATTCCTGTTGACGGCCTTTCAAAGCTTCGTCTTGCGGCGGACAATCCCGATGTCACAGACGATATGACTCTTGCAGCACTTTGGAATGTATACATGGACGAAGTTAATGTTGGCTTGAAATCAAAGTCGGGCACATCTCTGGATATTCTGCTGTCTGCACCCATTAAGTATGTTACTATGAAAACGGGGCTGCATTTCAGTATTCCTATGGCAGAGCAGGAAGAAATTTTTGACCGTTATAACTCTGCAAGGAAGGTAATTGACGGTGTTCCTGAGCTTTTGGCTACGTTAGATTCACTTGATATTCGTACTGCTGTGATAAGTAACAATGTCATGAGCGGAGAGGGGCTTGCTCTTGCAATCAATCGTTGGCTCCCCACGGCAAAATTTGAATTTTGCCTCACAAGCGCAGATGTTACATTTTCAAAACCCGATAAAGCGATTTTTGAGGCAGCCTCAGGTTATGCACATATTGACCCTGCAGATTGCTGGTATTGCGGTGACAGCCGGATTCCCGATGTTGACGGTGCAAGAAACAGCGGCATGACACCCGTGCTCCTTGATTTAAAATCAGAAATTCCTTTCGAAATGCGTGCCTATGGCGGGCAGGGTGAGTACCTTGTTGTTAACAATTGGAATGTGCTGAAAAATCATTTGCTTGAAATCTGATAACATACACAAGCATAAAAATGTGCTTTTTATAGTATTTCGAACAAAAATATCAGTCCGGTTTATGTTGTTTCGGATATACAAAAATTCAATCTGTGTTATTAAAAGTGCAACAGAAAAGGCTGCAGTTGCAAGAGTTTTTTGTTGAATTATACTTTGTTACGTGTTATACTGACTATTGGATGAATTTTGTCCGGAAAATCTGTTTTATTATGTCAGGTTCATGGTCTATGTCTGCATCATTCTTTTATAAATGTAAAACTGTCATGGGGTGAATACAATGCAATTCAATTTAGGCGATCTTGTTTATCAGGCTCAGAACGGTGACAGAACAGCTTGTTCAAAGCTGTATCAGTTAACTTTTAAGAGTTCATATTATCTGGCAAGTCGATTTGTGGGTAGTGCAGATGATGCTGCCGATATTGTTTCACGCAGCTACAAAAAAGCATTCACAAATATTTCTACGCTTAAAAATCCCGAACGTTTTGAAGCTTGGATTCAGCACATTACGGCAATGAACTGTGTTGATTTTATGATAGAAGAAAACAGAATTGATTTTCAGAATTATGAAGTATCTGATTCGTCCGGTAAAATAGACAGCAGTACTGAATTTTTACCTAAAGGCATAGAAAATGCCGAAAAGGCTGGTAAGGCAATAAACAGAATAATTGATTCTCTGAACGATAATCAGAAAACGGTAGTTTTTCTTCATTATTATAATGAAATGCCTGTTACTCATATCGCAAAGGCACTCAGCTGTTCAGAGGATGCTGTTATCGGCGAACTTGATTCGGCAAGATATAATATCAAGACCGGTATTGATAGGCTGATCAACAGAGAAACTCAAACCTGTCCGTTAACCGGAATACCGGCCATGGTTCCGGTTTTACAAAAAGCAAAGCAGGAAGAACCGGTTAACGAAGATTTGCTCAGATCAATTTTTAGAACAGCAACAGAAGGCATGTTTAAAATTTCAGTTGAAGATAAACCGGTAATTCCCGGAAATTCAGAAATTTCTGAAAGACCTCTGGAAAAAGCTTTGCCGGATAAAAAGACAGACAAGAAAAAAATCAGTCAGAAGCAGATGTTAATTGCTGCTTTGATTGTTCTTCTTGTTGTTGCGTTAGCGGCTGTTTCAATTCTTGTTATACCTATGTTTTCTTCAAACGGTAATGATTCCGGACAGGAAGAATTGGCTGTGGATTCGCAGATGCTTACTTCCATAGAGCCTTATGAAGAAGCGTATGAGAATATACTGACTGCATTTTCAGATGCAATAGCGGATGATGAAGACATTCTTGGCGGCGGTTTTAATTTTGTTTATTTCAATGATAATGATATTCCCGACCTTGCACTGAATTATAAACGCTCTTACAGCAACTCACCGGATGCATATGACGAAATTTTAATATGTATGGACGGAGCAAGCGACGAAACTTTCGGAACAGAGCCGACAAATACGTGGGTCGGTCAAAAGGGCTACTACATAGTTTCTGATAATAGTGTTGAGGGTGAAGAAAAATCGGAAGCATATTATAAATATAAGTATACCGATGAAAAGAATGATAAAGAATTCAGCGGCGGTCTGCGGTATGATAAATTCCTCAATGATGAACAGAGTTATCAGGAAACATGGATTTACATGGAAGATGCAGACGGTGCAATGCAGGAATTGAGCGGCTGGGAAGAATATAATCAAAAGAAAGAAGCTTTGTTTGCAGGCTTTTATCAGATATTAAGCGGCTATGATATAGAGGATTTTGTTGATTCCGGCAAAAATCTGGTTAAGTATCTGAAAAGAGCCAAGCCTGAATACTTCAGTTCTCTTGAAAGCTCTGAGGAAACAACTGCAGCACAGTCGGATGCTTCCACGCAAACAACACAGAGTGATGCTGATTCAGCAACTTACATTAAAGCATCAAGCAGTGATTGGAAAGCCCTTGAAGACGATTTGGAAACAATTATGACTTTTTGTAGTGATTATAACTATAAGTCAACGGATTCGTATGAAGTTGTTTTGCCGGTAAACATGACCGAGGGAATATACAGCCATTATTTTGACACCGATGCAGAATATGCATATGGAAATGATCCTTTAGGTTATTTTGACGAAACGGAATATTATACTTTTAAAGCAGAGGATATAGATTGGATAATTTCAAACATATTTAATCAAACACCCAATCATAATCTGAACACATCAAAACGGTATTATTATAACGGAAATTATTATTCTGTATTCTATCCGAGCAGCGCTCCGATTGTAGAAGCAAAGGTCAGCGACAATTCAAAGCAAGCTGACGGCTCTTATATAATAACTGTTAAAGCAACGTGTTATACAGGTGAAGGTTTTGACGGGGAAGATGTTGGCGAAACTTATAATTGCAAGGTGCACGCTGCTTTAAGAAATATCGGCGGCAAAAAACATTGGTCATTTTTCAGCATTGAAACCCTTGGACTCGACAGCTCGTCTCAAGAAAATACAACTTCAGCAAAAATCCCGGAGTGGGAAGCGACTTATACAAGGATTTTAAGCAGTGAATCAGACTATTTCTATGAGGATTGCCAGTTTATATTAAAAGATATTGATAACAGTGGTACACCCGACCTTGTAGTTCTTGACAGGCGTGCCCAGACGGACTGGATATACATATTTATGAACGGAAAAGATAACGAGGATGACATGATTCTTTTTATCTCAACCGATTTGTATATTAACTCGAGCGGAGAACTGGGTACATATGACATTTATTCGAGCGGTGGGGAATATTTTGAATCATATGCAAGAATTTCACTTAATAAAACAAATGCCACTTTTAAAGAATCAGCCGGTCATTTTAAAGGCTTTGCGGATAGCTTGAACAAAACGGGTGAAAAAGAAGAGTGGAGTTTCTCAGACGGTGCTGATGATAATGTGATGATCAGCCAGTCGGAATATGATGCTTTTGTTCAAAATTTCAAAAGCGAATACACCAAAATAGAAGAGTATTCTGTTTACGATTATAAGGAAAGCGGAAAGGCTTTAAGCACTTATCTTCAATAAAAAATTAAAACAAAGGAGAGAAAAAACATGTATTCAAACATCGGCAAAAAAATTCAAAGGCTCGCAATTGCGTGCGCAATTATCGGTATGATTGCAAGTATTTCAATAGGTGCATCGCTGATTAAAATGTCAGACGGCGGCTATTATTTTGGCACTAATGAAACATTGCTTCTGATCGGAATTGTAGTTATTATTCTCGGTTCAATTCTTAGCTGGGTGCTTTCTTTTGTGCTTTACGGTTTCGGCAGACTTGTTGAGAATTCTGATATTATTGCAAGGCAGTACCGCAGAAAAACAGGCGACGAAAATTATCAGGAAGAACCCTCACAGCCTATATCAAAGGTTATCAGAAACGCAATGGACAAAGGTGCAATAGCAGCAAAATCAATCTACGACAAGAGCGGAGAGTTTATTGATAATCAGGCACAAAAGGCACAGGCAAGAAGAGAAAACGCAGTTACACAGCAGTCAGCACAACAGCCGGCACAAAGACCGGCACAGCCTGCACGCAGACCTGCACAACCTGCACAGAGACCTGCACAACCCACACGCAGACCTGTTCAGCCGCAGAAAGGCCCTGACAGCTATTCGAATCCCACTTCTGCGCCTCAAACTCAGCAGCCCGCAGAAACATCTTTTGCAAGCAACTACGAGTTTTTGGATATTTAAGACGGTGTAGAAAAGCCTTGTGAAATCTTCTGCTGCGAAGCGGCTGTTTGTACACCTTAAAATCTTACATTCTGACTGCCTTCACTTGTGGAGGCAGTTTTTCTTTGAGTTGATATATGACTGTATTTATATTGAAAAGCATGGAATTATTGTGTATAATATTTGAAAAAGCACAGTAAATCTGTTTTAGTTATTTCCGGCATAACAGAAGAAATCTCCTGTGTGTGAACAAAACTGAACTGATAATATTTATTTGTTGCTTAATCCGGTTTTTATAAGCCTTTGCTAAGGATAAGTGAAAAACACAGCAAATAAACGATGGGAGAGATTGAACATGAGTGGTTTTGAAAAGTTTTTTGTACAAAAGATAACGGCTATTATACTCTTCTTTTTATCTTTGATAAGCATTATTACCGGAAGCGGAACAGTAACCGAAAAGTCTGCCGATGTCAACGGTTCACTTGTCTGTACTGATGCTCTGGGCAGAAGTGTTGTATCTGCAGGTAAAAGCGATAAGCTGGTTGGTGTTTTTTATTTTGTCTGGCAGGGTCAGCACGGAAGCACCAGAATTATCGACAATGCAAAGCTTGTCAAAGAGAATCCCGGTGCCATTAACTCCGAAGAGGAGTGGCTTAAAGCCGGCGGCGGAGTGCAGCAGGAATTCCATTTCTGGGGTGAGCCGCTTCTCGGTTATTATTCAGCAGATGACGAATGGATTTACAGAAAGCATGTTCAGATGCTGACAGATGCTTCGGTGGACTTCATCGTTGTTGACACTACGAATTCCTATACTTACAGCGGACCGATGAAAAAGCTTATCGGCGTCTGGTATGAGTATCTTCTCAAGGGTTGGGATGTACCTCAGATTGCTTATTATACCAATTCATATGCTGCTGATACGATTAACAGAATATACGACGAAATTTATAACAATGCTGAACTTAAAGCGCAGTATCCGCGGCTTGATGAGCTGTGGTTCTGTATGGACGGAAAGCCGCTGATTATCGGCAACGAGAATGACGGAGAAATCAGACCCGAAGTCAAAGAATATTTCAGAATTAAAAAATCGCAGTGGCCAAACGAAGACAAAAAAGATGACGGTTTCCCGTGGATGGAGTTTGACCGTTCGCTCACATATCAATCTGTTTTCAGAAAAGACGGCGTGAAAATTATGAATGTGTCGGTAGCGCAGCATTCGGATACGACAAGCTTCAGTAAAACAGCATGGTACGGCGCAAATGACCGTACACGCTCGTGGCACGACGGTGCAAACGATACATCCGAAGATGCGATGCTTTACGGTTATAACTTTGCCGAGCAGTGGGAATTTGCAATTAAAATGAATCCCGATATTATTTTTGTTACTGGTTTTAATGAATGGGTAGCACAAAGACAGCCTGTTCAGGAAGGATACCCGATTATATTTGTTGACTGCTGTGACGAAAACAGTTCACGTGATGTTGAGCCGTCCGCCGGTGTGCTGGGAGATAACTACTATCTGCAGATGGTTAATTATATTGCCGGATTCAAAGGTGTAACCGGTAAGGTTTCAAAAAGTGAAAACGTAACTGTTGATATTAACGGCAGCTTTACGCAGTGGGATTCAGATAAAATCATCTCAGTTTACAAGGATTATGACAACGATACTGCCGACAGAAATTCCGTTGATTTTGCACAGAATCCGATAACAGATACTTCGGGTCGGAACGATATAGTCAATATGAAGGTTGCGGAGGATAAGGATAACTATTATTTTTACGTTGATACGGCTGAGGCGCTTACCTCACCGCAGGGCGGAAACTGGATGACGCTGTTCATCAACGAAAATACTGTTATCAACCGCACCGCACCTGAAAACGGCAAAACTGCAGTTGAAAAAAATACTGACGGTGTGTTCACAAAAACCGGCGAAGCGGAAATCCGTTTTGAAAGCAACAAACTGATGCTTGAGGTTTCAAAAGACCTTGTTGATTCTGTTGACGGCTTCAGCTTCAAATGGGCGGATAATTATACCGAAAATGATGTGTATTCATTCTACACGAAGGGTGATGCTGCCCCGTACGGCAGACTCTGCTATTCTTATTGATCATAGATTAAATACATTGTAAAACCGGCAGACTTATAAACTGTAGTTTGCAGAAACGGATACAGTCCCGAAACATTCTTCCGGAAGAAGGTTGGTTATGCGAACAACATCTTATATTAAAATAACAAACGGCTTGCCGCGTTTGTATATAAACGGAGAACAGCAGGACGGACTTGCCTATATCACATATCTTACAGACCGTAACCGATACGGTGACTTTGCAGCGGCAGGCTACCGCTTGTTTTCCGTACCTGTGTTTTTCGGCTTTAATCACCTGAATGAATTGTCGGGACTTGATGTGTTCTCAAAGGGGATTTTTGATTCCGATGAACCGGATTTTTCGGTTTTTGATGCTGATATCAATCGGATTCTTGAAGCTTGTCCGAATGCTTATATTTTTCCCCGTGTGAACGTATCTCTGTCCCGCAATTGGGAGCTGGCTCATCCTGACGAATTGTGCGAACCTTATCAGGATGGGAGCCTTGCACGTGCAAGCCTTGCTTCAGATGAATGGGCGGAGGAAATTAAACGTGAGCTTACTGTTTTTATTGAGCATATCCGAAACAGTACGTATGTCTCACATATTGCAGGTTACCAGATTGCAGGAGGCAATACAGAGGAATGGCTGCCGATTGATAAAAACGGAATCAGCGGAAGGCGAGCACGGGAAAAATACCGGACCTATTTGCAAAAGCACCGGTGTGAAGATTGCGATGCGGCTTTTTGCCGCTTTTATTCCGAACTGGTTGTGCAGCGTATATGTGAGTTTTCTGCAATTGTTAAAAGCCTGACTGAGCGGTCTGTTGCTGTAGGAAGCTTTTACGGATACACGCTTGAGGTTTGCGAGCGTACATCGGGTCATCATGCGCTTGGTATGCTTCTGGAGTGCGATGATATTGACTTTGTTTGTTCTCCGGTTTCCTATTCAGGGTTGCGGAGTGCAGGGCGTGATCATCCGTATATGCTGCCTCTTGCTTCTGTTCAGCTTCACGGTAAATTATATTTTTCCGAAAACGATACACGCACGCATCTGTCACGCCCCGTTAACGATATGCCGTGGTACAATGCGCCTGTCTGGTTCGGCCCTGATAAGAAAACGTCATGCGATATTATAAAGCTGCACGCAGCGAGAGCTTTGCTCAAGGGTCACGCTGCATGGTGGTTTGATATGTGGGGCGGATGGTTTGCCGATCAGACATATATGACACTTCTCCAAAAAATCCGCAGGATATTTGAAGACAGCCGCTCGCTGCCGATGGAATCTGTAACTGAGGTTGCGGTTTTTGTTGATGAAGAAGCGTATGCTCTTCTGCCGGATACATCAATTTCAGGCACCGTGTGCAGCGGAATGCGTGAAGTTCTCGGTAAAATGGGTACACCCTATGATTTGTATCTTGCCTCGGATGCCGAAGCGGTGTTGGATAAGTACCGTGCTGTTATTTTGCTCAAGCCTGTCAGTTCTCCGCACAGTGACAGACTTTCCGCGTTGGCACGTTCAAAAAACAAGGCGCTTTTAGAGATTACCAGAGACAACGCAAATATCACAACTGATGCTCTGCGTGCTTTTTTACGTCAGGCAGGCGTACACCTTTGGTGTGAAAGGGATGCAGTGATTTATGCCAATGAAAGCTATGTTTTTCTTCATACCGCAGAGGATGCACAGTATACTCTGAACATACAGGGCAACCGTGCTGTTCAGGATGTATTTACCGGTGAAATTTTCAGCCCGGAAATTGAGCGGAAAAAGGGCAGCAGTTACCTGTTGAGATATACGGATTAATATAACGGGTGTATTTATAGTGAAGATAATTCCGGCTTTGCATATGATTATATTATCAACTGCCGGGTTATAGCCTTTCTCAATTCAGTAATGTATGTTTAACAGACTTCAGAATCAGAACCGGAGTGTTCTGCCTGAAGTCTGTTTTTCCTTGGCTTATCACTTAATATTATCCGGTTTCCATTGTTTTTTATTTAAAGTATGGTATAATCTTTATTGTTCAGAGATTGGCTGAAAATTTTAAATCAAACAAAAGTGAGTATTAATAATGAAAAAATCATCTGCACTTGCGCTTATACCTATCGGTGTGTTTGTCGCTTTTTATCTTTCACTCGGAATAATTTTTGAATATGTAATGAAAATACCCATGGGCTTTTATAATGTTCCCGTGGTGGTTGCGTTCCTTGTAGCTTTGCTTGTTGCAGTTATTCAGACCCGAGGTATATCGCTTGAAAACAAATTTGAAATAATGGGGCAGGGCGTGGGTGATAAGAACATCGTTACAATGCTGCTTATATTCCTGCTTGCCGGCATCTTTGTCGGTGTTGTCGGACGAAATTCAGCAGAAAGTGTTGCTTATTTTATGCTTTCGGTAACTCCGCCGCGTCTTGCAATAGTTGTTCTGTTTGTTGTCAGCGCCTTTGTTTCTACTGCCATGGGTACATCCGTCGGTACAATCACGCTGATTACACCGATAGCTGCTGCAATTTCTGAGGGCTCCGGCTTTTCGCTTGCGCTTTGTGTCGGTACTGTTGTGGGCGGTGCAATGTTCGGCGATAATCTTTCCTTTATTTCCGATACAACTATTGCCGCATGTAACGGTCAGGGCTGTAAAATGAAGGACAAGTTCCGCACTAACCTTGCGATAGTTGTTCCCGCAGCCGTTGTTACGCTTGTACTGATATTGCTTTTGTCACTTGGCTCTGATATTTCGGACGGAATAGTTAAGGATTACGATATGATACAGATTATTCCGTATATACTCGTTCTTATCAGCGGTATTATCGGCATAAATGTATTCATAACTCTCATTATCGGTATTGTTTCGGGCAGCATAATAATGTTGGCTACGGGTGCTGTAGATTTCCCTGAGCTTCTTGGAGGTATGGGTTCAGGCGCTTCCGGTATGTTTGAAACAGCCATGGTTGCTGTGCTTGTAGCAGCGCTTGGTTCGCTTATTAAGTATAACGGCGGCTTTGATGCGTTGCTTAGCGGAATACGCCGTGTGTTCAAGGGCAAAAGGAGCGGTCAGCTCGGTATCGGTCTGCTTGTCGGCTTGATGGATATTGCTACTGCAAACAACACCGTTGCTATCGTTATGGCTAACCCGATAGCTTCTGAAATGGCAAAGGATTTTGATATTTCGCCGAGAAAAACCGCCTCAATCCTCGATACATTTTCCTGTATATTCCAGGGCTTCCTGCCATACGGTGCGCAGATATTAGTTGCACTTTCAGCGGCGAATACGCTCGGATTTGAGCTGTCAGCCTTTGAAATTATTTCAAATCTTTTCTATCCGATGATACTTCTTGTAAGCTCATTAGTGTTTATTTTCCTTGTTCCCGACAAAAGAATTAAAAACAATTAAGGAGATTGTTATGAATAAAACAGCTGAAAATGCAGGTGCAGACAATTTTACACCGTCAGTTCCCCAGTATTTTTCCTGGATAAACAATACAAACGAAGGCTCAACAGAGCAGCATACACTTATCAATCTTGAATTTTTCAAATACCTTCAGGATACCTACGGAATGAATATTAAAATTTATGCGTGGGATGCAGGTAATTTCGACGGCGCAAGCGAGGGCTACGGCAATCTGAACAGCCCTAAATTCCGCAGTCAGTATCCTGATGAATACGGTAATGTTGTTGCCAAAGCAAAAGAGCTTGGCATACGTATGGGGCTTTGGGGCAGTCCGGACGGTTACGGCGATACCGAAGAATCACAGAAGGAACGCTTTGATTTTTTTGTACACCTGTGCCGTGACCATGATTTTGCTCTTTTCAAGCTTGACGGTGTCTGCGGCAGGCTGCGCCCTGAAAAGGCAGGCGTTTTTGCTCAGATGCTCAGGGAATGCCGCAAATACGCTCCCGATCTGATTGTTCTTAATCACAGGCTTGATTTTTATGAGGCTGAGGAGTTTGTAACCACATATCTCTGGAACGGAACGGAAACATATGTTGATGTTTTGTCCTGCAACCGGAATACAGCCATGCACGGCAGAGCGTTTATGTTTACAAGAGGACACACGGATAATCTTGAACGCCTGGCAGAGGACCACGGAGTCTGCATATCATCTTCAATAGATTATTTTGAGGATGAACTTATTTATCAGGCGTTCAACCGTTCGCTTATTCTTGCACCTGAAATTTACGGTAACCCGTGGCTTATGCGTGATGATGAATTTGCAAAGCTTGCGAGGGTATATAATCTGCACGCACGCAATGCGTCAATACTGGTAAACGGTGCATTGTTGCCCGAATGCTACGGCGAAAATGCCGTTACAAGAGGCAGCGGTACAAAACGCTTTATTTCAACGGGTAACAATTCGTGGGAAACCAAAAAAATTACTGTGAAAATCGGTGAAGAAACAGGTATTGATACA
The DNA here is from genome assembly GCA_045536235.1 of Acutalibacteraceae bacterium. GTDB lineage: Bacteria > Bacillota > Clostridia > Oscillospirales > Acutalibacteraceae > UBA8612. Next base: position 89,613 of record JAZSND010000056.1, on the reverse strand, counting down.
GCTGAACCTGTAGCTGTCAATATTCATCACCCCTATGAAAAACACCTCGGTTTGTTCAATTGCGGCGATTCGGTTGAGATTGAGCTTATGCCTTTCAGAGCAACGCTTATTGAGCTTTCCGTTGAAAGTGAAGCAGAGCCTATGCTCACAAACTGCACTTATGAAATTATAAAAGAGGATAAAAACGGTGTGCCTCTTGAAGTGAAGTACCTTGAATCCGACGGCGGAATAATCAATCTTTTACATAACGGTCAGGTATCATATTTTGCAGATATTGAAAAAACTGACGTAAAAGAAAAATCACCGCTGTTTATCGGCACACTTGATAATGAAGAAAGAAATCCCGAAAACAGCGAGCAGCTTTATGAATCGGCAATGTACGCCATAGGAAACGATTCGCTTGAAAGCAGAAGTCTGCGCCGTTCAGGTGAAACCAATATACCGCAGGTCAAAGCTGCAAGAGATGCGTTCTTCAATCAGGAACATTACAGGCTCAGAGGCTGCGAGGCTAAGAATATGTTTGACGGCAAATCCGATACATTTTTTGATTCGCAGAGCAAAACTTATCTTGATGAAAACCAGCGTATCTGCGGCGGCTGTCTGCGTGTTGATTTAGGCGAGGCTGTAGACTGTGACAGTGTTGAAATCGAGTTCTTCTCAGGTGATTATGCAACACGGGAGGTTGAAACACAGAAAGTACCGCTTATAGCGGAATATTCCGATGACCTTGTACAGTGGCACAGCTCAGGTATGGTTACGCTCAGCGTAGCAGATGCTGATTATACAGCAAAGGTTATTCGTTTTACTGCGCATACACTTTATGATCTGCACGGTAAAAAAGTAGTTGCAAGCTATCCTGTCGGCGGCAAAATCCGTTATCTGCGTATTGAAAATCCTGTTGACAGAATATATGCTGTAAGATTTATCAAAGACGGTAAGATACTTGAATCAAAAAATGCCTTTGCCAATAATATGCAGGCACATTACCGCCATAAAAAAATTGCTGTTGAGAAGTGGCAGGAGTTTACTGTTCCCGAATACAGGAGCGGCTCAAGCATTGCTGTTGCAGTTGAAGGAACACACGGACAGGAATGTGTTTACTGTGTTATGGAAATTGACGGTAAGCTTTGCGGCTTCCCAAAAAGAGCGCCTGACTACAAGGCAAACCAATGGGAGCACTCCGTCTGCGGCAGCGATAAAAACAACACCTTCTTCTTTGAACTGCCTGACGGAATGACTGGCAAGTCGGTTAAAATTCATGCACTTTTCAGCGACAGACGCAGAAGCAATGTCACATGCAATGTTTATATCTGTGAAAAACACTGATGATAGGGGAGTGTAATCATGAATATGCTTTTCAGTGAAATAATATCTTTCTTTATCGCTGCTGTTCTGGCGATATGCTCATGGCTCAATCTGCCTTGTTATCCTATGGGTGAAAAGGTGGATATGGACAAATTCACCATAACCTTTGAGGAGGAGTTTGACGGTGAGCTTGACCGCAGCGTGTGGTCGGGTCATTATCAGTACGGCACAACATCCGAAGCGAGAAAGGGCAGCTACTGGAATCAGTACCTTGCCTATACTGAAAACGGCAACCTTATAATTCCCGTTACATATCTTGAAGACGGTATGGGCGGTAAGGGCGCAGGCTGGTACAGCGCAGGTATCGACACCGATTCGGATTCTCCCGACGGTTTCAGCCAGAAATTCGGCTATTTTGAATGTCGCTGTATTCTGCCTAAGGGTGCCGATATATGGAGTGCATTCTGGCTGATGAATGAGGGCGTTTACAATGAGGACGGAAACGGCAGAGACGGCACGGAAATTGATATTTTTGAAAGCGACTGTTACGGTAAAACATTCAAAAACTGTGTGACATCAAACCTTCATTTTGACGGCTACAATGACGCTCATCAGAAGCGCGGTGCACAGGCGTTTTTCACAGGCAATAACCCATACGAGGAGTTTAATACATACGGTCTTGAATGGAACGAAAACGAGTATATATTCTATATAAACGGAAAAGAAACCTTCCGTACAGATTTTGGCGGTGTCAGCCAGAATGAAGAATATCTTATTCTCTCTGTTGAAATGCGCGGCGAAAACGGCATCCCCAACGAAAGGGAAAATGCCCCTGCGGAAGATGCAGAATTTATAGTGGATTATGTAAAGGTGTATCAGTATAAATAACAGTTCAGCAGCAATAAACAATGCGCTTGGAAAAAACGTAAATCGTGCAAAGCTTATTTTGCAAATTATAAAAAATATATAAATGATTTACTGATTGCGGCTTTACGAAAATAAATCCGTTCGTCAGCCTGTTATGTTCAAATTCACAGTATCTTTCATTTTTATGTTGATATTGTTTTTGTTTTTATTTATCTTAAATCTCCGCAAAATGCAGACTTTGTTTTTTACAAAGTCTGCACGGACAGAATTATATCTGTCCGTTTTTATATGTTCAGTGAAGTCTGAGGATAGGGGCATAGTTGATTTTGATGAAGTTTTTTGAATCACCTTATGATTGAATAAATTTTAACGGAGGAAGTATGACTGTTGAACAAAAATGAAAAACCTTTCTGTTCCGCAAGGCAAAATTGATGTTGTGCTTGATACCGATGCATATAACGAGATTGACGACCAGTTTGCTATCAGCTACATGCTGAAATATCATGAAAAGTTTAATATCAAGGGTATCTGTGCAGCGCCGTTTTATAATGCAAATTCATCGTCACCTGAGGATGGCATGGAAAAAAGCTATGATGAAATTCTGAAACTGCTTGATTTGTCGGAAAACGAACATCTCAAGCAAAAAGTTTACAAGGGGTCAAAAGAATATCTGAATGATGAAAAAACACCCGTTGAGTCACCGGCTGCTGACTTCATGGCTGAGTCAGCAAACGGCTATTCACCCGAAAATCCGCTTTATATCGTTGTAATCGGTGCAATTACAAATGTTGCCTCTGCAATACTGAAAAATCCGAAAATGACCGAAAATTGCATCATAGTCTGGCTTGGCGGTCACGGTGTCCATGTGCCGCACGGTGCTAGTGAATTTAACATGAAACAGGATATTGCAGCAGCCCGTATTGTTTTCGGCTGCGGTGTAACGGTGTGGTTGACCGTTTTGCAGTATCAAAATATGAGCTTGAACATTGGCTCAAAGGCAAAAATGCGCTTTGCGACTATCTTTACGAAAATACCGTAAAGGAAGCGGATTCCTATGCGCTTGGCAAGCCATGGACACGTGTTATATGGGATGTTACTGCGGTAGCGTGGTTGCTCAACGAAAATAACCGGTTTATGCAGGATAGGCTTATTCCAAGCCCAATCCCCGGATATGACGGGGAATATTCGCTTAACCCAAACAGGCATTTTATAAGATATGTTTATTCGGTGAACAGAGATACACTGTTTGAGGATTTGTTTGGCATACTTTAATATTAAAGCAGCAGCTCTGTCAGCAAGGGGATTTTTCTTGTTGATAGAGCTTTTTAATTATCGAAAAAATTAAATATTATATTGACAAATAATATTATACAGCATATAATATTATATATAAGGAAGAAGTGACAAAAGAAAGGAGTTTTGGCAATGACTTATCAGTTGGCAGCGCCGCTGCTGGATGCCTGCGTTCTGGGCATAGTCAGCAGTGAAGAGGTTTACGGCTATACGCTGACTCAGCGTGTGCAGGAAATAGTTGATATTTCCGAATCTACGCTTTATCCCGTGCTTCGCAGGCTGCAAAAAGAAAATCTGCTCACAACCTATGACAACCCGTTTCAGGGCAGAAACCGCCGCTATTACAAAATAACGGAGCAGGGGCTTTCCAAGCTCAATTTTTACCGCTGTGAGTGGGAAATCTACAAAACGCAAATTGACAAAATGTTAGGGGGTAACCTTTTATGAACAAAGCTGCTTTTATGAAAGAGCTTGAACGCCGCTTAAAGCATATACCTAAAGATGATAGGGAAGATGCTCTGCGCTATTACGATGAATATATTGATGAAATGAATCTGCCGCCTGATGCGGATATCTGCACACGTTTGGGTGACCCGAAAGATGTTGCGAGGGACATTATCAATAACTGCACAAAAAAGCATATGGATGCCAAAGGGTTAAAAGAAAAGGCAAAAACGCTCTGGCTTATTGTTCTGAGTCTCTTTGTTTCTCCGCTTGCGTTGCCGCTGGCGCTTGTAATAGCTTTGGTGATTCTGATTGCTGTCGGTGTTGTTATTTTCGCTATCCTTGCCGCAGCTGTGTTGATTGTCGCAGGTCCGTTTTTGCTTATCTTCGGTGTTATCAAAAGCATCGGTTGGCTTATTTCCGGTATTTTCTCAATTATCGGTGCGATCATTATCGGCACGCTTGTGATTAAGCTCGTCGGTTGGATAGCCAAAAAAATAGCAGGAATATTCTGATAGAACTCTAACAAAAGGAAGAGGGTTATATAAATGAATAAATCACAGTTTTTAAAGGAACTTACAAAAAATCTGCGTAATCTGCCTGCTGAGGACCGTGAAGATGCGCTGATATATTACACAGAATATTTAGATGATATGGGTGTATCAGCCGAAGATGATGTAACCCAAAAGCTCGGAACACCCAAAGCGGTTGCCGCTGAAATTGTAGCCAACTGTGTTGACAAACGCCTGAAATCAGGCACAAGAAGAGGCAATATCGTAGCATTAAAAATTGTTTTGGGCAGCCTGTTTGTCAAGCCTGCCGCAGCTGTTGCCTTAGTATTGATGGTTACCTGCATAATTGCGGCTGCTTTCAGTGCGGCGCTTTGCGGTGTTTGTCTTGCTGCTGCGGGTGCAGCGTGTGTGCCCGGTATGCTTTGGGCAATAGGTGCAGCGCAAAAACTTGTCATTTTCGGATTTATGCTCTTGCTTGCAGCACTTGGCATTATAATTATAATGCTTACCGTTAAGCTTGCCGGTTTAGGCTTTAAGGGTGTTGCTGTTTTCGCACGCAAAGCTTTCAGAAGAAAGAAGGTGTCATAATGAAAAGTGGCTTTAAAAAGGCTTTGACGGTTTTCTGTGTAATTATGGCAGTCGGTGTGCTTTGTGTTGTCGCAGGCGTAGCTATGGGCGGCAGCGTTTCATATCAGATAAGTCTGCCGAACAAAGCTGTCAATGTGACAAAGGATTATATCAACAATTCGGTTAAGTTTGACGCATTTACTGACATTACCGTGTATGAGTCATATGCAAATATCCGTATAGAATACGGTGAAGATTATCGGGTTACATATAAATACCGAACTGTCGATGTTCCGCACATTGAAGTAAAGCATAACCATCTTTTTGTTAATGTAGATAATTCTTTTGAATCCCAGGCGTCAATGTTCCTTGATGATACGCTTACCTTTTTTGATTTCGGCAATGACGAAGCGAATGAAATGGTAATAACCGTGCCGGTAGCTGCTGAACTTAGCGGAATTTGTGTATCGGTTGACTACGGCAATGCCGAAGCTGAGGGTATCAGTGCGAAACATATGCAGCTTGATTCATACTGCGGTAATGTAACCGTAAACGGCGGCGAAATTACGGGTGGACTATACTGCGATGCGCAAAACGGTAATGTAGCTGTCAGTAATCTGACTTGCGGCAGCTTCTGCGGTATACCGTATGACAGTAATATGGTTGTCAATTCTCTTGATACGGGTGAAATGGATATAGTTGAAGCACATTGCGCAAATGTAGAGCTTGAAAATTGCACCGTAACGGATTTTGAAATGATTACCGATAGCAGTAATTTAACTGTAAATAATATGGTTTGTGATGCTTTTGATATTGCTTCTGAATACGGCAACGCAGATGTTACAAGGCTTAAAACGAAAAAGCTGTATGTTGAAAACAAAAGCGGAAATATGGATTTTGAGCTTATCTGTGATAAGGAAGAATACGGGCTTGATATTATGCCTATAAACGGCAATATTGAAATAAACGGCGAAGAACAGCCCGAAACAGTAATAAATACCGATAGCGAATACCTGTTAAAAGTGAACTCAAGCTACGGAAATATTGATATAGATTTTATAAATGAATAACATAAAAGAGGAAACTGTTTTTTGCAGTTTCCTCTTTTATGTTAAGTGATAATTTACAGTTTGTCGAGATAATATCAATGTAAAATAAAAACACATTGTAGGGCAGGGGCTTGCCCCTGCCGCCGTTGTTGCTGTATCGCTTGTTCGGCGGGAGCAAGCTCCTGCCCTACTGTATAATCATTTTACTCAACATTAAATTTCCGACGTTGATTATTTTGTATTGTTAAATCTATTTTACAATAAGCGGCTTTTGGTGTGCGCTTCGCACCGACAACCTGTAATTTGCAAGCTTACTCATTTTTGTTTTGCTGTTCATCGCTGAAAAAGTTTTCGGGTATAAATTCTTCCGGGTGGTAAGAATCAAGCGCTTTCCTTACATTGTTTAAGCCTATAAGCAGCTTGATATCTATAACCAAGGTTATTATTGCTATTACTGCGGCTGCTATAGCTAAAGCGGCAGAGGTAAGCTCTAACAGCTCTATTAAAACACCTCTTGATGCTGCAGCTGCCAAAACTGATGCTAACGAAAGAACAGCAGTTACAAGAAGCAGAGTTGTCAGCTTTTTCCAAAGGGAATAAAGTTTTGCTGAATCAAGGTTCAGCTTTGTATTTGTTTCGATTTCTTCAATACCTCTTATTATAAGTTGCATTAAATGCAGCCACACAACAGTAAATACTATACCAACCGCAGAATATATTATATTAAAAGGCATTTCTTCTGTAAATCCCATTACGCTTGCTATGCATTCTATCAGTGCTTCAGCAAGCAAAATTATTGCAAATTTTTTGGCTTTTGCAAATGAAAGTATATCGGGAAATTCGTTTAAACCCAGATATACCAGAATATATCCGACAAAATCTGCGAGAATATCAAAACCTGATATATTAAAATCAAAAAGTGCAAATATAAAGCCTACAAATATTTTCAGCATAAGCAAACCTCCTTAATTACGAATTGCGAATTTAATTCCGAATTCTTAATTTATCTGCGGCGGCATGCATTCAAGTATTTCGAGGGCATCACCGTCATTTGCTGTTATGCTGTAATCAACTGTTTTTGCAGGCTCAAACAGGCAGTCACCGGCTTTGATTTCTATTACTTTTTCGCCGTTTTGGAATTTGCCGCTGCCCTTTGCTACTGCAAGACAGCAGGCTCTGCCGCTGTTTTTGCGCTCAAACTGAGTTTCAACAGTAATTCTGTTGAGCGCAAAGCAGCTTGTGTTGTCGTAGGTGATAAGGCTTTCTTTTTTGCTGCCGTCATTATCCTCAAGCATATTTGCCTTTAAATAATAGCGGCTCATTATTTCGTCAGATGTCAGGTCTTCATAAGTGAAGCACTCAAACATCTTATCAAAGCCCAGACCCATGTGGCAGAGGTGGTCGGGCATGAGGGTACCTCTCATATCGCACTTTTCAACGCTGATTGTGTAGTCTGTCGGCTCCTGTACTTCAAGCAGCATGCAGCCTGAGCCTATAGCGTGCGGTGTGCCGCCTGTGATAAGGAAAACGTCACCGGCTTTAACAGGGATTTTGTGCATATATTCCTGCATTTCGGCTATATCCTGCTTGTCAAAAAGCTCTTTCCACTTTTGAGCGGTTACCGGTTTTTTAAAGCCGAGCAGAATGTAAGGCTCTTCGCCGTCAATAACACGGCTGTTAAGAATATACCAGGATTCCGTCTTGCCGTAGTCAGAATTAAAAAGGCGCTTCGCCGCATCCTTTGTGGGGTGTACCTGAATCGGCAGACGCTCTGCGGAATCAAGGAATTTTGTCAGCACGCCGAAGTTAACGCCGAACTTTTCAATATGATCTTTGCCCAGATATGTTTCAGGGTCAGAATCAATTAAATCCTTGAGATAAAGCAGACTGCCGTCATCGGTTTCAATCTGGCTCAAGCCTTCTTTTTCGGGCTTGTCAGCTCTGTCGGGATTATCTGCAACAACAACGCTTGCCAACCAGTCTTCGGGGAAGTTGCTGTCATCGCCGTTGCCGCTCTTTCGCATTTCATCTATCAGCTTGCCGCCGTAATAAAGCCGCCAGACGCGGTTTTCTTTCATTTTAATAGGGAATATCATCTGATTATACCTCCCGGTAATTTAAGCTTGTATGTCTGTGCTTTTATCATTTCAACAAGCTGTTTTTCATCGGTTGGTCTTTCTTCAAAATAAACACCGCCAGGTGTTGAACGGAAAGGCTCATGATTGTCTGTGCCCGAAAGCATCATTCTGCCGTGTATCTTTGCCCACTCGTATGCAACTGAGTTGCGTGAGTTGTGGCTTGCATTGCCGTTGTAAACCTCAATGCCGTCAACAAGGTAAGGGTTTACAACCGTCATGTTGTTGCGGAAAGGGTGAGCGTGGAAAATAAGAATATCCTCATATTCGTTTATAACCTTGCGGAATTCTTCAAGGCTTGTTTCGGTAATTTCGGGGTGGTCAAGATAAAATTGCTTGTCTGCACCAAAAACAAGGTAATCGTTGTCAATATCCTTGAAGCGTATCTCAACACCTTTGAGTACTGTGAAATCTGGTGTTTCACATTCCTTGGCTATCTCGTAGCCGAGCCACTGACCGTTGACCCTGCCTTCCCAGTCAAGTTTGCCGTAGCGTTTGTCTTCGCCGAAGGGTTTAAAATGGTCGGTTATGATTATTCCGTCATAGCCGTTAAGTCTATAGTATTCAACCATATCCTTTGCAGGTATTTCGCCGCATGTGCTTGATTCTGCGGTGTGAACATGGGTATCAAATAAAAACATATTTATCAACCTTTCGTAGGGAAAAGGGCATACTTTAAGTATGCCCTTGAATTAATTAAAGACCGGTTTTTTCAGAAATATACTTTCTTGCCATGCAAGCGTACTCGTACGGATTTGCCTTTGCAGGGTCCTGTTCAGCCTCAACAACAACCCAACCCTCGTAGTCAGCTTCTGCAAGTATATCAAATACAGGTGTGAAGTCAAAATCACCGTCACCGGGTACTGTGAATGAGCCTGCGCGTACAGCATCAAGGAAGCTGTAGCCTTTAGCCTTTGCCTCGTCAATAACATCCTGACGGATGCTCTTGAGGTGAACGTGCTTTACACGGTTTACATACTTTTTGAGAACACCGATTGCATCTTCACCCGAGAATGAAAGGTGACCTGTATCATAAAGCAGATATACAAGGTCGGGATCGGTCAGCTCCATGAGCTTGTCAATTTCTTCCTCAGTCTGAACGCCTGTACCCATGTGGTGATGTACGGTGAAGTACATGCCCTTTTCCTTTGCGAGTCTGCCCATTTCGTTAAAGCCCTTTGCTACAAGAGCCCACTGCTCATCTGTATAAACGGGCTTTTCGCCGAAAATGCTGACGCTCTTGCCCTGGATACTGTTGCCCTGTTCAGATGCACCGATAACCTTTGCATCCAGTGCGTGCAGAAAATCTCTGTGCTTGATGAAGGCTTCGATAGTTGCCTCATAACCGTCAGAGAGAAGGAGAGAGGAGAACCATGCGTTGCAGATTCTGAGGCCTCTTACATCAAGCTTGTGCTTGAGTGTTTCAACATCCTTTGGGTATTTGTTGCCGATTTCGCTGCCTTTGAAGCCGCTGAGTGCCATCTCGCTGATGCACTGCTCAAATGTATTTTCTGCACCGAGGTCGGGCAGGTCATCGTTAGTCCATGCTATGGGAGCAATAGCAAGTGAAACTTTATTTTTATTAAGCATAGTTGTTTGTCCTTTCAATTAATATTCTCTTGCAAGCTTTATGTTTTCAGCCATGTCTTCGTATGCTGCGTGAACTCTTTCGCTTTCCGATACTTCGGCAACGCCGACACGCCACCAGCTTTCGTATCCGCCGCTCATGCTGCCGTGTGCAACCTTGATATCAATAAGTGTGGAAACTGTCTGCTTTTTGGAGTCCTCAATTGCTGCTGCAAGCTCTTCAGCATTTGTTGCTGTATAAGTCTTGCAGCCATAGCCTGCTGCACACTTGGCAAAGTCAATGGGGACAATAGGTCCGTCAAGCATGCCTGTGAGCGGATTACGTGCGGTAAAGCGTGTGCCGAAGGTGTCAGTACCCTGGTTGTTCTGCAGATTTTCAATGCAGCCCCAACCGCTGTTGTCAAAGAGCATTACGTTGATTTTGACGCCCTCCTGAATAGCTGTGTAAAGCTCGCTGTGAAGCATCAGGAAGCTGCCGTCACCGACCATTGCGTATACTTCTCTGTCAGGTGCTGCAAGCTTTGCACCGAGTGCACCGCAGATTTCATAACCCATGCATGAGAAACCGTATTCCATGTGGTAGGTCTTGGGCTGAGTGCTTCTCCAGAGGCGCTGCATGCAGCCCGGAAGGCTGCCCGATGAACCGAGTGCAATTGCATCCGGCGCAATACGTCTGTTGATTTCGCCGAGCGCTCTTGTCTGTGAAAATCCGCCGTCAGGAAGCTCACGGTTGTAGCAGGCATCCATTTCTTCGATGTATGCGTTCTTGGCATCTGCAATTTCGTCGCCCCAACCGCTGCGGTAGTATTTCTGCGAAAGGGCAGAGGAGAGGTCAAGCAGAGCCATTTTTGCATCAGCTATAACGCTTGTTGCATCCATCTTGAAAGCATCAAAAGAGCTTACATTTATACTGAGAATCTTAACATCGGGATTCTTGAATCCCCACTTGGAGCAGGTTGTGAAGTCTGTAAGTCTTGTACCTACAGCAATAATAAGATCAGCCTGCTGTGCAATTACGTTTGCCGCAGCACCGCCTGTTACGCCGATACCGCCGAGGTTGAGCGGACAGTCCCACGGAATCTGTCCCTTGCCCGCCTGGGTTTCGCCGATCGGAATGTTGAATCTTTCGGCAAAATATTGTGCTGCCTGCCATGCACCCGAATAGGTGACACCGCCGCCGACTATCATCAGCGGTTTTTTTGCTGCATCTATCATTTCTGCTGCAGCATCTATTTCTCTGCGTGTAGCAGGTCTGCGGTCCATGTACCATATTCTCTTCTGGAAGAAGTATTCGGGGTAATCGTATGCTTCACCCTCGACATCCTGCGGCATTGCAAGGCAGACTGCGCCTGTTTCAGCCCAGTCTGTGAGTACACGCATTGCGTTGAGACAAGCAGTCATAAGCTGCTCGGGACGCTCTATTCTGTCCCAATATTTGCAAACAGCCTTGAAAGCATCGTTTGCAGTTGTTGCATAGCTTGTGGGCTGCTCAATCTGCTGCAGCACGGGGTCGGGCTGACGGCAGGCAAATGTATCGCCGGGGAGTACAAGCAGGGGAATGCGGTTTGCTGTTGCTGTACCGCAGGCAGTTACCATGTTGAGCGCACCGGGACCGATTGAGCTTGTGCAGGCAATAATCTGACGTCTGTCATTCTGCTTTGCAAAGGCTATGGCAGCGTGTGCCATGCCCTGCTCGTTGTGTCCCTGGTAGTAGGTGAGGTCGTGACCGCCCTGCTCGAGTGCCTGACCGATACCGACTACGCAGCCGTGGCCGAATATACCGAAAATGCCCTTGACAAACTTAGTTTCCTCGCCGTCAAAGCTGACATACTGGTTATCGAGGAATTTGACAAGAGCCTGTGCCATTGTCAGTTTCATTTCAAATCAATCCTTTTAAATTAATAGATTTCGGAAACCTTGACGGGTCTGCCCTCTGCAACACTCTTCTTGGCTGCAAGCGCAACTACGATTGCACCCAGACCGTCTTCAACATTTGCCGGTACTTCCTTGTCGTTGATAACTGCGTCAACAAACTGAAGCATTTCGTCACGGAAGGACTGCATGTATCTTTCAAGGAAGAAGTAGAGCGGCTTTTCGCCTGTGCAGCCGTTTTCGTCCATAAGTACAACATTGGAGGGTGTGTCGTTTGATGCAACTGCGGCACCCTTGCTGCCGAATACTTCAACTCTCTGGTCGTAGCCGTAGGCTGCACGGCGGCAGTTATCAATAACGCCGATTGCACCGTTTTCAAACTTGAGGGAGATAACTGCTGTATCGACATCGCCTGCTTCGCCGATTGCGGGGTCAACAAGGCAGGTTGCGTTTGCGTAAACCTCTGTGATCGGGCTGCCTGCCATGAAACGAGCCATATCGAAATCATGAATTGTCATGTCAACAAACATACCGCCGGAAACAGCAGCATATTCAGCTGAGGGCGGCTCGGGGTCACGTGATGTGATCTTAATAACCTCAACATCACCGATTTTGCCGTCGTTAATCATCTTCTTGATGGTTGCAAAGTTGTGGTCGAAACGGCGGTTGAAGCCGACCTGAAGCTTGACGCCTGTCTCTTTGACTGTGTCAATAACAGCCTGAACCTTTTCGGGTGTAAGGTCAACGGGCTTTTCGCAGAATACGTGCTTGCCTGCCTTAGCTGCAGCAATTGCAATGTCTGCATGTGTGTCTGTTGATGAGCAGACGAGAACTGCGTCGATATCCTTATCCTCGAGCATTTCCACGTAGCTGTCATAAATCTTCTCAATTCCGAGTTCCTCGCACAGTGCGGGAAGGTGATCCTTGTAAACGTCTGTAATGCCGAGAACCTTTGCTGTGGGTACGTTGTAGCAGATGGACTGTGCGTGAAGCTTGCCGATTCTGCCGGCACCGATAATGCCGATGTTAAGCTGTTTCATTTTAAATAACCTCCGTTAATGTTAATCTGCAAGAAGCCGATTAACCTGATTTTAATCGTTCACAATTATATCACTATCAGAAACAAAAATCTACAATATATAGATGAATTTTTAAATAAAATTTAATGTTTTTATCAGTATTTAGTCTTGTAATACAGATAATTATGTAGTATAATATAAAATCTATAATAGGGTTCTTTGTCCATAAGGAGGGTTGCAGCTTGGCGCTGACCGGAACGAGAAACTTTGATGTCCCTTTTGAACAGCTTAAACGTCAGAGAGAATATGTCGCTCTTGCACGCACGGTGCTTGGAAGCCGCTTCAGCGGCAAAACTCCGCTTGCCTTTGTGCACACCTTCGGATGCCAGGGTAACGTATCTGACAGTGAACGTATGAAGGGCTGGCTTGCTCAGATGGGCTACGGCTTTACCGATATAATCGAAGAGGCGGATTTAGTGCTTTACAACACCTGTGCCGTTCGTGAGCATGCACATGACAGGGTTTTCGGAAATGTAGGTGCACTTAAGCCGATAAAAGAAAAAAAGCCGGGCATGATAATAGCTCTTTGCGGCTGTATGATGCAGCAGGAGCATGTCTGGCAGAAAATCAAAAAAAGCTATCCGTTTGTAAATCTTGTTTTCGGTACGCACGCTCTTCACCGCATACCGGAGCTTATGTATAAAGTCCTCTGTTCGGGCAAACGTGTTTTTGAGGTTGAAAACTGCGACGGTTATATTGCCGAAGGTATCCCCGTCAGGCGTGATGGCAGCTTCAAAGGTTGGCTGCCGATAATGTACGGCTGCAACAATTTCTGCAGCTACTGCATAGTGCCTTATGTAAGAGGCCGTGAACGCAGCCGCAGCAGCGACGCTGTTATCGCCGAGGCAAAGGAGCTTATCGCAGCAGGATGTAAGGATATAACGCTGCTCGGTCAGAATGTTAATTCATATAACAGAGGCAGCGATGAAATGAGTTTTGCACAGCTGCTTGAAGCAATAAACGCTATTGAGGGTGATTTCAGAATCCGTTTTATGACCTCGCACCCGAAGGACTGTACCTTTGAGCTGCTCGATACAATGGCACGCTGCGATAAAGTGAGCAAGCACCTGCATCTGCCTTTTCAGAGCGGAAACAACCGTGTGCTGAAGGAAATGAACAGGGGATATACAAGAGAAAAGTATTTGTCCCTTGTTGAATACGCCAAAAAGGTTATGCCCGGTATCAGCCTTACAAGCGATATAATTGTCGGTTTTCCGGGCGAAACCTACGAAGAATTCTGCGATACCGTATCGCTTATTGAAGAGGTTGAGTTTACATCGCTCTTTACGTTTATTTATTCACCGCGTGAAGGTACAAAAGCAGCAGCAATGCCTGACCCTGTCAGCCGTGAGGAAAAGGGCAAATGGTTCAGGGAGCTTACTCTGGCTCAGGAAAAAATCGCTTCAGGCCGTTCGCAGAAAATGGTTGGACAGACCTACCGTGTGCTGTGTGAGGAGTGCAACAACGGCATGCTTTCCGGCAGAACAGACGGCAGTATTATGATTGATTTTCCCGGTGACGAAACACTTGTGGGCTGCTTTGTTGACGTTAAAGTAACAGCTTGCCGCAACTGGACACTTTCCGGTGAAACAGTTTAAATTTTTGTTAAAACCCCCGTTCCATGGGATTTTATAAATCAAAATTCAATATAGTAGGAGAAAAGAAAAATGGAAATCGTAAAACTTACAAGAGAACTCGGCAAGGCTATCCAGCAGGACGAAAGATACCTCAAGTTTGTTGCTGCAAGAGAGGCAAACGAGAAGGATGACGAGCTCAACGAGCTTGTCGGTAAAATGCAGCTTGTTCACATGAGCTACCAGCACGAGGCTTCAAAGGACGATGCAAACGAGCAGAAGCTTCAGGCATACGAAGAAGAGTTCATGGGCCTTCGTGAGAAGATTCTCAACAATGAAAACATGAAGGCTTATGAAGAAGCAAGAACAGAAATCGACAACATGATGAACCACATCGTCGGTATACTCACAGAGTGCATCAAGGGCGAAGACCCCGAAACCTGCGAGCCTCCCCAGGAACACAGCTGCTCCGGTGACTGCTCAGCATGCGGTAGTGATTGTCACTAATATTTGCTGCAAGGCAGATATTTCACACCGACCATGTCGGTATTTCGAATTGCGTAAGCAATATTTCACATAACTCATAAGAGTTATATTTCACTTTCTTTCTTGCGGAGGCGTGCAAATGGCTGAATTATCACCGATGATGAAGCAATACTTTGAAATAAAAAAGAACTATGAGGATACTATCCTCATGTTCAGGCTTGGCGATTTCTACGAAATGTTTTTCGAGGATGCCAAAACTGCTTCTGCTGAGCTGGAGTTGGTCCTTACCGGACGTGACTGCGGTCAGGAGGAGCGTGCCCCCATGTGCGGTGTGCCGTTTCACAGTGCGGATTCATATATTGCACGTCTTGTCGCAAAGGGATATAAGGTTGCCATCTGTGAGCAGATGGAGGATCCCGCAACAACAAAAGGTATAGTCAGGCGTGACGTTGTGCGCATCGTCACGCCCGGCACCGTTATCGAGAGCAATATGCTCGACGAAACAAAAAACAATTTCCTGTGCAGTCTCTTTTACCGTGATTCGTATGCAGGTCTTTGCTTTGCCGATGTTTCAACCGGCGCAATGCACCTGACCGAAATTGAGGGTAAAACCGCACAGACGCAGATTATAAATGAGCTTGGCCGTTTTATGCCGAGCGAAATTCTGCTCAACCGTGAGGCTGCAACGCTCGGTGAGGTGCGCAGTTTTATTTCGGATAAAAGCAATGCGCTCGTTGAAACCTTTGATGAGGATTTTGTATTGCTTGACGAAGCGAAGCAGGCCGTCTGTGCTCAGTTTGGCTGCAATACCTGCGATGAAATCGCACCCGGTATCAGTGCTCAGGCTGTTATGGCTGCCGGTACCTGTCTGAAATATCTGCGTGAGGTGCAGCGCAGTGATCTTGTCAATATTCGCTCACTTGATTTTTACAGCGATACAGGCTTTATGAAGCTTGACTATTCTTCGCGCAGGAGCCTTGAGCTTACCCGCACCATGCGCTCAAACGACAAAAAAGGCTCGCTGCTCTGGGTGCTGGACAAAACCTGCACCGCTATGGGTAAGCGTGAAATTACGGACTGGCTTGAACGTCCGCTTACCAATCCTGCAAGAATTATCGGCAGGCAGAACGCTGTTGAGGAGCTGACTCAGAACGGTATGCTCTGCGCTGATATTGCTGCATCGCTTTCAGGTATAAATGACCTTGAGCGTATTATTACCCGTATTTCCTACGGTACGGCAAATGCAAGGGAGCTTCGCTCTCTTAGTGCTGCCATACATAAGCTGCCGCAGGTTAAGGCGAATATTATGTCCTGCCGTTCAGCTCTGCTGTGTGAAATCAGGGACAGTATAGATATCCTTGACGATGTTGCAGCGCTTATCGATGCCGCTATTGTTGACGAACCGCCTTTTTCCGTTCGTGAGGGTGAAATGGTTCGTGACGGATTTAATACTGAGCTTGATGAGCTGCGTGTGCTTGTAAACGACGGTAAGGGTTACCTTGCCGGTATTCAGCAGCGTGAGCAGGACAGGACAGGCATCAAAAAACTTAAAATAGGCTATAACCGTGTATTCGGATATTATATAGAAGTTTCAAACTCATTCAAGGAGCTTGTTCCGGAGGATTACATACGCAAGCAGACGCTTGCAAACTGTGAGCGTTATATCACTCAGGAGCTCAAGGAGCTTGAAGCAAAGGTTCTCGGTGCTCAGGGACGTATAGTCCAGCTTGAGTATGAGATTTTTTCACAGGTCAGAACAAAGACCGCCCAGCAGCTCAGCCGTATACAGCGTACTGCAAATGCAGTTGCAAGGCTTGATGTTCTGCGTTCATTTGCGGCTGTTGCAATGGAAAACGGCTATGTAAGACCGCAGATTGCTGCTGATTCAACCCTTGAAATTACCGATGGCAGACATCCGGTAGTTGAAAAAATGCTTGACGGTGTGCCCTTTGTTCCCAACGATACAAAGCTTGATTGCGGCGATAACCGCTGCGCAATTATTACCGGTCCCAACATGGCAGGTAAATCCACCTATATGCGCCAGACAGCTATTATTGTTATTATGGCGCAAATCGGTTCTTTTGTCCCTGCAAGAAATGCTACAGTCGGTGTTGTTGACAGCGTATTTACCCGTGTCGGTGCATCGGACGATTTGTCGGCAGGTCGCTCAACCTTTATGGTGGAAATGAGTGAGGTTGCCTATATTCTCAAAAACGCTACATCAAAAAGCCTCATTATCTTCGATGAAATAGGCAGAGGCACTTCAACCTACGACGGTATGAGTATCGCAAGGGCAGTGCTTGAATTTGCCGCAGACAAAAAGAAGCTCGGTGCAAAAACCCTTTTTGCAACCCATTATCATGAGTTGACTGAGCTTGAAAATACGGTTGAAGGCGTTAAAAACTACAATATCTCTGTCAAAAAACGTGGCGATGATATTACATTCCTTCGCAGAATCGTACGTGGCTGTGCAGACGGCAGCTACGGCGTCGATGTTGCAAAGCTTGCAGGTGTGCCGGACAGCGTTGTAAAGCGTGCACGTGCTGTGCTCAGAACACTCGAATCGCAGGAGCCTGTAACTGCTGCTCCCAATGCTTTTGCAACCGTTTCGCAGGAAGATGATTTTCAGCTTTCCTTTGCTTCAAGCAGGGGAGATGAAATTATCGCAGAACTCAAAGATCTCGATATCAATACTTTAACCCCGATTGAAGCAATGAGCCTTTTGTATAAATACGTACAGAAAGCAAAAGAAGTTTAACTGAATCAATTTTTTATAAAGGACGGTGAAATCAGTGCCGAAAATCAATTTACTCCCCAGAGAAATATATGAGCTTATCGCAGCAGGCGAGGTGGTTGAAAGACCGTCATCAGCTGTAAAGGAGCTGCTTGAAAATTCCGTTGATGCCGGTGCTGATTCAATTACAGTTGAAATTCAGTCGGGTGGAATCAAATATATCCGCATTACCGATAACGGCTGTGGCATAGCACGTGAGGATATCAGAAACGCATTCACGGGTCACGCTACTAGCAAAATTTTCAATGCGGATGACCTTGACTGTGTTGCAACGCTCGGCTTTCGTGGCGAAGCGCTAGCTTCCATTGCCGCTGTCAGCCGTGTTGAAATGTTCACAAAAACAGCCGAGGAAGAAATCGGTACGCATTGTGTAGTTGAGGGCGGTCATTTTAGCAGCGTTGACGATGCCGGCTGCCCCACAGGTACAACCATAGTGGTCAGGGATATTTTCTATAATGTCCCCGCCAGAATGAAATTTCTGAAAAAAGACGTGACAGAAGCCAATTCCGTTGCAGGTGTCGCGGACAGGCTCGCCATATCCCATCCCGAAATTTCCGTGCGTTTTATACGTGACGGTAAGCAGACTCTGTTTTCATCGGGTGACGGTAAGCTGATTTCTGCAATTGCCGCCGTTTACGGCAGTGAGTTTGCAGCTACGCTTATTCCTGCTGAGGGCTCGAATTCAACCGTGAAGGTTGAGGGCTATATTTCAAAGCCGCTTGCCGCAAGACCTAACCGCAACTTGCAGCTTTTCTATGTCAACGGCAGAATGGTACGCACCAAAACGGCCTGCGCAGCGCTTGAAGAAGCGTATAAAGGCTCAATTATGGCCGGTAAATTTCCGAGCTGTGTGCTCAATCTTACAATGCCGTTTAATTTTGTTGATGTAAATGTACATCCCGCCAAAACCGAGGTTCGCTTTGCAAGTGAAAAAGAGGTTTTCAATGCGGTATATTACGCAGTCAGAAACGCACTTGCACAGGGTGATGAAAGACCCGTGCAGGATGCTTCGAAAATAATAAATCAAAGGGTGACCAAGCAGTTCTTTGCCGCAGTTGAGGCTAAGCCTGCTCAGCTGCATTTTGCCGCTGAGTCAAAGCCCACACAGTCCTGTTCCTTTAAAGAAACCAAGCCTGAGGTAATCAGGGTGGAATCTCCGGAATCATCGGGTTACAGCACAAAGGATGAGGAAGAGCCTGAGCTTATTCCCGATATTCTGCCGGAAGCTCATGCTGTAACCGCAAAACCTGCAGAACAGCCTGAGCCTGTTGCGCTGACTGAAGAAGTACCCGTTGAAACACGTGTTATAGGTGAGCTTTTCACAACCTATATACTTGTCGAATCGGGTAATGAGCTGTTGCTTATTGACAAGCATGCAGCGCATGAACGCTTGCTTTATGAGCAGTTCAAGGCTGAAAATAAAAATATAGCTTCTCAGCTGCTGCTTTCACCCATAGCGGTAACTTTAAGTAAGGATGAGTATTCTGCTGTGCTTGCAAACCTCGATTTGCTTGAGGATGCCGGTTTTGCCGTAGAGGATTTCGGCAACGGTACGGTGCTGCTGAGTGAATATCCGTGTATTCTTGAAGGTGTTGATCTTTCAGAGCAGCTTACGGAAATTGCAGGCTACCTTGCAAAAAACATACGTGAAATATCCACCGAAAAGCTCGATTGGATTTACCATTCCGCAGCTTGCCGTGCAGCCGTAAAGGCCGGCGACAAAACAAGCGGATATGAGCTTGAAAAGTTTGCAGAGAAAATACTCTCAATGCCTGATATACGTTACTGTCCGCACGGCAGACCCGTTGTTGCAAAACTCACCAGGCGTGATGTTGAGCGGCTTTTTGGCAGAGTTTAGGAGTAAAAATGGATAAGAAAATTCCTTTGATAGTTGTTGCAGGTCCTACAGCTTCGGGCAAAACCGCACTTGCTGTTGAGCTTGCAAAGCGATTTGACGGTGAGGTTGTTTCGGCGGATTCCATGCAGATTTATAAGGGCATGGACATTGCAAGCGCAATGCCGACTGAGGATGAAAAGCAGGGTGTACCGCATCATATGCTCAGCTTTCTTGACAGAAGTGAGCGTTACAGCGTGGCAGCCTACTGTATGGATGCAAAAAAATGTATAACCGATATAGCCCTGCGCGGAAAATTGCCTGTAGTTGCAGGCGGCACGGGACTTTATATAAATTCACTTGTTGACAATATTGAATATACCGAAGGCGAAACAGACCTTTCTGTAAGGCTTGAGCTTGAAAGAGTATTTGAAAAAGAGGGAATTGCGCCGCTGCTTGAGGAGCTTCGTGAAGTTGATCCCGAAAGTGCTGCACGCCTTCATGAAAACGATACCAAGCGGATTCTGCGTGCGCTTGAATTTTACCGTCAGTACGGTATAACAATAACTGAGCAGGCCGAAAATTCAAAAAAGAATCCGTCGCCCTATGATGTGCTTATGATAGGACTTAACGCACGTGACAGAGCATATCTTTACGAGCGCATAAACCGCCGTGTTGATATAATGGTTGAAAACGGATTGCTTGAGGAGGCAAAGGCTTGCCTTGAAACTCAGAACGGCACCGCTGCACAGGCGATAGGTCATAAGGAGCTGTTTAAATATTTCAGCGGTGACGCTGCACTTGAACAGGCACTTGATCATCTCAAGCAGCAGACACGCCGCTATGCCAAGCGTCAGCTTACCTGGTTTAACAGAGATGAGCGTATAAACTGGCTTTATATTGACGAATATGAAAACACAGCCGCACTTGTTGATGCAGCGGCAGAAATGTGTAAAGAATTTTTGGAAGGAAGGTCGGAATCATGAATGAAGCTCAAAAAAATCTGCTCAGAAAAGTCGGCTTGACCGTGTTGAGTCTTTTCTTTATTTTTTATGTTTCCTATCAGGTTTATCTGACCTCCTTTGATAAGGTTGAAACCGTTACAGCTCTTGAAAAAACAGCGAATAACAGTATTTTTACCAAAGGCTTTTTTATCAGGGAAGAAGAGTATATAGTCAACTCTGCAAGCGGTACGGTTGTTCCGATAGCGCAGGACGGTAAAAAAGTTTCCAGCGGCAATACCGTTGCCGTAGAGTTTGACAGCGATGAGGCTGTTGCGACTTATATGCGTATTGAATTGCTCAGGTCGGAGCTCGAGCGTTATATAAAGCTCAATGCAATCACACCTGCTTCGGGTGTTGCGCTTGAGGGTATGGAAACGGCTATTGAGAATTCCGTTTCCGAGCTTGTCGATAAAATATATGCAGGTGAACTTGATAATCTCAGCAACGATTATGCCGGCGTACGTGATGCAATAACAAAAAAGCAGCTGCTTTTAGGCGAAAATATAGCATTTCAGGATATTATTGACGGTATAAATGCCGAACTTGAACATCTTGAAGCTGCCGGTGTTTCTTACCGTTCGGTTACAGCCAACGGTTCGGGCTATTACATAGCCAATGTAGACGGCTATGAGAATGCATATGACTACGGCGAAATCAAAAATATTCTTCCGGATCAGGTTGATGCTTTGCTTTCAGGCGAAAAATCGCAGGTTCCCGATGATGTAATGGGTAAGCTTGTTACAGGCTTTAACTGGTATATAGTGTGCAAGCTTGAAATAAAGAACATTGCCGAGCTGGAGCCCGGTGCAACGGTAACAATTGAATTTCCGTATTCTTCAACTCAGCCGCTGAAGGCTACTGTTGAAGCTGTCAATGTTTCCGGGGCTGATACGGCAGCGGTCGTTCTTTGCTGTAACGTAATGGACGAAGAACTTGCCAACATGAGAATAGAGGATATTGAAATTGTTTTTGATTCTGTTAAAGGCTTCAGAGTGCCTACACAGGCAGTGCGTGAGGTTGACGGAGTCAAGGGTGTATACATTTTACGCTCAAATACAGTTACTTTCAGGGAAATTAATATCATCTGGTCAGGCGAGGAGTATGTGCTCTGTGCTGATGATGAAATAAAGCTCTATGATGAAATAATTATTAAAGGAAAGGATTTATATGACGGAAAAGCAATTAATTG
This sequence comes from Acutalibacteraceae bacterium, assembly GCA_045536235.1. GTDB lineage: Bacteria > Bacillota > Clostridia > Oscillospirales > Acutalibacteraceae > UBA8612. The sequence goes on along the minus strand of JAZSND010000056.1, from coordinate 68,022 downwards.
ATAATGAACGTTTTGCCGATATAGAATATAACCTTGCCGTTATACGTGAAAGGATTGCAAAGGCTGCAGCCGAAAGCGGCCGTAAACCTGAGGATGTGCGGCTTATGGCGGTTACCAAAACCGTGGCACCCGAATATATAAATCACGCAATAAGCTGCGGAATAGACCTTATCGGCGAAAATAAGGTTCAGGAATATCTCGGCAAAAAGCCGATGCTTAAAGAATGTGAAGCACATCTTATCGGACATTTGCAGACCAATAAGGTCAGACAGATTGTCGGCGAAGTCAGCATGATTCAGTCTGTTGACAGCGTTAAGCTGGCTGCCGAAATCGGCAAACGTTCGATTATGGCGGGTATAACAACCGATGTTCTGGCAGAAATCAACGTTGGCGGAGAAGAATCCAAAAGCGGTATTGAATGGGATGCAGCGCAGGAAACAATAGCTCAGATTTCGGAAATTGAGGGTATAAAGCTCTGCGGACTTATGGCAATTCCGCCGATTTGCGATAATTCTGCCCGGGTCAGAGCCTTTTTTTCAAAAATGAGACGTTTGTTTGTTGACATTCGTGCAAAAAAATTAGATAATACTGATATTAGTATATTATCTATGGGTATGTCGTCCGATTATGAGGATGCCGTTCTCGAAGGGTCAACCCTTGTTCGTGTCGGCTCATCCATTTTCGGCAGACGGATTTATTGAATTTGATATTTAACATAAACAGCAGGAGGAAATAAAAATGGGTTTTAAGGACAGAATCAGCAAATTTGTCAAGATTAATGAAAGTGAATACTACGACGGTCTGGAAGATACAGAGTTTGAAGATGATTACGAAGACGAAGAAGATGAAGACGAAAACGATGTTCCCGTAACAAAAAAATCAGCCTTCGGTTCAAGCTTCCGTTCAGCGGAAAAGCCTAAGAACAACGTAGTTGATTTCGGTGCTCAGTCACAGCAGCGCACAAAGCCGCAGGTTGTTCTTGCAAAGCCTGCAACCTTTGATGATGCAACGGGTATAGCAGATCACATTAATCAGCGCCACATGGTTATTCTCAACCTTGAGGTAACCAGCAGAGATATTGCACGCAGGCTTGTTGACTTCCTTGGCGGTGTTGTATACGCTAATGAAGGCAGTATCAGACGTGTTGCCAACAGCACATTTGTTATTATTCCGCACGGCTATGACCTTGGCGGCGACCTGCTGGACAGTATTGAAAACGGCGGCATCTATTTCGGTTAATAATAGGAGGAATTTATTATGTTGACACCTGCACAAATCAGAGCTCACGAATTCCAGTCTGCCGGCAGAGGTACATATCGCTCAATAGACGTTGATGAATTCATGGGTGAAATAGCAGAAGCTATAGAATCTCTCAATCAGGAGAAAAATGAATATATACGCCGCATTAATGCGCTTAACGAAAAGGTAGACAGTTATCAGAAGGAAGAGGGTAACATAAGTGCTGTTCTTCTTACAGCTCAGAAAATGTCTGCCACAATCACTGCAGAGGCTACCGAAAAAGCCAACGCAACAGTAAGCGAAGCCACAGCAAAGGCTGAGGCTATGCTCAGTGAGGCAACACAGAAGTCTGAAGAAATGCTTGCCGATGCACAGGAAAAATCAACAGCTCTTGTTGAGGAATCAACAGCGAAGGCTGAGCAGATGCTCACTTCAGCACAGACACAGGCACAGGAGCAGCTTGCAAAGGCAGATACTGCTTCACGTGATAAGATGCTCAAGGCTGACAGTTACTACAGAGAAAAGGTTGCTGCAGCAGATACAAAGAGTGCAGCGCTTATCAGCGATGCTACCGCTAAGGCTGAGCAGCTTGTAGCGGAAGCAGAGCAGAATGCAGCAGCTGTCAGCAGACAGTCTGAGCTTGACGCTCTTGAACAGAGCAAGACTATCAGCATGCTCAAGCAGGAGTCCGAAGAATTCCAGCTCAAGCTTACTGCTTTCTATGCACAGCATCTTGAAATGCTTAAAACTATTCCCACAGTTTCTGCTGAAATTGTAGCTCAGATTGCAGCTAAAGAAGAAATAGCGCAGGAATCCGCTGTTCAGGTTGAGGAAACCGTTGATGCAGCAGCTGAAGAAATTGCACAGGAGCCTGCAGAACAGGAACTCCCGGAAGAATCAGCAGATGATTTTATTCCGACTGACGAGATAGCTGTCAGCGATGAAACTGAATATGCTCAGGAGCCGGCAACACAGGAGCCTGAAGAAGAACTTGATTTTGAAATATCAGAAGATGAGTTCACCCAGGCAGCTTTTGACGGCGATATGACAGCTGATTTCACCGAGTCTGAAGAATTTGTATTTGAAATAGATGAAGAAGAGTTTACTCAGGCAGCTTTTGATGCAGAGGAAGAACAGCCTGAAGAAGAGATTGTTTCTGAACCGGATGGGGACGATGATACTCCCGCTGATTTTCAGATAGACGAATACGAAGATGACGATGATGAATACGACGAAGACGACGATGAAGACGACGATGAATACGACGAAGACGATGAATACGACGAAGACGATGAATACGACGAAGATGATGAATACGACGAAGATGATGAATACGACGAAGATGATGAATACGACGAAGATGATGAATACGACGAAGACGATGACGAATACGACGAAGACGATGACGAATACGACGAAGACGATGACGAATACGACGAAGACGATGAAGACGAGCTGATTGAGTCTCTTTTCGATACCGATTTTGAAGAAGATGAGGATAAGGGTTTCAGCATTGCCGAAGAGTTTGAGTATGATGAAGATTACGATGACTTTAATGTTGATGTTGAAAAGTTTGATATCGGCGAGCAGTCTACAAATGTTTCCAGAAACGGAACAGTTTATGAAGTGGTAGATGATATTGATGACGAAGACGATGAGGAAGAATCCTTCTTCCGTGCATTCTTCAAGAAAAAATAAACGGAGGCTGACTGATGGTTCAGGTTATCTGCTGCTGCGTTATTGCGGTAATTGCAGCGGTTGATCAGCTTATTAAGTTTGCGGTGCTCGGCTCGTCACTGGTCAGCGGCGGTGTGTATACTGTAATACCCGATATTCTGCAGTTCCGCTATGTTGAAAACACAGGTGCGGCATTCAGCTTGTTTTCCGATAAAACACAGCTGCTTTCCGCTTTTACCGCAGTTGTCCTTTTGGCAGGCTTTGTTTTGATTTTTACAAACAAAATCAAGTCTAAAATTGTTCTTACAAGCGTTGTTATGCTTATGGGCGGCGGCTTAGGTAACCTTATCGACAGAATTTTCAGACACTTTGTTGTAGATTATATTGAAGTGCTGTTTGTTGATTTTGCGGTTTTTAATTTTGCAGATTGTTTTGTAACAGTCGGGGAATTCATATTAATCGGCTATCTTATCTACGATATAGTTAAAGATTTCAAAAAAGGCAGGCAAAAGGCGGATGGAAAATAAGCGTGTTCTGACCTTCACGGTCGAAACCGGCGATGAAGGCGAAAGGCTTGATAAATCCATTTGTGCCTTTGCTCCGGAGCTTTCGCGCAGCTTTGTGCAGAAGGTTCTGGATAACGGTGGAGTAACTGTTAACGGCAAGGTCCGCAAAAAAAGCTATCCTGTTGAAGCAGGTGATTTTGTCGAGATTGTTGCACCGGAGCTTCGTGAAATTGAAGCTGTACCGCAGGATATCCCGCTTGATATCCGCTACGAGGATGAAAGCCTTTTAGTGGTCAATAAGCCCAGAGGTATGGTTGTTCATCCTGCGCCCGGCAATACGGACGGTACACTTGTCAATGCGCTGATGCATCACTGCAAGGGCAGCCTTTCAGGCATCAATGGCGTAATACGGCCCGGCATAGTCCACCGTATAGATAAAAATACGAGCGGTCTGCTGATGGTTGCAAAAACCGATGAGGCACACGTAAGTCTGGCTTCGCAGATTCAGCAGCACAGCTTTACCCGTGAGTACCGTGCAGTTGTTCACGGCCATCTCAAGGAGCTGGAAGGTACTGTTGATGCACCTATAGGCAGAAACCCGAACGACCGCAAAAAAATGTGCGTAACCAATGTGAATTCACGCAATGCGGTTACACATTATGAGGTGCTTGAAACCTATAAGAATTTTTCTTTTTTAAAGGTCCGTCTTGAAACCGGCAGAACGCATCAGATTCGTGTTCATATGGCTCATTTGGGGCATCCTGTAGCGGGGGACGATGTTTACGGTCCGAAAAACGGTGTTTCTATGGGCGGGCAGTGCCTTCACGCAGGACTTATAGGTTTTGTCCACCCGAAAACCAAGGAATATATTGAACTCAGTTCTGAATTGCCCGATTATTTTACGGCATTTCTGGACAAAATTTCAAAGCAATAATTTTTATTTACAAATAAAACTATAAGAATTTGGAGGTGACTGTTTTGGAAGCAGCAGCAAAAAAACAGTTGGAAATCAAGGCTATTCAGGTCAGAAAGGGTATTATCGAAGGTACTTTTAACGCAAAATCCGGTCATCCGGGCGGTTCACTTTCGGTTGCCGATATTATGACATATCTGTATTTTTCGCATCTCAATGTAGATCCGGAAAATCCTAAATGGGAAGGCCGTGACCGCTTTGTTCTCTCAAAGGGTCATACAGCACCTGCTCTTTATGCAGCTCTTGCTCTCAGAGGCTTTTTCGCTGAGGATGAAATTAAAAAGCTTCGTAAGCCCGGCGCAATGCTTCAGGGCCACCCCAGCATGAAGAGCACACCCGGTGTCGATATGAGCACAGGCTCACTCGGTCAGGGTATCTCAACAGCTGTCGGTATGGCTCTTGGCGCTAAGCTTTCCGGTGCATCATACAGAGTTTTCACAGTTCTCGGTGACGGCGAGATTCAGGAAGGTCAGGTCTGGGAGGCAGCAATGTACGCTTCTGCAAAGGGACTTGATAATCTTGTAGCAGTTGTTGACAACAACAACCTTCAGATTGACGGCACAGTAGAAGAAGTCAACTCTCCCTATCCCATTCCCGAAAAGTTTGCAGCTTTCGGCTGGAATGTAATTGAAATCTGCGGCAACAATTTTGATGAAATTGACGCAGCTTTCACCGCAGCAAAAGAATATAAGGGCAAGCCCACAGTAATCGTTGCAAAAACAGTTAAGGGTAAGGGTGTTTCCTTTATGGAGGATAACTGTGATTGGCACGGTACAGCTCCCAATCAGGAGCAGTACGAAAAGGCAATGGCAGAGCTTGATGCCGCTTTTGCAGCACTTAACTAAAATAAGGAAAGGGTATAGGTACAAATCGGAATTGTACCGTGGTGAATATTATGGCAGATGTAATTAAAACCGCAACACGTGATGCTTACGGTAAGGCTCTTGTAGAGCTCGGTCAGAAGAATGAAAAGGTTATCGTTCTTGATGCTGACCTTGCCAAAGCAACTAAGACTATCGCATTTAAAAAAGAATTCCCCGAAAGATTTTTTGATACAGGTATTGCAGAGTGCAACATGATGGGTGTTGCCGCAGGTCTTGCAGCGGTTGGTTACACCGTATTTGCAAGCTCCTTTGCAATGTTTGCAGCCGGCAGAGCTTTTGAGCAGATCAGAAACTCTATCGGTTACACACATCTCAATGTTAAAATCGGTGCAACACACGCCGGTATCTCCGTTGGCGAGGACGGTGCAAGCCACCAGTGCTGCGAGGATATCGCTCTTATGCGCACTATCCCCGGTATGACAGTTATCAACCCTGCTGACGATGTTGAGGCACGTCTTGCAGTTATGGCAGCAGCAGAGATGGACGGTCCCGTTTACCTTCGTTTCGGCAGACTTGCAACTCCCAGACTTTTTGATGAAAGCTACAAGTTTGAAATCGGTAAGGGTGTTGAGCTTAAAGAGGGTAAGGATGTAACAATCATCGCAACCGGTCTTATGGTTAACGAAGCACTTATCGCTGCTGAAAGCCTCAAGGCAGAAGGCATTGATGCAAGAGTTATCAACATGGCAACAATCAAGCCTATCGATAAAGATATCGTAATCAAGGCTGCAAAAGAAACAGGCGTTATCGTCACAGCTGAGGAGCACAGCGTTATCGGCGGTCTTGGCTCAGCTGTAGCAGACGTTGTTTGTGAAGCTTGCCCCGTACCCGTGCTTCGTGTCGGTGTTGAGGATACCTACGGTGCATCAGGTCCTGCTGTTGAAATGCTCAAAATTTACGGTCTTACCGCAGAAAACATTGTTGCCAAGGCAAAGGCAGCTGTTGCACTTAAATAAGGAGATACAGCTATGGCTGAAGAAAGGCTGTTTAAAAGAAAAATATTCGGCGGCTTTGACCGTGACGATGTAATTGAATATATTGACAAGCTTATGGCTCAGCTTGAAAACAGCAGAAAAGAAAATTTGCGCAAGGATGCCCGTATTACAGAGCTTGAAAGAAAGATTGATGAATACGAGGCAGCAGAAGCAATAATGCAGGAAAGCGTAATTGTCGACAGTGATGACCCCGAAGAGGTGCTCTCTCAGGTTGACCGTATTCTGCAGAATTATCTGAGCAAAGAGGAAAACGGGGATGGCTGAATACGCACTTGATTCCTCTGAGCTTTCGCTGTTCACACAAACGCTCAGAGCGGGCGACAGAATATTGCTCAGCGGATGTGTATATACTGCACGTGATGCAGCGCACAAGCGTATAGTGCAGCTTATTAATGAAAAAAAAGAGCTTCCGTTTGAAATAAAAGGCGCATCAATTTACTATGCAGGGCCTACTCCGGCACCGGACGGCTTGCCCATTGGCAGCTGCGGGCCGACAACGTCTTCACGTATGGACCTGTATGCACCCCTGCTTCTCGATAAAGGTCTTGTTTCCATGATAGGAAAAGGTCCGAGGAATAAAGAGGTTATTGATGCTGTTGTGCGCAACAATGCTGTTTATCTGTGTGCAATAGGCGGTGCCGGTGCTTTGGCTGCACAGTGCATAACAAAGTGTGAGGTTATAGCCTTTGACGATCTGGGCTGTGAAAGCATAAAACGGCTCGAATTTGAAGATTTTCCGCTGATTGTCGGTATTGACTGCCACGGAGGAACGCTGTTCAACTGAAACTAATCCCCCTTTTATAATAGGGGGATTTTTTAAAATGTATTTTGAATTGATTCAGAACAGAGGATTACATATGAAAATGATTAAGCGTATAAAATCAATGATAAAGTCTTTTTTAGGTGTTGACAGAGGGCTGAATCTTGAGGAATTAAAAGCCAGAGGTATGAAAGTCGGCGGGAATTTTATTTTTGACGCAGGAAGTACCCGTTTTGATTCTTCGCATTGTTGGTTAATAGAAATAGGTAATGATGTTACTTTTGGCCCGGCTGTGTATTTGTTGGCTCATGATGCAAGTACAAAAAAGGAGCTTGGATACACTAAAATTGGTAGAGTTGTAATATCCGATAAAGCATTTATCGGTGCAAACACAATAGTTATGCCGGGTGTAACCGTAGGAAAAGGGAGTATTGTTGGTACAGGAAGTATTGTTACGCATGATGTTCCGGAGGGATGTGTATATACAGGTAATCCTGCAAAATTCGTCTGTACGACGAAGGAATATTATGATAAGCAAAAAAAGATTATGTCTGATTCTCCTGTTTTTGATTTCAAATATACGGTAGGCGGCGGAATAACTGATGAAATGAAAGAAGAAATGATAGAAGAACTTAAAAAGAGTAACAATAAAGGTTTTGTTTTTTAAATTCATATGAAACATCTGAGGAATCTCATTTAATATGGGATTCCTTTTTCTTTTGTAATAATCTGGACAGGTGTTGAATAGATTTAGAGTGAGCTTATTCTATAACAAGAAATTTTCTGAAGGTGAGGTAAAACAAATGGATATGAATGTAGATAAGCAAGAGCTTTGTACCTGCCGTATAGTGCGTGAGGCAAAGGCTGAGCAGAGTGTGGACTGTGATATAACGCTGCCGGATTATTGTTGCGATATTAAAAGTGTGCTTTGCTGCAATGTGGAGCCCGGTATAACAAGTGTGGATATTACGGGCAACCGTATAACGGCACTCGGTAATGCGGTAGTAAGGCTTATGTATGTGGGTGATGACGACAAAATTGCCTGCTTTGAACAGAATTATCCGCTTAGTAAATATGTTGAAATGAGCGGTCTTGCAGCCGAATCAACGGTGCTTGTCAATGCAAAAACAAGTTATGTCAACTGCCGTGCCGTCAGCCCGAGAAGGGTGGATGTTCATGCCTGTGTTGCGGTACTGTTTTCGGTTGTATGCTGTGAAAAAACCGAAATGCTTTGCGGCGCAAGCGGTGATGGTCTGCAGCTGAAAATTCAGCCGGGTACAGTGTGCAATGCGGTAGGCTGCGCATCAAAGCTGTTTGAAATGAATGAAACTGTTGTCGTACCTGAGGACAAAGGGAGTATAAAAAGCATTATTCATTCTTCGGCACAGCCTGTAATTACCGAAACAAAAACGGTCAGCAATAAAATACTTGTAAAAGGTGACCTGAAAATCGTTCTCAGCCTTTGTAACAGCGATGGTATAGTTTCAAAGCTTGAACATATTATGCCGATAAGCCGTATAGTCGAGCTTGACGGAATTGATGAAAGTTGTGTTTGCGATGTACGGCTCGATGTTTCATCGCTCGATGTCCAGCTTAAGGCTGATGAAAGCGGAGAAATGAACAGGCTTGATATTTCTGCGTGTATTGCGGCAACGGTTTACGGATATAAAGAAATGCCGTTTTCAAGTGTACTTGATGCATATTCTCTTGTAAACGAATTGACTGTAGAAAAAAACACGGCAGTGCAGGAAAAGCTTATCGCAACGCTTAATGAAACCTTTGTTCTATCAGCTGACCTTGATTTTTCGGGGGTGCAGGTCGAGCGTGTGCTTGATTCGTGGTGCTGCGACCTGACCTGCGTTAACGGGCTGAATGACGGAAAGCTTGAAATCAGCGGCGCAGTAACGGTCTGTGTGCTTTATCTTGATTCTGACGGTAAGCCGTGCTTTGCTCAACGCAGAGTTGATTACCGCCACACAAAACCTGTAGATTTTGAAGGCGGTACACTGCGTTGCAATCCGTTCACCGTTGTCAACGGTCTTGCTTTGAGCGGCAGCGGCAATACTCTGCACGCACGTGTGCAGTTCAATTCACAGGGCTGTGTATTTTCGCAGTATGACAGTCTTCTTGTGTCCGGGTTATCTCAGGGTGAAAAGAAATCAACCGACAATATCCCTGCAATAACGGTTTATTTTGGCGATAAAGGTGAAGAACTGTGGGATATAGCCAAAAGATACGGCGCAACTCAGGATGCTGTGCGTGCCCGTAACGGACTTGTCGGCGATACACTTACCGAACATACCATGCTGATAATACCTCGTGTTTAAGGGAGGACTATATAATGGAAATGAAAAACATTTATGGCGACATTGCCACAAGAACCAACGGGGATATCTATATCGGTGTTGTCGGACCGGTGCGTACGGGAAAATCTACTTTTATAAAGCGCTTTATGGATGAGCTGGTTATTCCCAATATTTCCGATTCGGCAAAGCGTGAACGTGCAACGGATGAGTTGCCGCAGTCGGCAGCGGGCAGAACAATAATGACTACCGAACCGAAATTTATACCTGAAGATGCGGTAAGCGTTACCTTGTCGGGTGGTGTTGAAATACGCGTACGTATGATAGATTGCGTCGGTTATATCGTTCCCGGTGCACTCGGTTATATCGAAAATGAGCAGCCACGAATGGTCAAAACACCGTGGTTTGAAAAGGAAATTCCGTTTAACATGGCAGCTGAGCTCGGTACCAAAAAGGTAATTGATGAACATTCAACTATAGGTATTGTTATAACAACTGACGGAAGCATCGGTGAAATTGACCGTTCAGAATATATCGAAGCTGAAAAACGTGTCATCGAGGAATTGAAAGCTCTCGGCAAACCGTTTGTAGTTCTGCTTAACAGCGTCAGTCCCGATTCTTCCGAAACGCAGGCCCTTACAAAAGAACTCATCAGCGGTTACTGTGTTCCCGTAATCCCCATGAACTGCAAAACAGCAGGGGAGGACGAAATCAAAGAAATACTGCGCCAGGTGCTTTTTGAATTTCCGATTAAGCAGGTAGGTGTTAATCTTCCCGGCTGGATGATGAGCCTCGGAGCAGAGCATCCGCTGCGTTCGGCTGTTGATACGGCTGTAACCAATGCTGCAAAGCAGCTGCGTCGGGTGCGTGATGTGCCGCTGTTTGCAAAAACTCTCGGCGAATGTGACTGTCTTTCATCCGTAAAAGTCGGCACTATGGACCTTTCAACAGGCAGTGCACTTGTGAACGCAAAAACGGATCCGTCGCTGTTTTTCAGTACATTAAGTGAAGTTACAGGTACGGATATTGCGGATGAGCAGGCACTCATGGATGAAATGATGACCCTGAATAAAACAAAAAGAGCCTACGAGAGGCTCAAAAATGCACTTGATGAGGTTGAGGCTACAGGTTACGGAATAGTCATGCCGTCAATTGAGGAGCTGACTCTTGAAGAACCTGAAATTATGAAGCAGGGCGGAAAATACGGCGTAAGGCTGCGCGCATCTGCTCCGAGTGTGCATATGATGCGTGCTAATATCACAACCGAGGTCGCACCGATAGTAGGCTCCGAATCGCAGAGTGAGGAGCTTGTCAACTATCTCCTCAAAGAGTTTGAGGAGGACCCGATAAAAATCTGGCAGTCCAATATTTTCGGCAAATCGCTAAATGAGCTTGTCAATGAAGGGCTTCATAATAAGCTTTGCCGTATGCCCAATGAGGCACGGATGAAGCTGCAGGAAACGCTTGAAAAGGTTATAAACGAGGGTTGCAGCGGACTTATCTGTATTATTCTTTAATGCTTTTATATTTTTCGGACATGGCGACGGCGAGTGCATCGCAGCGCTCGTTTTCGCTGTGTCCGTTGTGACCCTTGATCCATACGAAATTCACTTCGTGCTTGGCAATTTCGCAAAGCAATTCTTCCCAGAGGTCGGCATTGAGTGCCGGCTTTTTGTCTTTTTTTATCCAGCCGTTTCGTTTCCAGCTTTCAGCCCAACCTTTGGTAATTGAGTTGTATACATACTGCGAATCGGTTGTTACCGTGACTTTGCAGGGATATCTGAGCGCTTTCAGCCCTTCAAGCACTGCGGTTATTTCCATGCGGTTGTTGGTTGTGTCAGCACTGCCGCCGGATAATTCTTTTTCAATTGAGTTAAAGCGCAGTATTGTGCCCCAACCGCCGGGACCGGGATTGCCTGAGCATGCACCGTCAGCAAAAAGTTCAACGTTTTTAAGTTCGTTTGCCATAGTTTTAATTCCTTATCTTAAACAATAGCCTTATTTTAACATCTTTTTATTGTCTTTACAACACGAATTACGGATTATTTGTATAGCAAACTGCCAATATTATAGCTGTTTACATAATAATTTATAAAGGAGCCGGAAATGAAATCGTTTTGTGTCTTGAATTCACCTTTGAATGCTGCGGCAGGTGAAAGTATGGGTAAAGCAGCAAATGCCGTGCTTGGCAGAAAAATCGGCATTTTGTGCGAAAAGAAATCAGGCAGCGCCGGATATCTTGCTAAGGGTGTAAAAAAAGGTGGCGGCTGTGCGGTGGTGTTCAACAGCTGTTTTGAGTCGCAGCTTTTCTTTGCTTCACGCCACTATGCCTTTGACGGCTTGTTTTTTGTCAGCGGCGGTAAAAACTGCCTTGTCTGTGTCTACGGACCTGATGGCAGTATTATTTCATCCTTACAGGAGGATGAAATGGCAAAGCTTGCTTTAAGCGGTGATTTGCCTGAAGAAAAGGGTGGAAATATTATTGAAGCAAGCCTGTGTGATGCATATTATAAGAATCTTCTTGATTTTTCGCAAAGCTTTGAAAATATAAGGGTCAATATAAGAAGTGCTGCCCCCGATACAGCGGCGCCGCTGAAAAGAGCTTTGCTTGCCTTAGGTGGCGGTATCGGAGGGAAAATCTGCTTTTCGCTCAGTAAATCAGGCTTAGTGCTCAGTGCTGTTGATGAAAACGGAAAGGTGTATTCACATTCACAGCTCCTTGATGCCTGTACAGCCTGCGAAATAGAAAACGGCAATGCACAGCACACTACGTTTTTTGCGGCATCTTATCTTGATGAGCTGGCGAAAAGCAAAGACGTGAAGCTTGTCCGCAGCTTTGCGGGCGGAAATGCAATCTGGCAAAAGGATGCGACTTTTCTTGCTGCGAGGCTCATGCACTATCTCTCGCTTTACGGCTGCGGTCTTGCGGCGATATGTGAAAAGCTGCCGCAGCAGTCGGTCAGCCGAAAGAGCTTTTCAAGCGAACTCAATCTTTCCGATATAGCAGATATAATTGAGTGTGAAGAGGTTATAACTGACTGCAAAAGCGGTGTGTTTGCACGTGCTGAACAGGGGAGTTTACTCGTAACACCGTGTTCTCACGCAGGTAAATATTGCCTTGAGGTTCAGGCTGCAAACAGTGAAACCGCAAACGAGCTTGCTGCCCTTGTGACAAATGCGGCTTGCTTGACATGAACCGACTATTGTTATATAATTAAAAAGGTAATATTTGACTTTTTTCGTCTTGGGCGTTAGACGAATAATATAAATTTATTAAATTCAATTTTTCAGAAAGGAAATTTTGTGACAAAACCTATTTTAAAATTTTATCTTTTATACGTTGCTGTTTGATATAAAAATCAAACGGTTGGTTTTGTTTATCCGAAATTAAAAACAAATATGGCAAAAAAAGAAAACACACTCGAAAAAAACGCAGCACAGCAATCCGCTGAAAAGAAGTCTAAAGCAAAAAAGTTTTACAGGTATTCCAAGATTACGCAGCGTCAGCAGGCTGAATTCTCAAAACAGCAGAAGCCTGCCAAGCAGGAAAAGGCGGCAAAAACCGAAAAAACCTCAAAGCAGCCTAAACAATCAAAGCAAAAGCAGAAAAAGGCGGAAGAAAAATTGCCTGTACGTATTGCTTTTCTCGGCGGACTCAACGAGGTCGGTAAAAACATGACCCTTTATGAGTATAAGGACAGCATGTTCCTTGTAGACTGCGGCCTCGCTTTCCCCGAGCCGGATTTGCTCGGTGTTGACCTTGTTCTGCCCGATTTTTCATATGTTGAAAAGAACATTGACAAAATCAAGGGAATAGTTGTCACACACGGACATGAGGACCATATAGGCGGTCTTGCTTATCTGCTCAAATCAGTAAATATCCCGATTTACTCAACTAAGCTCACAATAGGCCTTATTGAAGGAAAGCTCAAAGAACACAACCTGCTTTCATCTGCAAAGCTGAATGTTGTCAGACCGGGTGATCACATAAAGCTCGGCGATTTTGATGTCGAACTCATTCACGTCAATCACTCTATCCCTGACGCTGTTGCGCTTGCAATACGCTGCGGTGGCGGTACGGTCGTGCAGATGGGCGACTTTAAAATTGATATGACTCCCATTGACGGTGAGCCTATTGACCTTAACCGTCTTGCTCAGATCGGTACGGAAGGCGTGCTTGCACTGCTGTCCGATTCAACAAATGCTGAACGTCCCGGCTATACAGAAAGCGAAAGCAAGGTCGGCGAATCGTTTGATAAGCTTTTCCGCAGCGCAGGCAACCGCAGAATAATCGTTGCAACCTTCGCTTCAAATATTCACCGTGTCCAGCAGATTATCAATACTGCTGCTGCGCTCGGCAGAAAGGTTGCACTGTCAGGCAGAAGCCTTGAAAACGTTGTTGCCATTGCCAAGGAACTCGGCTATATTGATGTGCCGGAAGGTATAATTGTCAGCATTGATATGCTCAAACGCTATCCTGAGGATAAAATGGTTATCATCACAACCGGTAGCCAGGGTGAACCCATGTCAGCACTTACCCGTATGGCATTTTCCGATCACCGCAGGGTAGAAGTGGGCCCTAATGATTACATCATCATTTCCGCAACGCCCATTCCCGGTAATGAAAAAACAGTCGGCAGGGTAGTTAACGAGCTGATGAAGCTCGGTGCGGAAGTTATTTATGAAAAGATGTATGATGTTCACGTTTCAGGTCACGCCTGTCAGGAAGAGCTGAAAATGATAATGAGTCTGGTAAGACCGGAATATTTTATACCCGTACACGGCGAGCAGAAGCACCTGCAAAAGCACAGGCTTCTTGCTGAGTCGATGGGCTTTGACCGCAAGAATATTATCGTTGCGGATAACGGTATGCTTATCGAAATGACAGACAGTGCAATTAAGATTGCAGGCACTGTACCTGCGGGCAAGATATTTGTCGATGGCTCAGGTGTCGGCGATGTCGGCAATATTGTCCTTCGTGACAGAAAGCATCTGTCGCAGGATGGTATAATTATCATTGCTGCAAGTGTTGAGCCGGATACAGGCTATATAGTTTCCGGTCCCGATATTATTACACGTGGCTTTGTATATGTGAAAGAAGCGGAAGCGCTTATTGAAGAGGCAAAGCACGTAGCTTACGATGCGCTTGAAGAACGTCTGAGAAAATCACCGTCAGATATAATGGCAGCAAAAACCAAGGTGAGGGATGTCATATCCTCTTTCGTTTTTGAGCGGACAAAGCGCAGCCCGATGATTGTGCCGATAATTATGGAGGTGTAATATTTGAAGCGCTTTATCAAAAACAACATTGTTGTTTTCGGAATACTCGCTGTATCGCTTTTTACGGCGTTGGTAACGCTGCGCTATAATAAAACGGTAGCGTTTATTGAGCTTGCAATTCTTGCTGCTCTCACAGTGCTTGCCGTTGTCAGCAGCGTGCTTTCTTCAAAAAGTACAGACGAAATAATTGATTCATTCAATAAGTCCTTTGACTTTTCCGAAAAAGAAAACCTCTCAAATTTTCCTCTGCCTGTGCTTGTAACTACAGCTACAGGTCGGATCCTTTGGTTTAATGCGCTTTTCGGCTCACGTGTTGTGGGCGAATTGCGTATAATAAGCGACGATGTTACACAGTTTTTGAGCGGACACAGCGTTGACGATATTGCAAAAAGCGACAGGATTTTTACGGATATTGAAGATAACTCCTATTCGGTTTATCCTTTTCCTTTGAAAATCAGAGGAGAGGACAGCTTTGCCCTTATCTTTTCTGATGAAACACAGATGCGTAAAACCTATTATGAGTACATGCTTTCACGTCCGAGTGTTGTTCTCATCAGTATAGATAATCTTGATGAAATAAAGCAGTCCTATCCGGACGGCGATTTTGATTCGATGCGCAGCCGTGCAGAAAAGCTGATTGATACATGGCTGTCAGAATACGGTTGCCTCGTCAGAAAACTCGGCGAAGGCAGATTTGTAGTGGTTTGCGAAGAACGTGACCTTACACGCATGTCGGATAAAAAATTTGATATTCTCGATACTATACGTAACTACGAATACGAAGGCAGTAACGTAGGTATAACACTTTCCATAGGTATCGGTAAAAGTACAAACCTGCGTGAGGGCGAGCAGCATGCACGTCAGGCACTTGATATGGCCATAGGAAGAGGCGGCGACCAGGCAGCTATTCTGCGTAACGGCGATTATGAATTTTTCGGCGGTGTATCAAAGGGCGTTGAAAAACGCAGCAAGGCGCGGACAAGAATTGTTGCTTCGGCTATACAAAAGCTGATGGAAAACAGTTCCAATGTTTTCGTAATGGGTCACCGCTTTTCAGATCTTGACAGCATCGGTTCTGCTGTAGGTGTTGTTTGCGCCGCTGCGGCTGTAGGCAAGACTGCAAAAATTGTTGTGAACCGTTCAAGATCGCTGGCACAGCAGTTGATTGATGCCGTTGAAGAAAGCTCAGGAAAGATATTTGTTTCACCTGAAGATGCACTGAAACAGGTGGATAAAAAAACACTTCTTATAATTGTTGATACACACCGTTCTGAGGTTCTTGAAAGCGAAGAGGTGTACAGGGCTGCAAATACGGTTGTGGTAATAGACCATCACAGAAAGAATGTTGATTTTATCAGCAATTCAATTGTTTTTCAGCATGACCCGAACGCTTCATCTGCCAGCGAAATGGTTGCAGAAATGCTGCAATATATGCCTTCTAAGCCTAAGGTGTCGTCGGGTGATGCTATGGCTATGCTTTCGGGTATAATGCTTGATACACGCAATTTTGCGCTTAAAACAGGTGTGCGTACATTTGAGGCAGCAGCGTTTCTCAAATCAAAGGGTGCCGATACGGTCAGGGTACGCCGCATGTTCATGAATAAAATGGAGAATTTCAAGCTGCGTAATGAGATTATAGCATCGGCTGAAAATTATAAGAGCTGTGCAATAGCGTATGCAGATATCGAATCTGACGATATAAGAACAATAACCTCACAGGCAGCTGATGAACTGCTGAACATAGACGGTGTTACGGCATCGTTTGCAATGTTTGACACAGGCGGAGTAATGAATATATCCGCCCGTTCGTTAGGCGATATAAATGTTCAGCTGATTATGGAAAAGCTTGGCGGCGGCGGACATTTAACAATGGCAGCGGCACAGCTTCCCGGATGTGACCGTGAAACTGCACAGACAAGGCTTTGCCAGGCGATAGACGAATATTTAAACAGCAGATAAAACATTCGGCAGCAACACCGTTTAATGTGTGCTGCCGATTTTTAAAATGTAACTATTTGTAATACTATATTATTTGACTATTGCTAAAAAAGATGATAAAATATACGCTATGTAAGACTGTTATTCTCTGTTTGAGAAAAGAATGGAGTAATTTGAAATGATAAACAGCGAAAATTTGTGTAAAGGTTGTATGAGGGAGCTCGGCGAAGAGTCAGTATGCCCTCATTGCAAGTATTCAAAAGGAACAAGCCAGGCGGCACCGTATCTTCCTGTAGATACCGTTGTCGGCGGACGTTATGTCATAGGCAGAATCCTTGAATACAACGGTGACGGTGCAACCTATATAGCATGGGATAACAGTGAGGAAAAGGCAGTCAGAATCCGTGAGTTTCTGCCGGATACACTCTGTGGCAGACGTTCGGGTGACAAGCAGGTTTCCGTAATGGCAGGCTGTGAAATTACTTTCAGCGACTGCCTGGCGGATTTTCTTGAGCTGTGGCGCAAGCTTGCACGTATGAACGGTCTTTCTGCGCTTGAAAACGTTACCGATGTTTTTGAGGAGAATCTTACAGCTTATGCAGTTTTTGATCATGTAGAAAGTATCAGTCTGCGCAATTATCTGCTGCGCACAAAATCAGGTTATATAACATGGGAAAGAGCAAGAGGCCTGTTTATGCCTGTTCTTTCAACGCTCGGCATGCTGCATACGGCAGGCATCGTTCACCGCGGTATTTCTCCGGTTACACTTCATATCGGACGTGACGGCAAAGTCAGAATAGGCGGCTTCAGCATCTGGCAGGCACGTACCGCACGCAGTGACCTTACGGCGCAGCTTTTCCCCGGTTATGCTGCTGTTGAGCAGTACGGCTTTGAGGGTGAGCAGGGCGCATGGACGGATATTTATTCCTTTGCTGCTACGCTTTACCGTGCGCTTATCGGCACCGACCCGATTGAGGCAACGGAAAGACTTACAAATGACAGACTTATGGTTCCCGGCAAGTTTGCGGAGCAGCTTCCGGCATATGTTATAAACGGACTTATAAATGCTCTTCAGATTATGCCGGAGGACAGAACACGTTCTGTTGAGCAGCTTCGTGCAGAACTTTCTGCATCTCCTGCTGCAGCGGCATCTGATTTTGTCAACACTGCTTCTGCTGCTCCGGATGTACCGAAGAGAACTGCAGGCGAAAAAAAGCCTGCCGCAAAGACCGGTACCAAAAAGGCACCCCCATCCAAAACACCCAAGAAAAACGTCAATATTAACGAAAACAAGGCAATTATTATACGGACAGCACTGATAAGTGCAATAGTCTGTCTGGTTGTTTTTCTGATTGTTGTTCTTGCAGCAGGTGACAAGCTCGGACTTTCGCCCAACGAACCTGAGTCTGAAATTACAACAAGCAGCGAAATGGTTGATGTTCCGAAATTTGTTGACCGGAACTATTCTGAGGTGACATCATCGGCGTACTGGAGAAACAACTTCAATTTTGAAAAGATTGAAGAATACAGCGATACGGTAACCAAGGGCATGATAATGGCTCAGAGTGTTCAACCTGATACCAAGGTAAACAAAGGCACAACAATTGTTCTTACTGTTTCAAAGGGCATAGAGCATTTTGATTTGCCCAACGTCATAGGCATGGATTATGAAAAGGCCAAAGAAAAGCTTCATGAGCGTAATTTCCTTGTAAAACGTGAATATGTCGAGAACGACGGCAGCCATACCGCACAGGAGGTTCAGTCAATTCTTGATATGGTTATAGGCAAGGGATATCCCAAGGGTACTACCGTTACCTTGCTTGTATGGGACGAGCCGCTGACCGAAGAGGTCACAACAGTATATGACCCCTTTGCACCGCAGGAGCCCATAACAGATCAGTTCCCCGGAACTGAAATACCTACCGATAACGGTGGCTTAACAGACAGCACTACAGCTCCGCAATCAGATCAACCGTCTGATCCTGTAATTGACCCGCCGGTTTTAGAGCCTCCGGTTCAGACACCCACCGAAGCACCTACAACAGGACCTATATTCCCGTTACCGATATTCTGAAAAAACAGGCATACAAGTGTAAAAACTTGTATGCCTGTGTCATTTATTTTTTCTTTTTGTCTTTAACGTCAGATGAAAGCTTGAATACATCTGTTGCTTTACCTATGACAACGAGGTGATCATCAGCCTTGAATACGTAGTCACCGCCGGGCACAGGGTTTAAAACTTCACCTTTTTTGATTGCTATAATGTTGATATGATAGTCACGTCTTACATTGACCGTCATAATGGATTTGCCTACCCAGTTTTCAAGAACGGGTATTTCAAAAATCGAATACTCGGAAGTAAGCTCAATATAGTCGTAAATATTGTCAGAATTAAAGCGTATTGCCAGCTTTTCAGCAATTTCACGTTCAGGATAAATAACTTCATCGGCACCGACGCTTTTTAAAAATCGTGCCTGAATATCACGGTTTGCCTTGGATACGATGTATTTGGCACCCATATCGTGAAGCAGTGCGGTTATTTCAAGCGAAGACTGAAAGTTTTCGCCTATACATACAAAACAGATATCAAAGTTGTTGACTCCAAGCGCACGCACCGTACCTTCGTTTGTGCAGTCGCCGATATACGAATCGGTGAATTTTGGTGCAAGCTCCTCAATTTTTGAAGTGTTGCGGTCAACAATCATAATGTCGTTGCCGAGCTGCTGCATTTTTTCGGCAAGATGCTTGCCAAAGCGTCCCATACCTATAACAAGTACACTTTTCATGCTTAACTCTCCCTAACCAATTTGTATTTTTTCAGACGGTCTTACAAGTGTTGATGTTTCTTTCTTTTCAGCAAAGGCTGCCATAATTGTAAGTCCGCCGAGTCTGCCGCCGTACATGAGCAGCATGAGAATAATATGTGAAACCGCAGAAAGGGTGGGGGTTATTCCCGTTGTAAGTCCTACCGTTGCCGCAGCGGAAACAACCTCGAATAAAACATCCGGCAGCGGTAAGCTTTCTATTGCACTTATTAAAATTACCGCAAAGATTATTGCCAGCATATATACTGTAACTATTGCACCAGCTTTTTTTACGGTGTCCTCTTCAAGTCTGCGCTTGAAAACAACGGCGTGCTTCTGGCTTTTTGCTGCTGCGATAAGTTCAATTATCAGCACGGCAACCGTTGTGGTTTTGACACCGCCTGCAGTTGAACCGGGGCTGCCGCCTATAAGCATGAGCGAAAGCATCGTCATCAGTCCTGCGCCTGAAAGTTTATTCAGCGGCACGGTGTTAAAGCCTGCAGTTCTTGCAGAAGCGGATTGGAAAAATGCGGCAATTATCCTTTCGCTCAAAGTCAGCCCCTGCATGCTGCCGCTTTTTTCGGTAAGAAAAAGTGCCAGCCAACCTCCAAGCAAAAGTGCCGCAGAGGTTACAAGGACAATTTTTGAATGCAGTGAATAATTCCTGAATTTAAGCTTGAATTGCAGCACATCCTGCCAGACAAGAAAACCTATTCCGCCGATTATTATTAATGCACCAATAGTAAGGTTTACAACAATATCGCCGTAAAACGGTGTCAGAGAGGAGAATTCGCCGTATATACCCATCAGGTCAAAGCCTGCATTGCAAAACGCTGAAACAGAGTGAAAAACCGAATAAAAAAGTCCTTTTGCCAGTCCGAATTCGGGGCAGAACCGGGTTGCAAGGAGCACTGCACCTGTGCCTTCAAATATAAGCGTTCCGAATACGATTTGTTTGAGCAGCCGAATAATGCCGTTGGTTCTCACCGTACCTGAAGACTGTATCAGCAGTTTTCTTTCATAAAGGCTGATTTTTCTTTTCAGGAAAACGGAAAACATGGTTATAATCGTCATTATGCCGAGTCCGCCTATCTGAATCAGACAAAGTATTACGGACTGTCCGAAAAGCGACCAGTGAGTAAATGTGTCATAAACTATCAGTCCCGTAACGCAGGTTGCACTTGTTGCGGTGAATGCGCAGTCAAGCAGGGGAGTGAATTCACCTGATTTTGAAGATACAGGAAGGCTTAACAGCACTGTGCCAAGCAGTATTGCGGCAACAAAAAAGAGCGCAATTATCTGCGTATAGGTCAAATTGATTCTTTTACCTGACAGCTTTTTCAAAATTGCGCTCTCCTTATATTTGGTTTTAGTTTTCCATCATTTTTGCAATAAGCTCTTTAACGGTGCTTACTACATCTTCGATGGGCGTTTTCATGGATATGCTCTTATCTCTTGAAACGATTTCGCATACGCCGTCTTTAAGGTTTCTCGGGCTTGCGATTACACGCAGTGGCACACCGATAAGGTCTGCATCCGAGAACATAACACCTGCGCTGACACTTCTGTCATCGTAGATTACCTCAATGCCGTTTGACTGCATATCGCTGTAGAGCTTGTCTGCACAAGCCTTAGCATCTGCATTGTCAGCTCTCATACAGCAAAGGTGAACCTGCCAGGGAGCAATGCTCATCGGCCATATCGGACCGTATTCGTCGTGGTATGCTTCGCATACGCTTGCTGCAAGTCTGCCGACGCCTATGCCGTAGCAGCCCATAATCGGGTACTGTGCCTTGCCGTTGCTGTCAAGGTACTGCATGTCCATAGCCTTTGTGTATTTTGTGCCGAGCTGGAATATGTTGCCAACCTCGATACCGCGGGAAATATTTACGCTGTGCTTGCCGCACTGCGGGCAGATACCGCCGTTTTTGATTGCTGCAACATCGCAGTAGGTAACTTCGCCGAGGTCACGTTCGATATTAAGACCAGTGTAGTGGTAATCAGGTTCATTTGCACCGCAGGAAAGGTTTGTTGCGCCTTTAAGCGAACCGTCGATAATAACGGTAATTCTTTCATCCATATTGTACGGACCGATAAAGCCTGCAATAAGACCGCAGCCGTCAACAATTTCTGCCGGGTGAATATCGCAGCCTACCGTGTTGCGAAGCTTTGTTTCGTTGACCTCAAGGTCACCTCTTACAAATGCAACAATATATGTGTCGTCTGCGTTGCGCTGATATACAACAGCCTTACAGGATTTTTCCAGCGGAGAGTTGAGGAAGTTGCATATATCTTCGATTGTGTGAATATCGGGCGTGTGAACCTTTGTAAGCTCTTCAGAAACTGCATCAGCCTCGTTCTCTACAATACAGGGAGCAGCCTCAATGTTTGCTCTGAAATCGCACTCGGAGCAAACAGCAATGCTGTCCTCACCAACGGGGGTGAGAAGCATGTATTCGTGGCTTACGCTGCCACCCATCATACCGGAGTCGGACTTGACGGTTACAACCTCGGGAATACCGCAGCGTGCAAAAATGCGGTTGTAGGCATCGTAGCACTTCTGGTAGTATTCTTCAAGATCTTCCTGTGATGTGTGGAAGGAATAAGCATCCTTCATGGTGAATTCACGTACACGGATAAGACCTGCTCTGGGTCTGCCCTCGTCACGGAATTTAGTCTGAATCTGGTAAATCATGAAGGGGTATTTCTGGTAGCTGTTTGCATATTCACGAACAAGCTGAACGGCAGCCTCCTCGTGTGTCATGCCAAGCACAAGAGGGCTCTTGTTTCTGTCAGTAAAGCGTACGAGCTCACTGCCGATTGAAGAATATCTGCCGGATTCTTCCCAAAGGGAAGCGGGCATAACAACCGGGAACTGTACCTCCTGACCGTCGATAGCATCCATTTCCTCACGGATTATCTGTTCAATCTTTTTTGTGATTCTGCGAAGGGGAGGGAAGGAAGAGTAAATTCCGTTCGCTACGTTCTTTATGTAGCCGCCTCTGACTGTCAGCGCATGGCTGTCAATAACACAGTCCGACGGTCTTTCTTTAAAACGCTCACCGACGAGCTTATCAAGTTTCATAAATCTTTACCTCCAATACATATGGATTTATTTTAATACCATAATTAAAAAAAGTCAATGTGTAGTTAAGATAAAGACAAGGTAGCAAATTATGATATAAATATCTATTTTACCAAAATAAGTGCTGCTATGCATATTCCCAGCCGAGCGGTATCAGATCACCGCTGCTGTCAGAATCGGTAATCTCTTTGTATTCTCTGCCGTGTTTGTCAACTGCGGTACCGTCAGGCCGTACAAATATCTCTGCACCGTTTGAGAGTGTTGCCTCGTACACAAAGCGTATCGGTCTGTTTTCAAGCTCTTTTAACATAAAACTGCCCTCTTATGTGAAATTTTAACACGGTGAAATATTATCACAAAACAGCAGAATAATCAATAGTTTAGCAGGAAAAGTTGAAAAAAATTCAAGTTTTTCTGCTGAAATAAAAAACAGCAAGGTAAACAAAATGTCTGCCTTGCTGTTTGGGTTGTAAGAATCAGAATGCGAAGTATTTTTCTCTCTGCTTTTTCATTCTGCCATTGATGGCTTTGAGCAGACGGGCGGCATCCTCGTCGCCTGTAGCGTACTGCTTCATAAGCAGACCTTCTTCATAGCACAGCTCATCGTGCAACGGGAAGAAGTTTTCGTAGAGGAAGCTTGCGTACTTGACCAGCCTTAAATCGCCGACCATCCTGTATTCTGTGCTGATGGTGTCAACGGCAACACTGTAACTGTCTTTTATTGAAGCGATAAGGCTTTCTCTTGTGTTTTCGGGTGCGAAAACAATAGTCGAGCAAATAAAGCCGTTGCGGTTATTGATACTGCTGTGGCTGTCTGTGCTGCCGACAATGGGGAATTTGTTGCCTTTTGCACACTGCTCGTAGTAGAAAATGCTCTGGAAGCCGTTCTGCTCAAAGTAGTTTTCACCGCCGAGAACTTCAAAGGCATCAAATGCTTTCTTTTCAAACATTGCTTCGCTGAGTTTTTCCGGCACGTGGAAGACATCTGCAATCCAGTAGGGGTGAGCAAATATGCTTAAGCCGTCAGCCTTTCGTACCTGCTCAGTAATCCAGCTGCAGCAGGCAAATGCATATGGCTCAACACCGTCCGGAATGTCAATTGTTTTTGCGTATTCATCAATAAGTGCCCAGAATTCTTCTTTAGTTATCGGGTCGGGGCTGCTGCCGTCAATACTGCGCAGGTTGATATCATATCCCACATCTTCAAGGTGCTTGCTTGCGGTAGTGAGTGCATTAACGCTGTATCTGCCACCGAAGTTTACCATGTGTACATCGTTTGTATGGTATTCGTCACCTCTGGGTGTATGTATTTCTTCTCCGGGGATAAGGGTGTATTCAAGCGGTACATCCTTGTATGCATTGATAGCTTCAATTGAGGGGTAGTAACGCTGATGGTCTGTTATAGCAAGGAAATCGTAGCCGTGTCTGCGGTAATTTGCTGCTACGATTGCCGGAGCCTGCTTGCCGTCAGAGCGGCAGGTGTGCATGTGGAGGTCACCTGCAAAGGGGTATCTGCCGCACAAATCTTCATCAAGCGAGTAAACGGAAAGCTGAAAATCCTTTTTGCTTTCTTCATTAAGGAAACGGACATAGTGCTCCTGCTCGCCACGGAATGTGTATTTGAAACGTATGCAGCCGTCAGCATCGGGTCTGACGGTGAATTCGTCCGAAACACCGCTCATTGTCGGAAATGCCCAGCGTGGGCCTTGGGTCAGCGGACAGATTTCCATCTGATAGCTTTCTTCCTTGAATGCAGCGTGGTCACCCAAAGGCTTGATTGTGATTTCAATTTCCTTATCTTTCGGAAACACCTTAGGGAAAATATCGTAGTTGTGCATTTCGTTTTTCATATGTGTCAATTCTCCTTTGCAAAGTTTTCAGGTATATCGCCTTCAAAAATTGAATACGGCATTTCATAACAGTCAGGTATTGTTACGGTGCTGCCACCTTTTGAGTTGAAACAGATTTCGTAATATTCACCGAAATCGGGTAAAAGCTGCTGTACGAAGTATTCGCCGCCTTTTTCCGTGATTACGGTTATGTGTTCTGTTTTGCTTTCACCGAAATATTCTTCTGCCATTTCAATTCTGACAGAGGGGAGCTTGCTGTCAATTTCTACAGTAACCTTGTAAAAATTGGAGTTGTAAATGTATTTGCCGTTTTCTTCGGTAATCTCTGCATTGTCGGGCTGTGTGCCGTTGTCTATATAATCAAATATTTCATTGAGATATGTGCTGGCACCGATAAGTATCGAAAAGCTGGGAGCAATGGCATCAGCGTTATTTTCGGATGTCATATAACCGTCATCATATGCAACGGAAACTTCATCATTGAGCCATTTTTTTAAACTTTCTCCTTTTTTGCTGCAAGCACAGCAGGCTACAGCAAGAATAAGCGCAAGCACTAAAGCTGCAAATCGCTTGAATTTTGTCATTGTTTCAGCCTCCTTTAACTAAGAACATTTTACCATATAATTTTAAGGTGTCAACTTGCAAATTGACTTTATTTTTATATAATGATATACTTTAACCTGATTTAAGGGAGAGATTTATATATGTACGAAAAATATCAGCGTACCGCAATGTTGATAGGTGAAGAAAATATTAAAAAGCTGCGTAACAGTTCTGTTATGCTTTTCGGTGTCGGCGGTGTCGGCTCTTTTGCAGCTGAAGCACTTGCAAGGGCAGGGGTCGGCAGAATAGGACTTTGCGATAATGATGCAGTTTCCGCTTCAAATATCAACCGTCAGCTTGTAGCCCTTGAATCGACAGTAGGTAAACTTAAGGTTGATGTTATGGCTCAAAGAATTGCTGATATAAATCCCGATACAGTTATTGAAAGCTATCCCTGCTTTTACAATGCCGAAACAGCAGGGGAGTTCGATTTGAAATCGTACGATTATATAATTGATGCCATTGATACCGTCACATCAAAGCTTCTGCTTATCAGAACGGCAAAAGAGCTCGATATACCGATAATCAGCTGCATGGGCACGGGCAACAAGCTTGACCCTACTGCATTGACAGTAACAGATATAAAAAAAACAAGCGGCTGTCCGCTTGCAAAGGTTATGCGCAGAGAACTTAAAAATATCGGCATAAATTCGCTGAAAGTAGTTTATTCCACCGAACAGCCGATAAAGCCGCTCTTTCAGCCCGATGATGCAGGTCAGCGCCGTTCAACACCTGGCAGCGTGTCATTTGTCCCGTCAGTCGCAGGCTTAATCGCCGCAGGCGAGGTTATAAAGGATTTGATAAAATGAACAAACAGGATTGGCACAAAAACCAATCCTGTTAATTTATTTCAATATGCTTTTTATCTCTTCAAAATCGCCGTTGAACTGAATTGCGTTTATTCCTGCCGCTTTTGCACCTTTAACATTATCGGCTCTGTCATCAATAAACAGACATTCTTCAGGTTTGAGATTATATGTGTTGAGCAGATGTTCATAAATTCTTATATCGGGTTTTACAATGTGAATATCCGCAGAAACCACAACACCGTCAAATATATTCAAATCAATCGCCCGCGGAAAATATTCGTAAAAGCTCTTGTGCGCATTTGATAAAATGAACAGCTTATATCCTTTTACTTTATACATATTGTAAAAATTCCTTTGCTCCTTCAAGCGGAATCATACATATATCCCACTTATAAACACATTCCTTTAATTCTTCGTGGTGTTTTTCTGGTATCCTTTTTGCAATGCTTTCAAATGCTTCTTCAACCGTAATGTTTCCTAGATCAAGCTGTACCCATTCCGCTCCGCCAAAAAGCTCTTTGCGTATAATTTCTTTTGCCTCTTCACTTTTGCAGAATTTATTGAGCGGAACTTCCGGATTATAGTCAAGCAGAACATTGCCCATGTCAAAAACAATGTTTTTTATCATAGTTGTATCCTTTGTGAATTACAGTTTGTCGGTAAGACCGACACCAGATGCCGCCTATTGAAAAACATCATTAATAATAAAAATACATCAACGGCGGAGATTAAAAAGCGTAAAAGAAATATCAATATAAATAATTAAAGATGTTGTGACTTTGAACGGAACAGGCTGACGAGCATAAAACTTAACTTATTTATCCGAGCGAGGGAACCATAGGCGGTATAGCAAACTTAGAAGTCAGATTTGCTTTTATAGCCGTTATGGCAGCAGAACAAAACAATTTTTGTTCTGTCTGCCGAGCGGATTTGCTATCGTCAGCCGTCGTGGAGTGCGCAAAACCCCAAAAGTTCTTTTGGTTACTTTTGTAACGCATGACAAAAGTAACAATATCTTTACTTTAAAAATCCCCACACAATCCTTCAGTCAAAATCGCAATCTTTATACAAGGGAGCCTATTGGCAAACAAATTAACAGAGCGATAAACTGTTATTTATTTCAGCAAAATTCTCTTTGCCTCGTCGAGATACGGCTTGGTATCAACGCTTTCAAGTTTGTGCGCATCCGTGCCTATGTTGAACATAGCGCCGACTTCTTTACCGATGTTATACATTCTGCGATAAATACCGGGGAACTGCGGTACGACATTTAAATTGATTTCAAACGCAGTTTCGTATTCCTTTGCAAGGTTGAGCAAATCGCCGATTTCGTTGTCTGTAAAGCTGTCGGGTACGCTGCCTTTAGCAAAATTAACAAGTCCTTTTGAAGAATTGGTGAGATAACCGTCATGGAACGGATGGGCTATGCAGTCGGCATTACCGGATTTTATAAGGTTAGTCAGCGTTTGGATTATGTGCTTTTTGTAGCCTTCGGGGCTTTTATCTTCGGGCTGTTCCCAACCGGTGACATGGTAGTGGTTGTGTGCCCAGAGCCTGTAATCAAGGTCAATTTCTTCGTTCTGAAAGCTGAAACTGTTTGTACCGTATGCGGAAAGCTCACCGCCTATATATACCTTTATATCGGTATCAATGTTATTCAGCTGTTCCCTCAATTTTTTTACATTCTGCCTGAAATCTTCGTTACGGTCAAAAATGTGGTCGGTTATTGCTATTGCTTCAAGGCCTGCATTTTCGGCTGTTTTTATTATGTCGTTCAGGTTCATTTCTCTTTTTGCACAGCCTGAAAACAGGGCATGAATATGCAGATTTTGTCTTGTAAGTATATCTAAATCATATGTAAGCTCGTGAAAATACATCCTTAACCTCCGATTGAATGTTTATTTATTAATGATAACCGATTTTTTGCTAAAAATAAAGAATAATGTATGAATATTATAAATTTTCTTTTAAATTCTCAATGAGAACAATAATCTGATAAAGCTTAATTATAATCACAATCGGACATGATTTGTCAAAATTCTTCCTCGATAGGAGGTATATTTATGTCTTTTATAAATGTGCTGTCACTTTTTGGCGGACTGGCGTTTTTCCTGTTTGGCATGAACACAATGGGCAATGCGCTTGAAAAAAGTGCCGGTAATCAGCTTAAAACGATTCTCGGTAAGCTCACATCAAGTAAATTCAGGGGCTTTCTGCTTGGTCTGGTGGTAACTGCCGTTATTCAGTCTTCGTCTGCAACTACTGTTATGGTTGTCGGTTTTGTAAACTCCGGCATTATGCAGCTTAGCCAGGCTGTGAGCGTTATTATGGGTGCTAACCTCGGCACCTCTGTTACGGCGTGGTTGCTCAGCCTTGCCGGTATTGAGGGAAACAGCTTTTGGGTTACGCTCTTTAAGCCTTCTACTTTCACACCGTTTCTTGCTTTTATCGGCATTATTTTTTATATGTTTGTTAAAAATGCAAAGCGCAAGGATACAGGCCTAATCCTTTTAGGCTTTGCAATTCTGATGTTCGGCATGGATGCAATGTCCGATGCGGTAAAGCCTTTGGCGGAGGTTGAGGGCTTCAAAAATGCTCTTGTGCTTTTCTCTAATCCGGTTCTCGGTGTGCTGATGGGTGCTGTTATTACTGCTGTTATTCAGTCGTCTTCTGCCTCTGTCGGTATTTTGCAGGCTCTCTGCATGACGGGCAGTGTCAGCTATACAACTGCTATCCCGATTATTATGGGTCAGAATATAGGTACTTGTATAAGCGCCATTATCTCTTCAACCGGTGCAACGAAAAATGCCAAGCGTGCTGCATTTATCCACCTGTATTTCAATACTATTTCAACGCTGATTATTCTGCCGGTTTTCTATGCTTTAAACAGTGCTTTCGATTTTGCAATTGCAGATTCGGCGGCAAGTCCGCTTGGCATAGCCGTTCTTCATACCGGCTTTAATATTATTGCAGTTGCTGTACTTTATCCGATGTCAAATCTGCTTGTTAAGCTCGCTTGCATTACTGTTAAAGATAAGGGCGATGACGAGAAGATGCAGCTTCTTGATGAACGCCTTTTCAGTACACCCGCAGTTGCTATTGCACAGAGCCGCAATGTTACCGCAACCATGGCACAGCTCAGCCGCAACACGCTGTCTGATGCAGTAAAAATGCTCAGTGCTTATGATGAAAAGACAGCTGAAAAAGTGCGCAAGGGCGAGAAAAAAGCTGACAAGTACGAGGATACTCTGGGCGATTACCTTGTAAAGCTCAGCACTCAGAATCTGAGTGATGCGGACAGCCGTGAGCTTTCAATGCAGCTTCATCTCATTGGCGATTTAGAACGTCTGAGCGACCACGCACTGAATATTCTTGAATCTGCCGAAGAACTCAGAGATAAAAAAATGTCCTTCTCCGGTGTTGCGAAGAAGGAGCTTGAAAATATAGTAAATGCTACAACTGAAATTGTAGCTCTTGCAACGGAGGCGTTTATTGATAATGACCTTGAGAAAGCTGCACTTGTTGAGCCGCTTGAACAGGTTATTGACGAGCTTAAAAAGAATATGAAAAACGGCCATATTGAGCGCCTTCGCCGGAACGAGTGTACGATTGAACAGGGTTTCGTTTTCAACGACCTTATTACAAATCTTGAACGTGTTTCGGACCATTGCTCCAATATAGCCGGTTGTGTAATTGAAACTGCGAATGACCGTTTTGATATGCACAAATATCTGCGCAATGTCAAAAAGGATAATGAAAATTTCGAGCAGAGTTATACTGCGTTTGCACAGAAATACTCCGTTTAAAATCAGACTATTTCACCTGTACAGCTGTCGTTTCCGGCAGCTGTTATTTTTATGCGGTAAACTTCAGAACATTCTGCGCCGCTGATGATTTTCACGGGTGTGTAGTTTGATGTGTAGCCGGTACAGCTGCCGTCGTCAGCCTTGGTTTCTGCAATAACCTCAACTGTTTTGCCTATCTGAGCATTTAAAAAACGGTTGCGGATTTCGTTGGCGGCTGCCGCCATTTTTGCAGCACGCTCCTGCTTTGTTTTTCTGTCGGGGTGATTCGGGAATTTTGCTGCACGTGTGCCTTCTCGCTTTGAGTAGGGGAATACGTGAACCTTTTCAAAGCCTATCTTTTTAACAAACTCAAGCGACTGCTCAAATTCATCCTCCGTTTCGCCGGCAAAACCAACCATTACATCTGTTGTGACAGTACAGTCATCAAAGCTTGCACGCAGACTGTTGCAGATTCTTTCGTATTCATCCGCATCATAATGCCTGTTCATTCTTCTGAGAGTTTCTGTACAGCCGCTTTGCAGTGAAATATGGAACTGCGGACAGAGCTTTGGCTGTTTTTTGAGCCCTGCTATCATTTCCTCTGTCATATGGTCGGGTTCGAGTGAGCCCAGACGTACACGCAGTATTCCCTCAACAGAGCAAACGGCAGCAACTGCATCGCAAAGCGAAAGTGAGCAGTCTGTGCCGTATGATGAAAGGTTAATGCCTACAAGCACAATTTCTTTAAAGCCGTTTGCGGCAAGCCTTTCTGCTTCCTTTTTTATTTCATCAACAGGCTTTGAGCGTACTCTGCCCCGTGCATAGGGAATAACACAGTAGGAGCAGAAACGGTTGCAGCCGTCCTCAATTTTGATTGCCGCCCTTGTCCTTTCGTCAAAGTGCGAAATGCTGCAGGGTACAAAATCCTGACCGCTTTCGTGCTGCTCAATGTTGATTGCTCTCTGTCTGTCCTCAATATACTGTTTTATCATTGCGGGTAGTTTGTTGTTGTTGCGGTTGCCTGCAACAATATCCGCTTGTATAAGCTCTTGTGCAGCTGCGGGATATGCCTGCGGCATACAGCCGGTCAGCACTACAACGCTATCAGGGTGCAGACGCTTGTAGTGGCGCACAGCCTGACGTGTCTTTTTGTCGCTTTCTGCCGTTACCGTGCAGGAATTTATTATATATACATCGGCATTTTCACTTTCCGGTACGATAATAAAGCCCTCTTTTGTAAGGGCTTCGCTCAGTGCCTGGGTTTCGTACTGATTGACTTTACAGCCTAATGTAAAAAAAGCAACCTTCATATTTTACTCCTGAATCTTTTTACTGAATAAAAATTATACAGCAAATGTTTTACGAACGCAACCTAAAGATTATGTAATTTATTCTTATTTTTTAACATAACCATATATTAATTACTGTGTTGGAGGAGATACGGGTGAAAAATTTACTGTTTAAAATGCTGTGTATACTGTCGGCAATTCTGTTTGTTTTGCCGTTTTCAGCTTCGGCTGCCGAAGAGGGGAATGCTCCCTCGCAGCTGCCTGTTGCCGTGAATGCCAAATCTGCCATACTCGTTGATGTATCAACGGGTATGGTGCTTGCGGCAATGAATGAGCATGAACGGCTTTATCCTGCATCGGTGACAAAAATCATGACGCTTCTGCTGGTTATGGAGGCTGTTGATTCGGGCAATTTAAAGCTGACCGATACAGTTGTTGCAAGCGGTACTGCTGCAGCAAAGGGAGGCTCGCAGATATGGCTCAAAGAGGGCGAAACAATGACGGTTGACGAGCTGCTGCGTGCTGCAGCAATTTACAGCGCAAACGATGCCTGCGAAGCTCTTGGCGAGCATATTGCCGGAAGCGAAGAGGCACTTGTGCAAATGCTCAATAACAGAGCAAAAGAGCTTGGTATGAAGGATACGCATTTTGATAACTGTACAGGACTTGACGATACTACCGAAACGCATCTGACAAGTGCATACGATATTGCGCTTATGTCTGTTGAACTGCTCAGACACGAACTGATTCAAAAGTATACAACCGTGTGGATGGATTCTCTGCGTGGCGGTGCAACTGAGCTTGTCAACACCAATAAGCTTGTGCGGTTTTATGACGGTGCAACGGGTCTGAAAACCGGCACAACAGCAAAGGCAGGCTGTTGCATCTCGGCATCTGCCATGCGTGAGGGAACTCATCTTGTTGCTGTAATTATGGGCAGTCCGACAAGTGACGACCGTTTCAACGGCGCAAAAGCCTTGCTTAACTGGGGCTTTGCGAATTATGAAACCGTAACACCTCAAGCAGATGAAACATTGATAGCACCCGTAACGGTAATCGGCGGAAAAGAGGATAGCTTTGTTCCGGCACTGCCCGAAATTAAGCCTGTGCTTATTAAAAAAGGCGAGGGTGAAAATATAAAACAGCTTGTCGAGCTTGCTGCAGATGTTCAGGCTCCGGTTGAACCCGGTCAGAAGGTGGGCAGACTGACGTTTAAACTGGGTGAAGAGGTGGTAGGAGAATATACACTTTCTGCACCGCAGCGGATAGATGCACTGACTTTCGGTGAGGTTTTGCGCCGTATTTTGTGTTCTTTTTCAGCGCTGGAAGAAAATATAGGACAAAATTAAATAAAAAATATTGACTTTGTAAAATTTTTTGAGAAATTATCTTGCAATACGATTAAATATCGGTTAAAATAAACAAAAATATATATGAAACCCTAATGTGAAGGAGTATTTGCGGCACAACTTAATTTCACCGCAAAGTAACCAAATCTATGGCAATTAAACTCAATCCCTCTTATGTCGGCTCCGCAGCCGATGCATCTGCACTCAAAGCTATTGAACCCGAAATCCTCAAAGCACATGAAGCTTTGCACAACGGCACAGGTGCAGGCAACGATTTTCTCGGTTGGCTTGATCTTCCCGTAAACTACGATAAGGCTGAGTTTTCCGCTATCAAGGCAGCAGCGGAAAAAATCCGCAGCGATTCAAAGGTACTTGTCGTTATAGGTATCGGCGGTTCATACCTCGGTGCACGTGCAGCTATCGAATTCTGCAAATCAGCTAACTACAATCTGCTTTGTAAGGACACACCGCTGATTTTCTTTACCGGCAATACCATCAGCTCTTCTTCCGTAAACGAAGTTATGCAGCTTATTGACGGTAAGGATTTTTCAATAAACGTCATTTCAAAGAGCGGCACTACAACAGAACCTGCAGTTGCCTTCCGTGTGTTCAAGGAAATCCTTGAAGAAAAATACGGCAAGGAAGAAGCTGCAAAGCGTATCTACGTCACAACAGACAGAGCAAAGGGTACTCTCAAGAGCCTTGCAGACAAGGAAGGCTACCAGACCTTTGTTGTTCCGGACGATGTAGGCGGCCGTTATTCCGTTCTCACAGCTGTAGGTCTGCTTCCCATTGCAGCGGCAGGTATCGATATAGATGCTCTTATGCAGGGTGCAGCCGATGCGAGAGAAAAATATTCCGTACCCTCAATCGAAAACGATTGCTACAAGTACGCTGCCATGCGCAATCTCCTTTACCGCAGCGGTAAAAAGGTTGAAATGTATGTCAGCTACGAGCCTTCCTTTACTCTCATGTGTGAGTGGCTCAAGCAGCTCTACGGCGAGAGCGAAGGCAAGCAGCTCAAGGGTATCTATCCTTCCTCAGCGATTTATTCTACCGACCTTCATTCGCTCGGTCAGTACGTCCAGGAGGGCGAGAGACTGATGTTTGAAACGGTGGTCTATGTCGATACACCCAAGGCTGATGTCAGCATCAAGGAAGATCCCGAAAATGTTGACGGTCTTAACTTCCTTGCAGGTAAAACGGTTTCCTTTGTAAACCGCAAAGCCTTCGAGGGCACACTTCTGGCACACACGGACGGCGATGTTCCCAACATTGTCCTTGAAATTCCCGAAATGAGCGAATACGTTCTGGGCGAGCTTATTTTCTTCTTTGAAAAGGCTTGTGCAATTTCAGGTTATGTTCTGGGCGTTAATCCGTTCGACCAACCCGGCGTTGAAAGCTATAAGAAGAACATGTTCGCTCTGCTCGGCAAACCCGGCTATGAAGACATGAGGCTTGAGCTGGAAGCAAAACTGAAGTGAAAAATTTAAACATAAAGGAGTAGTTAATTATGGTAAAACTCATTCTCGGTCACAAAGGTGCAGGTAAAACAAAGAAGCTCATCGAGCTTGTCAACGCAGCTGTTGAAGCATCAAACGGCAACGTTGTTTGTGTTGAAAAGGAACCCCTTCTCACACTTAATATCACTCACCGTGCAAGACTTACAGCGACCGACGACTATAAAGTAAGCGGTTACGATGCATTTTACGGTTTCCTTGCAGGCATCTGCGCAAGAGACCACGATATCACAGACATTTTTGTTGATGCAACTCTTAAAATCGGCGGCAGAGATTATGAGCAGCTTGCTGCTTTCCTTGCAAAGGTTAATGAGCTCTCAAAGATCACAGAGCACGATATTACATTTACTGTTTCCGCTGACAAGGAAGAGATTCCTGCAGGCGTATTTGATTTTGCAGAAGTTCTTTAATTTTAAAGTAATTTGTTCTTGACAAATTAACATTTAATAGGTATAATGTTCTCTGCGTGTTATTCGGCACAGCATATTGTTAGCTGTGAGGAGGTAACTTTCAGTGTTTTTAGAGCTTGAACCCATTTTTAATAACATAGGTGAAAAACTCGAATTTGATTATGATATGGACTTATCCTCCATGGAAATCAGCACTGTTTATCCCTTTTCAAAGCCGGTTAAGGTCAAAGGCAGCGTATTCAACAGGGCAGGTGTAGTTCAGCTTCAGGCTGAGGCTACCGCCGTTTACGATGCTCCGTGCGACCTTTGCACACAGCAGACAGTTAAACCTCTTATTATTCCCGTTGATCATGTTTTGGTCACCTCGCTCAATAACGAGGAAAACGATGAGCTTATTCTTCTTGAGTCATTTCGTTTCGACCTTGACGCACTTGTTACGGAGGATATTTTGCTCAGCCTGCCGTCACGGCATCTGTGCAAAGAGGACTGTAAGGGTGTTTGCCAGTATTGCGGCAAAAACCTTAATCACGACTCATGCAGCTGTTCCGCACCGCCAGATCCACGTCTTGCGATTTTAAAACAGCTGTTAGATAATAACGATGAGTAAGAAGTTACACAGCAGCAAGGAGGTTCCGAAATGGCAGTTCCGAAGAGAAGAGTCTCAAAGGCAAGAAGAGACAAGAGACGCAGCAGCGTATGGAAGCTTAATGCACCTGAGCTGATCAAGTGCCCCAAGTGCGGCGAATACAAAAGACCGCACAGACTGTGTGCCAACTGTGGTTACTACAATGGCAGACAGGTAGTTGAAACAGAGGCATAAGAGCTTTAAGCTTTAAGGCAGAGAGTCTTTTTACGCTCTCTGCCTTTTGCTTTATGCAGAAAGCGATAGTTTTCTGCATAAAGCAAAAGAACATTATAAGCAATATCTTTATCAAGGCGGTGACAGTATGTCAGTTAAAATTTCCGGTGTTGAACCGGGTTCAATATGCTCAAAAAAAATATCTGCCGGCGATATGCTGATTGCTGTCAACTCCCATGAAATCAACGATGTGCTGGACTACCGCTTTTATACAAGCGCATGCAAATTAAAGCTTGAAATTGAAAATTCCAAAGGCAAGCGCCATACCGTAAAGGTAAAAAAAGGTGAATATGACGATTTGGGGTTGTGCTTTGAAACCTACCTTATGGACAAGCACCATTCCTGTAAAAATAAATGCATATTCTGCTTTATTGACCAGATGCCCAAAGGTATGCGCGAAAGCCTTTATTTTAAGGATGATGATTCGCGTCTTTCCTTCCTTTTCGGCAACTATGTTACCCTGACCAACCTTACCGATAAGGATATTGACCGCATTATCGAAATGCATATAAGCCCTGTTAATGTTTCCGTTCATACTATGAATCCGGTGCTTCGTGTTGAAATGATGAAAAACCCGAATTCGGGTACATCTCTGCGATATCTCAATAGACTGGCAGATGCAGGTATCAGGCTCAATACTCAGCTTGTGCTGTGCCCCGGTATAAACGACGGCAAAGAGCTTGGATTTTCGTTGAGTGAGCTTGGTAAGCTCTATCCGGCTGTACAGAGCATAGCGTGCGTGCCTGTCGGTCTTACAAAGCACCGGGAAAATCTGCCGAAGCTGGAAGCTTATAATAAAGAAACGGCAGCGGCAGTAATTGATACTGTTGACGATTTTAATGCCCATTTCAAGCACTTCAAGGGCGAAACAATAGCTTATGCGGCGGATGAATTTTATATCTGTGCAGGGCGTGAAATACCTGATGAAGAATATTACGGCGATTATCCGCAGCTTGAAAACGGCGTAGGTATGTGGCGGCTGCTGGAAACAGAATTCAGTTCAGCTTTGGAAAATGAGGAATATACCCTTGAAAATCCCCGTAATATCACCGCTGTTACAGGTGCTGCGGCATATCCTTTAATAAAAAAGCTGGCAAAATCAGCTGAAATGAGATATAATAACCTGAGTATAAATGTTGCAGAAATCAAGAATGACTTTTTTGGCGAAAGTGTAACCGTGGCAGGCCTTCTTACCGGTCAGGATATAGCGGCACAGCTTAAAGGCAAAGCGCTCGGAGATAAAGTGATAATTCCCGATACGGCTCTGCGTGACGGTGAAGAGGTTTTTCTTGATAATATGACTGTACAGCAGCTGTCAGAAGCGATCGGTGTGCCTGTTGTTTCGTCACGTGCTGACGGATATGAATTACTTGAAACGTTTTTAGGAAAAGGAGAGTGAGCGATATGTCAAAACCTATAGTTGCAGTTGTCGGAAGACCGAATGTCGGTAAATCCACGCTGTTTAACAAGCTTTGCGGCAAGCGTCTTTCCATTGTTGACGATACACCCGGTGTCACACGTGACCGTATTTACGGCGAATGTGAATGGACCGGCAGAAACATGATTTTAATTGATACGGGCGGTATTGAGCCGTATTCTGACGATGTTATTCTTTCGCAGATGCGCCGTCAGGCTCAGCTTGCCATTGACAGCGCAGATGTTATTGTGCTTGTTTGCGATGTGCGCACAGGTGTCGTTGCAGCTGACGAAGATGTTGCGTCAATGCTTATCAAAAGCAGCAAGCCGATTATCCTTTGTGTAAATAAGTGTGATTCAATCGGTGAACCGCCGCTTGAGTTTTATGAGTTCTATAATTTAGGCTTAGGTGACCCGATTGCCGTTTCTTCCGTTCACGGTCACGGTACGGGTGATTTGCTCGATAAGATTCTTTCTTATGTTCCCGAAGAACCCGAAGAGCAGGCAGAGGATGACACCATAAAGGTTGCGATTATCGGTAAACCGAATGTCGGTAAATCTTCACTTGTCAACAGCGTTTCGGGTGAAGAGCGTGCCATAGTTTCCGATATTGCCGGCACAACACGTGATGCAACCGATACT
Source organism: Acutalibacteraceae bacterium (assembly GCA_045536235.1). Classification (GTDB taxonomy): domain Bacteria; phylum Bacillota; class Clostridia; order Oscillospirales; family Acutalibacteraceae; genus UBA8612. The sequence goes on along the minus strand of JAZSND010000056.1, from coordinate 31,046 downwards.
GTTATCGAAAACGGACACGGCAAGTATGTTCTTATTGATACGGCAGGTCTGCGCCGCAAGAGCAAGGTTGAGGATGCTATTGAAAAGTATTCCGTTCTGCGTGCTAAAATGGCGGTTGAAAGGGCTACGGTCTGCGTTATTATGATTGATGCCAAGGAAGGTTTCACGGAGCAGGATTCAAAGGTTGCCGGTATTGCACACGAAATGGGAAAAGCCTGTATTATAGCTGTAAATAAATGGGATATAGTCGAAAAAGACGGCAAGACAATGGATGCTTACCGTAAAAAGCTGATGAATGATTTTTCGTTCATGTCCTATGCACCGATTATTTTTATTTCCGCAAAAACAGGCCAGCGTATCGACAGGCTTTTTGAGCTTATCAACTTTGTTGATGCGCAGAATGCAATGCGTATTTCAACCGGTAAGCTCAACTCTGTTCTTGCAGATGCTACGGCAAGAGTTCAGCCTCCCACCGATAAGGGTAAGAGGCTTAAGATTTACTATATGACACAGGCATCAACACGTCCTCCGACGTTTGTCTGCTTTGTGAACAATAAGGAGCTTTTCCATTACAGTTATCAGCGTTATCTTGATAACCAGATTCGTGAAATTTTCGGTCTGGAGGGTACTCCGACACGCTTTGTTATTCACGAAAGGGAAGAAAAGAAAAAATCCAAGTAAAGAGTTTTTGCAGCTCAGAGCCGAAAGTATCGGCGCTGAGCTGTATTTTTTCGCTCTGTGTGCCAAAGGTCATGGCGGAGCTTGTTTCGTTTACGGTAACCATAGCTGCTGCACCGAGTATGATGCAGCAGAGTATAACTGTTATAACTGTGTAATACTGAAGGAGCTTTTTCAAGTTAATCTTCCTTTTTTTCAATTGAATCCAAAAGTGTTACGAGCGAATCGCCGAGCAGTCTGCCTGAATATGCTGCTTCTTCAAGTGTGTTTGCACAGCTGCCTACTTCAATAAGCAGATTGTTGTGTGTCATGTCCATGTTGTATTTTCGTTGACAGAAAAACAGCGGACGCATCAGCCCCGGATACTTTTCCTCAATTATACTTTGCAGCTTCAGCGCAAAGGTCAGGTTATATTCCCAATCGGGAAATCCGGTTACTTTTCCTTCTTCGCAGCCTGTTATTATCATCAGCTGAGCGGCTTTTTTGCCGTGGATAGTGGCTGTCGGCTTGATTCTTTCGCCGCTGTCAAGCTCTATTGCATCTCTGTGAATATCAAGCACAATCTGAATACCCGGATTTTCTTTAAGATGCTTTTCTATGCTTTCACGTGAATGTGCATATGCGCCGGTATATTTCGCATCATGAATCTGTGTGTCGTGTATGACACCGTATCCTGATTTTTCAAGCTGCTCTTTGATTTCGATGCCTACTCTTACCATGTTCCGGTCAGATGAATTGCTGCGTGTGAGCCGGTCCTGCGCATACCAGTCCCGGTCAAGCAGCTCGTAGGTTTCGGTTGTGTGCGTGTGGAAAATCAAAACAGCAGGTGCTGCTTTGTCTTTTACTGTAATATCCGGCTCAGCTTCATAATATTTTAACAGGTTGATGTTTTGCTGTGTGCTCGTGGTGTTGCGTACATAGGTGTTACCTATTTTTGCGGTGCTGTTGCTGCCGTCGTATTTTTTTTCGCTGATTTTTCCGTCTTTTATATCGTTTTTGGCGCTTTCTTTTGCGCTTTCAATCAGCTGCGTGATATCAGCAGGTGTAGCGGTTAATTCAGCGAGCGTATTTGGGGCAAAAACGGTCTTTTCAGCCCGTTTTTCATTGGTGTGGGTAAAGTTGCTGATCAACGCATTAAAAGGCTCTGCTGATGTTTTTGTGATGTTTAAAACGGTATTGACAGTGAGCTCAGCAGCTCGTTCTGCATTTGCAGCAGTAAGCGCCGTAATTATTATCAGCAAAGCCGCTGTGAAAACGGTTGCTTTATCATATATGGTAAAAATTATTTTTTTCACGGGTTTGTCCTCCGATACACAGTTTCATTAATTCATATGCATATCGGGCTTGATTAATTACGAAACAAGAGCCATAAGATCATTTATATCCATGTGCGGCTGCAGAGCGGAGTTGATTGCGGCGGCAACAAGCTTTGATGAGTGCTCGATCAGCAGGTCAATTTCTCTGGGGGTTACCATCATTTTTTCTGAGGTGCGGTCTATTTTATCCTTTGCGTTTTCGCCGATAAGGTCACAGGCAAGTGTGACAGCGTCAACAACCGTCGGTACACCCATTGCAATAACCGGCACACCAACCGTTTCCTTGCTGATTTCCGCCCGTGCATTGCCAACGCCCGATCCCGGCGTTACGCCTGTATCGCATATCTGTACCGTGCAGCCAAGGCGTGACAGCTTGCGGGAAGCAAGTGCATCAACCGTTATCAGCGCAGCAGGGGAAACCTCACGCACGATTCCGGCTAAGATTTCGCCTGTTTCTATGCCGTTTTGTCCGAGTACACCCGGAATAACACGGGCAACCGGGCGAAGGTTTTCAAAGCCGATTGATTTTTGCAGCTCCTTGCCGATGTGTCTTGTTGAAAATATCATTGATGCACATTCGGGTCCCAATGCATCGGGCGTAATTTTATCGTTGCCGAGCCCGGCGATCAGAATAAGTCCTTTTTCAGGCAGCAGCGCCCTGAGCTCTTCGGCAATCACTTCCGCACCGCTTTCAAACAAGGTTGTTGCTTCGCTTAAATTCCCGAGTTCAACGGTTATATAGTTGCCGCACTTTCTTTTCAGCTTTTTTTCGCCGTTTTCATTGGTTATCCTGATTTTTGTTATTCTGATATTATCTTTTTGAAATTCTTCGCAATTGATTCCGTCGGTATCGTTTTGAGCACTTATTTCACGCTGCTCAACCGCAAGATCGGTTCTTAAATTCAAAATATCAGTCCTTTCATGAGCTTTCTTTAAATAGTATTAGAAAAAACAATAATATTTTGCATTTAATTTGAAAAAAAACTTGCTTTTTTTATGGAAAAATGTTAATATACATATCTGTGTGATAGTAAAAGGAGGTGTATTCCGTGCCGAACATCAAATCTGCTAAGAAAAGAGTTCTTGTCAACAAGACAAAGGCAGCTCGTAACAAGTCTGCTAACTCTGCTCTCAAAACAGCTATTAAAAAGGCTAACGCCGCAATCGAGGCTAATTCTGCAGACAAGGATGCTCTTGTTACAGCAGCTGTCAAGAAGATCGACCAGGCTGCAGCAAAGGGTATCATCCACAAGAACAACGCTGCAAGAAAGAAGTCCGCTATTGTCACAAAGGCAAACAAGGCTTAAGGCGTGTTAATTGAGGCAGGGGCAGTTTGCTCTTGCCTCACGGGCAGCCTTAAAGCTGCGGCCGACCTGTGTTCCCGATTCTTTTTTCGGAAGCAGAGGTAGGCCGCAATTTTTTTATTCTGTTTTCATTATTATTTTTGCGTTTTATCTTGACTTTATGTTGTACAAAGGTTATACTTTTATTGGTATTTAATATCACATATTAAGGAGGAATTACCAAATGAAGTGTTTCAAGAAGGTTCTTAAAGTAATCGGCATTATTGCTGCTATCGCTGCTGCTGTTGCAGGTATTTATTTTGCAATCACAAAGATCAAGGAAAAGAAAGCTGCTCAGGCTAACGACGAAGAGTGCTATGTTTCCTGCTCCTGCTGCGAGGCTGACGCATAAATTTGATTTTAATTAAGGTACGGTTTTGCCGTACCTTTTTTCTTTATGTTCAGTTTATTCTTGACAATGCTATGGCTGCATAATATAATTTTATTAATTATTTATAAAATAATGAAAAGGAGATTTGGACTATGCGAAAAGGTTTTTATAAATCCAATAAGTATCCGCAGCGTATCTGCGATTACTTTACAGCTGATAACGGTCTGCTTTCAAGCAAGGCGCTTTGCCTTGGTGCGGATAAAAACGGAACCGTTTATATCGGCACAGAAAACGGCCTTAACTACACAAAGGCAGATGGCGCACTCGGCTCATTCAACTGCGGTAAGGTGCAGTTGATTTTTACAGCGGGTGATACAGTTTACTTTGCAGCAGGTAATGAGCTTTATACAGCTGTAAACGGCGAAATCAGCCATATGCAAAGCTTTGAGGATGAAGTTATTCAGATGAGCGGTACAGATACGCTCTACCTTATCACACCGAGCTATCTCTACATACTCAATGACGGCAAGTTCGAGAAGTTCTTCCAAACTGAATTTATGCCGACTGACCTTGCTGTTCAGGGTGAAAAAATTACTGCTGCAAGCGGTGACAACTTCATTATCGTAAACGGCAAAAGAAAGCACTGGATGTCAATTTTCTGGGAGCATTCAACAATGCCTCAGTTCAATATCAACTGCATCGAATTTGACAGCCTCGGCTTTGTATGGCTCGGTACAGATAAGGGCGTTTATATTTACGATATGAAAAACGGCTGGAGCGGTCATGAGCAGCTCAACTGCCTGCCCGAGGAGGAGGTATTCAGAATCCGCTTTACTGATGACGGCAGAGTTATTCTTTCCTCCGCAGCCGGTCTTATCATAATCAACAACGGTTCACGTAAGTATCTGCCTGCATGCCGCTGGTCCTGCGAGCCTAAGCTCAACGATGCTATTGCAGTCGGTGACACAATCTGGACTGCTACAGATTCGGGTGTAACAAAAATTACTGAAAAAATGATGACACTTGAAGAAAAGGCAGATTATTTCTTTAAGCTCACAGAGGATAAATATATCCGCGGTATGGGCTTCACAACCGGTATTAACGATATTGAAAACTTTGATATTGATACTGGCAGAGTAGCAATTACCGATAATGACGGACTCTGGACTCAGACTTACGTCGGCGCCCTTGCATACTGCTACGCAGTAACTAAAGACGAAAAAGTGCTTGAAGCAGCAAGACGCTCCATGAAAGCTATGGGCTATCTTGCAAAGATTACCGGTGTTAAGGGCTTTACTGCAAGAGCAGTCCGTTTCGAGGGTGATCCCGGCTACGGCACTGTTGTCAAGCGTGACGGTGCAGAGTGGCATCCCGCTCCCAACGGCGAGTGTGAATGGCTCGGTGAAACATCAAGTGACGAAATGACCGGTCATTTCTTCGGTTTCTCACTTTACTATGATTTCTGCGCAAACGACGAGGAAAAAGAATACATAAAGGAAATAGTCTGCGATATTGTTGACCATATCCTTGAAAATGATTACAGACTCTGCGATGTTGACGGTCTGCCGACAACATGGGCAATGTGGAATCCCGAGCAGCTTAACCGCAACAACATGTGGCAGTGGGAAAGATGCATCAACTCCCTTGAAATGCTGACCTTCCTTGATGTTGCTTACCATGTATCAGGCGATGAAAAATACAGAAACGAGTTCCTTCGTCTTGCTGTTGATGAGCGCTACATTCTCAACGCAGCACAGCACAAGAAGGCAGACGGACACACATGCCATATCGACGATAATCTCGGTTTCCTCTGCACGGTAACAATCCTGCGCATAGAAAAGGATCCCGCAATCAGAAAGTATCTCCTCATGGGCATGAAGCACCATTGGGAATATGAGAAGCCTGAACATTGCATGTTCTATAACCTTATCTACGGTGCATTTACTGATGAAGTCTGCGAGCTTGACCTTGCTGTTAAATCACTCCGTGAATTCCCGATAGATCTTGTACGCAGACCTATGATAAATTCTCTCCGCAAGGATCTGGTATATGATACCGAGCAGGAGCGTTGGGGTGGCAGAAAGCAGCTTAAGGAAGCGCTTGATATGGATGCAAGAATTGTTTACAACTACGATTCAAATCCCTTTATCCCCGATGAGGGCAACGGCAGGGTAGCATCTCCGCCCAGCGTATATCTCCTTCCTTACTGGTTCGGCAGATATTACGGAATTATTGAAGAATAATAAAATTAAAGCCACCCATCGGGTGGCTTTTTTGCTGCTTATTTCAAAAACTCACTTGGATTATTTTTGATATATTCTCCGCCGAGAGCAAAGAAATTTTTGCCGTCTGCAAGCTCTTTGTATTCATCATTAAGCTTGTCAATGGTTTCCGGCACTACCGATGCGCTTTCGTTGTTTTCGTCATAGCAGTCAAACATTTCCTTAATAATTTTGTAAACGCTGCTGTCAAGTATTTCTTCAGCTGCCTCAACAGCGTCGCTTGTCAGCGGTCTGTAGCTTGACTTGAAAAAAGCCGAAAGTCTTACTTCAGCAGCATCGCTCAGAAGGTAATACAGTGCATAAACTTTCTTTTGTCCTGCGGTCATTGATTCATAGAATCCGTTGGTATCCTCAGTTTTCTGACATATTGATTCAAGATTCAGTGCAATACCCTCAAAAAGCGAATCAGCCGGTGCGTTTTTAATTATTTCGGCTGTTAAGTCTTTGTAAGCATCTCTGAGCTCTTTATTGCGTTTTGCTTTTTCAATTGCTTCGTTCATCTCTTTGCGGTGTCTGCTTGCTGCGCCGAATGCCTTTTTGCTGACGAAAACGGTTACAATTATCAGAACAAAAAGAAAAACGTAAAGATACCAGAATTCTTTCATATTTTCTAACATAAATCTTACTCCTTAATCCAACAGCATTTTATAAATATCGCTCTTTTTAAAGCCGGTTTCTTTCGCTGCCTGCTTTGCAGCTTCACTTGTACCGCTGCCGTTCTCAATCAATTTTTTTGCTAACTTTACGGCTTCTTCAAGCGTCATTTCCTGTTTTTCTTCCTCAGGTGCACCGTCAACAATAATTACATATTCACCCTTGAGGTTTGCACCCTCATATTCCTTTGCGGCTGCATAAAGCGTTGTGCGGATAACCTCTTCGTGGATTTTGGTTATCTCGTGCACTATTGCAATCCTGCGATCACCAAAAACTTCTGCCATTTCCTTGAGCGTGTTTTCAAGCTTGTGCGGTGCTTCATAAAAGCACATGGTGCGTTTTTCGTTCCTGACTTCTTCAAGGTGTTCTTTACGCCTTGGCTTGCTGCCGCTTAAAAAACCCTCAAAGGTAAAGCGCTTTGCGCTCATGCCTGAAAGAGCGAGCGCACTGACAAACGCACAGGGACCCGGTACAACGCTTACGGGTATGCCGTAGTTATGGCATTGGTCTACCAGCTCTTCGCCGGGGTCGGATACGGCGGGCATGCCGGCATCCGTCACAAGGCAGCAGTTTTCGCCTGCAAGAATGCGTGCGGCAATCTGTTCACCACGCTCTTTTCTGTTGTGCTCATGGTAGCTTACCATGGGCTTTTTTATTTCAAAGCGATTGAGCAGTTTTACCGTTACTCTTGTGTCCTCTGCGGCAATAAAATCACAGCCGGCAAGTGCTTCAACTGCCCTTGGTGAAAAATCGCCGAGGTTGCCTATAGGCGTTCCGACTATGTAAAGTGTTCCTGATTTTTTGGCTTCAGTTTGCATAACCGCCGTATATCCTTTCAAGTTCCTTTTCATCGTTCATGTATAGCGTTTTTTCGGTTGCAAGTCCGGGCTTTGCGTCCTTTTTGCCCTCGATGAGTACAAGCCACGGTGCGCTGTTTTCATTTTTTGCAACAAATCTTAACCTTTTGGGTTCAAGTCTGTTGCAGCGCATAGTGTAAATAATATCAACAAGCCTTTCCGGTCTGTGGCACATACACATTCTGCCGCCTGAACGCAGCAGCCATGCAGCCTGCTCAATAATATCATTGAGCGTACAGCAGACCTCGCTGCGGATTATTCTGTGCGGCTCGTCGCCGCAGTCGTAGCCGCTGCCCAACGGGAAATACGGCGGATTGACCGTCAGCAAATCAAATGTACCTGCCGGGATTTCACTTTTAATTTCTTTTAAATCTGCGTTTAAAATATTTAGCTTTTCTTTGAGGTTGCTCATTTCAGCAGCTTTTTTCATAAGTTCACATGCGTCTGTCTGGATTTCGACTGCGGTTACGGGGTGATTGAGTTCTTTTCTTAACATCAGCAGGGGAATGATGCCGCAGCCGCTGCAAAGGTCGCAGGCGAGCTCTTTGCGCTTAATGTCCGAAAAATCGTAAAGCAGGAAGGCATCCGTGCCGAAGGTGTGTATATCGCTTAAGACTGCAAAAACGCCGTTACCGAGTGATTCAATCTTTTCCTGGCTCATGTTGCCCTCCCGAAAATTACTTTAAACATTATTATAATACAATATTAAGTTTCTTGCAAGCAGTAAAAAACCGCTGCTCGGTTTGAACAGCGGTTAAGTTATATTCAGCTGTTAAATTGCGTCTGCGATTACTCTGTAAAGCTCCTGGAAGATGACGTAAATTCTTGTGCTCTTGAGTCTGAAGAGAAGCTTGTCAAAGAAAGCTTCAATGCCTGTTTCTTCTTCAAATTTGAGCGGTTCGCTGCCATCGTCGATAACGAAAGCCTGGGAAACGCACATGCCGCCTTCACCAAGCAGCTCTGCACGCACATAGAGGAAATCCTCTACATTTTTGCATTCGTCCAGGTTGATTGTGTATGTGCCGCTGCCGTTTACAGCTTCCTTTGCAATAACCTTGCCGTTTGCAATCCACTGAATCTGCTGTGCATCTGTAAAGTCAGCTGTGATTGTGTGACCCTCTGTTTCAAGCTTTGTGAACATCGGATAGGGGATGTCTGTTTTGCCGACAACATCGAATTCTTTCTCGGGGCCGATTTCGAAGTTGTTATTTCTGAGCCTTCTTGTGATGGAGAAGAATGCACCGCTCTGCATGGTTTCCTCTACTTCTGCCATTGTGTTCTTTTCCATCATGAAAACCATGAAAGAAGTATCGATTGTATTGGTGTGATGAGCATCAGTGTTGCTGAAGCCGATTACGGTTTTGCCGTAGGGCAGGCAGTACATAAGCAGATTGTCCCAAAGGATTCTGTCATAGCCTGTTGTACCGTTATCCTCGTTGAAGACTTCTGTACCGAGGCAGGTGTCGTATTTGATCATAATATCGCCGAAGTATTTTATGTGTTCGGGATCATTTACTGCTTCAGGATTCTTGTTTGAATCAAGCCAGTCACCGGGATGGTTGATGTGAGAGAGACCACTGTTTTCCTGGACAAATTTAACTGATGCTTCGTAAGCGTTTTCACCGCCGTTCCATGCGTTACCGACATCGGGGGGCAGGAAGTAGCCGTTAATGTGGCTCTTTGTGAGGGTTATGTAGCTGAGCTCATTTGCACCTGTAACGCAGGTCATACCCTTGCCGCGTGCTGTGCCGTTTTCAAGCGGATATGTACCGGTGGTTATACCTTCGTATTCTTCATCGGTTAAGACGCCTACGCTGTTGCCGAGCAATTTCTGATATGTATAAAGGAGAATTTTTGCGGGTTCTTTGTTCCATTCAACACCTGTTACACCGTGGTCAGCATTTGCAACGAAATCAAAATCGTTTTCGTAGTAGCCCTTAATCATTGTGGGCAGGTCAAGATCGCCGTCGCTGTAGGTTGTGTGAGTGTGAAGTGTGCCTTTGTATGCGCCCCATGCATTATCACCGCTCCATACAACATTTTCATACGGTGAAACGATTGTGTAGTCCGCATTTGCAGCACCGACGCTCATAATGCATACTTGCATAGCGAGCAGCATGCAAAGGATTACGCTTAAAATTTTAGTGGCTTTTTTCATAAGGTTTTACCTCCTTAGTATTCTTAGTTTAGATTATCGCATTTTAAACGGGATTTGTCAATGCCTATTTGCTGAGTATAACCGCACCGTAGGCAGGAATTTCAACGCTGGTGTAGTTTATTGCCGTGCCGCCGATAAGCAGCCTTGCTCCGTGCCAGTTCTCTGGCAGATAATATGTGATTGAGTGTACGTTACGGTTGGCAATAGTGAGCAAGCGGTTATTATTGCCGCTGCGTTCATAGGCTATGCAGCCCGCAGCCTCCGATACGGGAATAAAGCTGCCGTCAATAAGGGCGGGGGAATGTCGCCTGATTTTGCCCAAATGTCTGTACCATTCAAGCAGCTCGGTGTTTTCGTTGCCCCAAGGGTAGCATCCCCGGTTAAACGGGTCCCCGCAGCCTTCAAGTCCGGCTTCGTCACCATAGTAAATACTTGGTATGCCGGGAAGTGTGAACTGAATTGCTGCTGCGGTTTTCATCATTTCTGTGCCGATTCTTTTCTGTTCAGCCGTCAGCTTTTGCTGTGCCTGCCAGCGTCTGTCACGTCTGTCACAGCTTTCGCCGACCATGGCTGTAATAGCTCTGACTGTGTCGTGCGTGCCTATGTGATTCATCAGAAGATTCACACATTGTGGCGGATAGTTTTCTAAAATGGAAAGCACTTTGTTGGTAAAGCCGCTTGCAATGCCTGTACGCATAAAGTACATTATTGCATCGGCAAAGGGATAGTTCATAACGCTGTCAAGCTGACCGCCAAGCAGATACCTGCGGCGTTTTGAGTAGGCGCATTTGTTTGATGCATCCTCCCAGACTTCGCCGAGAATCAGCGCATCGTCTTTTTCTTCTTTCACGCAAATGTTGAGCCTGTCCAAAAAGCTGTCGGGCAGCTCGTCTGCAACGTCGAGCCTCCATCCGGCAGCACCGAGCCTGAGCCATTTTTTCAGCACGCCGTCTTTACCGAACATGAAATTGCAGTAGCTTTCACTTTGCTCGTTGATATTAGGCAGGGTATCAAAATCCCACCAGCATTCATAATCATCTTTCCACTTGCGGAATGAGTACCACGGGTAATATGGCGATTCTTTGCTTTGGTATGCGCCAATGCTGCTGTAACGGCCCGATTTGTTGAAATAAACGCTGTCTGCACCCGTGTGGTTGAATACACCGTCAAGAATAATGTCAATGCCTTTTTTCTTTGCGTTTTTGCAAAGGCTTATAAAATCATCCTCGCTGCCGAGCAACGGGTCAATTTTAGTGTAATCTGCCGTGTCATACCGGTGGTTTGAGTGTGCTTCAAAAATTGGATTTAAATATATGCAGGTTACGCCAAGTGATGCGATATAATCCAGCTTTTCTTCTATGCCTTTGAGGTTGCCGCCGAAATAATCGCTGTTGGTTATTTTTCCTTTCTTGTCAGGTTGCCAACGGGGGACTCCGCCCCAATCCTCTCGGATTTCTCTGTCTTCGGGAACATTTTTTGCGTTGATATCCGCTTTGTAAAATCTGTCGGGGAATATCTGGTAAATAATTCCGCCCCTGAATTTTTCGGGCGTTTTGTAATTTTTATCGTAAACGGTCAGCTGCCATTCGTCACCTTCTGCGCAAAGCTTGCCGATGCCGTTCCCTTCATGGTAAATTTTGCCGCTGCCAAATGGTATGTCATATTCAAAGTGATACCAGTAAAGTCCTGCGTCTTCGGGGGTGAATTCAATCTTCCACCATTCTTCGCCAAAGCCCTCCATACAGTCCCAGTAAAACGGGTGTTTTACCGTACCTTCACCGTCTTTGTGTACAACAAGCCTGACACCGCTGCAACGCATTTCACGCGGTAAAATTATGCGTAAACAAACGGCGCAGCCCGTCGGGATTGCGCCGAAAATGTTTTTGTGAAATTCAAGCCTTGAGTTGTAGGGGATATAGTGCATAGGTTTTCTCCAGATTAAATAAGGAATGCTTTTGCAAGAGCGAAATAAATAACAAGGGTAACGATGTCAACAAGAGTTGCAATCATCGGGCCTGCCATAAGTGCAGGGTCAAGCTTTACGATTTTTGCAAAAATCGGAAGTGAACAGCCGATGAGCTTTGAAACGATGATGGCAATAAGCATTGCCAATGAAACAACGAGGAAAACTTCAATCGTACCTTCGCTGAAAAAATACATGCGGATTATATTTGCTATACTCAGAACAAGTCCGCAAACGGCGGAAACACGCAGCTCTTTTAAAACGATTTTGAAATAGTCCTTGATTTCTATTTCGCCAACAGCCAGACCGCGGATAATAAGCGTAGATACCTGACTGCCTGCGTTACCGGCTGTACCCATGAGCATAGGCATTGATGCAGTCAGCGCAACAAAACCGGAAAGCAGGGCTTCGTAGCCTTCGATAATCATGCCTGTGAATGTGCCTGAAATCATGAGGATAAGCAGCCAGAGAATTCTGTTTTTTGCAAGTTTGAAAATGCCGGTTTTGAGGTATTCGTCATCCGAAGGGGTCATAGCGGCCATTTTTTCAAAGTCCTCTGTAACCTCTTCTTCAATAACGTCAATAACGTCGTCAATGGTGATGATGCCGACAAGCCTGTTTTCGTTATCGGTTACAGGTACGCTCAGAAGGTCGTACTTGCGGACAACATCAGAAACGTATTCCCGGTCATCAAGTGTGTTTACGCTGATTAGTGAAGCGTCTTCTTCCATTATATCGGAAAGCAGGGTGCTGTCATCATTGAAAATGAGTTCACTCAGATCAATTGTACCGACAAGGTGACGGGCTTTGTCGATACAGTAACAGGTGTAAATGGTTTCTTTGTCAATACCTGTTTTACGGATGTTTTCAATAGCCTGAGCAACAGTTAAATTATCATGCAGCTGCACCATTTCTATGGTCATCATGCTGCCTGCGCTGTTTTCGGGGTAGCTTAAAAAGCGGTTAATAAGCTGCCTTGTTTCTTTGTCCGCAGTCTTTAAAACACGGGTAACCACGTTGGCGGGTACCTCTTCAAGGAAATCAACCGTATCGTCAAGGAAGAGTTCGTCAACAAGTTCACTCAGCTCACGGTCGGTGATTGAGTTAACAACGTTCATCTGATCATCCGGTTCAAGGTAAGCAAAGACCTCTGCTGAGATGTCTTTGGGAAGTATACGGAAAATAAGCAGTTGCTGCTTTTGCTCAAGCTCGCCGAAAAATTCGGCTATATCAACCTCATTGAGTTCTGCAAGCTCTGATTTGAGTGTGCCGAACTTGCCTGCGTTCAGTAGGTCAAAGAGGTATTCAAAGTTTTTTTCATCCATAAAAAACGCCCTTTCCGCTTGCTCGTTTTAAGCGGAAAGGGCATGAGTATCTAACCGGTTCTCAACACCTGACAGGTGCAAGGAGACCGTAGCTGCCGTAAACACGCACAACGAGAAGCTGTTTTGTTTTAAAATTCACGCAACATAAAGGTATGCTGTCTTTACTATCCAAAACAGTTTGCCTCCTTTTTGAGAAGATAAATAACAGATATTTAAATTTTAGGCTCTTTATTTAATTTTGTCAAGATTTTTTTGTTTTTGTTTTGCTTTTTGTGGTGGTTTTTGCTTTGGGCTTTGCCGGCTGAGGCTTTACAACGGGTGTAGTGTGCCAGATGTTTGCAGCATATTCGTTGATTGCTCTGTCAGCAGCAAATACACCTGCACCCGAAATGTTCATCAGCGACATCTGATTCCACTTCTTGCGGTCAGCCCAGAGTTTGTCAATTTCAAGCTGTGCCTTGCGGTAATCGGCAAAATCAGCAAGCACCATATACGGGTCATGATAAATAAGTGTTGAGCTTACATCGGGGAACTGCTTGCCGTTGATGCCCTTGCTGATGAAATCTATAACCTTGCGGATTTCAGCGTTGTTTTCATAGTAGGTATGGGGATTGTAATTCGGCTTGAGCTCGTTGACTTCGGGCGTTCTCATGCCGAAAATAACAATATTTTCTTCGCCTACGGCGTCGTGGATTTCGATGTTCGCACCGTCCATGGTACCAAGGGTAACAGCACCGTTGAGCATGAGCTTCATGTTGCCTGTACCGCTGGCTTCCGTACCTGCAAGCGAAATCTGCTCGCTTATATCTGCAGCAGGCATGAGCATTTCAGCCATTGTTACGTTGTAATCTTCAACGAAAACAATTTTGAGTCTGCCCTTGACATCGGGATCGTTGTTGACAAGGTTTGCAAATTCGCAGATGAAGTTGATGATACGCTTGGCAACAATGTAGCCGGGTGCGGCCTTAGCTGCAAAAATGTATGTGCGGGGTACAAAGTTACCGTTGGGGTTTTCCTTGATGGCAAGGTATCTTGAAACAATCTGAAGTGCGTTGAGATGCTGACGCTTGTATTCGTGCAGTCGCTTTACCTGAACATCGAAAAGTGAATTCGGGTCGATATCAACACCCTGTTTTTGCTTGATGAGCTTTGCAAAACGCTGTTTGTTGGCAAATTTGATTTTTTCAAGCTTTTCGAGTACTTCGTCATTGTCTTTGTGCTCTCTGAGCTTTAACAGCTCATCACCGTTGTAGGTGAAGCCGTCACCGATAAGTGATGTGAGGTACTTGGTCAGCTCCGGATTTGATTGATTAAGCCAGCGGCGGTGTGCAATACCGTTGGTTACGTTTGTGAATTTTTCAGGAGTGAGCTTGTAGAAATCGTTGAATACGGTGTCTTTAAGAATCTGGCTGTGAAGCGCAGAAACGCCGTTTACGGTGTGGCAGGCTGCAACACAGAGGTTTGCCATGCGGATGCTTCCGCCGGAAATAACGGCTGTACGCTCAACATAATCTGCATCATATGTTGAGGACCATACGTATGAGCGGTATCTGTTATCGATTTCTTTTGTAATCTGATAAATTCTCGGGACAAGACGCTTGAAGAGGTCTTCACTCCAGCATTCAAGTGCTTCCTTCATAACCGTGTGGTTAGTGTAAGCAACGGTTTTTGATACAATTCTCCATGCATCGTCCCAGCCGTAGCCGCATTCATCAAGGAATATACGCATAAGCTCAGGGATAGCAAGTGTCGGATGAGTATCGTTAATGTGGATTGCGTTCTTTTCGGCAAAGTTTTCAATAGAACCGTGAACACGAAGGTGACGTGCAACGATATCCTGGATAGAAGCGGAAACAAGGAAATACTGCTGCTTGAGGCGCAGGCTCTTACCTTCGTAGTGGTTGTCAGAGGGGTAGAGTACCTTGCTGATGACCTCTGCCATAGCGTTCTGCTCAAGTGCCTTGAGGTAATTGCCCTGATTGAAATGATCCATATCAAAGCCGGGGGCTTTTGCAGACCACAGACGCAGCACGCTTACTGCTTTGCCGTCCTTGCCGGGAACAAAAAGGTCGTATGGTACAGCCTGAATGGGTGTATAATCCTTGAGTTCAACATGATGATAGTGTGTATCCCAGAAATCTTCAACCCAGCCTTCAAAGCGGATTTCCTGTGCACTTTCGGGACGCTCTACAAGGTGAGCTTCTCCGCCGGGGAGCCAGAAATCGGGCAGCTCAGTCTGCCAGCCGTCAATAATTTTCTGCTTGAAAATGCCGTATTCGTAAAGTATGGAATAGCCCATACCGTTATAGCCCTGTGTTGCAAGACCGTCAAGGTAGCAGGCTGCAAGTCTGCCTAATCCGCCGTTGCCAAGACCTGCATCGGGTTCACAGTCAAAAAGCTTTTCAAGCTTTATTCCGAAGGATGCGAGTGCTTTTTCCATGGTGGAAGTGAGGTTGAGATTAAAAAGATTGTTCTTGAGAGAACGGCCCATAAGGAATTCCATGGAAAGGTAGTAGATGTTTTTTGTATCTGTTTGTCTGGATTCCTTTACAAATTCGGCTCTGCCCTTTGTAAGCATATCTCTTACGACCATTGCTACAGCTTTGTAATAATGCTCGTAGGTAGCCTCTTCGGGTGTTACACCGAAAAAGTGGGAAAGTTTATTTGATATAAGCTCTTTTGCTTGAGCTGAAGTTAATGAATAATTCATACAAAACCTCCAAAATTTTCTCAAAAAAGCTATGTTTTTTGAAACTTCTTATACATTTTACACTAAAAACAAGCGTTTTTCAATAGCTAATAGGAAATATATTAAAAAAACGGAGCGTTTTTTTGCTCCGTTTAAGATGCGGTAAATTTATGCAGCCTGCGTGGCGGTTTCTTCTGCCGGTTCAACCGGTGTTTCTAACCATTTACAGTTGAATGTGGTTGAGCTTATTGAGTATTCGATATTCATATCGTCAGTGATAGCGCCGGTGAAAGCGTTAAGCATCTCTTTATTCGGGAATTTGATGGAAAAATCCATTACAAGCTCCTGTGCCGGAATGAATTTCAAAAGTGCAAATCCGGTCTGCCACCAGCGGTATTCCATTTCACGTACGAAAAGATTTTCGCCTTTACGGGAAAGGCTGACTGACAACGGGAGCATATCCTCATCTGACACACAGTCGTAATGTTTGATTTCGCGATCGGGTGATTTGTAGTAAATACCGAGCTCACAGCCCGTTGTTATGCCGTATTGACCCTTCCATGCCTCTATAAGCCATGATTTGCCGTTATAGTCAAAATAGAATCTGAGACAGTCAAAATCCATAAGAGCAAAATGCGACAAATCGTCATAAAAGGTGCTGTAACCGAAGTTGCGCTGCCAACAATTATTTGATGCAAAAAATACATTCTGATCAAAGTCGTAGTCAAAACCTGTACCAAGAAGACCGGTACCGTTTGTTGCACCCAAAGTTTTGTTTTCGTGATCGTAGGTAAGTCCTAATACGGATAAAATCTGATCGACCGTATTTTTTTCGTTATCAGCTGTTTGAGCGGATGCAGGAATGATTGCACTGCAAATGAGTATAACAGTTAAAAATAATGTACAAAGTGTCTTAAGCGATAAGTTTTTCTTAACAGGTTGTTGCATATATTATTCCCCCATAATAATATTGTTGCGAATTATATCAAAAAAGAAATAATATTTCAAGCTATAACAAGTATTTTGCATCTGTTAAGCGATAATGTTAATTTAATGTTCACATTTACTTGAATAAAAGTCACTAAATGGGAGGGTTTGTTTGGTCTAGCCCGAAGCTGACGCTGAGCGCTCTGTCAATTCTAAGCATATCGTTTTCACCAAGGTTGCCCATTTTTTCCTTGAGTCTGCGCTTGTCAATCGTTCTGACCTGTTCCAGTAAAACAATGGAATCCTTTGCAAGTCCACAGCCGTCAGCGTTGACTTTGATGTGTGTAGGAAGTCCGGTTTTATATTTCTGGCTGGTTATTGCAGCGGCAATAACGGTAGGGCTGTGTTTGTTGCCAACGTCATTCTGGACTATAAGTACAGGACGGATGCCGCCTTGCTCGGAGCCGACGACAGGGCTTAAATCAGCATAATAAATATCTCCGCGTTTTACGTTCATTTTAAAAATCACTCTCCGAAATTGTGCAGCTTATGTGAAGGTGCTGCATAAAGTAGTATTCATATTTTTACCTGTATAAAGGCTGCTTAAACATCGGGGAGCGGTATTTTTGCATTTAATCCATATTATGCTTTATTTTGCAATTTGTTCGGGAGTCTGCGGCTGTTCAAATCTGACTGCGAGGTCTGCCTGTTCAATTTCAAGAAAGGTTGGAATGAGCATCTTATTATTTACATTAATATAGTATGTACCGTACTGTGTACTGCCTTGTACGGAATAATGTGTTTCCTCCTTTATCAATACCCCCGTGCGGTCGTTTATTGCTGAATATATGAGAGAGAGAAACTGCTGTACTTCGTTTTTGGGCGGCGAGGTAAATTCCAGCTCGTTAAACGTGTATGTGAAACTGTTGCCGTCAAAGCTGATTTTCAGTCCTGATATTTCTTCGGGGGATACAAAAGCAGCGCTGCAGCCGTTTTCGTTAATTTCAAAATCGGCTGTATACGCTGCTGAATTTTGTGTTATTGTTGCCTTTGCCGCAAAATTGCGGTTAATTTCAATTTCCTGCGGTTTCGTACTTGCTGAACATCCTGTCAAAAAAAGAACCGTAACTAAAACTGCGGACAAAAGCTTTCTCAAATGTATTTCTCCTTACTGCTCGTATTCGGAAAGCAGTTTCGGGAGTGCTTTGACCATATCGGAAGGGGTCATGCCGTGCTGCGAAAGAGATTTTGCAGCTACATCACCGGCTTTGCCGTGTATGTGTACTGCGGCAACCGCAGCCTCAAACGGTCCGAAGCCCTGTGCAAGTAATCCTGCAACCATACCGGCAAGCAGGTCGCCGCTGCCGCCGCGAGCCATGCCCGGGTTTCCGGTACGGTTGACATAAACCTTGTTTCCGTCAGAAATAACGGTGTTTGCGCCTTTGAGCACAACTGTAATGCCGTATTTCTTTGCAAGTGCTGCTGTAAGCGGCAGCCTGTTTTCGTTTACCTGCTGTACAGTAAGTCCTAACAGTCTTGCCATTTCACCGGGATGCGGAGTAATTACTGCACGCCCCTTAACTGCTTCCAGCATATTTATATTCGCACTGAGCAGATTTATGCCGTCAGCATCAATAACAGCCTTACATTTGCAGGCTGAAAGTACTTCTTCAAACACGCTTGACGTGCCGAGCGTTTGTCCTAAACCGCAGCCGATAAGTATGGCATCTGCCTTTCTGGCTTCGGTAAGCAGTGCGTTTATTGCACCTCTTGCAAGAAAACCTTCTTCGCAGCAGGGGAGTGGAAGCATAATCGGCTCGGTCAGCTTTGATGCTATTGCAGGATATGCCTTTTCGGGAAAGGCTGCAAACACAAGTCCCGCACCGATTTTTACTGCACCCGTTGCTGCCAGCACAGCTGCACCGGGATATTTCATACTGCCGCAGATGCTGAGCACCTTTCCGTAATCACCCTTGTGCGATAAGCAGTCACGCTCAGGTAAAAATTTATGCGCTTTGGCGGAAAGGGCAGTGAATTCTTCTTTCGCAACGGATGTGTCAAGACCTATATCAACAACTTTTATTTTACCGCAATTAATGCATGCAGGTTTTAATACATGTGCAGGCTTACGGCAGCTGATGGCAAGTGTGATATCTGCCTTTACGCAGTCTGTGCATATCTTTGCGCTGTCACACTCAGCTCCGCTGGGAATATCAATTGCTGCGATCTTTGCAGCAGAAGTATTGATGCTGCGGAAAACCTCTGCTGTTTTTTCGTCAGGCCCGCCTTTGAATCCGAACCCGAAAACGGCATCAATTATAACATCCGCAGCTGCAATTTCTTCCTTTGCCTGCTCCTGCTCAAACAGGAAAACAGGCACTTCCTGCAATTTGCCGAACATTATCAGCGCATCGTTTGCAACAGGGGAACCGCAGGCGAGTATAACACTCACCCGACAACCTTTTTTTCTTAACAATCTGGCAGCTACAAAGCCGTCACCGCCGTTTTTGCCCTTGCCGCAAACTACGGCTATTTTTTTGCCTGCACAGTCAAATTCGCTATATATTGCTTTTGCGCAGGCAGCACCGGCGTTTTCCATCATCTCAAGGTAACTTAAGCCTTTTTCGTTTGCCGCTGCTTCTATTTGTTTCATGCGTTCGCTTGTATAAATCTTCATTCAGGAAAATCCTTTACTCTTTATCTGCACCTTCGAGGAAGTTTACTTCTTCAACCTTGCCGTCTGCATGGATTCTGAAGGTTTTGATTTCGTGCGGCAGGAAGTCAACACGGAAAGCTGCATCAACAATATCGCACATAATGTTAACTCTTGTCTTTCTGCCCTGTGCTTCAAAGCAGCGCAATACTGCATCACCGGAGCCATCCTCGCAGAATTTGAAAGCAGTTGCTATTATATTACCCTTATTTATATCAAGGAAACTTGCTTTTTGCGGCTTGCCCTTACCCTTGTGGTAGCTTTCAACTACGGTTACGGGTCTGCAGTTGAACTTAGCTGCAAGGTTCATTATTTCGGTGTTTTCAACCTCACCCTCGTGAGTGAAAATCGCATATTCAAATCTTTGCATACCCTCATCAGTAAAGTTGAAGTCAGCATCAGGTCTGGGCGAATAGTGGTCTGCAAAGATAACATTTCTCAAAGCTGTCAGGCGCAGCATGGTGCCGGGACAATCATAGCTGTACTTGCTGTCGTTGACAATTGCAAGACCTGCACGCTTGCCGTCTATTGTTGAGGTGATGTCAGCCCACTGCTGAGCAGGCTCTTCTTCACCGTTGCAGGGGCGTTTGATGTAGCCGCAGGGAATTTCGTAGGTTGAAATCTCATCCTCGCCGCCGATGTCAAAGGGCAGCTTGAGCATGGTGAACTGCTCGCTCCAGTTAGCCTTGCACTTTACGCGGATATTCTTTTTGCCTGATGTAAGGCAGAATTCCTGAGTGAGTGTTGAACGGTTGAAAATATACTTGATTCTTACGCTTGTACGCAGCGGACCTTTTTCGATAAGCTCAGCAGAAACAACATCCATAGTACCTTTGATATCGTGGAACTTGAAAACGTTGTGTGCCCACGTGTCTGTTTTATGGTCATCTATGACGGTGGGGACTGCAAGATTAGCCTTGGCAGCATAGTCAATACCGCTTGCTTTGTCAAACAGCTTTGAGATACCGCCGCTTGTCTTATCAAACTCAACTCTGATAAGCCCGTTTTCCATGAACAGAACATCTTTGTCGCCGGAGGTCAGGTCTGTTTTGAGCTCAGGTTCGTCGCAGTCTGCATACAGCCAGTATGTAGCGTAGCCCATAGCGGGAACGTTTGCCATGAACAGGGTATCGAGGTGGCTGTCGTTTGAACGTGATGAACGGACATTCTGGAAGAGTATTTCGTTACCCTCGCTGTCGGTTACCTTTTCGCTCGGATGATATGTGCGAACGGGCATTTCAACAGCAAATGAAAGGGGATTGAACACAACAATCGGTCTGGGGAATTCCTGCCTTGCGCCGTGATTGCGTACTTCCGAACATTCGGGGTCTGCAACACCGTCAATCCATGTGTCAATCTGACGTGCAATTTTAATAAGGGCGGTGTTATATATATTTGCAGCAACATCAAGTGCGTAGCCGCTGCTTGCTTTAACATCTTCATATGCTTCCATTATTGAGCAACCGCAGAGTATATCGTGGAACTGGTTGAAGCATACCTTTCTCCAGGCCTCTGCAAGCTCTTTGGTTGAGGGGATACCGCCTGCAACTTTTGCAGCAACGGTGTTGAACTTTTCTGCAGCAGCAAGCTCATTCTCGCATTTGCGGTTGAGCTGCTTTACAAGTGAGGTTGCGGAATAACAGCCGCTTGCATGGTGCTGCAAATCATCTGTCCATACGGGGATATCAAGCGGAGTGCAGAGCATCTCTTCAAAGAAATCATCGGGGGAGGAGAATTCAAGGCTCTCAAAGCCGTCTTCTTCCATTTTTGCTTTAAGATGCTCAATATCTCTTCTTGTCGGTCCGCCGCCGTGGTTGCCTACACCGTAAAACAGCATCATGCCGTGTCCGCTGTTTTCGGCACGCTGCATATAGTCACCCATAACTCTGTCAAGATGCTGAGGTGTGCTGTGACCGTAGCCGTCGGGAATGTGGTATGTGAGTACTCTTGAGCCGTCGGGGCTTTCCCACCAGAAAGCGTTTTCGGGGATTTCTGCGTTTTCATGTTTACCCGGGCGCATCATAACATATGCGCTCATACTGCCCTGACGGAGCAGCTGAGGAAGCATTGCGTTGTGACCGAAGGAGTCAACGTTGTATCCGGTTTTGCAGATTTTGCCGAACTTTTCGTAGTAGTAAAGCTGGCTGTAGAGTGCCTGCCTTGCAAAGCTTTCGCCGCTTGGCATGTTGCAGTCGGGTTGTACCCACCAGCCGTTGACTATATGCCAGCGACCCTTCTTTACCATCTTCTGAATTTCTGCAAACATTTCGGGGTCAATTTCCTCTACCCAGCGGTAGTATGCAGCAGAAGAGCAGGTGAAAACAAAGCCCTTGTATTCCTTAAGTCTGTCAAGTGCTGAGCGGAATGTCTGCATAACTTCGTTGCAGCCCTCCTGCCAGCGCCAGAGCCAGATGGGGTCAAGGTGAGCATTGCCGATAAGATGTATAGGTTGTTTCATTTTCTTTATCCTCCCTTAGTCCTCAATAAGGCCGTAGTAAATGCCTATCCAATAAGCGAATGTATAAACATAGCAGCTTTCAACAACGTGAATTCCGCCTGAATCCTCATTTTTGAATTCCCACGGATTGCGGTCGTATTTCGCAATGAAGTGCTCGTCGGGCTGAAGCAGAAACGATGTTTCAACATAGTCATAATTCCAGCGGTGCTTTTTAGCAACATCGTTTCTGCCCTCAAGGCTGACACCTGCTGCAAGGCGGCTTACATTAAAACGCTCAAACCACTTTGCATTGCCCTCCATGTTGAGTCCTTCTGTACCGCAGCTGAAAGCAAACGGATATTCGTAGCCGGGCATATCCTCACGGCAGACTGTGCCTCTCCATGTTTCAAAGCCCTTCTTGTATTTTGCAAGCAGCTCGGGGTCTTCTTCAAGTCTGCAAAGAGCCCAGAATGAGCAGACTGCAAGCATGTTGTCGCCGTACATAAGCTCAGCAGCAATGTCGTTACCTTCAAGCAAGGATGTCTGATATGCTCTGTCATAGTGCTTGACTACAAGGTCGGCATAACCCATACTGATAAGCTTTTCGTATTCTTCCTGCCATCTGCCTTTTTCGCCGGTGATAGCCATTGTCATTTTTAGGTATGAAAGCAGCTCTGCGGAGTTGAGGCAGGCATCAGTCCAGCCCATGGGTGTGTTAAAGTATTCGAGGTTCCACTTAGCCCATGTTGTCGGCTGACCGTTACATTCCATGAGCTGATAGCCGTTATCTATTATGTGAGCCATAAGGTTGACGGTGGACTGCTTAACAAGCTCGTCGAATTCGGGGTCAATACCGTTGAGGAAAACGTGTGAATAATAAAGCTGCATAAAGTGTCCTGTAATTTCGTCGCTGCTGGTGTCACCTTTATATACAAGACCTTCTTCGGTATAGCCGCAGTCTGTAAAGAGCTTGCGCAGTCTTTCGGGAATGGGTGCCGAAGCATCAATTTCCATTCCGTAGATGCCCTTGGCTTTTGTGTCGGTGGTTTCAACGGCATATGCTTTATCTCCCTGGATGCGGTAGAAAAGACCGTCATCAGGCACAGGCTCGTCGTGTACAAGGTAGCTTCTTGCAGGGAAACCGTTTCCTCGTTTTGAAACGTGAAGCAGCAGCATACAGGCTTCGCTTGTCCTCATAGCGAGCTTGAGTGCAGCCTTTGTTTCGGGTGCATCTTCACCAAGCTCTCTTTTGAGTACGGCGTAGCGGTAAAGTGTGCCGACGGAAAACCACGATGTAAAGCCGCCGTCATTGTCTGAGTGACCGTAGGGAACAAATGAATCAAGGTCACGTGGTGTTGCAAGGCGTTTCTGGCTGAACATGCCTCGTCTGTCAACTATTTTAAGCGATTCTTCAAGCAGCATTTCTGCTTTTTCTCTGGGATACACAGGCTTCATTTCAATGTGCACAACACCTGTTTCGGTCTGTACCCAGACACCCTTGTCGCCGTCGGGGATAAGGGAAAGTACATTGTTATCGTAAAGGTAACGGTTGCCGCCGAAGTGCATGACCTTGTCATCGTCCTCAGCATTTTCGTCCCAACGTGTGACACCGCCCTTTGAGCCGAGCCAGAGTACGCCGTCGTTGCTTACTGCTGAGCAGGTGTAATCCTTTTTACGTGATGGCAGGGGGAAGCGTATTCCTGAAAGGTCAGGTACGCTGCATTCTGCAGAAAAAAGCTCCTGCGGAATCGAAGCATCGTCTTTTTTGAAGAAGGTGCAGAATCTGTTTAGCGTGGTACGCAGTTTGATTGTTTCCATTGTATTCTCCTTGCGTTAGTATTTTTTATTGACAATTATGTGTTGCATAATTAAAATGGACTTGATAAATTTATGAGGTGAAAAATATGAAAATTGAAAATAAAGCTCTCCGTGAAGCGTATAATCTGCTTGATAAGGCAACTCCTCTCGGTAAGACGGATTGCGGAGAAGTCTGCTCGGCAGCCTGCTGTACGGATACGCTCGGTGATAGCATGGAGCTGTTTCCTTACGAAAAGGAGCTGTTCGAAGCTCTTGACGGCTTTGAAGTAATTGACGGTGAAACACCGCTTGTGAAATGCTCGGGCAGCTGTTCACGTTGTGAAAGGCCGCTTGCATGCCGCATATATCCGCTGTTTCCGCTTGTGGTTGAAGATGAGGGTGAAGAGAAAATCCGTGTTATCTATGACCCCCGTGCTACGGCAGCCTGTCCGCTTGTAAAAGCAAAAGCAAGACTTGACCGCCGCTTTACCCGTGCGGTAAGAAGGACGGGCAAATATTTGCTGCGTGATGAAAAAACAGCACAGCATCTTCGCAAAACAAGTGAATTTCTCAAAGAGCTTATTGAGCTTGAGATGAAGCTCGGTATCTGATTTATCTCTTTGCTGTAAGCTCAGCCTGTATTTCTTCCTTGAGTTTGCCTGTGTAATCGTTGAAGAACATCGGGATTGCCGCAAGTGCAAAGCCGATTGCAGGCAGCAGCGTTATCATGAAGAAAAGACCGTTTCGGGTCTGTTGGCTTTGCTGTTGGATAATATCGTTGATCGGCTGAACAAAGCCGCTGACAGAAAGCACAACGCTTGTAGCAAAGGTTGCTATACCTGCACTTACCTTGCTTAAGAATGTCTGGAATGCAAAGCATACGCCCTCGATATGTACGCCGCTTTTCCACAGCGCATAGTCGGCACTGTCTGCAATAAGAGCATAGGTGATAACATTATATACACCAAGCGGCACGCCCATGAATACAAAGCAGATAAGCAGTACGTAGATGTTTGAATAGCCTGCAAACCAGAGTACGAGGTGTGAAATTATACCGAAAACGGATGCACCGATATAAATTGCCTTGAGCGAAAACTTTTTGCGCAGTATGGGCAGCAGTATCATTGCGGGCACCATGCCTACACCGATGGCGACTGTCATTGCCGTGAGGAGTATACCTTTGGGAATAATTCCGCTGTCCTCAACAAGATAGTTGTAAACATAGCTTGCCGATACATTTGCCATAACGGTTGTTGAACCGAGTACAGTAGAAAGAATGACGATTATAAGTACTTTATTGTTAGCTACAGCCTTGACCGTTGTTTTCAGCGGCAGGCTGTCTTTTGTTTGTTCGACACGTTCTTTTGTGTTGAAGAATGCAAGGCTTGAAAGTACCGTGCCGAGTACAGCAAAAATTATTGCCGAAACAAAGAAACCTTTTTTCAGTCCGAAGGCGTTGTCGGCAATGAATACGGGAATAAGTACGGTCGGCAGAATACCTCCGGCGGTGCTGCCAAGACGTGCTGTGGAGATGAATGATGTTCTTTCGCTTTCAAGGGGAGTAATAACAGAACTTAAACCCCAGAACGGAACGTCCTGAACAGTGAAGCAGATACCCCACAGTATGTAGGTTACGGCAGCGTATGCAACTTTTGCACCCATTGAATCAAATGCAGGAGTGAAGAAAAGCAGTACCGTAGCAATTCCGATAGGCAGCGGAGAAAACAGCAGGTAAGGGCGCATTTTACCCCATTTCGATTTTGTATGGTCAACAATGTAGCCCATGAGCGGATCGTTGATTGCATCAAAAATACGGCCGCCTAAAATTATGTATCCGGCAACGATGGGGTCGATGCCGGCTGCATCCGTATAAAAACGGAGCAAAAACATTGACATGATGGTGTAAATGCCGCTTCTGCCAAAGGCTGCTGCGGTAAAAGAAATACGTTCTTTTAAAGTCAGATACTTTTCTTTCATACTTCCTCCATAATATGAATTTATATATTTAGAAACATTTTACAATATAAGAAAAAGTTTTTCAAGGTTTTTATAATAAAATATACAAATATATTCTTGCAGGTCAGCTTTCATCTTCAAAAGGCTCGATTCCGCCGTTTATGAGTGTTTCAAAGCATATATCGCCGGCTTCTATTTCAAAGCGTATTCCCTCAATGTGCAGGTAGCGTATATATGCGTAGTCGTAGTCACTCAGCGGTCGGCGGTAGTAATCGTCGGAGTGAGAGGCGATGTAGATTTCGTTATCTGCTTTGTCAACGACTATCACTGTGTGATAAAAAAGTCCTTCATCGTTTCCAAGCTGGATAACATCACCGATTTCTATTCTGTCTGCCGTTACTTCTGTTGCAAACGGGCCTTGCTCTTTGTTGTTGATAATGAAATCGTAAAAGTACTGCACACCGCTCCACGACGGGGTCCTGTCGTTGGAGGATATGTAGTACCAGCCGTAGGTTGGCGTGTAATTCATCACACAGCTGCCTGCAAAAATGCTTTGCGAAACAAAATTGGTACAGTCGCCGCCTATACCGTTAAAGCTGAAAAACAGGGGATTGCGGTCAAGTGCCCATCGCTTGGCGTAAGCAAGGGCATTTTCACGGTTATATTCTTTGGTTACAAACATAATTTTATATGCCTCCTTACAATATTTTATGAATTTGCATTGCTTTTGTGCTTGTGCATAAAAGCATTTGGTGATATAATGCAAAACGTATTTTAAATGCGGAGATGTTCTTGAATGGAAAAGTTACTTTCACTCACAGGCAGCTTAGTCAATGTTGCACTTGTCGTTGTCGGCGGCGGATTGGGTTTGCTGCTGAAAAAAGGTTTGCCCGAAAGAGTGTCGGATACTGTCATGAAAGGTATGGCGCTGTGTGTGCTGTTTATCGGAATTGACGGTGCACTTGAGGGCAGCAATGCGCTGGTTGCCGTTATTTCAATGGCAGTCGGTACAATAATCGGCAGCCTGATTGATTTTGATAAACATGTTAATAACTTTGCGCACAAAATTGAGAAAAAGCTGTCAAAGAATAACGGTAAGCCGCAGTTTGCTGAGGGTTTTGTCAGCGCAAGTCTGCTTTTTTGCGTAGGTGCAATGGCTATAGTCGGCTCGCTTGACAGCGGTATATCAAACGATTACAGTACGTTGATTACAAAATCGGTAATTGACGGCGTTACGGCAATTGTTTTAGCGTCTACTCTCGGTTGGGGCGTACTGGCAAGTGCTGTACCGATATTCATTTATCAGGGTTCAATAACTCTGCTTGCAGGCTTTGTTGCGCCGTATCTCAACGATTATACCGTAGCTCATATGACCTGTGTGGGCTCACTTCTGATTATTGCAATAGCGTTGAATATGATGAAGCTTACCAATATTAAGGTAATGAATTGTCTGCCGGCGATATTTTTGCCGATAGCGGTGTGTATGATTTTAAAATGATTTTCAGTTTTTTCATAAAATGTTACGATTTTTTTATTGACTAATTCATATGTTTTTTGGTATAGTGTAAAAAGAGATTGAATATCAGTCTTGAATCTATCAAATTTTGAATGAGAGGGATATCCACAATGAAAAAAGTACTTATGTCAGTAGTTGCACTTATTGTTGCTGCTATGATGCTCGTTTCCTTCGCAGCATGCGGCGGCAACGAAACTCCCGAAGAAACAACAGTCGCAGAAGAAACAACAGTTGTTGAAGAAACAACAGCAGTTGATGCTCCCGTAGAGGATGACACAACAGTTGCAGACGAAACAACAGCCGCAGAAGAAACAACAGTTGCAGACGAAACAACAGCTGCAGACGAAACAACAGCTGCAGAGGAAGAATCCTCCGAGGCTGAAACAGCAGCTCCCGTAGCTCCCACATCAGTAGCAGATATCGTTGCTCTTTACAACGAAGCAACAGCTAACGCTGTTTCTGCAAAGCCCGGCTACAGCAAGACTGTAACAACAGAGCTCCAGAACCTCGAAATGGGTGCTATCGGTAGGCTCGATATGGTTCGTGACGCTGTCGGCAGCTTCCTCGGTGAAGGTACAGAAACCATTACTGTTGCTAAGGGCAAGGCAAGCACAGAAATTGTTAAGAGCACACTTTCCGCTTCTGACGTTTCTTCTGCTACATGCAAGCTCTCTGCAGACGGCAAGTACTATGAAGTAACTATCAACGTTAAGTCCGAAACAAACCCCCTCAAGGGCAAGAGTGCACTTAACAAGTTCACAAACGACTATAAGGATATCAACGAAATGCACGAAGGTCTTGAATCTGAAGGTGCATCCGCTGAAACAATCACCTGCAAAACAACTGAAGCAAAGATCGTTGCTAAGATTGCTGTAGCAGATAAGGCTTTCAGCTCACTCAAGTACACAATCAAGATTGATACAGTTCTTGATAAGGTTAACTATATTCTTACAATCAAGCAGGGTTCAGGCGTTATCTACACAGTAGCTGATTTCGCAAGCTTTGCATATTAATTACAGTTAATAAACCGATTTAAAACAAAAGTACAGAAAGGATTTTTACCATGAAAAAGCTTTTAGCTCTCCTTATGGCTATCGCTCTCGTTTTCAGCCTTGCAGCATGCGGCGGTAACGACGATGCAGAAACCACAACAGCAGCTCCCGAAGTAACAGATCCTGTTGATGCTCCCGTAGTTGATGAAACCACAGCAGCAGAGGAAACAACAGTCGCAGAAGAAACAACAGTTGCTGAGGAAGAAACCACAGCAGCAGAGGAAACAACAGTTGCTGAGGAAGAAACCTCCGAAGAAGAAACAACAGCAGCTAACGCAGAAATGACAGCAGCTGAATTTGCAGCTTTCTTCAATGCTGAAACAGCAAAGATTGCAAAGAGCGGTAAATATGCCGTCAACAGAAACTGCACATACACAAACCCGATCAATGTCGGCGGTGCAACAAACATTCTTAACGGCATCATCAGCGCTATTGATTCAAACTCCAACCTTGATACAGTTGTCGGTGATTTCATCGGCATCGGCTCAACAACAGGCAACGTCGGTACTGACGATATCAAGGGCGATTACAAGGTAAAGGCAGCTTCTCTCCAGGCAGGCGATCTCAGCTCCTTTGCAGTTTCCAACGGTGTTTACACATTCACTCTTGCAAACGCAACAGATCCCAAGAAGACAGGTGCTACACCTCTCTCCAGATTTACAAATGACTTCATCACACATGAAGAAGTTGTTGATGGTATCGCAGAATTCACAACAGCAATCAAGGTTAACAGCACCACAGTAAAATACACTAACATCAAGGTTGAAGTTACAGTTGTTGAAGGCAAGATCACAAACATCAAGTACTCCTACGCTTTCGATGCTCAGCTTGCTCTTAAGGCAGTTGTAACAATCAACGGCACAGGTGCAGCAGTTACAAACACAACCTATTCAGGTATTAAATATTAATTTATAAGTTAACAACATTTGCCCCTGCATCGTACGATGCAGGGGCATTTTATATATTTTTATAATTTTGATAGATTTTTGATTGTTAAAGTGATATTATTAATAATGTAATTCAGAGTGTGGAATCTCTTTACGTGAATGATGATTGAGTACAGGTACATAAAATTTGGAACGATTATTTGAGTTAAAGGAGTATATTTATGTATAAACAAAAAACCGCTTTGAGTGTCAGTTCGCAGTTTGGCTTTGATACAAAAACACAGATTAAAATGTTTAAGGAAGCAGGCTTTGACGGCTTTTGTACCGATTGGCATCACGGCGACCCGATTGAGGAATACGCAGCTTATGCAAAAGAAATCGGTATGATTTACCAGTCAATTCATGCACCGTTCAATAAAAGTGACGATATGTGGCACGGTGATGATGAGCTCGCCGGAATTGCTGTCAATGAGCTGATTGAATGTGTTAACGTCTGCGCAGACAATGATATACCGATTATGGTTTCGCATGTTTATATCGGCTTTGACGATGACAGAAAGCCTACCGGAATCGGTCTTGAACGTTATGGCAGGGTAATAGCCGAGGCTGAAAAACGGGGGGTCAGAATTGCCTTTGAAAATACTGAAGGGGAAGAATACCTTCAGGCAATAATGAAACACTTTGCATCAAGCGAAGCGGTCGGATTTTGCTGGGATACAGGGCATGAAATGTGCTATAATTATTCAAAGGACCTGCTTGCGCTTTACGGGGATAAGCTTATTGCAACCCATATAAACGATAATCTTGGCATCAAGGATTTCGGCGGCAGAATATACTGGCATGATGATTTGCATTTGCTTCCCTTTGACGGAATAGCCGATTGGGATGAACGTATGCAAAGGCTCGACAGATGTGGCTTTGACGGGATTATGACCTTTGAACTGTGTCTTAATTCAAAGCCGGACCGACACGAAAACGATGCCTACGGCAAAATGCCTCTCGAGCAGTACCTTGCGGAAGCATATAAGCGTGCGTGCAGGCTTGCCGCAAAAAGAACGGTTAAAATGAGAACGGAATGAAAACATCAGAATTGTTTTTACTGCAAAACATATATGTTGAATAATGTTGTGGAGGAAATACGATGAATATCGGTTTTTCTGTAAAAGATACTGTTGAATCACGCTATAGTGTACGGACATACGACAAGCGTGCCGTTGATGAAAACACACGCAAAAAATTAATGGAATATGCTGCATCAATTAAAAACCCCTTCGGTCCTAAGGTGCGTTTTAAACTGATTGACAAGGAGGTTGCACCAAATGGAGAAAAACTCGGCACATACGGTTTTATCAGCGGTGCAACGCTTTTTATCGGTGTAGCTGTGCCGGATGAAAACTATGCGGCTGAGGCTGTGGGCTACGAATTTGAGCAGCTTGTTCTTTTTTCACAAAGCCTGGGTCTGGGCACCTGCTGGCTTGGCGGAACATTTAACAGAGGTGCGTTTGCGCAGGCTATGCAGCCTGCTGAGAACGAGCATTTTCCTATTGTATCGCCCGTTGGCTATGCAAAGAAAAATCTCAGAATAATTGAAAAGGTATTTCGCTCAAAGCTAAAAGCGGATAACCGTGTTCCGTGGGAAACGGTGTTTTTTGATGGCGGATTTTCGCAGCCGCTTCCAAAGGATAAAGCAGGGGACTATGCCTTCCCTCTGGAAATGCTGCGCCTTGCACCGTCAGCTGAGAATAAGCAGCCGTGGCGTGTTGTTTTTGCAGATAATGCGTTTCATTTTTTTGCTGCAAACCTGCCGGATGATACTGTTCGGGGTATACGTATGAAGCGTATTGATTCCGGTATAGCAGCTTGTCATTTCCATCTTGCTGCATCAGAAAAAGGCCTGAACGGAAAGTTTGAACGGCTTGAAAGCTTGAATTTTGATATACCTGAAAATACAGCGTATATCACATCGTGGATAGTTGAATAAATAATATAAAGGTCGCAATCCGTTGAAGGATTACGACCTTTGATTGTCTCTTCAGCAAAGACAAAACCCCCGGTTCTACCGGGGGAATAAAAAGCTTTAGTAAAAATAGAAAGTGGCGAGCAACAGCAAGCCACAAAAACGTAGAAAAAAGAATTAACCTCCGAGTATAATAGAAATGGTTTGG